>NC_007912.1:4444187-5057531 GCF_000013665.1 Saccharophagus degradans 2-40
ACAATAGACTGTGCCGATTGCTTTGAAGATTTAGCCCTTTCTATATTGGTATCCAACTCAACCATTATGGTTTTAAGGTTGTTTTGAGCATCAATGTAGCTTGCCTGCTCGATAGCTAATGCGGCCTCAGACCGCTTTAGCTCGGAAACAAATAAGCTATCTTCTATTTTTACAGCCAAACCCGTTTTTTCTATCCACTGATCATCGGTAAAAGTAATAGTATCTATTACACCGTTTACTTCAGATACCACATCAATAAGATCGCATTGCACCGTTGCATTATCGGTGGACTCAACATTGCGCGTAGCGTAGCTCCACGAACTAATAGTGAGAACCACAACAAAGATAACAAGCCCAACTTGATAACGATGATCGGAAAGTAATGGATTCAAATATTTCATAAGTCTCATATCCTAGTGACTAACAAATCAATTAAGCAACTTGCTGCTGTTTTTTAAGTGAAATAAAAGCAGAGATAATTAGCATCGCTATAAATCCTACTGTTATAAGTTGAAATAAGTTCATATAGGTTATCGAGAGCACTTGCTCGGTTACCCTACCATTTAGTGCGCGGTAAGCTTTTTCCAGCGCGTGCAACTGGCTACTTGTTTCAGAGTAATAAAACTCAACAACACCACCAAAGCGCTTATATAAAACAGTGCTAGATAAAGTCACGTTGTGGCGAAGCAGCTCCCATGTGCGCAGCTCGTAATGGGTTATCAAGCTGGCAAACACCGCAATACCAAGTGTGCTGCCCAATAAGCGGGTGGTAGATTCCAAAGCAGCAGCAGCTGGCATGGTTGCCTTGGGAATACTGATAAGCGCAGCAGTGGTAACCGGCCCCAAAATAAAGGCTGCCCCTAAGCCCTGAATGATTTGCGGCAAAATCATATCGTGCCAACCGGTTTCGAAAGTAAAGCCGGCCATCATCACCCCACTACCAATCCCTAATACCAACCCAGTTGTAATAAGCAGGCGCATGGGAACACGATTAAATAGCCACCCCACAAGGGGAAAAGCCAACATCATTACCAACGCTCGCGGCGCCATGGTGGTGCCCGCTTGTGTTGGCGAAAAACCTAGCAGCTCTTGCATGTAAATAGGCAAAACGAACAGCGTGCCAGTAATCATGAAAGCAGCGAGAAAGTTCAAGCTGTTCGCCGCAGTAAAGGTTTTATGCTTCAGCACTTTGAGGTCTAGAAGAGGTTGCTTGATGGTAAGGGAGTGGGCACAAAGCATTGCCCAAGAAGCGAGTGCAACCACAAGTAGTACTACATTTTGAGTATCTTCAAACCAGTAGGTGCGATCGCCACGCTCAAGCAACCACACGGTACCCACAACGCCAAATAGCAGCCATAAAATACCTGGGGCATCGAATGTGCGCTTAGGGGTGTCTGCACCGATTGGATCATCGATCAAATAATGCCTAACCATTACAAAGCTGATAATGCCAATAGGAATATTCACGATAAATATAAAGTGCCAGCTGAACTGATCGATAAGAATACCGCCCAACATGGGGCCAAATGCTGGGCCACACATAATGGACGTACCGTAAAGCCCCATAACCAGGCCGTGCTGCACCGGCGGGAAGGTTCTGCGCAAAATCACGCCTTCCACCGGCAGAAGAATACCTGCTCCCAAACCTTGAATAACGCGATATAAAATTAATTGCTCCAGAGACGTCGCCATAGCACACAGCGCTGAGCCGATAACAAACAACACCAAACCCGCTTGGTATACCCGCTTACTACCTAGGCGATCTACAAACCAGCCAGATAAAAACATGCACATCATAGATGCGATCGCGTAGCTGGTGCTTACCCAGCTAACCTCAGCCACAGTGGCTGAAAATACTCCGCGAAGGTTTGGCGTAGCCACATAAAGGATAAAAGTGTCGAGCGATGACATAACTCCGCCCATCGAAACCGATAGCGCTACTGCCCACTTGTTATGAGTACTTTCCACTTGAATACAACCTAAATTAGCCTGCGACATTGAAACCAAGCAATCAACCCGCTTGGCAATATATACAGCCACCAGTTGCAGTAAAAATAGCGGCTATACGTTAACGCCACGCATAGTACTCAAGCCACCTAGCCTTTCTAACCTGTCACATTTGACACAAGCCAAAAATTTACACGCTATCCACGCTCACGCTAACATGATCGAAAAGTAGGAAATGAAATTATTTTCTAAATACAAACACCACGTAGACATCTTGTCAGGCAGGAATTTATGTCCGTAAGCAACAAATCAAACACTGTAATTCGAGCCCTTGGTTCGATTGAAACTCGCATGGCGCTATTTCATGGAAACTTAAATGGCTCAACTCAGGGCACACAAACCATCGATTTCGAAGCCGACATAGATGCGTCTACTTTTTACGAAGCTGTGAACGCGCTTTACAAAAAGTATGTTCCCCTGCGCTGCACAATAAAGCGTGAAGAAAACGAACTATACTTTTACCGCGATGCCGATTTAAACCGAATAGACGTTAACTATATTGAGGTTAATACCATTCAAGAGAAGGACAAGATTGTACGTCTCGCCTTAGATGACAAAATAGAAGCCAGTATTAGCCTGTGGAAAATAAGTTTGGTTAAGTTAAAGGACCAAGCAAGCTATACGCTTATATTTTCTGCACATCACGCAATAATTGACGCGAATGGCATGCACCACATTGCGCAATCTTTCTTCGATTTTATTGCCAGTAAAATTACAGGCATCCATTACTTCGACGATACAGAAGTAGATTTACCGCTAGCAGTTGATGCACTACTAAGGGAACAAACCTTTGCCCCCAAAACAGAACACACCATCGCTAGAGATTTTGATACAGCGTGCCCATTAGAAAGCAGAAGCACCCACTGGCAACAACTAAAGCTAGACACTGTTTTTATGGGTAAGCTAAATACACAGCTAGCGAAAGACAATATTAAATTCCACTCTATTGTGTCGGCCGCTATGTGTATAGCCATGCAAAAAACACAATTTATTCAAACACCTTTCCCTTTCGGTACAGCCGTTAGCCTACGGTTTTTGCAAGATTCGCAACCCAGCTATTTCAACCCGCTTGGTTGTTATATGTCTATTGCATCGAATTTAATTGAAGGTAGTGAACTGGATGTAACGCAGCTTGCCATTAAATACGACCGCGCATTGATGCACAAAATAATGACAACCTGCCTAACCAAGAGCCCGATAGATATTAACCAAGTAGATGCCGGCACCAAACAAATAGCAACGCTACATTCTTTTGCACAAGGGGTAGGCATTACCAATATGGGCGATATAAATATCCGCTCGCCCCACCCAAGTGTATTACTGACGGATTACACAATGCTCGCAAATCGCGTGGCAGGCAACTTCTCTATTGTTGCGCACTGCTACGCATTTAATAACGTCCAAACAGTTTCGCTGGTGTACCCACACCCCATACTTGCCGGCGAGCACGTAAAAGAAGTAGTAAACGAAATGCGACTACTACTAGAAGACTATTGCGCGCAAGCAAATACCAACAACAGCCTACACAATACACCAACAGTACCAGCCTAGCTGTTAGCCAATTTCACCCCAACATAATCATCACAAGGAAATACAATGACCAATTTAACCATCACACAAATTGAAGAAAAGCTATGCGCGATTATTGCCGACGTTAAGCGTATTGCAAGTAACGACGTTAGCTTAAATGCAAACGACGATTTTATTAATAAATACCACCTTACCAGCATGGATGCCGTTTCACTAAGCGTGCGCATCAGCGAAGATTTTGGGTTTGGGTTTGGCCAAGAAGCAGAAGATATTGACGGCCTGGCTTCATTTGGATCTTTAACACAACTTATTCAAAAGCGAGTAGCGTAACCATGCAAACACTGGCCCAACGCATTATTCACTGGGCCGCAGTACAGCCAGAAAAACTGGCTGTAGACGACGGCACCCAAGCGATAACCTATAAAGAATTAGCGCATCAAGCAGGCTCTCTCGCGGCACGTTTGCAAAGCAACGGCGTGACTAGCGGCGACCGCGTAGTACTTCTTTTACCCAAAAGCACAACTGCAGTATGCGCTATTATAGCTGTGCTCTCGCTGGGTGCTGCGTATATTCCAGCAGACCCAGATGCGCCCAAGCAGCGCTTGCAAAGCATTGTAGATGACAGCGAACCCAAAGCGATTATTTGCAGCAACCATACCGCTGATTGGTTTAATACCCTGTGCACTATAAATATTGACGCGAGTATTGATGCTTTTACTGACAACGCACAAGCGCACTTAACCTCGCTTGAAGGTAATGCAGAGCACGACGCCTATATACTTTATACTTCTGGGTCTACAGGTGTACCTAACGGCGTACGCATTAGCCATCGCGCTATGTTGGCATTTTTCCAAGCAGTTAACACCTACATGGGGGTTAATCAACAATCGCGCTGCATGAATACATCTGCACTGTATTTTGATGTCTCTATCGCAGATTTACTTTTGCCCCTTTACATGGGCGCCTCCGTTTGGCTAGGACCTACTGTACCTTTACCGTTTAGATTTATAGGCTTAATAACCAACCAGAAAATAACTCACTTTTGCGCCGTGGGCTCAACACTTACCATGCTGGCCGCGCTGCCAAATTTCGACAAAAATAACTGGCCACACTTACAAACCATTATGACCGGTGCCGAGGTATTAAACCCCAACACCATTAACGCCTGGCTAAATTGCAGCCCTAACGCTACCGTTTTAAATGGCTACGGCCCCACCGAAACCACCTGTGTTTGCACGCTGTTTCAAATAAATCACGAAAATATTCACCAGTACTCGAGCTTCCCTATAGGTGTACCACTGCCATTAGTGGATGCCATTATTGAAATAAATAGTGATAAAAATAGTGATGAAAAAAGCGATGAACCTGGTATAGGTGAACTGTGCATTGGCGGCCCACAAGTAATGAATGGTTACCTTAATCGAGAGCTTTTAAATGACGCTCGACTTACGCGAATTAACCACGCCACATATTACCGCACCGGCGACAAAGTGCGCCGCGACCACAATGGTAATTTAATATTTTTGGGCCGAATAGATGATCAGGTAAAAGTAAATAGTTATCGCGTGGACCTAGGCGATATAGCTGAACCCTTTCGCAGCCAAAGTATTGTTCAAGATGCCGTTGCGCTGGTAGTTAAGCACACTACTTATGGCGAGTGCCTTGCTGTGGTTGTTAAAACACGTAACGAAGGCGAAAACCTAGAAAGCTTGCTAAACCAAGCAGCACAGGCCCTACCGCACTATATGCGCCCTGCGCTTATTGCCAGCATAGACGCAATGCCGTTAAGCCCCAGCGGTAAAGTTAACGCTAAAAAAGTGCGCGCATTGGCTAACCAACACTTTCTAGAATGCAACGAACGCTATAGCCATATTTCAGCTCACATAGAGGAGCACGCCCTATGAGCAAAACAGCGGATGTGGCAGCACCCTCACAACAGATGCATGCACAGCAAAAAGAGGCAAGTAACACGGATTTGCTGAGCGAGTTTCTTAACCTATGCGATCAGAATAAGGCTAACACTTACGATATCGATTTTTTTAAAACGGTATTTAAGCTCTGCAGGCCCGAAACAACGTCTGAGTTTAGCTATTACGCCGAGCTTGAAGAGCATATCGCCTATATAGAGTCGTTTGCGGCCAGCGAGCTTATTTCCAACCAGCTAAATTTTGTTGCACCGCTCTTAGAGCTAACGGCAACAATGGGTAACCCACATAGCTCACTTAATCCACACAACTCACATAACCCACATAACCCACATAGCAACACGGTAAACTCAAAACTAGCTCAACAGCTACTTAGCAGTATTCGCCAAGGCGATATGCTTTTTAGTCGCGTTTTAACTATTCCTGAGCAAGCAAAAAACTCTACGCAAGCGCCGTTTGGTGTAAGCGCTAGCGAGAATAAAAATGGCTGGCTGCTGAATGGGGCGTTAAGCGTCGTACTATTTAATAAGGCCGTTAGCCACCATTTAGTGCTCGCCACACTGCCCAATAACAATACATTAGTTACCTACCTGCCGACTCAAACCGCGGGTATTACAACCGCAGAGCACGCACAACTTGGTGCCCCCAAAGCAAACAACTCCCAATTTGAAATAGCTAACCTCAGATTACAAAACGTATTGGTAAACAATGGTGCAATTGGCGAGATAAATACACAGTCTATTTTGGACCTTGTTGCGCGCAGCCGAATAATGACTGCCATACGCCACAATCAATACACGCGAATGTGTTTAGACAAGTTAATTTTATTTTTAAAGTCACGCATTTCTAACGGTGACCCGCTAATTAATCAGCAGGTTATTCAACATAGATTAGCAAAACTTGAGGCTCGATTAAGTAGTAGCTGCGCGCTTAGTCGCTATAGTTTACAACAGATGGCGGCAGGCAAAGATACCCAAGCGCTTGCCAGTGCATGTAAATTGCTCGCTAGCGAGTTACTTGTGTACGCATCGAAACAAGCACTTCATTTAGGTGGTATTACCCACTTCCAAAAAAATAAGCCAATAGCGAATAGTTACACAGAAGCCAATTGGGCTAATTTTTTCCTAGAGCCTAAGGACTTGTTACTTCGCAACATTCTAGACACAAGCGTTTCTGAGCGCCACCAAAAGGCTTAGCCATATGAAAATACAAGACCACGCATTCGCAGCCGATTTACAAAATTGGATTAACGAGCACCTTTCGCCTTACACACCTACAAGTAAAGCCGAAAAACTTGTGTCTATTCACTCGCTGGTACGGGAGCTAGCGCAGAGCAATTTACTTACCCGCGGCTGGCCGGCCCCCTACGGCGACAACGATATACGCAAACAATTGTACCTACATTTTTCGCTCGCACGCCAAGCTCTCGGCGCTGTGGGCTTATGCTTGGCCTCACACATAGACATTGGTACGCGCGGCTTGCTAGATAAAGGCTCGCCTGAGCTAATTGATAAATGGTTGCCAAAAGCATTAACCGGTGACGCTATTTTTTCTCTCGCGATGACAGAACCAGATGCCGGAAGCGATTTACAGGGCATTCAATTTACCGCCAATAAAAGTGAAGAGGGCTGGATACTAAACGGGGTAAAACGCGGTATTACCAACTTGCCTTTTGCCGACGCAGCCCTTGTACTTGCACGCACCAACCCCAGCCGCAGCCCATTTAGCTATTCTTTATTTCTAGTGCCCATTGAAACGGCCGGCATTACCCGCGAGCAAGCAGTGCCCACATTGGCCTATCACGGCTGCCTAGGAGGAATAAGCGCAAAAGATGCCGTTATTCCCCTCGACAACCTCGTTGGGCCATTTGGCGCAGGACTTATGTTATTAATGAAGCACTTAGAAACCGAGCGGCTATTTGTAAGTGCACGCATGCTAGGCATAAGCACTTATTTAATTGAAGAATTAATACTGCACACTCGCAATTCCCCACAATGCGCATTGCAAGCCGATAATGTCGCGAGGTTAAAAATGCAACTAATGGCTTTTGAAGCCTATTTTGAAACTTGTGTTAATGCATTTGAAGAAGGCGAACTTAGCGCAAAGGATTCTGCCGCGCTAAAATATATGGGCAGCAGCTTGCTAAAATCCGCTAGTAACACCCTAGCAGACTACAGCGGCGCGCAGGGTTATTTACGCGGCACCCCAGCAATTCGCTTTACAACAGAAGCAATGGGGCTTGCACTGGCAGGCGGAAGCGAAGAAATAATGCTCTCAATAATTGGCAATACCCTTTAAAATACGCGCAAATAATTATCAGGTTTTTTAATGAAAGCTTTAACAGTATTGCCCAGCGATAAACAACGCTTGCTGGGCATTGCCGCTGCCTGCGCAGTCGTCGCCATTTGGTCTGGCTGGATAGTTTCGTCCCGCTGGGGGCTCAATAGCAATATTGCAGCAATCGATCTAACCTGGCTGCGCTTTACCACTGCCGCACTCGTCACATTACCACTAGCCATAAAATACAACTGGCGGCATCTACCGCTTGGCAAGGCCCTAGTTGTAGCTTTTGGGTGTGGGTTTCCCTATGTGCTGTTTGCCTACCTCGGCTTGCAATTTACACCATCGGCAAATGCTAGCGTGCTTATTAATGGCTTATTACCGGTGGTTACCAGCTTACTAGGCTATTTTTTTCTTAGTGGAAAAATGACAAAACCATTGCTCGCACTGGTAGCCATTGCATGTATATCCAATATTATTATTGCCAGTAGCGGTGCACAATTTAGCGTAAAGTACCTAACAGGTATTGGCTTTTTACTTAGTGCTACGCTCGTTTTAGCTACTTATATGGTGGCCGTAAAAGCATGGAATATTTCTATGCATGAAATAATGGTATGGGTACCTATTATTAACGCATTGTGTGTTACACCTTTTTGGTTTGTTTTTTCTGATGGGCTTAGCGCACTACACACTATTCCCACTACCGATTTACTATTTCACATAGTCTATCAAGGGGTAATAGTTAGCGTAGCCGCATTATTTTTATTTTCTTATGCAATAAAATGTATTGGCGCACTATCTGCCAGCTTATTTATGGCATTTGTACCCACCACCACCGCACTGCTAGCTTTTATCTCCATTAACGAACAACCTACCAGCGGCCAGTGGATAGCCATTACACTATGTACCCTTGGGCTAGTTGGGTATAACTTTTATTCCCGCAAAGAAGAGAAATCAACCAGCAAATAGCTGATTAATATGAAGACAAAGATGGGCAAAAGATGGGTGAGAAGGCGCAAAGCTATACCGCGCAAGTTTAATACTTCTACTACATTGCACCAGTAACCGTGCTGTCGGAAGTATTATTAATTAACACAACGCGACTGCCATTACCTAGCGGCGCACTGGAAACAAGCTTCCAGTTGCTGAAATCTAGTTCACCACTTTTTAGTGGTTCGCCTATCTCTAGCGACTGCTCACTGGGGCACCCACTTACTACATGATGAACAATCTCATCCACTAGCCCAGCTTGCATCAAGCAATTTAATTCTGTCATATCGCAAAAAATACACACACTACAGGCAGACGTTTTTACTAATTGGCTAAACCTGTGCTGTAAATTTTTAATCTCACCTGCATGTATTTCTACGTCACCCAAAGCTGTTGAGCCCATACTCTCAATAAAAGTGGGTAAGTCCGCTGCGCCTGTACTGCACCACACGGCAGCATTTACTGTTAGCAATTGTTTTAAATAGCTTTTAAAGCCTATATCGGTTTCTATTTGCGCAAGACCAGCGCGCCCACCATTTAAATTTGCCGCACTTACACAGGTAACCCACGGACGATTCAATATGTGCGCCTGTACCGCGCCGCGAGAAATGCGTGCACTTACGGTAGATTGCTCTAGGTATTCAACGCTGCAGGTTTGCTTAGCTAGCCATGCCGACCACTGGTTACATTGGTGAACAGCACTAAAACCACAGCCTATGACTATTTTTTGCAATTGAATGGAATCTAATACAGCGGTAAGTTTTTGCACATCTATAAATGACGCAGCGGGCTCTACACTTATAAAAAGCGTCTGAGCCACTGCACCATAACTATCTAGTGCTTTAAGCAGGGTTTCTTTTTGCTTACCCAAGATGTAACTGTCTTTTACAAGCAAAGTATTATTTTTATCAAATAAAGCCCAGGCTAAAATGGCACGACCTAGCCCGCAACTTTTATCGTTAATTACCTGTAAAATTCCATTCTCTAAATTCAATTGCACTCCTAGCATTGATACATGCGCTCACTCGCTTCAATATCTATCCATAACGCAACTGTACGCTCAACGCCAACCTGCATTACTTTACCCTCTCCCATACGGCGAACTGCCATACCACCGCGCTTAAGAATACGCTCACAGGCGAGGGTTGTAACTGTAACGTATTTTTTAATACCTTTCATTTTTGCAAACTGAATAAAGGTATCAAATAGATCCATTGTAATATCACTCATGTAAGCGCTACTCGCACCTTGACCTTTACGCACCGCGAATCGACTTATCTCCCATACATCCTCTTGCTCGGGTACATCTTCACCTTGTAGCAGTTCCTGAAAAACGGATTTAAGCATGTAGTCACCCTTGGTTGGTAAAGCTCGCCAACAGCCAACTACACCACCATCTTGGGGTTTAACGGCTATATGATAAGGGCCCAAATCGTCAAAGCGATCGCGTTCTTTGCCATCTGTAGAAGTTATATCCCATCCTAGGCGCTCAATAAAAGTTTCATGCCTAATACGGAAGATATCGTTGACTATTGATTGGTTATTAACGTTTTCTTGCGCAAACACTACTTGTTTCATTTTTTTCGTCCACTTGAGTTAAGTTGACGAAAACTATATTTTTTGGTGTAGCGCAGGGTTAGCTGTCACATAGAACAGATAACTTTTATTCTTTAATTATCAATAACTTACATGAAAATATCGCGCACTGTAAGATATTACAGGTAGTGCGTATTAGGCTATTGGCATAACCTTGATTCTCATTGCCACTCCCTTATTAACAGGCATTCCCACCGAACCACCGGGCTGCCTGCACTTACTGCTGCGTAGAGCTAACCATGACACCTGAAGACTTTAAAACATTAGAAACCGCTGCCGAAAACCATGGCGCTACCATTTCTAACGACACGGCCATAACGTGGGGGTTAGCGAGTGATGCAGAGATTTTGCACTGCGGTGCGCAAATAGCAGGCGGTGATACCAGCACATTGCAAGTCGCACTGCAAAAGCATGCGCACAGTGCCACTAAGCTCTACCTTTCTGCCGAGCCACACCCCGCAATTATTGATATAAACAGCTTAATATTAAATTTAGATGCTACCGCATTAGACAAATGCATTATTAAGGCATCCCTACCTGCACCATTAAAAAACCAACATTGGCAGCAGTGGGAAGGAAGAAATGAAGAGAAAGTTATTAGCTTGGCTCGCCCGCAAACCTACTCTCACAGCAGAAACATAGCTCACATATTAAGCAAACCCACCCCCTGGAACACGTGCATTAGCAGCGCCAGTGTAAGCGGAAACAGTATCGCGCTGGTGGACACGCAGAAAGAATACGGTGTAGTACCCGAAATAATTTGCAGAACTTTACAGTATCGAGCAGTGCTTTACTCACAGTCTCAATACGAACTTATAGATTTACTGCCGGCGAAAAATAATTGCGGCGAGTTAATCGAATATATCTGCATTGATAACTTAGCAAGCTTTTTTAATGTACTGCGCTACTGCAAAATAAATCGCTATTTGCACACGTTAACCATTTGCGACATGGCTGACTTAGCACACCTAACAAAACTTAATCTGGCCGACGAGATAGTTCATCACTTGATAACCAATACTCAGGGCGAACCTCAAACAGCCAGCAAGGTTACTCTAAACAATGAACTAGATTTGCAACATTGGCAGGTACTTAAAACAGATATCACTGGCCCCTGCTGTCGCATGACACTAGGCAGGCGCCAATCAACCAGCCCCTTACAGAGTGGGCTTAATTAAACCACTAAGAATTGCCTTAGCAACCGCATGCTGACGATTAACCGCCCCAAGCTTTGACGTAGCACTAGAGAGATGAAAAATAACGGTGCGCTCACTTACATCAAGTATTTTGGATATCTCCCATGTGGTTTTACCTTCACAGGCCCAAAACAAACTTTCTTTCTCGCGAGCAGTAAGGTGGGTTTGCTTATTTTGCGCAAGCTTTAACATTAAAGCAGAGTAACATTCAAACACTTGCGTTCCGAATGATTGTGCAAAAGGTAAACACGCGTTAATGCGTTGATTCAAGCCCTCTTCGCGATTGCTGGCCAAGCTAAATATAGCTATCTCGCCACTAGGGGCTTTTATGGGAATAGATAACCCGTCACACAAACCGGATTCTGAAGCGCGAATCATTATTTTTTCGCCTATTGCATCTACATAGTGCTCTAGATCCATTAATTGGCGCCAGCGAATTGCAGATGTATTTTGCATGCAGTAGCGCACTACAGGATCGTGCCGCTGCATTCCCTCTTCAAAATAGTTTTTAAACCATTCATCTGGATAGTTACTTATTGTAGATATTGTAGGGCTACTAAGCGAAGAGGCACTAGAAATAATGCCAAAAATATAGAACTCAAACCCCACCAACTCACAAAACTTAAGGCATAGTTCCTTTAGCGTTTCCTCATCGGTTGCTTCACATAATGCAGAACACAACTCTGCGTAATCTAATTGCTCCATTTTTCCATTCCATTAGAAGTTCGTTAAATTAAATAAGACGGCAACATTATATTTAGCATTTTTACCACCCGCTTTACTGATGGAAAGAATCTAATAATTAAGTACTACTAATAAACTTCAAGTTTAATAATGCACTTTTATTACAAATTCTCTTTAAGCATACTTTTAATTGTCAAATTAAATATTTGCATCTACCAATTAAAAGCAGGCGCCATTTATACCTACTTGAGATAAATATGTATATGGGAAAGGGTAACTATATATCACAAAAACGTGAATAAATTGAAAAACATTACCTCAATTAAACATGGATAACACTATGTATGCACAGGAGATTAAAATTGGTAAAAACAACAGAAGAAAATGACGTGGCGAACAACTTAAAGAATACTACGCCATCAACTACTAGGGGATAAATAGTGCGCTTAACAAGCGCACAGAAAAACCAAAATAGAATATTGAAGAGAGTAATTTGAAAAGAAGAGGAGTAATTACTTAGCTACTTCGTATGTAGATTACAGCATTGCTTGTCGCGGTATACTGCTAGTCAACAAAGGCGACAGCTTCTATTTCCACCTTGCCCTTTGAATCAAACAATTGCTTCACATCAATAATAGTCATGGAGGGAAACCCTTCACCGAAGCGAGCGTGCCACGCAACAGCTATTTCAGTTTTGCGTCGATGATACTCTGGGAAATCAGTTATAAATACTTTCATTTTTGCAATATTCTTTGCTCCCCCTCCTGCTGCCTCAACAACCTTAAGCACATTATCTAGGCAAGATGAAAACTGATTAACAAGATCATCGCTTTCCAATACGCCGTGCACGTTGCCAGACAACTGACCAGATATAAACATCATGCGCTTTCCTTCTGGCACGATCACGCCGTGGGTATACCCGCTGGGGTTATGGCGAGTTGGCGGGTTTATCATTTCGAACATTTTTAAATCCTAGGACGACAGTTACAAACAAGATGCTTAGAACATCCATGAATGCACAGTGTGCAAACCAAGCTTTCAAGTGAATAGCTGTAATAAGTTATAGGATGGCATATGGACAAAAAAGCGATAAGGTGTGAGCGTAAATACAACTATTAGCGCTCCCCTTTACAAAAAGAGCAGCTTATTTATTAAACACTTTTACTTTGAACCATTAAGAGCGACAAATTGAGCGCTTAATTACACGTTAGATATAAATTAACTCGCAACAAATAGGAAACACCCATGGCATCTTTCGATTTTACTCAATCCACTATTTTGGTTACAGGCGCATCACGAGGCCTTGGTTTAGGGTTTGTTAAAACCCTAGCCGCTCGCCAAACCAAGCGACTATACGCCGGTTGCCGCACTCAAGCTGGTGTAGATGAGCTAAACGCACTTAATCTAGCCAATGTTACTCCCGTAGTACTCGATGTAACCAATCAAGAAAACATCACTGCATTTACGAATAGCATTGATGAACTCGACGTAGTCATCAATAACGCCGGTATCGCATCTGCTTGTGGTTACACTACAGAAGGTGCACTAGAGACAGCAAAACAAGAAATGGATGTACACTATATTTCTGTACTCAATTTACTTACCAACTTACTTCCTCTAATTAAAGCGTCCAAACAAGCTGGGGTTATCAATATTTCTTCTATTGCAGCACTCAGTAACTTTAAAGCTATGGGCACTTACTCTGCATCTAAATCTGCTTTGCGCTTTTTAACTCAAGGCTTGCGCGCAGAGCTTGCTGCAGACGGTGTATTTGTACAGGGTGTCTACCCAGGTCCTTTTGATACTCGCTTAGCCGCGGGTTACGATGGCCCTAAGCCCTCGCCGGAAGAAATCGCTAATATTGTGCTTGACTCGTTCGGTGACAGAATTGAAGACGTTTACCCCGACGGCTTCTCTAAGGCTATGCAAGAAACCTTCCTCGAAAGCCCCGATAAGCTAGCCGCTATATTTTCTGAGTAATATTTACGTATTTTGCTGTTTATCTCAGTTTATTTCATTACCTATTAACGCTATATCAAAAAGCATGTGCCGCAGTAAGCCTCGGCACATGCCCCACCTCTTTCGTTCTTCATATTTTCACACCTTGACTCAACTACACTTGACGGTAGAAACTATTTTACCTCTGCACAAAGCTTTATACTGCGCCCCTGCTGTAGCCCTACTTCACTTTAAGAGCAACCTATGCGTCAAGCACTACTCCGCCTTTCGGTTAACCACACCAAGCTACTTGGTGTATTAGCTGCGTTCACCATGATGTTAATTTGGTCTGGCTGGATTGTCTCTTCACGCCAAGGGCTAACCACCACGCTTTCGCCGCTAGACATAACCTGGATGCGCTTTGTTGTTGCGAGCCTTGTTACCCTGCCTATTGCACTCAGTTATCACTGGCGAACTTTTCCGGTGCGAAAAGCGTGTTTTATAGCACTTAGCTACGGCGCCCCCTACGCTTGGCCTGCCTACCTAGGCTTAATAATTACACCAAGCGCCAATGCGAGCGTTATTATTAACGGCGGTTTACCGGTGGCCACTAGCTTAATTGCTGTATTCTTTTTTGGGGCGCGCGTAACCAAGGGGGTAATACTGCTAATTGGTTTTATATTTCTCGCCAATATTTTAACGTTTATGGATGCAGAGTTATTTAACCGTCGCTATTTTATTGGCGTAAGCCTACTGGCTGTAGCCACTGTATCACTCGCCATTTACATGGCCGCGGTTAAAGCGTGGGAAGTATCGGTAAAAGATATTATGGTGTGGGTGCCGCTCATTAATACAGCAGTTATGACGCCAATCTGGCTAGTATTTTCCGATGGACTAACAAGCTTCACCAGCTTGCCCGTTAACGAATTACTTTTTCATGTAATTTATCAAGGTGTGATTGTAAGCGTGGTAGCGCTGTTTTTATTTTCCTTTGCCATACGCGCTATTGGTGCGGTAGCTAGCAGCGTACTAATGGCATTTGTACCCTCGGTGACTGCCGTATTGGCATTGCTATTTAATAATGAAGTGCCAAATAGCCTACAATGGCTAGGCATTGCCTGCTGCAGTATTGGGCTAATAATTTACAGCAGCTGGGATGTATTTAGAAAAAAATTACGCGCCCCATAAACAGGTAGGTATCAAAACTGTTTTAAGGTGCAATTGGTGGAAAGGCTTGGCACTGCCAACACACCTCGAAAGCGGCATCGTTACTTTCGCTACATGCAGCGCACACCCACTCTTCGCGTGGGGTGTTATCTTGCAAGCGAGCAACAATGATTTTGGCTCGCTCTTCATCTAGGTTGCTTACCCAAATTTCAGGCCACGAATCAATTGCCGATAATTCGCCCACCGCACCGGAGGCGTATTCGTTTTTCATCTCCACTTTAATGCTTGCCTGCTCGAGTAAGGCCTTAACACTACCTACTAAAATGCCGTTTTGATGGGTATACACGAGTTTCATTATTATTGCCCTAGTAGGTTATTGGTTGTTCTTACAAGTGAAGTTAGTTATTGGCCTGTGCGTTTTTAGTCTGACGTACTTTCAAAAAGCGGTTCAAGTTCTGCGCAGGGAATGGGGCGACCTTTATCATTTAGCGCAGCGCCAATTACTTTTGCGTTTAAGCATAATGCGTTATCGCTTAGGCGACGGATAGTTTGCTGAAACTCGAATTTTATACGCGACGCTTTCAATAGCTTAGTTTCTACACTAAACATATCGCCACTTTTTAACGATGCTTTGTAATCTAGCTCCGCTCTTACTACAACAAGGTTAATACCTTGATAGGCTAATGCGGCGAAGTCGACACCACGCTCGAGTAAAAACTCATGGCGAGCGTGTTCAATATAATTTTGGTACACACTGTTATTAACAATACCCTGTATATCACACTCGTAATCGCGTACTTTTATCTCAATAATGCCCGACATATAACCCTCCCAACGGCTTAATAATTAATTTACTTACGGCGCAATGCACCCAACGAATTCACTTGCGGCAGCAATTCCCACTGGCCCGTCTTTAGCACAGCGTTAAAGGCGTTAAACGGCGCTTGGCCACCATCCTCTGGGTGCTCAAACAAATCGTGTACCGCCAATATACCACCAGGCACAATATGTTTTGCCCATTCTGAGCAATCAAATAGCGCGGCAGCCTCGCTGTGGCCGCCGTCTACAAACACCATACCCAGCGGTATTGCCCACAGGGGGGTAAGCTGTTGCGAACTGGCAACAATTGGAATAACCGTACTTTCCAAGCCCGCCAAGTATACGCTGCGGCGAAACGTGGGCAGTGAATCCATGCGTTTAATTTGCGCATCGTACAGTTCACTATCGTGATACTCTTCCCCTAGCTGGTGCTCTTCAGAGCCGCGGTGGTGATCGACAGCAAACAGACTATTGCCACTATGCTTGCAAGCTTCGCCCAAATAGATGGTCGATTTACCGCAGTAACTGCCTATTTCTAACACAGGACCCAATGCGGCCGACTGCACGGCTAAGTCCATTAATCGTTCGGCTTCATCTTGCGCTAAGAAGCCTTTAATTGAATTGTGTGCAATAAACTCTGATAATGCTTTGGCCGATTTCATTGAGCGGTTGGTACCTTTTATTCAATATTTATTTTTCAAGTATTCGTAGCTTCGCTTATTGTTAGCGAACATTTTTCCAATAGGGCTGGCAATGCGTAAAGAACACAAACCACTTTTTGTATTGCGCTTTTTGGCCCGCTGCAATCAGTTTTATGTAGAGCGCTTTTTACGCCCACAGTTTGATCACTTAGGTGCGAAGCCTGCGGTTGCCAAACCGCGCACCGTACAGGTTTTTGGCCATAATATACAGGCCGGCAATTTTTTGCATTTAATTAGCAGCAAACAACAACCGGTGCGTTTGACAACCTGGTCTGGGCGCAATCAACAGGGGCGCATTAGTATTGGCGATTACTGTTTAATAGCCCCAGGGGTAGTTATTAATTCCGCCGTAGCTATTACGCTGGGCAATAACTGTATGCTGGCAACCGATGTAATGATTGCCGATAGCGATTGGCATGGTATTTACAACCGCGTACGACCCTATAAATGCGATGGCGAAGTAGTATTGGGTAATAACGTGTGGGTAGGGTTGCGCAGTATTATTGGCAAAGGCGTACATATTGGCGATAACAGCATAATTGGTGCAGGCTCGGTGGTAACTAAGTCTATTCCCGCCAATTGTATAGCTGCTGGCAACCCCGCAAAGGTAGTAAAACAACTGGACCCTAGCAAGCGCATGGTTACGCGCGAATATTTATTTAACCCCGAGGTACGCTTAGGTAAAAATATTCGCGACTATGATAATAACCAACAACAATTAGATGAGTTTATGTTCGCCCAAAACTCTTTTAGCGGTTGGCTGCGCGCAACCTTAAAACCAACTAAAAACGATTAGCCTTCCACCATATCAAGCTGACCAGCTAGGGCCACAGCAAAACTATTAATAAGTTCGTTTAAGCCTGCGATGTAGGTTTCCATAGCATCATCGTTTAAATTTACACTTAACCTTACTATACCGCTTTTCGCATCGGTTTTATTTTTTAAATCTAGCTGGTGCCATCTAGCAACCAACTTAACATTTTCACCGCGTATGCCTCCAAATTGCTCAATAACTATTCGCAACTGGTTATCGGGCCGGGTGCGAGTATCCCACGGAAAAGATTGAATTTGATCGGCCTTTAACGCAGCGGATATATCTGCCGCCAAAACTCGAGCAATATTTTCGTTAAGGCTGCCTGCCCACGCGTGATAGCCCGCAACACGCAAACCATTGCCTTGCGTAAAGCTTACTACACCCGCGCGCTCTGCGTACTCTGGCAATACTACCGGGCCAATGCCAAGCGATAGCTGTGGTTTATTGGCGATAGGCGTAACCGATTGAGCGGGAAACAAACTAAAAAATTGGGTTTGCGGGCCGGGCGATACACAGCCGGCAATCAACGCAATGGCACTTGCCCCTACTAACCCCGCCAACACTTTGCGCGCTTTTGCGGCCTGCATATAAAGCCTATTTACGTTAACAATAGAGTTACTTTTATTCATCATCTTTATCTACACCAGAAATTAACGCATTGGGGTTTCGGTTGAGCTCGTTAACAAATAATTCCACCGAGCCCGCCGCTTCGCTCACAGCTTTTAACATTTCGGTTAATTCATATTTTAGTTCAGAGTCGGGGGCAATAGCATGATCAACACTTTGCAGTACGCTGTCTAACTGACCAAGTGCCTGCTTGGCGTTTTCTAAGGTTTTATCAAGGTTCGCCACAGCCGCATCCATTTTATCGGCTGTTTGGTTGCGCTCTAAATCGCCCAATATGGTTTTTAAACTCGACATACTGGCAGATAAATCTGAGCCTATTTGCTCAAAGGGAATGTTATTTATTTTGCCCACTATACCCGCCACTTCACGGGTTAGGTCATCAATTGTGCCATTAGCGGTTGGTATTTCTGAGTAATTCTCTGCACGCACAAATGCAACATGGCCGTCGTTAGCATCGTTTTCAAACACCAAATCGATATAGCGCGAACCGGTTAGCATGCTGGCGGTTTTCATTTTTGCGCGCAACCCCTGCGCCACTAACGATTCCATACGCGCATCAACTTCTTCGCGGGTTGGGTTGGTGTTTGGCTCTAAACGCTGAGGCTCCATAGCAATATACACCAGCAAGCTTTTTTCTATATTGTCTGCAGTATCTAGCGATACATCGACCACTTCACCGATATGAATTCCCCTAAATTCTACCGGCGCACCCACTGTTAACCCGCGCACTGAATCGCTAAAACGCAACAGGTAGTAGTATTTAATATTAAAGCGCCCTTCTTGTACCGACTCCCGATCTGGGTAGAGAAAAAACCGTCGCCCTTCATCGGCAAGGGTTGCGTTTTCGAAGCCTGCGGCATTATCGAACGCTATACCGCCACTTATTAACGAGGCTAGCGAAGCCATATGCGCTTTTATGCCGTCGGCCCCCATAGATAAACCAAAGCCGCTCACATTCCAAAACCGGCTGCGGGTTTGCACCAATTTATTGTAAGGCGCGCGAATAAATACGTTGATATCTACATGGTTGTTATCTTCCGCCAACTTATAAGATGTAACTTCGCCCACTCGAATTTGGCGGTAGTAAAGCGGTGAACCAATGTCGATAGACCCTAGCTCTTCAGCCTGCATGACATACTGCATGCCAGGCTCATCAGATTGGTAAACCGGCGGTTCTTTTAGGCCTTTAAATTTGGTTTCAAATTCACCCGGCTCACCGGGGTCCATCACAATATACACACCGGAAATTAATGTACCCAAGTTAGACACTCCAGTGGCACTAATGCGTGGGGTAACTACCCAAAAGCGCGAATTTTTGCTGAGGTTTTGCGACACTTCGCGATCTAACTCGGCAATAACCCGTACCGACTTCAAGTCGCGCGTGAGCTTCACGTCTTTTACTAAGCCTACTCGTACATCTTTTAAACGTATTTGGGTTTGGCCGGGAATAATATCGGTCGCGTTAGCAAACTCTATTTCGATGGTTGCGCCTTTTTCCATGCGCGCTTGCACGGCTAACCACAATGCAATCGCTAAGGCCACAGCGGGCACTATCCATATTGGCGAGATTGAACTGATTCGCTGAACAGTTGCGCGGTTAATTCTCATTCTAGGGTTCCGTTTTTGATTCTTGGCTTGTTGATACGCCAGTGTTTGACGCTACATCATCTTGCTCGGCATTGGGCTTTTGATCAATTTCACAATACGCCCCCCAAGCTAATATTGGTTTGGTGTGCTCATCGCAGTGCTTAACACGTTCATCATCCTCATCGCAGGATGCATCCCACAGTAGGCGTGGGTCAAAACTTTCGGCGGCCAGCATGGTGAGCACCACCACCGCACCAAAGGCAATAATGGCACCTTCTGGCTCTACGGTGTAAATAAACCCAAATTGTACAAGTGCCACCAGTATTGTAACCACATACACATCCACCATGGACCAGCGGCCAACCACTTCTATAAGCCTGTACAATACCGTTCGGTGCTTAACCCCTACTTTAACCTTAGCTTTAACAGCCCAAATTAAGTAGTAAAGAATAACAAGTTTAGCAATGGGCACTAAAATACTGGCCACAAACACAATGGTTGCTATACCCCATAACCCTTCTTTTAACAGCTCGATAACGCCAGAAAAGATAGTATCTTTTTCGGTAATCCCCAGCGAGGTGTACTCCATAATAGGCAGCACATTAGCCGGTATATAGAGCAGAGTGGCGGCAACCACAAGCGCCGTGGTTTTTTGTAAACTTGCCGGTATTCGTTTGTGAATGGCTGAATCACAGCGCGGGCAAGCGCCTTCATCCACTACGATTGATTCCCCCACCAACGCCTGACAGATGCGACAGTCGTAAGCGTATTCGTTTTCTTCGCGGCTAAAATAGTTGTTAGTATTTATCCATTGCCACAGTTTACGCCGGTCTATTTTTAAAAAGATTAACTGCAAAATGGCCACTAACATAAAAAACAGGTAGGCACCTGGGCCGAGTTTTAGCACTGCCATATCGGTGAGCTTTACCGTGGTTATCACCACGCTAAGCATAAACACTTCGAGCATGCTCCAGCTTTGTGCCTGAATAAGCCAGCGCAACACCGGTGTGTGCCCAGGCATGCGCCGATTGAATTGATAGGGCAGTAGCACGTACATATACGCGCAAATTTCAAACAAGGGGAATAAAAATGTGGTGGTAACCACAAGCCCTGCAAGCAACCATTGATTGCGAGCCATTAGCGCACCCACACCATCCATAATGGTAGTGGTGTGGCTTTGCATACCAATTTCTAATGTTAAAAAGGGCAAAAAGTTACAAGCTATAAACAGCACCAGCGCGGCGAGGGAAAGCGCAGTCGCCGCCGCTAGCCAGCGCCCCTTGCCAGAGTGCAAGCTAGCGCCGCAGTTAAAGCACAACATTTCGTGCTCGGGAGAAATGGCCACTACTTTCTGTATTTCGCCACAGTCGTGGCAAATTAACCAATCCCGCTGCTGCTCAAGAAATTCTTGCGTCATCCAATAACCAACGTTAGCCGTGAGGGAAAATGTAAAAACCTAAGGTTTTACAGTTTATTGATAAACCCCTCTATTATTCCTGCGAAGAGCTTAATCATTCTGAATCCGTAAACTCTTAGGGTGAAAGCTCAAAAAACGTATGAATATGGCCCTATAACTTGCTCAATTCGTCCATGAATTGAGCATTTTTGATCTTTCACCCTAAGAATTTACTCGCTGTGTTACTTGGGTCAGGTTTGCCATCACTCTAAAAAACCTAAGGTTTTACTTTGCTATTGCCGCTAAATGCTAGCCTGCAACAATCGAAACCATTTTGTTTTTTAACCAGCCGGCATTATTTAACCAGCGCATACCGCTGTTGCGCGCCCAGCGAATAGCTGGGTCGTCGGCAGCAAAAAGACGCTTAAAGCCTTCCATGGTTACCATCACCCCCAAGTTTTCGCCTTGGCGTTGGCGCTGATACCTGCGCAAAATACTGGTATCGGTGAGTGGCAGTTTGCGCTCGCAGGCGCGGGCAATTTCATTCACTAAAATAGAAGCATCCGCCAAACCTAGGTTAGCCCCTAACCCCGCCAAGGGGTGAATAGTGTGGGCAGCGTCGCCAACCAATGCCAAGCTGGGTACAAAATAAGTTTTGGCGTGGCGCTGCTTAAGCGCAATAGCCACACGCTTGTCGGCCCACTCTACCGCGCCTAATTTGTATTCAAATTCGCGGCTTAGCTGCGCGCAAAATTCCTGCTCGGTTAACGCCATTAAGGCTTCGGCCTTGTTACTTTCTACAGACCACACGAGCGAGCAGAAGTTGGCAACTTTGTTGGCCAAATCATCGGCGCTTACATGCTCGCCTTCTGGGTTATCGCACAGGGGTAAAAAGGCGATTGGCCCCTGCTGGGTAAAGCGTTGCCAAGCGGTAAAGTTATGGGGCTGCTCGGTGCGCACAGTGGTAACAATAGCCGTATGGCCATATTCCCATTCGCGTGTAGTTAAACCCGCCATTTCACGCAGGCTAGAATTGGCGCCATCAACCGCCAACACCAATTGTGCGCGAACTGTTTCGCCACTTACAAAGTGTAGCTGGGTTGGGCCTGATGCGTTGCCAAACGGATCGGTTACCGGTGCCGTTATACTCTCTACAAGCTTTGCTGCGCACACATCAACTTGAGCGTAGCCATCCCCCCGCGCCAAGCGCGCGCGCAATGCCCGTTGCAATACGCTGTTTTCAACAATGTGCCCCAAGCTATCGCGCTGTAATTCATTGCTATTAAATTGAATATTGCCCGTGCCTTCGGCATCCCACACATGCATATGTAAATAGGGGCAGGCGCGCTCGGCGACGATATCGGCCCACACGCCCGCCTGCTGCAATAGGCTGCGCGACGCGTTAGATAGCGCCACTACACGCGGGTCGAACTGGCCGCAAACAACGCTTGCCGCCGGTAGTTCTGGCGCGGCATCGATAAGCGCAACGCGCAAACCGGCACAGCGGGTGTTTGCCATTAACGCTGCCGCCAGTGCACTGCCGATAATGCCGCCGCCCACTATGGCTATGTCGTATTCTTGTTTCATAGCCATGCTACACCTCGGCCAATTCGGCTTGCGCCTGTTTGCGCAACAAATAACGCTGTAACAGGTTTAACTCGGCACGAGCCATACCGCGCCCCATCATTTGATCGAAAAAATCTTTTTGCGCGGCAGGCGCAGCCTGTAACCCAAGCAAGCCGAGGTTGCGCAATAACTGTAACGGCTTGCGGTTGTTGGAAAATAAACTGTTAAACCCGTGGCTAAGCATGGTGGTGGCAAACTGATCCCGCGACTGCTTTGCCAAATAGGCCTGCAGGGTTGGCAAGCTGCCCAACCAAGTGTTTTGCTTGTGGGCTTCGGCGAGTGCCGCGGTAAGTTGAGCGCAATCGCGCACGGCCAAATTAAAACCTTGCCCCGCTACTGGGTGCAAAAAGTGCGCTGCGTTCCCCACCAGTGCCAAGCCAGAACGCACCTGCTCTTTCGCTAAGCTGAGCTTTAATGGGTAGTGATGGCGCGTGCTAATTTTTTGAAAGCTACCCAAACGGTAACCAAATGTATTTTGTATTTGCGCCAAACAATCTTCATCGCTTAGGGCAAGGGTGGTTTGCAACTGCGATTCTGGGCGCGTCCACACCAATGCACTTTGGCAACCGCGCTCGCCACCGCCGCGAGGCAATAACGCCATGGGCCCCTGCTCTGTAAACCGCTCGTAGGCGACGCACTTATGCGGCTCGCTGTGATGCACATTGGCAATAACGGCATGCTGGCCGTAGTCGTTTATATCGACACCTATACCTAGCTGTTTGCGCAGGCCAGATTCAGCACCGTCGGCAACAATTAGCAATTGCGCGCGCAATGTTTGTGACGCCTGCTGCTCTTGTTCAAACTCTACTGTTATTTCTGTGGCTTGGGCCTTAGGAGCAATAGCCGTAACGGTTGCTGGGCAAAGCTGAGTAATACGCCCTGTTTGCTTAACGGCAGCCAGTAGGGCTTGGCCCAAATGGGCGTTATCCAGAACAAACCCTAATGCGCCCAGCGTATGTTGCGCTCTGGCGTTTGCTACCGAGTAGCGGGTACGCCCTAAATGGCCGCGATCGCTCACATCCACCGTGCGAATTGCCGTTGCATGGCGAGCCAGTGCCGGCCAAACCTCTAGCGCATCCAACAATTCAACGCTGCCAGCAGATACCGCTGTTGAGCGGCTATCAAAACTGTTGCCCGTTACTGCAGGCTGATGCGTAACGGCCGCCCGCTCTACGATGGCCACTTGCAGCGCGGGCATTTCTTGCACCAGCATTAAAGCGAGGCTTAGCCCCACCATGCCACCGCCTGCAATGACTATATCGTATTGGTAGTTAGTACTTACCATCTAGCTCTTACCGTACTTGCTAACGTTGTTTCGGTTAATGTGCGTTCGCCATAATGGCTTCTATTTGCGCACGCTCTTTGGGGGCATCTTTACTTAATATTTCGCAGCCATCTTTTGTTACTAATACATCGTCTTCTATACGTATGCCTATGCCGCGCCATTTTTTAGGTACATCGGTATTGTCGGGGGACACATAAATGCCAGGCTCTACGGTCATCACCATACCTGGCTCAAGCACCCGCCAAGCGCCGCCCACTTTGTAGTCGCCCACATCGTGTACATCCATGCCCAACCAGTGGCCAATACGATGCATATAAAACTGTCGGTACGATTCTTTTTCTATTACATCCTCAAGCTTGCCTTCAAGTAAACCTAAGTCGAGCAAGCCTTGGCTAATAACCCTTACCGATACATCGTGCGGCGCATTCCAGTGGTTACCCGGTTTAACTTCTGCAATGGCCGCTTTTTGAGCATCCAATACTATGTCGTATAGCGCTGCTTGCTCGGTAGAGAACTTGCCATTAACAGGAAAGGTGCGGGTGATATCGGAGGCGTAATTGAGGTATTCGCAGCCGGCATCGATAAGCACTAAATCGCCGTCGCGTAATTTTTCACTGTTTTCTACATAGTGCAAAATACAGCCATTTTTGCCGCCACCAACAATAGCGTTGTAGGCTTGAAAACGCGCACCCTGTTGCGCGCAGTAATGAATAATATCTGCCTCAAGTTGGTATTCGTACACCCCCGGTGCACAGGCCTGCATGGCTTGAATATGCGCCTGCGCAGAAATACAGGCCGCCTGCTGCATAATGCGCACTTCGGCTGCGCTTTTATACAAGCGCATATCGTGGAGCAGGTGATCTAAATCTAAAAACTCGCCGGGCGGAATGGCTCCCGAGCGCACTTTTGCGCGAATAAGGTTTACCCATGTCATTACGCGCTTGTCGAATGATGGGTCTTTACCCATGGCGTAATAAACCCGCTCGCGGCCTTCCATAAGGCCAGAAAGAATCTCGTCCAAGTCGTCTATAGGGAAGGCATCGTCGGCGCCGTATTTTTCACACGCGCCCTCTGGGCCAGCACGGTAGCCATCCCAAATTTCTTTTTCTTTATCGCGCTCGCGACAAAACATAACAACTTCGCCATGCTCGCGGCCAGGAATAAGCACCAAAACTGCGTTGGGTTCATCAAAGCCTGAAAGGTAATAAAAATCGCTATCTTGGCGGAACGAATAGTGGGTATCGCGGCTGCGCGTTTTTTCTGCCGCGGAGGGTAATATTGCAATGCTGTCTGGTTCCATCATTGCCATTAACGCCTTGCGGCGACGGGCGAATTCCTGTTTTGTAATTTGCATATGGCCTCTACGACTGTTTAAACCCAAATTTCGTTATTGCTTATTTAATGCCAACTTAACCTAACTTCTTATTGCTAATCACTAACTACTAGCGATCAATGCACTAGGCCTGCGTCTCCCGCAGGTTTTGGCGCTTTGGCGGCAAGTTCGGAGTAAACGCATAACACGGCTACTTTTACGTATTCCACCAATTCAAACCAATACACTTCGTTTTCTTCCAGCTCGTCCACTTCGGCACTTATTTGCGCTATGTGGGCTAAATCTTTAATGGCATCGGCGGCATCGGTACTAAAGGCATCGCTGCCCTCTAACCCCGAGCGGCCCAAACCGTGTAAAAAGCCGGTGCACCACGCGCCTAGTTCCTCGGCCCTGCGCACTATGCCGACATCATCACTTGGCAATAAGGGTTGAAAACCAAGCTGCGTATCCACCAAGGCGTTGCGTGTTTTTTCTAATAGTAAATCAAATAATGCGAGGCGATCTTCTTCTAAATCAAAATCGGCCAGCTCCATGTACTCCACCGCCAACATTCGCCATGCGGCCGTGTCGAGCACCGCCTCTGGGCCTACCTTGGCCTGCTTGCCGCTCAAATAGCCACACAGCAAACCCTGCAATTCGGACACGGAGTTAACCGCGCCCATGGACAACATTTGGTCGTTTAAAAACGCGAAATCAAAAAGGTTACTCATGGATACAACTTAATTTTGAAGTAGTAGTAAATTGCTGCCGCCAATACGCTGCCTTTGTTACTTGCGCGCGTTGGCTGTTCGATGCGCCATATTATCACTTACCCTGCGACACGATGCGAGGGATTCACCCAAACCAGCGCTAAAGTGCCTATAAACCCTACTTATTACTCAATATCGCCCAATAATTCTAGGCCGCAACGGCACAGAGATTGACCCTAGGCGGTAGGCGCCATATATTATCGCAATCTTACTCACTCTCGGTTAGCCATCACGCGCACTTTGCCTGCGCTAATCTATAATTAAACACACATGCTGCGGCAACTTTTTAAAGGTGCTCCTGTATGCGTTGAATTTAGAGGGTGAGTTGGGGCGCACACCCTAAAAATATTCGCGGTTCACTGTCTGTAAGGTACGTTATGTCGAACATAGCAATGGAGCAAGTTGAAGCTAAACTCGATGAGTTAATTGGCTTGTGTACGCGCTTAGAAAAAGAGAACGCCACGCTGCGCGCAAAGGAAGACAGCTGGCAGCAGGAGCGTTTGCGCTTACTGGAAAAAAACGAAATCGCGCGCAAGCGCGTAGAAGCCATGATTGAGCGGCTTAAAAAAATTCATACTGAAGCATAAGGAATAGATACGTGACGGATAGCAATCGAGTTTACGTAAACATACTGGATAAGGATTACCAGATTGCCTGCCCCGCCGAAGAGCGAGATGCACTGCACCGCGCTGCAGAGGAGCTGGACGAACGCATGCGCGCCATTCGCAATACAGGCAGTATTATTGGCTTAGAACGCATCGCGGTGATGGCAGCTTTAAACCTGTGCCACGAACTGCAACAACAGCGCAAAAATACAGCTAAGCCGAATGATGCCGAATCTATTTCGCGCATGATGCAAAAAATAGATAAAGTACTCACTTCGCACGAATAGCCTACCCGCCCGCCATATGTGCGGGCGACTTCTCCTTTATTTTTACCGCTTTGCCTCACTTCAAAATTGTCAAGACTGGTATCCAAAAAGTTGGGTGATATACTTAAAGCCAAGCCTGGGATGTTTGCTTGTTAGCGTAATCCCTGAGCCGATAACGTTACACCCGGAGGCGGCTCGCGTATGTTGGTGTGCATGTCCGCGCGACGGAAAGCCTAATACATATCAGCTCCCTCCCCCTTGAACTGTCGGGTTCAAGGTAAAGTTAACGGCGGCATTTCCGGGCACTTTTATCTTGCAGCAGCGCCAATGAATAAAGACACATTAAGGCAAACCATGCGCGCCAAGCGCAACGCGTTAACGCCAAGCCAACAAGCTTTTGCCAGTGAGCAGGTAGCAACACACTTAGCTCAAAGCAGCGACTACCAGCAAGCCACCCACATCGCTTTTTATTTAGCTTGCGATGGCGAATTAGATTTAACCCCTGCCCTCAAGCAAGCCCTTGCAGATAACAAAGCCTGCTACTTACCCGTTATTGCCCCCAACCGCCAGTTGCGTTTTCGCCGCTACAACGAAGGTTGCTCGTTAGTAACAAACCGCTACGGCATTGCCGAACCGAGCGCAGACAACCCAGAAATTCAACCCAACCGCTTAGACCTAGTACTTGCCCCGCTTGTTGGTTTTGACAGTAACTTTAATCGCTTAGGCATGGGTGGCGGGTTTTACGACAGCACCTTTCGCCGCGCGCCGCAGCCTTTAGGCAAGCGCGATAGACGAGCCGCGGTATTATTTGGCGTTGGCCATAGCGTTCAAAAAGTTGCGCAATTAGAAAGGGAAGCGTGGGATGTAACACTGGATGGTGTGCTGACAGAAACAGGGCTGGACCTGCGTTAGCGGCTTTTTTAGTAGGCCATAAAAAAGGGCCTCTGTTGCCAGAAGCCCCGGTGATTTGCTCTCAGTCCATGAACGTTCGCGTTACACCATTACCTTACGGCAACCCCCTGGTGCAAAGCAGCTGGCGGCTTGGATTCTTCGGCTTGAAACACATCTGCCAACCCTAGCCCACTAGCAAGTATCCCTACCACAAAGATCACCACTGCTATAGTTAGTGCATCGGTTTTCATGGTAGTACCTCAATGGCCCTCTTTCTTACACTTCTGTTTTAGTTTTTACTGCTGTTTGGAACAACTAAGTCTAAGAAGTGCAGAATTTATACCTATTTAGTTAGAAACAATCAATTACTTCACGTAAATTTGACTCTATAGTTTCAGGTTATCAGCAATACTTTTCTATTCAAGAATGCCTTTACCCTTATATTAACTGCGTCACACGAAAAGTAACCACTCACATACCAGTGTGCGTTGGTACCGTAAACATAGTGAACTTTTTACGACACTTTTGTGACGCGCTTAACAATTGATCAGCAATTAGTAAAAATAGTTCCACAGTGAGTGCGCCACACAATTGCAAGCGTGCACGCAAAAAGGTCACATTGAGAATAAAGTTATGTCATAAGGCGCCAAAAAACGTCAGCTTTTGGCAGAAGATAAACCAAAGAGGAATTGTGCTTTAACCTAGTGCAGTTAGTTTAATGTAGCGCAGTTGTATTTATGTAGCGCAGCTAGATGAATATAGTGCAGTTACATTTCGCCCTTATACAGACGCGCCAACCGCGCTACGCGCGCGCCAAGGTATTGCGCGGTATCGCAATCTAACTGGTGCAGCTCACCATCACCACTTTGGGCAATTAAGCCAGATTGTGCCCCAAGCCGGTTTAAGCCCTTAGGCGAATAGCCGCCCGCCAAATTAATACCAGCCCACAACATGCCATGTTGACTGGCAAACACCTGTAAAAACTGAATTGTGCTAAGTTGGTCGCCACTGTAGTTAGAGCCAATGGTAAACCCCGAGGCCACTTTGCCCGCCCACGCTTGCTTAGCCCATAAATCACCGGTGGCATCTACAAAGGCTTTGAACTGGGCCGATACCGACCCCATATAAGTAGGCGAGCCAAACACCACCCCCTGCGCACTCGATAACTGGGCAATAAGCTCTGAATTTTGATAGCGGCCTTCAACGATATCTTTGCCAAAAATTTCCAATGGCATGGCCTTAACCCCAGTAACAGATTCCACCCCCTCTGCGACAGCTTGCGCCAACAATCCGGTTGTGCCCGATGCAGAATGAAAAACAATCGCTACTTTGGTCATGGTTTATCTCTTATGGTTTTCTCTTTAAGATACGCTAAAGCTCGGAGGCCGCACAGGTTTATTGGCTTATCACCAACAATTGATCGGCACCCTTTTGAAAATGGTAGTCGCTATCTAGCAACTTAACTTTGCGCCCCTGCGCAGTTTGATCATCTATTACTCCCTGCACATGTGGCGAAGGCTGACCGTTTAAATCCACTAACGGGTAAATACGCACTTCCTGCGCTACACGGCACAATTCATTTACGCTGGCCACATGTGTTGCTAAATCCACTTTATCTGAATACAAAAACAAATAGTGAGAACACAACGCTATTTCGAAATAGTTATCGTCAAACGGCAAAGCAGGTAGTGAGGCCGCCACATAGCGCCCAGGCTGCGCATTGCGGTAATCGGCCACAAAACTTTCCATGGCGGCTAACCGCATTTCGCCTAAGCGATCAGTATTGGGAATGACATCCCAATTAAATTGCGCCTTATTGGCTTCTACTTCATCCATCACTTGCTTAAACACCGCAAGCACGCGCTGATAAATTTCATCGGCGCTGAATTGATAGATGGGGTCTACCGACACCACACTGCCCCCCATAAACGAAAGCTCGGCATTAAAACTTGCCGGGCCGTCAGCGCAACCAAGAATACGTCGGTGCTTGTCGTCTTCCGACAAATCAAACATTTCGCGGTATTCTGCGAGTGAACGCCCCCAAGGAACAACTTGATCCAATTGCATATTGCTACTGCCTTTGCGCGGTTATTTGGTTAAGTGCGCAAGTATAACAGCCCCGCAAGACAATAAATGGGCACATCGCAATACGCTCCCCTCTTAAAAAGAAAGCTCAAAATGAGAGATTAGCCTTTGCTTAGCAACCCTAGGCCCCATATAATTGCGCATACATCGCTGCGGCCAGCAAATTTTTGGGTCTGAACGTTGTGCCCCCTATACACACCTTTAATAAAACTTTAGCAAAACTAGGTTAAAGTTTATTCGCTGTAGAGTGTGCCCAAAAAAATCATCGCCCTCCTCGTTGCTACAAGCCACCCCCTGAGAGCCAGTGGTACCAGCGTTCTACAACTCACGGACTGAAGCCTCATAGTAATGAACTACGATATTTCTATCATTATTCCCGCGTATAACGTGGAGCAACATATTCAAAAATGCTTGGTTAGCATTTTTGAACAAGAATTTAATGGCAGTGTAGAAGTAATCGTTATTGATGACTGTTCAAGCGATAACACCCTTGCCATAGCTGAATCTACACTTTGCAGCCGCCCGCACTGTAAATTAATTCGCCATAACACCAACCAAGGCTGTTCGAGCGCGCGCAATAGTGGGTTGGACGTTGCGACAGGCACCTACATTACCTTTGTAGACCCCGACGACAGCCTGCCAGCAGGGGCACTACAAGCGCTATATAACGCCGCAGTTGAGCACGACGCAGATATCGTGAAGGGCAATCACTTCGTTATCAACAGCAAAGGCGCATGCAAAGCCAATCAAAACACCCTTAAAAAGAAGCGCATTTTTAACCAAGCCGTATACACCTCTTTACTTGCCCACAAACAAGTAAGAGGCCATGTGTGGGGCAAGCTATTTAAACGCACTGCCATAGGCAATACTCGTTTTAAAAATGGCGTAAGAATGGCCGAAGATTTACTTTTTTGCGCAGAGGTATTTGCCAAAGCAAACGCGTTAACAATTATTCCCAATAATGTGTACACCTATCACCTGCACGGCACCGGTGCCACGGGTAAAAAGTTTATCACCAACGCCTATTTAGACTGGATAGAAAGCGTAACAGCCTGTAAAAATTTTATTACCCACAAGAGCCAACTGCCCGCATTTAACTCGCTGGTTGTGCGCTCGTTGTTACAGCTAGCCCGCGAAGCCCGTGCGCAAAATACCGATAAAAAACGGGAAGTGCTGGCATATTTAAATGAAAAAATAGATAGCGCTCATGTGTGCGGTAAATATTTATTGTCGAACGCCCCATCAGACGTTAAAACCCTTGTGCGATACATAAAACTTAAGCGTTTGAAACGAGCCCTATATACCAAGCAAAGTGCTTAACTACTTATTCCTAGTGGCTACAGGTTTTGGTTGCCTCGCTGTGAAAGGGTACACCCAACACTGTAGCCACTTGATTTACCTATCTTACCCCGCCTAAGCTTAACACCTTGCAGTTTGTGCCAACCCTCTACCCCGCTTAGTAGATACCAACTAAAGGGCCGCTTATGGCAGACACAAAATCAAACAAAGCTGTGCTAATTACCGGGGGCAGTCGCGGCATTGGTCGCGCCATAGCTATACATGCAGCCAAAGCCAGCTACGATATTATTTTTAGCTATCGCACCAATCTTGATGCAGCAACAAGCCTGTACGACGAGCTTCATGCACTAGGTGCCAAAGCCCACGGCGTGCAAGCCGATGTGAGTACCGAAGCGGGAGTAATACGCCTGTTTCAATTTGCTGACGAAGCAACAGGTAGGATCGATTCACTAGTAAACAATGCCGGCAATGTAGCGCCAAGCAGTCGCGTAGATAGCTTTAGCGCAGCGCGAGTGAACGATTTATTAGCCCTTAACGTGCTGGGGCCAATTTTATGTTGCCGCGAAGCCGTTAAGCGCATGTCTACACTGTACGGCGGGCGCGGCGGCAATATTGTTAACATATCATCCATAGCGGCCTCGCTTGGCTCGCCCGGCGAATATGTAGACTACGCGGCAACCAAAGCGGCTATCGATACGCTCACCAAAGGCCTAGCGAAAGAAGTCGCCAACGAAGGCATTCGCGTAAATGCAGTACGCCCCGGGATAATAGATACCGACTTACACGCCAATTCAGGCGATAGAAAACGCCCATTTAAACTACAATCACTTATCCCCATGCAAAAGGTAGGTACGGTGGACGACATTGCGCAAGCAGTGCTGTGGCTGCTTTCCGACGAAGCCAGCTATATTACTGGCAGCCTATTGGATGTTTCTGGTGGCCGTTAAATTTCGTGCAGCGCATAAATATATTTGGTACTGAAACTTGTGGTGTAAAAAATGTTATGAATAAAAAAACCATTTACCCAAGTATATTGCTTATAGCTCTAGCCATTGGCTACTTCGTATGGTCGCCCAGCTCTGAGCAGCAACCAACAAATAATGAGACGGCGCCTGCAAACCCAATCGAGGCAACCAATCGCCAACAGCAAAAACCAAAAGCAGCGCTACCCAATTTTGCCCAAGCGCCAGCGACTACCCCCTCCAGCGAGCAGGAAGAAAGTGAACTGCCGCCAGAAATTAATTTCGACTTACCTGAAACCATCACCGATTTTTGGGGCTTTTTAAAAAATCACCCACAGTTAATGCAACAGTTTGAAGATTGCGATTTAAGAGATGGCGCAATTAAAGACGCACTGGATTCCACTAATGCATCATACGAAGCCATGGGGCAAGATTTAAATTATGTAAACGGCGGGCCAGCCACTTCCGACTACCACTCTTACGATGATGTGACTATCGATCAATTGGCCGCAAGCGGTGATAAACGCGCCATTGCTTTGCGCGCGCATAAACTTAAACAAGCTGGTGAACATGAAAAGGCGCGCGACGAATTTTACCGCGCCACACTGCACGGCGATATGGCATCCGCCACCCAACTGCAAATGCTTTATTTGGATCAAATACATCGTACACAGAGCAAACAAGAGCAAGGCAAGGAAAGCGATAAAATAAAGCAATGGCAAATAGAAGCGCAAGCATGGCAAATTATGCAGAACGATTGGCTAGGCTTTTTTGCCTACGGCAATGTGCAAGAGCACTCAGTGCTTGGCGATAAACTCGACGACGAAATATTCGCTCTGGCACAGGTGCGTGCAGATCAAATTAAAGAGGGCCTAGAAAGACAGCGTACGCGAGAGAATATCCCCCAACCCAATACGCCGCCCAAAGAAATAAAAACGGACGCGTTTTTCGATACTATTATTTGTCCATAACTATCAATCGCTAAACGCTAGCCGCTAATAACTAGCAACTAGCAACTAGCAACTAGCAACTAGCAACTAGCAACTAGCGATTAGTGATTAATCTCAATTCATCGCTCCTCGGTATTTTCTAACATTAATTGCCGCCGCCGTTAAGCCTGCACCAACAATCGCGACTATCCATATTCTGGGTTCACTTAAAGATTTAACCGCTTGCTGGGTTAGCAGGCCAAACACATTATGCTTAGTAAAATCCATAGCGTTTTCTGGCAAGCCGTAACCAAACAGTGAAGAAGACCCAAGCGCCGCATCTAAAATAACACCGCGTATTTCATGGCTGCCCCACCCCATAATCAAAGCCTCTACTACTGCTATAGCGCAGAGAATAAGTACAGTCATAATAAGCGGGCGATTAAAGTACGACGACACGAGTAACAGCCAACCAGCCAAGGCAAAAGCAGCCAGCATAAACACGAGGTAATTTACCAATTGCGCAGCAAGTAAAGACAGCATATTAATATCGTGCCAGCTTTGAATTAACACCTCGCCACCCGCCGACATACGAAAATACAATACCCCTGCCATTAACAATTGCAACAACATAGAAACAACTAAAGAAACTGTTGGAATAAGTACCAGTGCCGACACCAGTTTAGACAGCATTATTTGTGTTTGACTTACTGGCAGCGAATTCCAAAATAAAATACTTTTGTCTTTGCGCTCATCTACCAAGCAGCTCATTAAATAACTTAACATTACCAGCAGCATAATAACCGCAACCGGTACGGTTATTACAAACATAAACACTTCTATAAACCGCTCAGCCTCACCAGTAGAGCTTTCTAACATGAGCAAAGCGTCTGCGGCATTCACACCGTGCTCTGCACCTATATTGTTAAAATCGCAGTGAGTATTTTTTTCGCTAAACTCACAACTGCCATCGGCAATACTAAAAAACAAAAGAATCAATAATGGCATTATGATGGGAACAATAAAAAATGATGTTTTGTGTTCCCAGCATTCACGCTTAATTAGGGTAATAAACTTTTTCATTACATTCTCCTTGCGTTAAACGCTATACCGTAGCTACAAAAATATCGCTTAAACTGGGAATACTTAGCGGCCCGTAGGGCGCTAGTGTCTCGTGACTATGGCCATGATAAATACAGGTAGTGCGACCTAAACCTTTGCTTTCGGTTAGCGGGTTGAGTTTACGCGCCGCTTCCAAATTGCTGTCGTCCACTTTTACTGCCACATATTTTTCAGCAATGTTATCCATCGTTTCGTGCAGCACCATCTTGCCTTGGCTTAGAATTACCACGTTATTTAATATCTGCTCCAACTCATCAATTTGATGCGACGTGACAATAATGCAGCGATCATCATCGTAGAATTCGGTAATTAGCATGTCGTAAAACTGCTTGCGATAAAGAATATCTAACCCAAGCGTAGGCTCATCTAGCACCAATAACGGCACCTCTATTGCCAAAATGCACGACAAATGCAACTGCGCGATCATTCCCTTAGACAAATGCTTAACCGCCTTATTTAAAGGCACGCTTGTAGTTGCAATTAAACGCAACGCTTTTTCGCGATTAAACTTAGGGTAAACGCCTTCAAAAAGCTCTACCACTTTTTCTGCTGTTATCCAACGCGGTAAGGTAGCCACGTCGGCAATATAAGCAACGCTTTCCATTAGTTTATGGCGCTGGCTAAACGGCTCTAACCCAAGCACCTCAATGTCGCCCTCCACTTTAATCATGCCTAATAACGCATTAATAAGTGTGGTTTTACCCGCGCCGTTAGGGCCAAACAACCCAACTATGGAGCCTGGCTGCACAGCAAAATTAATGTCGCTTAGCGCGTGATGATTTTTATAGGCTTTGGATACGTTTTTAAAGGTAATCATTTCTTGGCCTCTCCCTGTTTTAATATTTCTTGGGTGTTCAACCCTAAACGCTCGATACGCGCTTTAATTTTTGGCCACTCCTCCTGCAAAAATTTTTCACGCTCTACCTGCAATAAATTATTTTTTGCGCCCTCGCATACAAACATACCCAAGCCTCTCCTTTTCTCAATAAGTTGTTGCTGCACTAACTCCTGCAGTGCCTTAGAAACCGTTAGAGGGTTTAAAGTGAACTCCGCAGCCAACACCCGTACAGATGGCAGCGCCTCCCCCTCTTTAATCGCCTGATCTAATATCAGCGATTTAATGTGCTGCTCCAGCTGCCTAAAAATTGGCTGCTCTTCATTCCAACGTATCGCCATATCAATCCCTCATGTATACCGTGGGGGAAGCATAGCGCCGACTTAGTGTGTTGGTCAAGTAATACAGTGCATTTTGAGTAAATATTAGTCCACAGTGGAGCGGTAAATACTATTTCTATAAATATCAAAGAGTTAATAATATGGCGCCCGCACAATATGCAGGCAAGAGCAGGTAATTTGGAAGGTGTTCTGGCTTTTAGAGGATTAGAATGAAAGGCAATGAGGCAATTCCCTGTTGGTACTGCCGTATTTTGATCTAGATTTAACTCTTAATTCTTAACTTTCAGTAAGCAACACCTATAAACAAGAAAAAGAGCCAGCTTGGTAGGATTACCCCCAAGTTTAAAAGTGACGTAAGCGCTAGCTTAAAAAGTGGTTATTCACACGTAGTACCAGTAGGGCATAAAAATACCTCTTCGGTAAAATCATTACTGGCACCACAGCTAGTGTTTAATACAAAAAAGTAATCTTCCGACGTTACCGTATCGTAGCCAGGCGCAGATACCGTGTAGTTAAGCGTCCAGCTGCCTTCATTCATTTCCAATAGAGTGAAGTAGGCGTAATCTTCACTATTTTCCAACATATCGTCGCCCTCTACATACACAGCTTCTTCTGTGAGCGTAGCGCTTTCACCTATCGAATTAATTATAACTGTCGCATTGCCAATAATGGTTTGGTCTATGGCACTCTTTACAAATATATTGGCACTAGGTGATATAAACCCCGTACATGACGTTAAACTCTCACCACCACCTTCAACACCACCGGTCTCCCCGTTTACAACTTTATTGGTGCCACCACACCCCAATAAACCGAAAGCTAAAACAGCCGCCAAAACTATTTTCATTTATATCTCCCTTTAAATTAAGCGCTAATACATTCGCGAAACACCACAACCCAATACGGCTTCCTCACAATTATCAGATTAGTTAACCGCAAAGAAAAATACTGTAACGAAATGTAAAATGCTTGAGAGCCCACACGGCTTCATTGCCATCTGTAAACTGTTAACTCTCAACCGTAAGCTGTAACCTATCTATCTTCCGATAAGCCACCCACAGCCCCAACCCTGCTACTAGCGCAGCCCCTACAAACAACCCCACATATATTCCCACGGGCCCGCCCCATTTTGCGCCGAGTAGCGCGAATGGCATGGTGAATACGGTGGCGCGAAGAAAGTTAAAGAAGGTGGCATATTGGGCGGCTTTTAAATTGTTAAACAATGCGTTGGTTAAAAAAGTAATGCCATTAAAAAAGAACATAGCGCTTAAGCCGTAGCAAAACCACAGGATTAATTTTTCTGCATCGCCACTAGCTTGAAAAGCGTACACAATCAATTTAGCAAGCAATGCCAATGCGAGGCAGGCAACGAGTGAATACAGTGTAATAAAACGAATACTGCCTGTTAGGGTTTCCATTATGCGGTCGTATTGCTTAGCGCCTAGGTTTTGCCCAGCTATAGGGCCAACTGATGCCGACAGCGCGAACAAACCGGCAAACGCCAAGGGCTGTAATTTGCCCAATATTGCATTGCCTGCCACGGCGCTATCGCCAAACTGGGCCATTGTGGCAGTGACAAACGCTACCCCTATTGGGGTGGCCAAATTGGTTAACACTGCGGGGAAGGCGGTGGCGAAATAATTTTTAAAATCACGCACAAGGGTTGTCCAATTCGGCATGGCAAGTAAGGCGTAGTGCACAATAATTTTGTGCAAGCCGTAAGCCACCATCGCCACACGTGCTAGTACCGAGGCCACTGCAGCGCCTTCTATACCCCAACCCACAGCAAATATAAAAATCGGGTCGAGCACAGCATTCACAAAGCCTCCCAAAAGCGTGAGAAACATGGCCTCTTTAGCGCTGCCTAACGCGCGCAATACTCCGCCGCATGCCATGGCAATAGCGAGTAAAGGCATGCTAGGCAAAATAATAACGAGGTAATCGTGAGCAAGCTCAAACGCTCGCCCCTGTGCACCAAGCCCTTCGAGTAATGGCGACACATACGATACAACTAATAGCGCCAGCAGCGAGGTGGTGAGAGTGATGGTGAGTAGTACATTGCCTACAAGTTCGCGAGTAACGTGTTTATCGCCATCGCCAATTGCGTGAGAAACAACCGCCGCGCAGCCAATAGATAAACCAATAGAGAAACTTAACGTAAAAAATAAAATCGACCCCGCGTAACCGATGGCGGCGGCCAATTCAATTTCACCCAGTAAGCTAAGCCAGTACATATCGACCAAATCGACTAAAAACAGCGACAGCAAACCCGCCATAGAGGTGAATGTCATGGTACAAATATGTGAAAAGATAGCGCCTTCGGTAAACTTAGCTTTCATAAATTAGTTTCGGATATGTGCTTAAGTCGCATTGCTATTTAGCAATTAGAATAAGAATTTAATTTGCCTGCACGAATAAAAAGAGCAAACATACTACACTAATACTGCGTTAATTCATTGCCGCACCGGCGCGTAATACGCCCTACATTATGAAAAAACAAAGGAAGCTCGCAAGCAATGGACACCCTCTCGCTAACCGTTTACGCCTATACATTTCGCTCGCGTGCAGAACGCGTAATTTGGCTATTGGAGGAATTGCACCTGCCTTACTCCGTGCAGCGCCTAGACCGATTTAAAGGCGAAACCCGCAGCAAAGAGTTTTTAGCCATAAATCCTGCAGGCAAGGTACCTGTACTAGTGCACAATGGAAAAGCATTTACCGAATCGCTGGCCATTATGGAATATTTGGCAGCAGAATTTGACGGACAGCGTTTTATCCCCCAAACGCCGCAAGCTAACTATCAATATCGCCACGCTTTAAGCTATGGCAGTACAGAGCTTGAAGCCTACCTATGGCTTGCCGAGCAAAGCTCAAGATTAAACCGGCGCTACCATTGGCCTAACGGCACCCATGAAAGAGCCCTAGCTATGGCCGAGCAAAACATGGGCACTGTATACGCCTGGCTGCAACAGCAACCCTATGTTGCCGGCCAAGCGTTTACCTTGGCGGATATTTACTACTACCATTTATTAAGTTGGTTTGAGCAAATTAGCGGTACATTAGCCGACGTCGCGAGCAGCTACTTACACAAACTGGAACAGCGCCCCAGCTTTCCCGCATGTGTAAAAAATAGCGACGCCAGCAAATAGGAATTGCTCTTAATTGCAGCAACAGGAGTGTGAAGCGCATCACAATTAATGCATACGCTCCGCTAATAACGCTAAAAATCGCACCGATTTTACGCGCCAAAAGCGGCACAAATCTTGTACAGTATTTCTCAACTCAATGCCCAACGCAGTAAAGCGAATTGGCGTCGTAAAACCTTGCAGGGTATTGAAACTAGTTGTTGAGTTTACGGAGGATGTTACACGCATGATGGAGCTGCACTACCAAGACGGTACCCACCCACCAGAAGCGATTGGGCCAACCAAGCTCTCTATAGGCAGCAGCCCAAGATGTGATATTCACCTAGCCGGCTCGGAAGGCGTTTACCCTGTGCACGCGCATGCTTGGTCAGATAAAGACAGTATTATTCTGTCTTTAAAAATCGGCGCCAAAGTAATGGTTAACGACGATAAAATTCTACTTCGAGCAGTGCTGCACCACGGCGATAAAATATTGATTGGCGATAAGGTAATGGAAGTGCGCGAATCGGATATTCAAATGGGGTTTCGCGACAAGATGCTGCCCAATTTTACCCCTCCCCCTATCGACAACATTGAACAACCATCATTAAATTTAAACAGTAGCAATCACATGGCAGCCATACCTGCGCAGCAAGCACAACAAACCAATCCTATTAGCTCACCATCGGAACACATTACAGAAGCTTGCCAAAGCAGCGCTATCTCTCGCCAACAACAAGCAACAGATAACGGCGATGATACGCACGGTTTACATATTCGCGATATCAATACCGCTACAAGCCAACCTAAAATTTTTTCGCGCCAGCGCAAGCTACTTACCCTGTTACTTTTTGGCGTGGGCACATTGCTGTTTGCGAATCTATTACTGGCAGCGTTCTAACCGCAGCTGCGTTATTTCATATATTGTTTGAACAGCGGGTATTGCCATTGACGCAACGCCAGTACCAACGTATTGCCCTTGCGATCGGCCATGGGCAGCGCTGCGTCATCCTTCATTAGCTGATTAAACTCTTGGTACATTTTACCCATTAGCGTTTGCAGCTTTTGATTAGACGCCCGAGATAACACACCGTTTAACACCATTAAGTTTTCTGTATCGGCATTAAAGCGGCTGTTAAAAAATTCCTGTTGTACTTTAAGTTGAAAGAATCGCTGAATGGGCCCATCAGCTAACCAACTAAAGTTGGGGGCTACGCGCAGGCGAATCCGATTGCCGGGCAGCAGATCGATAAGTTTTAGCCTATCTAAATGGGCGAGCTTGCGAATACACTCCTGTTCGCTTAAGGCGTAGTAATCTAACAAATCGTTGAACGAGAAGCCGTTAATCACACTGATGGCCACCAACAGTAGCGCGGTATCTTCAGCTATTTCTGCTTCCTGCGCGCGGGTTAACGCCTGTAGTCGAGCTTGTGCTGCGCGGCTTAATGCCGCTAGCTCGCCAATGTCCAAGCCGATAAAATCGCACGCCTGCTCTAAGCGCTCTAGGGTGAATGTACGCTCACTAAACAAGCGCTTAACCGATGCCTCGCTTAGCGCCAAATGCGCAGCCAAACAGCGGTAGGTTTTGCCCTGTGCACGCAATTGCTGCTTTAGGGTGTCCAGTAATTGCTGGGTTTGCTTCATAATAGGCGCCACAGAATCGAATTAATAGCTATGCACCACCAAATAGTATTACATAGTAATACCTTTAGTGGTGATTTTAGCAACAATAAACAAAATGGTTGCCGATATCAACACCCAGCCCCATAGTGGCCAGCAATAGATATTCAGCAAAAGGACCCTCCATGAAAAAGCTAAGCCAATTCGCAGGCGCAATCCCCTTCTTCTGCGCAGTCTTCCTCAACGCCTTCGTAGACCTGGGCCACAAAATAGTTATCCAAAATACGGTGTTTAAACTTTACGATGGCCCCACCCAAGTGGTGCTTACCGCCATTGTTAACGGTTTAATTTTATTGCCGTTTTTATTGCTGCTTAGCCCGGCAGGCTTTTTGTCGGACAGGTTCGCCAAGCCCCGCGTTATGCAGTTGGCCGCTTGGATAGCCGTAGGTTTGTGCGGTGGCATTACAGCTTTTTACTACTTGGGCTGGTTCGAACTCGCATTCGCGATGACCTTTTTACTGGCCGCGCAATCGGCCATTTATTCCCCCGCCAAGTTCGGCTTTATTAAAGAATTGTTTGGTAAAGAACGCTTAGGCCAAGCCAACGGCATAGTGAGCGCGCTTTCTATTGTGGCCATTCTGGCCGGTATTTTCGCCTTTTCTATTCTGTTTGAAATTTGGTACCCCAAAGGCAGCAACTTAACCGACAGCGACATTTTGCAAGCCATCGCCCCCATTGGCTGGGTGCTGTTGGCTTGCGCCATTGTTGAGCTTGTTATGATGTACCGCATCCCCAACATACCAGCCTCGGCAGCGCCTTCTACCTTAAATTGGTCGCGCTGGTTAACCGGCCGTTTATTTGCCGATGACTTACAACCCCTTAGCCAAAGCCGCGTAATTCGCCTTTCAGTAATCGGCCTCGCCATGTTTTGGAGCGTGGGCCAAGTGATGCTTGCGGCCTTTCCCGCATTCATAAAAGAACAAACCCAAGTCGACAACACCATTTTGGTACAGGGTGTATTAGCCTGTGCAGGCATAGGCATTGCTATTGGGTCGATAATTGCTGGGCGTATGTCGCGTGATCATATCGAAACCGGTTTTTTACCCATAGGCGCCTGCGGTATTGCCCTGGGCTTATTATTTTTACCCCACACAGATTCCCTCGCGCTGGCGGCCCTAACGTTTTTATGGATAGGCACCATGGGCGGTTTATTTATAGTGCCACTTAACGCGCTTATTCAATTTACCGCAGCCAGCAACGCTTTAGGTAAAACCCTTGCCGCAAATAACTGGGTACAAAACCTGGGCATGCTCAGCTTTTTAATACTCACCGTTGTGTTTTCGCTTTTGGGGTGGAGCAGTGAATCTCTGCTTAATTTAATTGCCATAGTTGCGCTTTTGGGCGGGCTGTACACCATCTACCAATTACCACAAAGCCTCACCCGCTTTGTATTAACTTGGGTGCTTTCGCGCCACTACAAGCTGCAAGTACAGGGCATTAAAAACTTACCTGCGAAAGGCGGCGTATTATTACTGGGCAACCATATAAGCTGGATAGACTGGGCTATTTTACAACTTGCCAGCCCGCGCCCTATTCGGTTTGTCATGATTAAAAATATTTACTCACGCTGGTACTTAACATGGTTTTTCGATTTATTCGGTTGTATTCCTATCGAGCAGGGCCCACGCAGTCGCGAAGCGTTAAAAACCGTAAGCGAAAAACTTAACAATGGCGATGTGGTGTGCCTATTCCCTGAAGGCACCATTAGCCGCACAGGCCATTTAGCAGAGTTTAGACGCGGTTTCGAAAAAGCCTGCGAAGATGTGAACGACGATGTAGTGATTGTACCCTTCTACTTGCGCGGCTTGTGGGGCAGCCAATTTTCGCGTTCATCAGAGCGTTTGCGCAAGCAGCAATCCAATGGCATGCACCGCGACCTTGTAATTGCCTTTGGCCACCCTATGCCTAAAACCGCAAGCGCCGAAGAAGTAAAACAACGTGTGCTAGACGTATCTATCGCATCGTGGAAAGAGTACGTCAACAATTTACCCACCCTGCCACAACAGTGGGTACGTGCAGCAAAACGTCACAGCACGTTACCCGTAGTAAGTGACACACTGGGTACAGATCTAAACGGCCTGCAAGCTTTAACCGGCAGTTTACTCTTTGCCAAGCGTATTAAACGCCATAGCCGCAAGCAAACCGTAGGCTTATTACTGCCCACTACCGCAGGCGCCATGGTGTGCAATATGGCAACCCTAATGGCAGGCAAAACACTGGTTAACTTAAATTACTCTGCGGGTGCCAGCGCTATGCTTTCGGCTATAGAGCAGGCAGACATAGATTGCGTATTCACCTCTGAAAAGTTTTTGCGCAAATTAGAAGGCAAAGGACTAGATACCGCCGAACTAAAAGCCAAAACACATTTAGTGTACGTAGAAGATATTAAAACAAATATAAGCGGTGTCGAAAAAATAGTAACAGCGACAGTGTGCAAGCTATTACCTGCGCGATTACTGCAAGCCTTGTATTGCCCGTGCACAACACTTGAGAGCACCGCTGCTATAGTATTTTCTAGTGGTAGCGAGGGCGCGCCCAAGGGTATTCAACTTAGCCATAAAAATATTATGGCCAACGTAAAGCAAGTGGCCGACGTGTTAAACATGGAAGCCAACGATATTATGCTGGCCAATTTGCCGCTGTTCCACGCGTTTGGTTTAACCGCTGCCCAATTCTTACCGCTGCTAGAAGGTATACCCGTTATTGCTCACCCAGACCCAACCGATGCGCTAGGGTCTGCCAAGGCAATTGCCAAAAACAACGCCACCATAATGTTTGGTACCACCACTTTCTTGCGCATGTATATTCGCAACAAAAAAGTACATCCCCTTATGCTAAACAGTATGCGTTTAATTGTGGCGGGCGCAGAGCGCTTAACCCCAGAAGTGCGCGAACAATTTAAATTAAAATTCAATAAAGATATCTACGAAGGTTACGGCGCTACCGAAACCACGCCAGTGGCAAGCGTAAACCTGCCAGATCGCTTGAGCCAGCAAGATTGGAAAGTACAACTAGGTAATAAACTCGGCACCGTTGGAATGCCCCTGCCCGGTTCCAGCTTTAAAATAGTCGACCCCAATACATTTGAAGAGCTACCTGTTGGCGAATCGGGCATGATTTTATTAGGTGGCAGCCAAGTTATGCAGGGCTACTTAAATCAACCAGAAAAAACTGCCGAAGTCATTAAACTTATCAACGACACGCGCTGGTACGTTACCGGTGATAAAGGCCGCCTAGATGAAGACGGTTTTCTCACCATCGAAGATCGCTACTCGCGCTTTGCCAAAATTGGCGGTGAAATGGTGCCTTTAGGTAAGTTGGAGCAAGCACTACAAGTACTGCTACCCCAAATAGATGGGAGTGACGAAACAGCCACAACGCCAGAATTAGTGGCAGTAAATTTACCCGATGCGGCAAAAGGTGAAAAAGTTATTTTGCTAACCACCAGCCCGCTTGCCAAAGATGCCGTGCGCAACTGTATTAGCGAAGCAGGCTTAACCAGCCTAGCCAACCCCAGCGCAATTATTGAAGTAACGGCAATACCCAAACTAGGTTCAGGCAAAACAGATTTTGGCAGCGCCAAAAAACTTGCTGCCGAACAATGCGAAGGTAAATAGCCATGCGGTTTAAACTTGCCACCGCACTGTATTCGCTATCTACCTTATATGCTTTATTTACCCTTAGCGCCTGCAGCTTAGCGGAGCAGGCGCCAGCTACAGCGGTACAACATCAAAAAGATGACTGTGTTATATTGGTGCACGGCTTGGCGCGCACCCAGCGCTCTATGCAACCAATGCAAGATGCACTTAGCGCAGAAGGCTACAGGGTAATAAACCACAGTTATCCATCGCGTAAACAAACCATTGGGCAGCTGGCCAAAACGCTAAACAAGCCAATTGCCGAATGTAAAAAAACGCTCGCGCCCAACGCTAAAATACATTTTGTTACCCATTCGCTGGGCGGTATTTTATTGCGAGCGTATATAAAAGCCACACCACTAACAGAAATTGGGCGCGTGGTAATGCTTGGGCCACCCAACCGAGGCAGCGAAGTGGTTGATACACTTAAAAATGTGCCGGGGTTTGAAATTTTAAATGGGCCTGCGGGCCAAGAACTTGGCACAAGCGAAACCGCTTTACCCAAAAAACTCGGCCCAGTAAATTTTGAATTAGGTGTAATAGCAGGCACTCGCACGATAAACCCGGTATTAAGCCAAATGCTACCCAGCCCCAACGACGGCAAAGTAAGCGTAGAGAGCACCAAAGTAGAAGGAATGAAACAACATATTACCGTTGAAGCCAGCCACACTTTTATGATGCGCAATAACAAAGTAATTACCGAGGTAAAACAATTTATTGCAACAGGTAGTTTCAATAAGTATAAATAACTTAAAACGTTAAACAGGCTAGCAGTAGCAAGCGAAACAAAACAAACCAACTAGGAGCTAAATAATATGGAATTAATTCTGGATTATATATTCACCGTACAATTCGCTATTTTTGCGGCGATTGTTATTTTTGCCAAACTCGGCCTTAAGTTTGTGCCGCAAAACCGCGCTTATGTTATTGAGCGTTTCGGCAAATACAACCGCACTATTGAAGCCGGGATAAATTTTATTATCCCCATTATGGATAAAGTAGCTCACGACAGGTCGCTAAAAGAGCAAGCTGTAGATGTGCCAAGCCAAAGTGCCATCACCAAAGATAATATTTCACTCACCGTAGATGGTGTTTTGTATTTTCGTGTGCTCGACCCTTACAAAGCCTCTTACGGTGTTGAGGATTACGCCTTTGCCGTTACCCAGCTTGCACAAACCACTATGCGTTCCGAAATAGGTAAAATGGAGCTAGATAAAACCTTCGAAGAGCGCGACCAGCTAAACGCCAATATTGTTAATGCTATTAACCAAGCTGCCGAGCCTTGGGGCGTGCAGGTGTTGCGCTATGAAATTAAAGATATTGTGCCGCCACAATCTGTTATGTCTGCAATGGAAGCGCAAATGCGTGCCGAGCGTGAAAAGCGCGCCAAGATTTTAGAATCGGAAGGTGATAGACAAGCTGAAATTAACCGCGCAGAAGGTGAAAAGCAATCTAAGGTACTATCTGCAGAAGGTGATAAAGCCGAGCAAATTTTGCGCGCGGAAGGTGAAGCGGGCGCAATACTCCGAGTTGCCGAAGCACAAGCCGACGCACTGCGCAAAATAGGTGAAGTGGCCAACACCCCAGTGGGGCAATCTGCCGTGCAACTGGACTTAGCCACTAAAGCTATTGAAGCGCGCCACGCTATTGCTCGCGACTCGTCTATTGTTTTACTACCAGATAACGCAACCGATGCCGCTTCGGTAGTCACACAGGCCATGTCGGTTATTAACACCATTAACAAAAACCAAACACCAGCGGCTTAACCTATGAGCGCCTTCACCGAACTACCCGTTTTACTTACAATTATTGGTATTGTGTTGTTAATTGTTGAGTTCGCCGTACTTGGTTTTAGCACATTATTTTTAGTGTTTGTAGCCTGCGCCTGCTTCAGCACAGCCATATTGCAACTTGTGGGGTTACTGCCAGAGAACCTTCTGTGGTCCACAATTTCGGTTGGCATTCAAACCGCAGTATTTGGCGTTTTATTATGGAAACCGCTGCGCAAACTGCAAAACATACAACAGGCCGAAGATGATCAGCCAAACGATATTAACGGTTTAGAGTTTAGGCTAAGCAGCAACTTAAGCCCCACCACACCAAGCCAACATAACTATTCTGGTATTAGCTGGGTTGTGGAACTGGATGGCGAACTAGATGACGAGCAAAGCCAAGAGCTAGCGCAAGGCACACTGGTTAAAGTAAGCCGCTCAAGCGTAGGCAAACTCTTTGTTAAACCCGTAAAGTAAGTTAACAAACGCAATAAATAGCATATCAACCTTCAATAAGCCGAATAAATACCTACCTATTTATTCGGCGCTTACATTCAGCCTAACTGTTTTCGCAACCGCCCCCTACTAAGCAACTAAGCACCGCTCGCCTACCTTCTGTAATCATCCCCCCATAATTAACTTTTTTCCAATTAAACGCCTTTTGTCACACTAACCTTCTAATTTTTCTACTATCTTTATAGGTTTGAACAACAACATAAAAGAAAAACCATTTAACCATTCGCAACGACCTTTGCTAAACACTTAATAAACACTACACCGCTACCCAGCAAGGACCGGCACATGACCACCAAGCAGGACAAAAGCGACACATCGGCACATGTTCACGCGGCACATGCTCACGCGATATTGTTAGAGCGCCTGTTAGCGGTGCGCAAGCGCACAGAACAATTGTGCCAAACACTCTCAGATGCCGACGCCACGGCGCAATCTATGGATGATGCCAGCCCCGCCAAATGGCATTTGGCACACACCAGCTGGTTCTTCGAAGAGTTTCTTTTTGCCCCCGCCCTTGGCGAACAAGCGCGCTTTCATCCGCGCTATAGCTACTTATTTAATTCCTATTACGATGGCGTAGGCAATCGCCACGCGCGCCCACAGCGCGGTTTACTCACGCGGCCTAGCCTCGCCGAAATATTAGAATATCGCGCCCATGTAGATAACTTATTCGCCACACTCTTTGCCAGCTTAACTCCACAGCAATTTTCTCTTATAGAGCTAGGCATAGCCCACGAGCAACAACACCAAGAATTATTACTAACCGATATTCTGCATTTGTTTTCACACAACCCTTTGGCACCTGCGCTACAGCCAAAGGTAGCAGCACCACTAGCCGCAATTGCCAGCAACACTACCCCGCCATTAAATTGGGTGACATTTGAAGGGGGTTTAATAGAGATAGGGGCAACCGCTACGCATTTTTGTTTTGATTGCGAACTACCCAAACACAAGCAATACCTAACGCCATTCGCCTTGGCGAGCCGCGCAGTTACCAATAGGGAGTGGCTGGCTTTTATTAATGATGGCGGTTACAGCAACCCACTTGTTTGGCTCTCGGACGGCTACGCCACTGCCGTTAAAAATAATTGGCAAGCCCCGCTGTATTGGCAGCAACAGGCTGACGGCGAATGGCATACGTTTACCTTGCACGGGGCCAGCCCACTGCAATTGGATGCACCCGTGTGCCACATTAGTTTTTACGAAGCCGACGCTTATGCCCGCTGGGCTGGCGCGCGCTTACCCACCGAGGCCGAATGGGAGCATGCCGTAGGCAATAGTGCAGTGGAAGGCAATTTTGCCAACAGCGATTTAATTATGCCAAAACCACAAAAATCAGCCGCCAATAAAAATGTACTTACAGGCATGTTTGGCGATGTATGGGAGTGGACCGCCAGCGCCTTTGCCCCCTACCCTAACTTTAAAGTTGCCGAAGGGGCAGTAGGTGAATACAACGGTAAATTTATGAGCGGCCAGATGGTATTGCGCGGTGGGTCTTGCGCCACACCACCTGACCATATGCGCGCCAGTTACCGCAATTTTTTTCACCCAGATAAGCGCTGGCAATTTTCGGGCCTGCGTTTAGCGAAAGGTGCAAACTAAAAATAGAGTGAACATAAAAGTAGAGTGAACATCTAGTCATTAATTTTTGCGCACCATCTAATACACACGAAGAGGACAAACCCATGCTAGCGGAAAAGCACCCACCAGCAAGTAGTGAACTGGACGCATTCGAACAAGATGTAATACATGGATTAAGCCAGCAGCAAAAAACCTTACCCTGCCGCTGGTTATACGACGACAGAGGCTCGCAGCTTTTCGAGCGCATCACGCAATTACCCGAGTACTACCCCACTCGCACAGAAACGGCCATTTTAAAAAATTGCGTTAGCGACTTGGCACAGCATATTGGCCCGCAGGCGGCACTTATTGAATACGGCGCAGGAGCATCGGTAAAAACCCAAATTTTATTAAAGCACCTTACCCACTTAAGTGCCTACGTACCTATAGATGTATCTGGCGATTTTTTAGAAGATACTGCGCAACGGCTCCAACAAACTTTCAGCCATTTAAATATCCAACCTGTAATTGCCGACTTTACCAGCCCGTTTACGCTGCCAGCGCTCGGCAACAGCCGCTCAAAAGTGGGATTTTTCCCTGGGTCTACCATTGGCAATTTAAGCGATGATGAAATCCATAGCTTTTTGACCGCGGCTCACCAACACCTTGGCGACAACCGACAATTTATTTTAGGGTTCGATTTACATAAATCAGCCGATATTCTTATCCCCGCGTACAACGACGCTGCGGGTGTAACTGCCTGTTTTAATTTAAACCTACTAGACAGAATTAACCGCGAGCTTAATGCGAACTTTTCTACCGGCGGTTTTAAACACGACGCCCGCTGGAACGAAAACGAGTCGCGTATTGAAATGCATTTAGTAAGTATTGCTAAGCAACGCATTACTATTGCAGGTAAAACTATAGAATTCGAAAAAGGCGAATCAATTCACACAGAAAATTCGCGCAAGTTTTGTTTAGATAGCATTAAAACCTTATGCCACAACGCTAACTGGGCTATGCGAAAGGTGTGGATGGATAGCGACAACCTATTCGCTGTAGCGCTGATGGAACCCTTGTAATGCACAGCGGTAAGCAAGACAATTGGTTAAGCCTTAGGGAAGATATTCCCGCCTGCACGAATAGTGTTTATTTAAATAGCGCTGGCGCTTCTCCCACCCATAGCGCTACGCACCATGTTATGGTGGCGCACTTGCAACTCGAGCGAGAGCTGGGCGGCTATCAAGCGGCCATAAAAGCCATGCCTGCTATAGAAGCTTTTTACACTAACATTGGCACACTTATAAATGCGCAGCCCCACGAAATAAGCTACTGCGAAAACGCAACGCGCGCTTGGCAAATGGCATTTTATGCATTGAACTTAACCAAAGGCGATAGAGTAATTACTCATATTTCGGAATACAGTTCGAATTTAATAGCCATGCAGCATCGCGCCGAGCGCGACGGTATTATTATTGATATGGCACCAAGCCTTACAGATGGCACTATCGATACCGCCAACCTTGAACAACTTATCACCCCCCGCACCAAAGTGATTGCCATCACCCATATTGCCATGCACTTAGGAATGGTTAACCCAGTAAACAACATTGGCGAAATAGCGAATCGACACAACTTAATTTTTATGCTCGACGCCTGCCAATCTTTAGGCCAGCGGGTAATTAACGTAGAAAATATTGGCTGCCACATTCTTACTGCAACGGGTAGAAAATTTTTACGCGGCCCCAGAGGCACAGGGTTGCTGTATGTAAATGCCAGCATACTACCTACATTACAGCCCGCTTTTATCGACAACCTTTCTGCTACTTGGCAAGCAGACGGCAGCTTTTGCCTAAGCCAAACCAATACGCGTTTTGAAAGCTGGGAACGCAATATTAGTGGTATGTTAGGGCTCGCCAAGGCGGTAGAAATACTTAATCAAATTGGCCCACACGGTGCGCAAGCGCGTGTAAGTGAGCTTGCTAGCTACGCGGTTACTTCACTCACCGGCAGCCGTTTCACCACCTTCGAATCGACTTGCGAATCGACAGACAAAACCCCGCGCGAAACAGCCAGCGACAAACTCTCTGGCATTATTACCCTTAAGCTAGAACACACGGTCAACCCATTCGATATTGCACAACAGCTTGAGCAACAAGGCGTGCACCTATCGGTAATTAAACGCCAGCAGGCTTTCCCTTACTTTCGTTTTAGGCATGTCGAGCAGGAGGGGATTATTAGAATAGGGTTGCATTACTTTAATACACATGCGGATATCGACTTTTTAAACACTCAACTACAAGCAATTGCGCCCAACACTTAAATTTATTTACTGGTAATTAGTTTGCATATGGCGCAATAGAAAATGGATTCACCAGCTCGATAATAGTGTTGCCCTTTTGCTGCAGTAGTTTCTCTCCCTCTTTAAAACTGCGCACGCCATCATAGAGTTTTTGGTAACTGCCATCGGCAATGGCCGCGAGTAAACCGGTACGCACGCACGCTGCCAATTTTTTATCGTCGTTTCGCACAAAGAAATAAACCGGTAACTCATAGTGAAAATAAAGATTAGGCACGGGGGCTATATCTTGGTCTGCAGCTTGACTGAGCTCGTCCCACAACTGATCTAGTCCTCTTGAGGCAAAACCAAAGCGACCGTGCTCTAGCATGGGGTACATGGTATTAAAATCGGAGAAGGTAATCACTTTAAAACCATTAGCAGCCAACACCTTGGAATCGATCCAATGGTAGGCAGAACCTACTGAATATTTTTGCAATGCTGTTAAGTTACTATTTTGGAATTCTTCTATTCGGCTTTTTTTAACTACAATAGCGCGATAGCCGTTTAACCCTTTTAATAAATCTATTTTTATTGGCTGCAGCTCAGTTTCGCGCACATAACTCGATACCCCCCAAATAATATCCATTTTTTTATTTTCTTTTAGTTGCAAGCGCAGCCGTTCGTAACTCAGCCACTCTTGCTTTTCCTTTAATTCTAAATTGGTGCACTGCGAGCGCGCGGGATGTAAAGCAATATTGGCTAAATCCCAATAAAAAGTGCGAAAAGGGTTACCACTATTACTGTGGGATTTAGGCATATAAAGGGTGCGTACAGGTTGAGACTGATTCGCTTGAACAGCAATACTCCCTAGCACTAGCCAGCCAAGCAGCAAAAATAGATTAGCTTGCCAAAATATGTGCAACTCAGCGTCTCACTTTAAAAAGATACCTAAATGGCGTTTTAGGGGGTGATCATATGGGGTTTGATAGTAGCATTGGGGTTTTCTAGCTCAATCACTACCGAATTCATTTTTTTAAACTGATCATAGCCATATTTGTGACTAGGCACGTTATAGAATAGGTCATAATAACTACCATCCTCTATAGTCTTAACTAAGCCCCTGTAGATTCTATCTGCCAATGCGTGATTATTTTTACGCACAAAATAGTGTACTGGAAGCTTGTAATGCAGCAGTATATTGGGAGCAATAATAAAGCCTTCACTATACTCCAGCTCCTTCCACACCTCATGCAAACCACGACTAGCGTAATCAAAGCGCCTAAATTTAAGCATGGGCATCATGGTTTCGTAATCCAAAAAACCTACTAGTGGTAACGCATTATGCTTTAGCACTTGTGTATCTTGCCAGTGATCGCCAGACCCCACCCTAAATCGTTTTAGGTCATCGATGCTCTTAATATGTTCAAACTCCGCTACGCGCTTCTCATCAATCAACAATGCCCTATAGGCGTTTAGCCCACGCAAAAGGTCAACCGGCACGGCCAAAAATCGGTTTTCACGTTGACGATTCGAGGTGCTCCACAGAATATCTACCCCAGCCCCCTGCTCTAACATCAAGCGCATACGCTCGGTACCCAAATAATTGGGCATATGCACAAGCTCGTAGGGGCCATCTTGCGCCACGGTTTTCGATAACGCCAAATCTAGCAGGGCTACATAGAAATAATTTGTATCGGTGGGGTCTCGAATCTCTACGAAGGGAATAACAAGTGTGAGGTGCTTACTGTTGCCACCCACATCTTGATCTGCCACCGCAGAAGCACCTGCAAGCAAGCAAAACAGTAGGGCAATCAAGCAGTTAGAATTGGTTCGCTGTATTACACGCATTAATACCTCAAGCGCCTAGCAAGCCAATACTCTCCTTAATAAGCTGCCAAACTCTGCGCTAGTTTTTACAAATGTTGAATAATGCCTACATAAGCTTAGCAACAATTGCAGCTGCCTGCCGAACCAAATCCTGCGAATAACACCTAAGAGTGAGACCTAGGGAACCTCTGAACAACCCCAATCGCTTTTTGGCTTACAGGCATTTTTGTCCTCTAGGCATTTTATTGAGGCATACTGGTTGTCTGTCGAAATAAAATAACGACGAGGACGAGAATGCCTGAAAGCCCCCTAGAGCGTGGCCAAAACGTCCATCCGCTTCGTTGTTCTTCTTGCTAAGGACTAAGCCCATTAGCTGCGAAGAACGCCTTGCGGCTGAACGTTTTGGCTCTCGCAAAAAGCAATTGGGGTTATTCAGAGTTTCTCTAAACAAACTTTTACTTGCTTAGCGCTAGACACCGCAAAGCGTCGCCCATACCATTCGGGAGCGGTTGCGGTACAAGGAGCTTACTGCGCGCGCAAACTAAAAAGGAGACACATGTGAATCACCCGTTACGCTTATTTTTATTGGCAACCCTCGTAGCCACTACCCTCGCCGCATGCGGCGGAGGCTCAAAGTCAAAAGAGCCCAGCCGAACAGTTGAGCCAGGAGATTTTGACGATCTCTATGCTTACAAAACGAATTCGCCCTACGCCAATGTAATAAAGCAATGCGTAAGCGCTGAAGATGTTGATGATGCCTGCACACTAGCGACGTTACCCGTAATAGGCATGGAGGATGAAAAGCCCGATATAGCCGCCATTATGGATAGGGTTGTGGTTTCTCACGCGTGGATGGGCGAGCGCTTTGAAGAAGTGCTTAACGCCCTGCCAGCCGAGATGCTTCCCATATTCCGCGCGGTAACAGCAGTGGTGATTGATGACGACATTCGCCCCGCTTTTTACACCACATTAACAGGTGCCATTTATTTAGACCCAGCCTACCTGTGGACCCTGCCCAGCGAAGCGCGAACCATTAACCGCAAAGAAGACTACCGAGCAGGTTTTGCCGACCCGCTGGCGTTTCGGTCACGCCACCGCTACGTAATTGGTAACAATTACGCCTACCGCTGGGTATCTCTAGAAAATGCCACAAGCAGTCGCCGCGTGGACGACATATTGGTACTTATTGCCAACTTAATACTGCATGAGCTTGCGCACGCCAACGACAACTTTCCCCCAGGAAGTTACGCAAACCTCGACCCTCAGAGTAAAATCGCATATCAAGCTGGTGCACGGTCATCTATAGGTATCTCTCAGCGACTAACCAACAGCGACCCACTCACCTCAAGCACCCTCTATTCCTTAGCAGGGGTAATGTACAGAGGCGTAAGCCCAACCGCGTCCGACCTTGCCATAACCGGTGCAGAAGTAGGCGCGGCATTTGAAGTGGACGCCGCAGCCGATGACTACGCCTATACCTCGCAATTTGAAGATGTGGCCATGCTGTTTGAAGAAGCCATGATGAAATACTTCTTTAATGCCGATCACGACGTAGCCTACACCACAGCCCCCCAAGAAGGGGAAGAAGGCTTGTGCTCAGGCTACCCAATGGAATGGGGGGTGCGAAACCGACTTGGCGACAGTGCCGTAAAAGCACGGGCTGAGTTTGTAGTAAACCAAATTTACCCCAACTTAGACACCGAAGTATTTTTTGAAAACTTCCCCTTGCCACAGGATTTAAATCTAGACGGCAATTGGTGTGACTCTATAGTGTTAAACAGCAATAGCGCCGCAAGAAGAGAGAAGCCTCAAACCGACAATCAAGTCGACCCAAGCTATATCGACCGGCCGTTTAGATAATTCATTCACAATCTAGCAACAATAAAAAAGGGGTAGTCATAAAGCTACCCCTTTTTGTGACGATCAAGTAATTGCTATCAAACAACCACTTAAATAACGTTACTTTTTCTTGTTAAGCGCCTGCTGAAACAGTGCTGCCATGGTGCCTGAAGGCTGAGCAGCTTGCTGTTTGGTGTTGTGACGACGCGCCTGTTTCGCGCCCTGACCACCGGCTCCGCCAGCTGGGCGACCTGTTACCTTTTCACCTGGCTCATCGTCCATACGCATAGACATGGCGATTCGCTTGCGCGGCACATCCACTTCCATCACTTTAACTTTCACAATGTCGCCGGCTTTTACCACTTCGCGGGGGTCTTTAACAAAAGTGTTTGAAAGTGCAGAAATATGTACCAAACCATCTTGATGCACACCTACATCGACAAACGCGCCGAAGTTAGTCACGTTAGTTACCGTGCCTTCCAAAATCATACCCGGCTCCAAATCTTTTATGGTTTCAACACCATCTTGGAATTGCGCCGTTTTAAACTCTGGGCGCGGATCGCGACCGGGTTTTTCTAGCTCGGCAATAATATCGGTCACCGTAGGTAAACCAAATTGCTCGTTGGTGTACTCTGCAGGTTTTAGACTGCGTAAAAAGCCCGCATCGCCAATTAAACCGCGCAATTCGCGTTGGTTTTTCGCGGCGATTTGCTCTACCACCGTATACGACTCGGGGTGAACACCAGAGGCATCCAATGGGTTTTCTGCCCCAGCAATACGCAAGAAGCCGGCAGCCTGCTCAAACGCTTTGGCCCCCAAGCGACTTACTTCTTTGAGTTGCTCACGGCTTTTAAAACCACCGTTTTTGTGGCGGAACTCCACAATATTGTTGGCGATAGAAGAGCTTAGGCCCGACACCCGCGCCAATAGTGGCGCCGAAGCGGTGTTGATTTCCACCCCCACACCGTTCACACAATCTTCTACTACGGCATCTAGCGACTTAGCCAAACGGCTTTGTGATACATCGTGCTGGTACTGGCCCACACCAATCGATTTAGGGTCAATTTTCACAAGCTCGGCTAGCGGGTCTTGCAGACGACGAGCAATGGAAATAGCGCCGCGAATCGTAACATCCAAATCTGGGAATTCTTTCGCAGCAAACTCAGATGCAGAGTAAACCGACGCACCCGCCTCGTTCACCATTACTTTTTGCGCTTTAATATCTTTGTGCTTTTTAAGTAAATCCCCCACAAATTTATCGGTCTCGCGGCTAGCAGTACCGTTACCAATCGCAATTAAGCCCACGTTATGTTTTTTACATAAAGCCACAATCACAGCTTCTGCTTCGGCGATGCGGTTTTGCGGAGGTGTAGGGAATATAGCACCGTGATCTAATATTTCACCGGTAGCGCCAACAACCGCCAGTTTTACACCCGTGCGCAAACCAGGGTCTAAACCAATAGTCACTTTTTGCCCTGCAGGAGCTGCAAGCAACAAGTCTTTTAGGTTGTGGGCAAATACATCAATAGCATCCGCCTCTGCACGCTCGCGCAATTCACTAAATAAGTCTGTTTCTAAGTGCGTGCTTAATTTTACTCGCCAAGTCCAACGCACCACTTCGGCAAGCCATGCATCCGCAGGGCGGCCTTGGTCTTCTATTTGCCAGTGAGAGGCAACCATAGTCTCACACGGGTGACGCTGACCTGGCTCTAGCTCATTATCTAAGGTAAGCACCATCGTAAGCACGCCTTCATTGCGGCCGCGGAACATAGCCAGTGCGCGGTGCGAAGGGGTATTGGCCAACGGCTCTTTGTGCTCAAAATAATCTTGGAATTTCGCGCCCTCAGCCTCTTTGCCCTCAACCACGGCAGCACTTATATAACCTTCTTGCTTTAGGAATTGACGCATCTTGTTAAGCAGAACGGCATCTTCACTAAAACGCTCCATCAAAATCTGCTTAGCGCCATCAAGCGCCGACTTAATATCGGTAATTTTATGCTCTTCGTTAAAGTAGGCTTGCGCTTCGGTTTCTGGCACCAGGCTTGGGTTGGCCAACAGAGCATCGGCTAATGGCTCTAACCCTGCTTCGCGAGCAATTTGCGCTTTGGTGCGACGCTTGGGTTTGTAGGGCAGGTATAAATCTTCTAACTGTGTTTTTGTCTCGGCACCTTTAATTTGCTGCTCTAACTCGGGGGTGAGTTTTTCTTGCTCAGCGATGGATTTAAGAATGGTGTCGCGGCGGTCTTCCATCTCGCGCAGGTAGGTTAAGCGCTCTTCTAAGTTACGCAGCTGAGTATCGTCTAGCCCGCCGGTAACCTCTTTGCGGTAACGCGAAATAAAAGGCACGGTAGAGCCTTCATCAAGCAGGGCCACCGCGGCCTCAACCTGTCGCTGCTGTACATTGAGTTCATCGGCAATACGATTGTAAATTTGCTGCATAGTGGGAGGATCCTGAAACTTATTCTAGTGACTTGATAACGCTGAGCGTCAAACTGGCTGCTTCGCCGAGGGACGAGAATTATGCGCATTTATGCGCAGCCACGACAGTCTTGAATTCCATTTTTTTTTGTGGTGCCCATTTTAAACCGCTAATTTCAGGTAAATACCTTATAACGCGCCACATTGTGCAAACCTTTTGAACTAAGCCCACATTAGTGTCATCGCATTTGAGTACTATGCGCTGCCAAATCAAACTCCAAAAGTGATTAATTTTTCGACACAGGTCACATAACCCACCGGATGGCACCTTAAGCATCTCTATCGCGATACTTTTGTTAACCACTTCACAACCAAGACTAAAGTACTAGACTAGTATTCATACTAAAGAACCAATCGGTCTGGTTCTAATTAGGATGTAATGAGGTAATCAACGCGTGAAATTCGATATCAAAGTAGCTTTACTGCTTTTAGCTAGCACAACATTTACGGCCTGCGGCGGTGCGCCCGGCCAAAATGACAGCGATAGCTTAGTACCCAAAAACCAGCCAGACTTGGATGTCGATACCCCTGAACCACAACCAGAGCCTCAACCTGAACCACAGCCTGAGCCACAGCCTGAGCCGCAGCCTGAACCACAGCCTGAGCCGCAGCCTGAGCCGCAGCCTGAACCACAGCCAGAACCGCAACCAGAGCCACAACCTGAGCCACAGCCAGAGCCACAGCCAGAACCACAACCTGAACCACAGCCAGAACCGCAACCTGAACCACAGCCAGAACCACAGCCAGAACCGCAACCAGAGCCGCAACCTGAACCACAGCCTGAGCCGCAGCCAGAACCTGAGCCACAGGCAAAAGTGACAGCGACTATTTCTTGGGATATTCCAGAAGAGCGTGAAAATGGTGCAGATTTACTTTTAAGCGAAATAGGCGGGTATGAAATTATTTACCGCAAAACGGATACACAGGTTTACGAATCCATAGTAATTGAAATGCAAACCCAAACTGAATACGAGCTAACCAATTTAGATGCAGGGGAATATGAGTTTTTGATCGCTGCGTTTGATGCCGATGGCCTATACAGTGACTTTTCTGACCCAACACTAACAACTTTAGGCAATACCAACTAGTTTACCTCGACCGGCGGCAGGGAAGCCGCACCCCACCCCTTCTTTAAAAAACTCACCAATTCCACTGCCTACTTTTCACTCACAAATTTTACAAATTTGTAATAACTTAGTCTTAGAAGATAAAGTAGAATCTCAAACTGTTAACTAATGCACATAGTTATAAAAAAGCACTACACACAAACGAGCAAGGCATGTAGTAATAGCTGCTCGCCATTAGGACTGAAGTAGACGCTCCTCCAGCAACGCAGCAGATAACGCCGCGGTTGCGTACGAGCAGCAAGGAAGCGCAAGTTCCAGCTAACGCGAAGGGTTATTGCCAAACAAGCGGTTGTCTGGGCTACCAACAAATTTTAAATAACAATAATCGCGTTTTCTTGTAGAGAGAATCGGATGCATCCTGTTAAAACACTCATAGTTGTACTCTTAGCAACTGTTGTATTGAGCGCTTGCCAGAAAGAAGAAGAGGAATCCTTAGTAAACAAAGGGTCGCCCGAGATAGATTTGCCAACTATCCCTGATGTAGACTCGCCAACATCGCCAAGCACGCCGCAAGCACCTAGCCAACCAACCACCCCCGTAAACTCATTTACGGTATCAATTAGCTGGGACATTCCAAGAGAAAGGGTAAATGGCGAGGAATTGCTTTTAAGCGAAATTGGTGGCTATGAAATAGCCTATAAGCGCACGGTTGATGAGAGCTATTCGATTGTTATTGTCGATAACCAGAACAGTCAGACCCAAGAGCTAACAGGTTTACCCGCTGGCCATTATGAGTTTCTTATTGCCGCTTTTGATTCGCTAGGTATATATAGCGACTACAGCGACCCTACCTTTGCCGATATTGGTAATTAATACCCTCGCAGGCACATGCTTATGCATCGGCCCACCGCATCACGGGCCGTTACATTAAAAACCGACTACACAGCCACTAATCGACCTGCCCTACAAATTCCATAAGCAGGTTGTTCAGTTTCTCCACCTTCGCTGCCCCCATATCGCTACTAAACTGCTGATACTGCTTGGACATGCTTTTAAATATACGCTGGTGAGTTCGTTTACCTTTAGCAGACAAGCGTATATTTACTACACGTTGGTCCGCTGCATCTGCTTTACGCACTATTACCCCATCAGAATCCAGCTTAGCCAAAATGCGCGACAAGCTTGGCCCCAGAATGCAGGTAGACTCTGCCAACTGCTGGGTGTTCAGCGCTTCGTGCATAAAGAGTGCGCGAATGACTCGCCACTGCTGTTCGGTGAGATCCAAGTCGGCGAGTACTGGCCGCACGTACGATATCGCTTTCTCCCTAGCGCGCAATAACAATATGGGTAGAGTTTCGCTTTGGGTTGTCATCTTCTTGCCTTTGCCTTTGTTTACCTAGTTCACTATTAAGCATAGCCAAGCATTATGTTTATTCGCGCTCAAACAGCGTTAGATTAAAACCCATTGGTTCTATTAACATGCTAATGAATAGAATTAGGGAATATTGAAGCAATTTAACGGCTTTTCACGTCATTTTTCTGACAGTTTTGCATAACTTTACGGAGTGGGGCACCCCAAAAGCCAAAATAGTGAAGCTGTTAAATGGTTCTAAAGCTTAAGGAAGATAGAAAGAATAGCCTCTCTGCGATAAACCACAGAGAGGCGGGATGTAACGAGGAAACGGCAAGCAGCCCCAGAAAGAGCTAAACCGGAATAGTGCCGCTTACAATCGGTTCGAAGGCTGTGAGCGCATCCATTTGTAAACTATTACCCAAGCCGTGGGCCATACCTCTGCTGGTAAAGGCCTGCTCAAAGGCGGACTGGCCATCACCGTGCAGTGCCATATAGTTAAGCATTACAGTCTGCACTAACAGGTTAACGTTATTGGCACATGCACTCGAGGCTGTTTCCACATCACCGCTGCCGCGCATCCAACCTATTTGGTTAGTGCTACCAGCCAATTGCGCACGCCCATTGGGGTTATAAACCAAGAAGAATGCCGCAGCCGTTTGCTGGTTATCGCCTGTCCACACACCTTTACCGCGACCATTCATAGAATCATCGGTCATACCGTTACTGAATACAGAGCCATCGCTGTAAACGTATAGCATAAGCGGTTTGCCCATGCGTGCAGCGTATTCCAAGCAGGCGCCCATGCAGCGACCGGCGCGCAAATCGCGCATTTCGCCCGTGGCGCGATCACCTGTGTGGTAATCGTATCCGCCCATCGTAATGGTGCCGGCACCGGCATAACCATTAACCACAAGTTTCATAATTGACGCGGTTTTTTGAAATTCGCGGTCGTTATTGAATTCATCCACGCTGAAAATACCATTAGCGCCCACAATATCGGGGTCGGCCGCAGGGTCTAAAAACGCAGGGTTAGGGAAGTTTTCTGCAAGATAGGCACTTTTCACATAGGCACAGCTAACCAGCTCTTTTACTGCCGCATCGTTGCTCATACCCGTAGACACTCTGCCCAATTTGGCATCACTTAAGCGCGATACCGACTCCATAACCGACACAATTTGCTCATCGGTAAGGGCGCCAAAGTCACCAACATCGACTAGGCCGGTAACATCACTGGGGCGGTCCACTTTGGTGGGGCGCACTTCGTTGTTGATCATATTCAGAGGCGCCATAGAGTTGCCGCCTGACTCGCTTGAGCGCGAACCGATTAACGCCAACAACTCACCATTGGCACCTGCCATGTTAATGGCATACATAGGGTTGTGAGGGTTATTGGCCGTGTCGTTCTCTGAGCGCGCAGCAATAACAGCACCGTTAATATTAGGCGCCGTGCTCATAAGGTTTATTTTATCTTTAATGCCACTTAGGAAGCCGCTATCGCTGTGAAAGGCCAACCCCAAGGTAGTATCGGTATGGTCGCCGTTACTGGTTTCTGTTGGCGTTGCCTCGGTTACACCTGGCACCATATCGCCGGGCAACCCCTGCTTGCTGTAGCCCGCAGTCGATAGGAAATCCATTTGGCCGCCTGCCCCGCCAACCAATACGTTCGAGCCAGCTATGTTGGCCCCGCCTGCAAGGTCGATACAAATAAACGGAATTTTGCCTGCGCCTGCGGTAATACCGCAGGCACTTAAGCGCGACTCGATATCTGGCGATAAAGCCATGGCGCGCTGTGCCATCATGCTAAGCATAGATGCACCCGCAACCGTGCCCACACCGGCTTTAAAACCCTGAGCAATAAGCTCGCGGCGGGTACGTGGTCGACCGTGATCTAGCAGCGTAAGGGGTTCGTCTAATTTAAAATGTGTACGTTTAGCCATTGGAGTGATCCACCTTTATTGCAATAACATCACGGCGCTACCACCTGCGGCAGCACACACAGCGATAACCGCAGTTTGGGTATCAGCTGATGACATATCATTGATTAAGTTGTACAGATGCGTTTTTAAGGTTGCCACATCCGGCTGGGTGGCGAGGGTTTGCATTTCGCCATCTACATTTACCTGTGCTGCAGTTAGGCCTGCCAATAGAGGGTCGACAATAAGATCTCTAGAGCCAGAATCTAAACTGCCACCAAAATTAAACCCGGGGAAGTAACTGGCACGCGCAGAGCTGTCGGAAACTAACTCGGTGCAGTAAGCAACCGAAAGCTGCATGACACCGGCTTGATGCGCTGCCAAGAAACCTTCAATTTGCTCGGATACTGGCAATTGCTGGCGCACTAATTCATACACCGCTGCAACCGAAGGCGTGGCGCTATCTACGCCCGTTAAGTTGGCCAAAGTTGCATTTATTTCACCAAAAATACGCAGGCCAATATCTGCTTGCTCTGCAATATTGGTCTCTGTAGGCTCCGGCAAAACGGTATCGTCTACGCGGGTATAGGTACGCTCACCAATGCGATCAAAGGTAAGGAAGAAGTCGTCTTCCGCTGCGCCTTTTTCTAAAGGAATAAGCGCACCAAGCGCAGACATGGGCACACCATCGGGGCTGTAATTTTCGCTGTTAATGGTTACCGCTACATTCGCAAACGCCTGACCGATTGGCGCCTCTTTGCCGTTTATACCTATGTGGATACCTTCAATAGCAATATCACCCGGTATGGTTGCGGCTGGGTCCAAGCTTATAAAGAATGGCTCGCTAAATAAGTAACTGTACGAATCAAACTGCTGTGCCTCGAACGCCACATAGGCGCTTGGCACATCAATTAAATGCGACACGCCAAACAGCATAAAGAATTTTTCACCCACACCAGCATCGTAATTCGAAACAATTTGTTCTGGCGTAAGTACGCGACTGTGCACTGCCAAAAAACGCACCGTGCCCTGCCACATTTGTTGGTTGTCTACTTCGTTGCCTACGGCAAGCGCGAAGGTATCGTCCCAATCATTCAAGTGACCTGCCGCTTCTGGGTCGTCAGCCACTAGCTCGCCATTCACGTAAATTGAACGGCCGTCGAGCAGGTCATAGTTAACCACCACGTGCTGCAGTGTGGCTTGCAATACTTCATCGGCATTGGGGGTGGATAACCCCGGCATGCCATCGGCGCCAAAGTTTTCACCGCGCGTAAGGAAGTCGTAGTTATATATGGTTTGCCCGAGGGTAAAGTTGGTTGCGTCGCTACCACCAGAATAGGTGACGATACGCGCAGGGCCATCTTGAGCAACGTTGCCAGGCACTACCCACGCTTCTACAGAGTATTCGCCAGTAGCTGTAATTAAGCGGTGTAGTTTTTGGCTACCGCTTGTTGAGCCCTGAGCTTTACCGCCGTCGAACGACACACCCCAGTTTCCTTCCCATGCATAGTTACCGGAAAGCGTCAGATCGAGCGCAGGCTCTACACCACTGGTATCAAAAGCCATGGGCGAGCCTTCGCCAGCTTTAAATTGATAAAGGGCAATCACATCGGACTCATAACGACCGCCACTACTGGCCACAATACCCTCAATTTCTAAACGCAATGCACGGCTGGTATGTAACGCTGGGTCTACTTCTGTAACGGCAATACCGTTACTAAACGCCTCTAAGGCGGTTAGCATTTCGCCAGAGCTGTATGCACAGCTGTCTTGCGCTGGGTTATCTTCATTCGGCCAACAGTTGTGCCCTTCGCTGGCAAGGCGCACATAAAAGCGCGACTCCGCCGGTGAATCTAAATTAATTTTCGATTTAGCCGAACCGTAAGCAACATCGTGATCTTTACTGCCAAAATAGGGGCGCTGCTGTGGGTTACCTTCTTCCGCGTGACACGAAGCGCAGTTTTCTACTAACAGCGGATAAACCGTACTAATAAAGGTGTCTGGCGTATCGGGGAACGACTTACTATCCACCACTTCGCGCTCTGGCGGTGCAGTTAGAATGATTTCGTTCACTTCCGCACCCGAGTCGTTAGCCCAGGAGGCTATAAAGTTGGTAATGGTGTCGGCACACACGCTTAGTTCTGGGCGCCAGCATTGGTGACCGCCACCCACTTTCGTCACCATGCGCGATAACGCCGGTGCAGATAAATCCACAATGGTATTGGCAGCTTGATAAGCCAAGTTGATGTCATCGGCGCGCACGAACTGTGGCGATTGGCCGCCGGCAACGTGACAGGCCCCGCAGCGATCTTCACCGGCAAGTTTATCCCATACATTTAATTTAAAGTTTTGTACGTCGTCGGTGCTTGGCGAAGGGCCGTTATACACAATGCCGGTATCTTCGTCGCTTACATCTTGGTTTACGTTGGTCTGTACATCTTGGCCGCTGCCACCACTACAACCGGCAAACAAAACTGCGGTTAAAGCGAGCAAAGGCAATTTAGAAAAAAGGCTATTCATGGCTTAGTTTCCTTTGCAGTAGTCGGCGGCTTGAGCAAACACGCGTTTGATGTTGTAGCCGTTGGCGGCAAAATCGGTCACCCAACTATTCAGTGTTGCTTGATCGTTCGGATTGCCATCGGCACCGTCTATGCCGTAGTCGGCATCTGGGTCACGCAAACACACGGTTTTGAATACTTTCTTTACTTGGCATTGCGCAAAAGCTTGGCTGTGAGCCATTTCCATCATCATGGTTTTTGCACCGTTGCCACTGCCAGGCAAGCTCGTATCCCAGCCCAAGGATTTGTTCACCCCTTCGCGCCAATAGTTATCCCACTTATCATCAGGGGTAACAAAACCGTAGGGGAAGGTAGCGCTATTAAAGTGGTATTTGGCCTGCACGCGGGTGCCCGTTTCGGGGTCTATGTCACCCTCGCTGTTGTACACCAACTGACCGTTCTCACCGGTTAAATCGTTTTCGGGGTCGTATTCATAGTTGTAATACGCCAAGCCCTGCGCCATTGGATCCATACCCGCATGGCAACCCATACAGCCGTTTAGAAATACGCGCGCATCGCCGCCAGGGCTGCGCGATACATCTTGGCGAATACGATCTGGCACACGAGTAATATCGTGAACTTGTTCCAGATCCATACACATATGATTCATTAAGGTAAAACGGAAAGCTGCGCGGTTGGTGCCCGCAATTAAGAACGCTTTAGAAGCGGCGCGAGAGGTGACCACACCAGATGTTGCTTCGGCAGGTAAGCCAGTTACTTCTGACTGCAAGCTGCGATCGAGTGTATCTTTTAAGCTAACGCCGGCGTCTTCCATCGCTTGGTAATGGGCATTACTCGAATTGGAATAGGACGGTGTAATACCGTCGCCCACATAGATAATATCCGCGTATAAAAGCTCTCTAAAATCCAATTCATCGCGCACAAACCCAATTACGGTGGCGGTGTAATCATTTAGCGGCACAAATACGTTTTGTTCGCGGTTGGTCCAAGGCGCAGCCCAGTTTTTAATAGTCTCGTTATAAAAACTATCGTTTTCCATGGCTATCTCTGCCGCAGCCATCGCATCGCCCGCATCGAGCTCAGCTTTCATTGCAAGCAACACAGATTCAGTGGGGGGCACACCTGCCAAGCGGTCGTGCATGCGCTTCGCTTGCTCTAGCGTGCCAGCCATAGCCATACCAGAACACAAGAGCGCACCGGTTGCGGCAGTTGCCAACAAACTCAGCGCACCGCGTGAAGTAGGTTTCGATAGTTTGCGATCGTAATTGGTCATCGCACATCTCACAGTAAAGTTAATAATATAAGGAGACCAAGCTGCAGCCGGCCCTCCGTGGATAAACTCTGCCCGCCAAACACAAACCCGCATAAAAGCTTTGCATTAACAGGAATAAAGCAGGCAGTTTTCTATTCTGTATGACACCTTATGTTAAACCGTGCCAAAAATTGTCAGCCTGTAACCAACATATTCACATTAAGTGTTGTTGGCTTTAGCTTCATATAACACGCAGCTTAGGTTTTTATGTGACCAAACCCCGTTTAGCGGTGCGTATTATTTAAGCTACTAGCTAGAGAAGGCACGAACTGTTCCCGCCAACCTGCGCGACATCACAAAACCGTGCAATAGGCGCCAAAATGAGAACCAAGTCATACTAAATTTGCGTCTCACAGGGGTAATTATGCTAAAAAGCCCCATGTCACCACGAGAGCAGCCGCACGCTTTAGCAAACTCATTAACAAATACCGACCACCGCGTATAAATTACCGACAAGCGACACTTTAAGATTGCGCGGCTGCCAGCCAGTACTGATAAACATTAAAAATCGGGTGCAGAGCAAGCGCACACATTGCAGCAGGAGCACCACGCAAGAAATGTCGCAAGTTCACAAATTTACATTTTGGTAGGGCTTAAATGGCGGCAACGGCATAACTCTTGTTTCTTTTGTTAACTTACAAAAAAGTTAACCGATTAAAATAATATTCAACACCTTAACGCGCTATATAATGGCGCGAAGGTAACGCAACATCTGATAGATAGCGCTGCGCGCAACGGATACGGACAGGCGAAATAGCATGAATAAATACTGGCTCTACACTTTCACCTCTGCCTGCGTGCTAGCTGCACTTGGCGGCTGTGATGCGAGCAACGGCGATTTACAGGGTGGCAGCTCCAGCGGCCAAGACCCCGACCCAGTGGTAGTGGATTTCCCTATTGCTTATGTCGAACGCCCCCTGCCGCGCGACGATGAGTCTGGCATGCTACTAGCCGACAACGTATTGGACCCAGCCGCCTTTAAGCCAGGCGCAAAACTTATTATTAAAGACCGCGCCGCAGTGGCAGCCAGTGAGATAGTACTTACCGCAGGCGTTTTTGGCAGCGCCAATACAGATGGCGACGAACCACTCTACGATGTAAAAGATCTAGAAACGTCGGACGATGGCTTAAAACTTATATTTGCCATGCGCGCACCCGCCGATGAAGATGCCGACGAAGATGAACAACCCACTTGGAATATTTGGGAATACGACCGCGAAACCGACGTTTTGCGTCGTATTATTCAATCGGATATCGCCGCAGAAGCGGGCGAAGATGTGGCACCTTACTATTTACCCGATGGCCGCATAGTTTTTTCCTCCACCCGCCAACGCCGCAGCAAAGCTATATTGCTGGATGAAAACAAACCTCAGTTTGCAGCGCTTACCGAAGACAGAGAGCAAGAAGCATTTCTACTGCACGTAATGGACGACGACGGCGCTAATATCGAACAGCTTACATTTAACCAAAGCCACGACTTGCACCCAACCGTGCTCGATAACGGCCAAATTCTATTTTTGCGCTGGGATAATTTCGATAATCGCGGCGGTATGGATCGACTCAGCCTGTACACCATTAACCCCGACGGCACCAACCCCGCCCTTGCGTACGGCTACCATTCACAACTTACTGGCACCAACAGTACTGAAGGCGTTTTTAACCAACCTCGCCAGCTACAAAACGGCAAGGTGCTAGTGAATTTACGTCCGCGCGAATTCGATCAACTAGGCGGCGACTTAGTTGAAATAGACATAGACGGCTATACAGACCTCACCCAAGCTGCTGGTAGCAACATGGGTGGCGTCGGCCCTGCGCAGGAAGTGGCCACCAACGCCCCTGTGCACACCGACGGCACACCCTCGCCCCACGGCTTTTTTAGTAGCGCCTACCCCATGGCCGACAACACCGGCCGCTACTTAGTAAGCTGGAGCCCATGCGTGGTGCGCGGCTACCGTTTTGGCACCTATGTAAATGCTTCGCTGCAACTCATCGACGTCGCCGGCGACTTTGTTAATCGCGATGGCGAACTGCTTGCAGAAGGCCAAACGGCCATCACAATCGAAGAAGACGAAGTAGGCACCTTCCCCTGTAACGATCGCACACTTGCCAGTACCGCTGTCGTTTTAGCCGAGCCCATGTACGGCTTATGGGTGTACGACCCCGTTATCGCCACCCAATCGCCCGTAGATTTAGCTACCCCAAATCGCATGGTTACCGAAGCGGTTATTATGGAGCCGGTGACACCCGCCACCCACCTAGAAACCACATTGCGCGACCAAGATAGAGCCGCACTGGTAGAGCAAGATGTAGGCGTTGTGCATATTCACAGCGTTTACGACTTAGACGGCGAAGACACCTCCCCCGCAGGCATTATCGCCACTGCCGACCCCATGCAAGTCGCCCCCGACGAGCGCCCTGCACGCTTTCTGCGTATATTAAAAGCGGTATCGCTGCCCGATGACGACGTATTCGACTTTAACCTAGGCGTTGCAGACGGGGCGGGTAACTTCCGCATGAAAGATATTCTCGGCTATGTACCGGTGGAGCCAGATGGCTCGGCCATGTTTAAAGTGCCCGCCGATGTGGCCGTTACTTTTTCGGTGGTCAATGCCGAGGGCAAGCGTATCTCCGAGCGTCACCAAAACTGGTTTACTGTGCGCGCAGGCGAGGTGCGCCAATGTACAGGTTGCCACGTGCGCGACTCCGAAGTGCCCCACGGCAACGCAGCCAAAGGCTTAGACTCTATCAATATGGGGGCGCTCTCTAGCAGCCACTTCCCCAACACCGTATTGCTAGACACCCTCGACCCCATGAACCCGCTGCCGCAATTGCCGCCCAATGTGGGCGAAACCATGGCGGCCTACTACGCGCGTATAAACAGCAGCAGCTCCTCCACGGTAGACGGCGCACGCACACCATCGGTAAATATTTACTTTGAAGATGAATGGACAGATGAAACCACGGGGTTAACCAAGGCAGATATAATCGATTTCAGCTACAACGATTTAAACTCGCCAGCGCCAACCACCAATTCCGCTTGCATCAATAACTGGAACAGCCTCTGCCGCGTAGTGATTAACTACGAAGATCATATTCACCCCATCTGGGAAGCTTCGCGAATGATAGACAGAGGAATGGGCGAGGAGAACTTTACCTGTACCACATGCCACAGCGCAGTAGACGAAGCCGGGCTACAAAAATTGCCCGCTGGTGAGCGCCAGTTAGAGTTAACCGGCGAACTATCACAGGTTAACAATAATTATATGGTGTCCTACGCTGAACTATTCTTAGCTAGCCCAGTGTACGAACTCAACCCAGAAACAGGCATACTGCAACCTGAAACAGAACATAAACAAGTTGACGGCGTATTCGTGTACTATGCGAGACAAACCATCGTAGACGAAGACGGCAATGAAGAAGTTATCGATATTGAAGCGCCGTTAGACACCGAGTTTGAATTAGTTTTAGATGAAGAAGGCCAACCCATACCGGTTATAGTAAATACCGATCGCACCTTTGGACGCATCATGGTGCCGGGCCGAGCCCTATCAAGCCAAGTGTTTTTCAACACGTTTTCGCAAGCAGGGGCAACGGTTGATCACCGCGGGCTATTGAGTGGCGCCGAACTAAAACTTATATCAGAATGGCTGGATATAGGTGCACAGTATTACAGCAACCCATTTGATGCACCGCCCGATTGATAGTAAGCGTGCGCTTACACTTCGCCCTAAACAGCGATTAGAAACAGGTTAAATAACAGCGTTTAATAACCAAAAACACATACAGCAATCATTGCCCATCACAATAGGCTTAGCGTTGATTAATGATTAAATTAGGTTTTGTACACACAGGGAAGGCGCTGCTCGCCGCAGCGTGGGTGGCGCTAGCACTATTTTGCAACGCCAGCTTAGCCGAGCCAAAAGAAGAGCCCGATGGCTTGGCAGTTGTAATCGCAGACCCATTTGTAAACGTGCATACCGGCGCAGGCCGCGGCTACCCCATTTTTCACATACTAGAAAAAGGCGAGACCGTCTGGCTGCAAAAACAGCGCACCGACTGGTTTAAAGTGGTAATGAAAAATGGCAAGTCCGGCTGGGTAAAGCGCAGCACCCTTAACGCAACCCTAAATGGCGAAGGCCCACTCATTGCCTTTGATTACTCGGGCGACAAAAGCTTCCCCAACCGACGCTGGGAACTGGGCATGATGGGCGGTGATTTTGGCGGTGCCAGCGCACTCACAAATTACGTGGGCTATCACCTTACCCCCAACTTAGCCGCAGAATTAAAATACACACAGGCGTTTGGGTCATACTCCAACAGCAAACTGCTTAGCCTTAATGCCGTGCACCAAATTTTCCCCAACTGGCGACTATCCCCCTTTTTCACCTTGGGTAGTGGCGTAATACTTATCGAGCCAGACTCCGACTTAGTACAATCTCAAGATCGCGAAGATACTGTCATGACTGTTGGCGGCGGGTTTATGTTTTATGTATCGCGCCGGTTTATGCTGCGCGCCGAATACTCCGACCACAAAGTGCTGACCAACAGAGAAAATAACGAAGAGGTTTCAGAATGGAAAGCAGGTTTCAGCGTTTACTTTTAACAAGCTGCTTATTGCTAGGAGCCTCTTTAGGCTATACACCGTCCGCCTTTGCTCAACAAGAAGAGCGCGACAACGGCAAAATTGACGAAGCGACTGTGCTAGATGCAGTAATAAGCCCAGACCTAAAACGCCGCGAAATAGACGAAGCCGAAATTGATAACGAAGATTTCGAGTTTGGTTTTTTTTCGGGCGTAATGAGCGTAGAGGATTTTGGCAGTAACAATGTGTACGGCGTGCGTGCGGCGTACCACATCACAGAAGATTTTTTCTTAGAGGGTAATATTGGCGGTACTCAAACCAGTAAAACCAGCTTCGAAGTATTAAGTGGTGGCAGCGACTTACTTACTGAAGAAGAGCGTGAACTGCTCTACTACAACATGTCGCTAGGCATCAACTTACTGCCAGGCGAAGTTTACATAAGTAAAGATTACGCCTTTAACACAAATTATTACGTAATATTTGGCATGGGCAACACCCAGTTTGCCGGCAACGAATATATTACCTATAACTTTGGTGGCGGCTTCCGCTTGTTCGCCACAGATTGGCTGGCACTGCGAGTGGATTTTCGCAACCACCTATTCACCCATAATATTTTAGGTGAAGATAAATCAATCCAAAACCTCGAAGCCCAAGCCGGCCTCTCGTTGTACTTTTAGCGCAAACTTAATTGGAGTTGCAATATGTTTATTCGCTCGTTTAGTCGTATAGCTTGCTTTGTTATTGCTTTGGGGGTGCTCGCACAACCTGCTACCGCAAAAGAAAAAACAACGGCTTTATCTGGCCCAGCACCAGATTTCACACTTAAATCCAACACTGGCAAAAACATTCGCCTATCAGAGCTGCGCGGCCAAGTGGTTATGCTCAACTTCTGGGCGAGCTGGTGCGGCCCCTGTAAGCAAGAAATGCCATTGCTAGATGCCCTCTACCAACGCTATCAGCCCGCAGGTTTTACCTTGTTAGGCATTAACGCCGAAGAAGATATAGGCGCAGCCAAAGCCCTGCTCGCCAAAGACCCAGTTGCCTTTCCTGTTTTATTCGATACAGACAGTAAAACCAGTGAAACCTATGGCGTAGATGCTATGCCTAGCAGTGTGCTTATCGACTGCAACGGCAATATGCGCCACCTGCACCGCAGCTACGTGCCAGGGGACGAAAAAATTTATAAAAAACTAATAAAAAGCCTTCTAAAAGAATGTAAATAATCTCGTTAAAGAGACGGAACTATGCGCACATCACTCGCCATTATTTTGCTTATAGCCCTCGCAGGTTGCTCATCCTTCGAGCCTTGGGTTAAACCCTATGAACGCGAAAATTTAGCCGACCCCATAATGGCGTTTGACAGTAACCCCGCTTCAACTGCGTACATGAACCACGTGTACGAAGCGCGTGAAGCGGCGCGCGGCGCAGAAGGCAGTGCAGGGGGCGGTTGTGGCTGTAACTAATTACCGAGCGTTAACTTTGCGTAAACTACTTGCCGGTATAGCTCTCACCATTACCACATGCACACAGGCAGCAGTATTGCCTGAAGAGCGCACCGAATTTCTATTTCACCAATTTGATGGCGGCGGCGTTACCATTAGCGGGCCATCGGTTTTGGTGCGTAAAAACGTAAAAGAAACCGTATCGCTGTGGGGCAACTATTACGTCGACTCGGTTACCAGTGCCTCGGTAGATGTAATGACGCAAGGCAGCCCCTATACCGAAGAGCGCTTGCAAACCAGCTTAGGCGCAGACTTTCTTTACGACCGCACTACCGTTAGCACTAGCTACACAGAAAGTAGCGAAAACGATTACGACGCGCAAACCATTAGCTTTGGCATAAGCCAAGATATGTTTGGCGATTTAACGACCGTGGCCATGGGGTTTTCTCACGGCAACGATATTGTTATGCGCAATGGTGACGAAGACGAAGAAGTGCAGTTCGAAGATGAAGCCACCCACTCGCGCTATAATTTTGCCGTTACTCAAATTCTCACTAAAAGCTGGATAGTATCCCTAGTAGGCGAAACCGTAATTGATGAAGGGTTTTTAAATAACCCCTACCGCAGTGTTCGCTACACCCAACCCAATGGCAACATAGCAAGGCAACCTGAAAACTACCCTCGCACGCGCAATAGCGATGCTTTTGCCATTCGCTCTATGTATTACATTCCCTATCGCGCAGCGCTAAAGTTTGAGTACCGCACTTACAGCGACAGCTGGGGCATTAAAGCAAACAATTACGAAATACGTTACATTCACCCCTATAAAGACAGATGGAAGTTTACCGGTAAGTACCGCGGCTACAGCCAAACCCAAGCTAACTTCTATTCAGACTTATTTCCCTATTCCAACGCGCAGGACTTCCTAGCGAGCGATAAAGAAATGAGCGCATTCAGCGACTCGCTGATAGGCGTAGGGGTTGCCTATGAAGTGAAATCTAAATACCTGCGTATGTTAGATAAACTTACTTTAAACCTATATGTAGACCAGATGAGTTTCGATTATGAGAACTTTCGAAACCATCGCCTGTCTCAAGGTACAGATGACACACCAGCCGAGTACGCTGCAGGTGAAGAGCCCCTATACAGCTTTGACGCAACCGTGATTCGATTCTTTGTATCAATTTGGTACTAGCCCAACTCTACTAGTATCGCTTTATTTTTATTGGTGCCGGCCTAAAGCCACAACCTAACGAGTTTTACATAAAGGACTTTCCATGCAACGCCCCTACCGCACAGCCCTTTTAACCGCACTTATTGCCGGTTCAACCGCCTTTGGCTTAAGCGCCTGTAAAGCTGGCTACAGCTTGGGCGGCGACGACGAAGGAGAATTCGACGGGGTTGGCGGCGGTTCCAATACCCGCGCTTACTTTGGCCCTGGCTCCCACTGGGAGCTGATTATCGACGATGAAGATAACTCGTTTACCCTGAACAGAAGCGACGACCCCACCACGGAAGCCACAGTAAAACTATCCGGCGCCGTTTTTGAGTTAGACAATGGTTTCACTCGACTGAGCGTTGATGTAACCAACGGCGACGACGGCGGCAACTTTAGCCAAGAAGACGAAATAGCCATGATATCTATTAGTGATGACATGGTTGTGCTGGCGCCACCTTCCGCTGATGAAGATCAACTCCTAGTATTGGTTAGCGCCGATACTTGCCCCAGCTCCAATATTCGCGGCAACTGGATAACCTACAAGCTAAACGGTAACGACAGCCCATCGCGCAGCGGCAATGCATTCTTTGGCGACTACCAATACTCCACCAGCTCTTACACCGGTTTTAGCAATAATCAATTTAACCTGCTTGATTCCTACGACTTCGTAGACGGTGAAACCTTCACTGGCGCAGCTTGTGGCAAAGGTTTATCCATTGGTGATAATCAACATCAATACTTAGGTAGCGGCAACGCAGCGGTAGTGCATAGCCTCGATACAGCAGACGGCAATAACTACGATTTTCGCGTGGTTTTCGAAGCCCGCGAAATAACCAACCGCCCAGACTTAGCCGGCAGCTACGCTGGCCTTTTATACAATGGCGGCAAGGGCGAAGGCAGCAAAACGAAAGTGATAGACATGGAATGCGATACCGCAGGGCTATGCGCTATTACTGCACTGGCGGATTTCGTAGCCGATACCGATAGTGAGACGACCTACGAAATAGAACTAGACGGCACCCCAGACGGAGTAGCGGACGGCTTTATTACTGGCACAATCTCAACCGAGTCAGAAACAAGTACGCCCAACATTGCCTGTATGGCAAATATCGATATTCACGAGCAAGGCGGTAAATTTATGGCCTGTGTTGGCCAGTCCCCCGATGCCACTACTCAAATTTTTAACATCTTTGCCGTAAGCCGATGAGCAAACACATATTCACCTACGGCTCGCTCATGTTCGCCCCCGTATGGCGCGGCATAGTCGACGGTAAATATCGCCATTTAAGCGCCGCAGCAACCGGTATTAAACGAGTAAAAATAGTCGGCCAATCGGCTTCCGAGTCCTACCCTGTTGCGTTTAGGCACCCTTCAGCGCCCTGGTTAACAGGGCAACTTTACTTGAATGTGGAACCGTCAGACTTACAAAAGCTCGATGCATTTGAAGGCAGCTATTACCAACGTGAAACAATCCAAGTAATAGCTGATGGCACGCCTTACCAAGCAGATATTTACTTGCTAAAACGCCAATACTTACACCTAGCCACCGAGCTACCTTGGTCACCACAGGACTTCGAACGCGATCACCTAGAAGCATTTATACGGGAATACAGCCCTGCATAAAGCGACTAAAACTACTCCTCAACTTTGGCACAGCCAGGGTCGCCTTCGGGTAGCAGCCCCAAGCGAATATCTGCAATAGAAATATCCAACCGCCCTTCGGTACTCAGTACAAAAGGCCCGTTAATTTTACTTAAATCAAAACTCTCTCCCGAGCCAAAGTTCGACAAGCAATTTAGCGGTATAGCAAAATTAAACCACTCTTTACGGGGAAATTTGCGCAGGTTTTTGCGTATATCTATTTCCGCACGACAGGGCCAACCGCAATCCATACCTAAATGAACAGGTGAGGATGAAATTTTATCTACCTTAACCCATAAAGACAGCGCGACTTTATCTTCCAGCGCAGCCAAATCAATTTCTGGCCCATATATCGCTAAGCTAGCCTGCGTTTTTTTCTTGGTAAACTCGGCCCGCAGCGCATCGTTTTCGCGCTTATAAGTGGTCGGGCTAATAATTAACTTACCCGACTCCGACTTAGCGGTTAAATCAACCACAGGAACACTCCAGTTTTTGGAATCCCCCACAGAAATACCCCTAGCGCCAACCACTTTGCCATCAGTAAAGTAAACAAATGTAGGGTCAAGCGAATTGGCCACAGCCAAAGAAGAGCAAAGAAAGGTACAAGCGAAAAGAAAACGTTTTACGACAACGAAGATAGTCATGAAGGTCACCTTATTATTATTTTACGCATATAAAACAGCATTAAGTAGCGCAAATAATCGCCAACCAGTATGATAAAGTCAATAAAACCATAAGAATAATAAGAAATAACTGCCGCGAAGCTCTGCCCGCAGGTGATTCAGTTTGGCACCGACTAAGTCGCAAGCTTTATAACATTCAGCTCACAGCAGATATCGCCTCGGTGTAGGCATTTGTCGTGACTGAGCTCAACAGTCTCTCCATAGTGCTTAGCGGCGCCTCGAATAAGCCCCTCAGCCAAAAAACAAAGCTTTCTGGGTGAGTTGTAGCGCATAAGCAAGTGTTGCTCATCCGTAACCTTCACAACAATAACCGGCAAACTGCTCGATTTATTACTATTACGAATTTCGCGATGGATAAGGGGTTCAATGCTCTGGAGAAATCCAAATAAGGTAGGCGATGCAGCAGCATACTGCGGCGACATGCTGTTGAGCGCATCGAATAAATAGCGACCAAAAATCTCTGTTACAGCGGATGCAGAGCTATTTAGCAATTCAGCCACGGCCCCTATATAGGCTATTGCATCGGCATCAGGGTAGTTTTCATTTGCGTCGTAAACGCCCTCGCACTCAGGTGCGACTTTATCCACTAATGCCGCCCACGCGGTAGGCCCGTGAGATTCTTCGATCATTGTTTTAAGCGTTACAAAAACCGCTCCTTTCATGGGCTACAACCTTATGCATGCAGCGATGAACCGCTTTGGCGCATTTTTAGTAAAAGTATTTTCAGTATAGCCCAACATGCGCAAACGCTTGGCGGTAAAGTAGCAGACATAAAAAAAGCGGCTAAAAAGCCGCTTTTTGCGCATCGCACTAGGCGAGCGTTGTAACAGTATAAGCTAAGGCTTATAGAGCTACGATGTTCTCTGCTTGAGGACCTTTTTGGCCTTGAGTAACAGTGAACTCAACTTGTTGGCCTTCAGCCAAAGTTTTGAATCCAGAGCTAGCAATAGCGCTGAAGTGAGCAAATACGTCTGGACCAGACTTCTGCTCAATAAAACCAAAACCTTTAGATTCGTTGAACCACTTAACTGTACCGGTAACTCTGTTAGACATAATCATATCCTGAGATAAAAATGTAAAAATTGTGTGCCTTGTAGGGCTTGGGTAGCGCGAAATCAGACTGGAACTTTAAAACTACAGGACGAAGGATTATGAATCAAACAACGAAAAGGAGGTTTTAATCAAGAGGCCTTTTTCTAGCTGATCACCAGTTTATAGCTCTCTATTGTAATGTCAACATTTTGTTAGAGTTTTCTATGCTAATTTTTAAAGCCGTGAAAACCAAAACGAAGCGCACGCCAAAACACTGTACGAGGCCCCTATTTGGGCCTCAAATACTCTTTTTTTAAGACGAAATTTTAGGCTTTATAGGGGTCGTCGGAAACCAGAAACGCAATTATTTCGGCTCGATTATCCAAAGGCTGAATAAGCTCACGAAAGGCTTTAATGGCTGCATAGTTTTCACCAAACTCTTTGGCGTAGATACCGTCTAATACCTCAGCTGTTTTAGCCGCGCGTATTTTATTTTGCCAAGGGGCGGTAAATATTTCGTTTAGCCGTCCAGCCAGGCCGCGGGTTTTCAATAGCTCCCATTCACCCTTGTCCATCCAAATTGCATTAATAGTGGGGCTAAGGTCTATACGGTGATCGGTATTACTGGCAATGCGATACTTGGTCATAAACAACCCTGTTTTAGGGCATATCATGGCCTGCGCTGTTTCGCTCACTTCAAATGACTCACCACTCACCGTTAAGTTGGCAAGGTTGGGGTTACCCTCTTTCCATTTAAGGTAATCTGCTAGGTATACAAAGCTGCCCCCGCAATTGTCACATGTGTGACACGGAAACAAAGTATCGAGATAAGCAGGTGCCAAATTACCCGCTTTACAACTTGTACATTTCATTCATTGTGCTCCTTTGTTATTACGTCATTTAACCGCATAGCCACAGCTAGCACAAACAAAAAAGGCGCCCGAAGACGCCTTTGTAGAACCCGTTTTTGCTTAATAGGGCAAGAAATCTAGCGAGTAGTTTACTGTCGTGCGCAGTACGTCCCTTGTGCCAAAGTTAATAAGCCTTATGCGGCCCAGCAACTTCTTCTCTAGGTCTGCATCATTAAGCTCGCTGGAAACAATTTCGGCGTCCACAACCTTACCGGTTGGGTCAATTACGATTTTGAATACCACCTTACCTTCTAGTGTAGGATTCTTACGCAACGCTTTGTTGTACACGTTAAATATAAGCGCTTTGTTTTTATCCATAACAGAACGAATTTCTTCGTCGCTGCGACGCGATTTCTCACGTACCACTTCTTCTGCAGTCGCTTTGTCACCTGTTCCCGTGGCCGTAGCAATTTTGCTAGTAACGCGCGTAGACTCTTTACCGGATAAGGTTGTACCGCCAACATCGCGCGATAAATTTTCGGTGTTAATACCCGCACTCTTAGATGATGCCGAAGCGCCGATCAAAGCGCGATCTAGCTTCTCTTCTTCACCTGTACCCTGCACCAATTGGTCAGTAGTCGCATCGGATAAGTCCACGGTATCTTCGCGCATATCGCTTAGCATATCGGCAAACTGATTCAGCTCTGCTGCCGCGGCCTCCTTAGCTTCTACCAACTTAACCTCTTCCGGCTCTGGTTTAGGCTCAGGTTTTGGTTCGGGCTCGGGTTCTGGCTCCGGTTCTTTTTCTGGCTCGGGTTCTTCTTTAGGTTTTTCTTCTTCCTTTTTTTCTTCCTCTTTTGGGGGCGGCGGAGGTGGCTCAGGAATTTCCTGTTTTTCTAATATTACTTGCGCCAACTCAATCGCTTTTTCTTCCAGCTCATCTCGGTCCGGCTCTGGAACCTCAATGCGGGTAATAATTACCGAAAGAATAAAGAACAAAACAAAAAGGACTAACCCAATTACCCAAAAGCGAGAATCATCCTGCTTAGAGGAACTCCAAGGTAACTGCAAATTGGGCGCTGCGATAAGTTTAGCCATGCTACCCCTCCCCGCCAGCGCTTTCCAACAAGCCTTCAGCCGATGCGTCTGGCACCTGATTTACCGCGAGCGATATATTGCGGAAATCGGAGTTGGCACAGGTGGACATCACTTTTTTAATCATGGTGTAAGGAATACTTTTATCCCCCATGATTGTTACGCTTCTGCCTTTTGTTGCCTCTTCTTCATTTTTATAGGGCTTATTTTTAGCGCGGCGAGCTAACTCATCCGCCAGCGCCGTAATATTCAACCCTTCTTCCGCGACTGCGTTTTCTACCGTTACTATGCTGCGCCCGCCAACAATTATATTGTCTTGGCTAATCATAATTATCAGGTTGTTATCTGGCTTTTTCTCAGCGATAGACTGAGGTAAGTCGATATCTTTATTGCTTTGCAGCACCTCCACTTCCGATGAGTTAACCAACAGGAAGAAAACCAGAATGGTAAAAATATCCATTAGTGAAACGAGGTTAAGCTTAGGCACACTGTTGCGCTTGTGGTGACGCGCCATACGTTTAGCATGTATAGACTGTTTCATTATTGCGCCCCCCCTGTTTGTGCCGCTGCCGGTGGAGGAGCATCGCCCAAAGAAATAGCGGGAAACAATTCTGCATCTACCACCGAGGCCACAGATACAGCTTTAAAGCTACGCACTGTATCCATAGAGCGAATAATGGTTTGATAATCGGTATCGGGTTGCGACAAAATCAAAATGTCTTTTTTCTCAATACCCTGATCTTTCAACAAACGTTTTACTTCCCGCAATACGGTTTGCAACATTTCGTAGTCGTAAACCATTTCTCCGGTTTCTTCATCCGCCTTTTGCGGAATGCGGCGTAAAGGCGCACCTGCGGGGTAGTTAACCACCATTTCGGTTGGCTCTATCACCACTTCAAGTATTTCATTTTTCTTTTCGTCGTCTTCTGGCGCCGAGGAACTGGAGGAGAGATCCGGCAGTTTTAAGTCGAGCACACTAATGTGCGACAACACCATGGTCATCAGAAGTACAGGAACCAGAATAATCATCAGGTTCATAAAGGAAGTGATATCTAAATCCGCTTCCTCTTGTTTTCTATGTCGTTTTCGCATAGCGACCGCCAAGCTAATCCGTCTTTAATTGTTCAAAGCAGTATGCATTCACTGCTACCCAATAACTGTGCCTAGCACAATTTAAAGCGGCTTACTTAGCTGCGTCTGTAGAGCGAGATTTTGCGGCAAAAGCATTTGCTGCAGACATAATGTTCAAGCACTTCACGCCAGCCATTTCTAAGCTATCTACAATTTCTGTAGTTTTACTTTGCAACATTGCGTGCAGCATAAGCAATGGAATTGCCACAATTAGACCGAATGCAGTGGTGTTCATGGCGAGAGAAATACTGTTTGAAAGTAGCGTTGCCTTTACTGCTGGATCGGCGTTTGCCACTGCGGTAAATGCTTCGATCAAACCCATAATGGTACCCAAAAGACCAAGCAGGGTTGCAATGTTGGCTAGTGTAGCGAGATAAGGCGTACGCTTTTCTAAACGTGGCACCGCTTCCATAACACCTTCTTCCATCGCGTATTCAATTTCATCGCGACGCGGTGTTTGCTGTAAGCGCGCTATACCGGCGGCAACAATACGCCCAACTGGCGCTTTAGATTGACGCGCTAGGTCAACAACCGCGCCGTAGTCTTTTTTGCGCAACAAAGGCAAAATGCGGTCAAAGGCGCGACGGTTAGATACTTTCGCGTTAGTTAAAAAGATAAAACGCTCGATCGCGATAGCCAAACCCACCACCAAAACCAATGCGATTGGATACATAAACTCCGCACCGTTTTGGAAAAAGCTAATGATTGTATTCATTGGTGTTGCCTCCAGTTGTAAACCCTAATATTTTTAAAAATTATTTTTCAGTTGCAGGCGCTTCTGCAACAGCTAAATCGTTTAACAACTCTAATTGACGAATATGCTCGCGGCGTTCTACATGGCCAAACACGGCCTCTAAACGCGTATTAAGTTGCTGATATAAAATTGTTTTATCTTCTGCCTGCTTCCACGGCACAATATAAAGTACTTTAGGCTGCTCTTGGTTGCCTGTAACAGTTGCGCTGATATTCACTACTTCATCTTCTTGCGCAACGGCATTATGCGTCCAACCTATTACTAGCCAAGTAATAGCTATTAACCCTAGTCGTTTATTCATTAATCGTCTCCATTGGCGATGCGTCGCTCGAGGTCGATAATCCAGCCTTTAAGCTCGCGCGTTGGCTCGCCCTGAATTTGCGCCAATAATTTATAGCGCTCTAGCGCTTCAGGCAATTTACCTAAATATAAATCGTAGAGTATCGCGGAGTTTTTAAGTGAATCTGCGTGGTGCGGCCATACCTCCAAGGCGCTTTGGTAGGCCATATCCGCCTGCTCAAATAGGCCCTGCTCGCGGTACGCCAAACCCAACTGACTGTAAGCATCCATATTGGTAGGGTTGGTTTCTATCGCGAACTCAAGCGCTTTAACCGCTTCTTCGTAGCGTTTGGTTTGCAGGTAAACAATACCTAGGTTCACATACGGGCCAGATAACTCTGGGTAAGTCTCAGTCATTAACAGCAATATGTTTTCTGCCTGCTGCCATTGTTTTTCTTTCATCGCGGTTTGCGCGGCAGCAAACTCTTTTTTCGCCTGGCTAGGTGCAGAACCCTTGGGTTGGTAGGGGCTTGGAATTAACACAAATGGGGTTTCCTCGCCTTCGGCTGTTGCCGCTTGCTCGGCTTCGTCTTTCTTGCTCGGCGAAGATGTACAACCCGCAACAACTAATAACGCCAATGCGCAACATAGGGTAAGCGCGCGCTTTAACTGCCCATTAGAACAAAGCATCACTCACCTCCAGTGCTTCTTCTTTTTTGCCGTAGCGTGCGGGCAGTAATTTTGCCAGTGCCGCAAAGCTTTCTTTCACCCAGTCGTCGTAAATACCTGCGCGGGTGCGTTTAACGTTGGCCGCGTGAATATCTATCGATTTCTCTTCGAAGGGGTAGGCCTGCTCTTCAATCAATATTTCGTATTGCTCTAACGCCAATTCATCTAAACCCTGCGGGCGTTCGGAGTCCATCAAGTCTCTACTAAGCTGACGATAAATTTCACCAATGCGGTAATTTGCTAAAGTTGCAAATTCCGCCACGCCATAATCTATAACCCCTTTATAGGATTTAAGCGCGGTATCGAGGGCTGCCTTTTTCTTTTTAAGGCTCGATTTAATCGGCTGATTTAGCTTAATGCGATTAAAGGCAAGATAATCATCTTGGGCGAATTCTGATGCTGCCATTGCCGCCAAATAATTAGAGCGCGCGGTTTTGCTGTCGCCCGCTTTTTTATTCTCGGCAATTAATTCTTTTAACCAAAACCGGCGTTTGCTCGAATCACCCGCTTGCTCGTACAGGGTAACCAACTTGTAACGCGCTTCTGTCGCCAATCCAAATGGCTGCGGGTAGTTGTGCGCGTAATCGCGATACTGTTCGATGGCTTTTGCGGGCCGGCCAGATTTTTCATACAGCTCGGCAGAAAGGTAGCGCGATTGGCGGCGCAACTCTGGGTCCGATTCGTCGCTAGCCATTTTGGCTAATACCGCTGCGGCTTTATCCCACTGCTCCGACTCTTGGTAAATAAACGCGAGCTTAGCGGGTATATCGCGCGACAAACTATTGGTGGGGTAACGGGTTTTAAATGTTGTAAGCACATTTTCCGCTTCATCCCAACGCTTTAGCTCCATAAGATAAACCGAAGCGTCGTACTGCGCGCTGATGGCAATGTCGCTATCTGGCGCAACAGCTTGAATGGATAACAGCCTATCAATAGCACCAGCTTTATCGCCGCCGGCAATTTGCAATTCAGACGAGCGGAATATACTTGCAGCTATACGCTCAATAATTGCAGTTCGCTCTGGGTCGTTTGCCTCTTGCAGGGCAAGCACTTGGCGATACGCTGTTTCGGCTGCGTCGAAAACATTTAAATCAAACTGACTGTGCGCCAACACTAGCAGTGCAGTTTTACGTAAGTTTTTATCAGGTTCTGGCTGCCAAGCAACAACCCGTGACGATAAAATAACGGCTCTATCTAGGTCACCGCTTTTAAATACATCTTCCGATGCTTGCGTAAGCACTGCAACCGCTTGTGGGTGCGTTGGATAGTAATCGGCAAAATTAACCGAGCTGGTAATTTTACGCTTAGCCCAAGCTGCTTGCGTTTGCTCTTGAGTTTGTTCAACCAGTTTCGAGAGCGTAATGATGGCAGCGTAGCCTGCTTCACCTCCGCGTTTTTTATCTAGGTAATCGTAGGCAACGGCTTCATATGCATCTGCCGCCTCTGGGTAGTAGCCTGCCTCAAAATAGGCTTCGCCCATAAGAAAGGCCATTTCTGGCGTTTTCTCATCCTGCGGGAAGGTGCGCACGAATTGATTATAAAAATCAGCCGCTTTTAAATAAACCGGTAATGCGTCGTCGGGTTTAACCAACTCACCTCGTTCAGGCTTTTCGCCCCGCGCCTTAAGCCGTTTGTATTCTGCATCAGCAGTAACAAGTGCTTGAGCACGGCTGTGATAGTAGCTCGAAAGTTCTTCTATGTACTGGCGTAAATACGGCTTTAGCGGGGCGCGCTGCTCTTCACTGCGCTGTGCCCAAAACTCACTATTAATGCCGTAGTTTTGCACATACTCTTCTTTAGCCGGCAAAATTTCACTTGGGAAATTGCCGAGGTTATATACCTCAATGGCTTTTACGCTAAAGTCTGGCGCTTGGTTTGTAGTTGGGAAATGCTTTACGTAATGGCGATAGGTATCGGCACTATCACGATAACGGCGCTTCTCTAAGTACAAGTCACCCAATTGCATATACAACATATATTGGTAGTGACGCTGGCCTAAATTGTTGTACACCTCGGTAATGGTTTCGGCACCGTCTATATACGAGAACACAATAGCCACAATGCGCAACGTGTCTGCTGCCATATTTTTTTGGCTGTTGCTCATTTCTTCCGACGACTGCCCTTCGACCAAAACCGTATCTAACACTTCGGTAAAGGAGCGAATAGACGCGCGATAACTATTGCGCTTAAATTGCGACCAACCGTGCATATACACAGCGTTTAAGTAGAAAGGGGTTTCTTTGCCGCGCGCCATAACCTGGGCGTACAGTTTTTCCGAAAGGGCATAGTCACCTTCGCTAAAGGCTAACTCGGCACGACGGAATTCAGCTTCTGCAGCGTAATCTGATTCTGGGTGGTCGCTAACCAAAGCGCCCAACACTTGATTGGATTCATCGAGCTTACCATCTAACGCATAAGCCTTAGAAAGCTGATACAAAATACGCTCGTTCGTTGGCGTGTCATCCACACCTTGTCGCGCTTTGTTTAGCTCAAGCAATTCTTGATACATGGTAATAGCGCCGCCAAAAAACTCCCCCTGTTCTTCGGCGGTAAGCTGGCGATTTTCGCTGCGCGCCATTTCTATATCGGCTAGACGAATAAGAATTTTGTGGCGTATTTCAGGGTCGATCGCCACTTCTAACGCCGAGCGATAACTTTTTTCAATTTCGCCAAGCTCTACCCGCGGCACTGGGTTTAAGTCGTCGGGTACTGAGGCGGCCTCTAAGCTTGCCAAGGTGCGACCATACTTTGGCCCATCGTCGCTAAACATGCTACAGCCGCTTGCGGCAACCACTAAACTAGCTAGAAGAAGACGTTTCACTGGCCGTCCTCCACTGCATCGTAATCGGCTTGCTTGTTGGCTTTATCGTAAAGGCGAGCTATAGACAAACGGCTTTGCGCCAAGTACTGCAGAATGTTGTAGCGTTGGGTTTCTAACACATCGTAAATTTTGTCGCGCAGCGTATCTTGTTTGGCAAGTAGCGCGCGATCTATACGCGCTTTTTCTGCGGTTAAACGATTGTGGGCTATATCTAGCTGCTGAAGGTAGGGCGAAATATCCTGCGCCTGACCCACAATTTTTTGAATAGATTGGTGACGAGCTCGAACTTGAGTAAGCGTTTCATCCAACTGCGCCAATACTTTTTCGGCGTGCCATAAACGGTCTGAAAACTGGCGGCTGGCATTCCACAATAAAATACCGCGATAGCGGCGCATGGCTTCTTCGGTTTCGTCAATAAACGGATCTGAGTCGCGCACTAATTCAATAGTGGCTGCAGATCGCTCTACGCGGTGGATTAAATCGGCTTCCTCGCCTTTGGCTAGCGCAAAATAATCATTGCTTGCCTTGATTTGCTCAATTTTCGCTGCCATGGATTCGCGCTTGGCAACCATTTCGTTAATCTGCTCGGTTAACTGCTGCTCGGCCAGGTACTGCATTTTTGCGGTGCGATCAAACTCGCGCGCATCGAGCATATCGGTGTAAAAGGTAAGTTTTTCTAGCCAGTTGTTGTAGGTATTTTGAATGGCGAGTAAGTCGCGCAGTTCGTGCACTTCCTTTTCGAAATCTTCTCGCGAAAAAAGCGCCACTAAGTAGCTAATTTCTGGGGTTAGCTGATTTTCTTTGGCGTAGCGCAACCAATCTAAACGCTGGCTGCGACTAATTTTGAGCACCTCCAACATGGAGTCGCCCTGTAAGTTCGCCATAATATCGTCAATTTCAACTAACGCCGCCGAGAAGCGACCCTCTGCGCGCTGAAAATGCTCAAGCGCCAACCCCTCTTTGCCCAACTGTTCGTAGGCATAGGGCACAGCTACCAAAGCCTCTTGGGTATTGGCATCCACTAACGATAAGGTAGAGAGGTGATACCAAGGTTTTAGTGCCTCGGTGTAATCGTCTAGCTCCGCTGCGGCCCAACCGTACCCAAGTAACGCACGACTCGACAACGGGCTATCGAGACGCACCTTAGAAAACTGCAAAATAGCTTCGTGAGGACGGCCGGCAAATAGCAAACTGTAACCAGAAGCGGTCATGGCTTTATCGTAAAGGGAGCGATGCTCTTCGAGCTTAAACTCTTCTTCTTCGAACTTTGAATAGTAAGCCAACGCGGCGGTGTAGTTTTGTTGACGCGCCCACGCCGAGCCCAAATTGAAATACAAATAAGGCAGCCAGCCTTGCTTAGGCTGCTGCTTGGCCAAGATAGATTCTGCACGCGCTAGGTTGCCCTGCTTAATGGCTGTGCTCACGCGCAGCGAGGTAAGTTCGTTGGCAATATGCTTGGCGGGTTTGGGGCTGATGCGATTGGCGGCGTCTTCTGCGGCATACCAGTCGCCCTGCTGATAGCGCATACGCGCAAGGTAAAACCAAGCAGCATCGCGCACATGCACTGGCCGATTCTGCTCTAAAACGCGCTCAAATATATCGCCTGCGTACTGATCCATCCCGTACGCGAGGGCAAAGCCACCCTCCATAATATCGGGGTTATCACCGTGGCCGCGCACACCACCGCGCTGTTTGGCCAGCAGCAATTCCGAGAAAGCGGTAATGTGCTCTTCTTGAAAATAGTGATACAGGGCAACGCCGTAGCGCAAATCGGCCACAGCAGTAAGAGGCTCTTCTTTAGCGAAGGCCGAACAAGGTAACGCAAGGCAAACAGCTAGCAGCCCGCGTTTGGCGACACTTACAGCTCCCATTCTTTAATATCAAATTCCGGCTGCATGTTAGAAGTCGCGTCGCGTATGCGAAGCTCCAGCATTTTTGGGTCGTCGTCTTTTTCAACAACCATGGTGGCGGCGCGTTTGTAATCGCGGCTGTCTGGGCCTTTACCGGTAAAAACCGCAGTAATTTCGTGATCGCCCGTTTTAACGTTGCCTATATATAAACGCTGTATGCCGCCGCGAATTAACGCGTCATTTTCGCGCTCGGTGTATAGGTGCGAAGCAACAACTTGATCGTCTATTTTAAGCTTTACGGAATCCAGGGTGAAAAATTGGCCTACATCCATAGATAAAAACACCACCATTTGGGTGTTGGCAGGGAACAGCAGTTCCTCTTCAAGGATGAGCAGGTCACGGTTTAATTCTAGTGCTGCTTTTTTAAGGTCTTCAATATCTTCGCTAAGCGGTGATGCCGTGGCTTCGGTCACAGCAGCTTGTTCTGTTTCGCCCTCAGCTGCTTCATCTTGCGCAAATGCTGCGCCCGCCGCCAAGCACATTGCGAGGGCACCAAACCGAAAAAGGTTTAACACGCCAAGACCAAGGCCTTCTAATAGGCGTTTGGACCCACAAAATGCCAAATTTTGGCAGTTATTAACTCTCAAGGTCACTCTCCAATAACAGGTTAAGCAAGGATAATAACGCCAGAAGGCGGCTTACCATTCAAACCTACATTAAAAAAAATAGCGCTATCGTCTAGGCCTGCGCGTAACTTTTTACGTGTAATGTGACACACGTTTGATTTCGATCGAGCGGATTGTTTTTGCGCCGACCTTATTGTTCGATTATCAGTCTGCAGCTGCAGCTTCGGCTGGCGCGAGGCCGGCGCTGTAATGCACCTTACCTTGGCGATCTATAATTATGCCGTCCACTCCTTGCAAACTGTTGACCAACTCTAGCCCTTTTTCTACTCCCAGTACAAATACTGTTGTAGATAACGGGTCTGAATCTAACCCCCGTGGCGCCAATATAGTTACACTGGTCACTTCCGAAGCTGACTTACCGGTTTTGGGGTTTAGAATATGGTGCACGCGCTCGCCAGTATGCTCATCAATAAAATAGCGCTCGTAGTCGCCAGAGGTAGACACAGCCGTATCGGTTAACGGAATGCGAATCGCAGCTTTGGCGGCTGGATCCTCTGCCCTTGGGTTTTTAATGCCCACTACCCACGGCCTACCTTGCCTGTCGCCCAGTAAATAAGAATCCCCGCCGGCACTAACACTAGCGTGTTCGACCCCCATTGTGCGCAGTATTTTAATTGCGTTATCAACCGCGTACCCTTTAGCAATACCCCCCAAATCAATTCGCACATTTTTATGCTTAAAGAATACACTGCGTGTTTTTTCGTCTAATACAATCAAGCGATAGTTGATGGCGGGTAATAAATTTTTTATTTCATTTTCTTGCGGTTGTTGATGTGCTCGATAATCGTAACGCCAACCAACAGAGGCGAAGGTAATATCAAAAGCTCCGCCGCTCAATGCACTTACGCGTAAAGAGTGATGGATTAGCCAATAAAATTCTTCAGAGATTTTTTGCGGGGCTGTAGCTGCATCGCGATTGACGCGCGCCAGCTCACTGGTTTCTAGATAGGGCGAAAGCAGTTGGTTTATGCGCTCCATTTCGGTCATTACCGATGTAATGGCAAGCTTGGCGTGCTCGGGGTTTTCATCCCATAAGGTAACGGAGATTTCCGTGCCCATTATTCCTTGGGTTTCGCTATGCCATAGCGCCCATGCGTTAGAGGCTAACGCAACATAAATAAATAAACCTACAGCAAGGCGAGTGGGGTAGCGCATGTTAAATCCATTTACTTCTCGGTGTGGAAGCGTGCGGCCAAGTATAGCCGCAACCACCACTTAAATAACACATTAACTATTGCGTTTAATCGACCAGCAATGAAAAGGATTGATTCAAACTATCCATAAGCGCACAAGCACTTACCAAACTATTTTATAGGCGCCGTCTTCTAACTCTTCACCAATAACAGGCAGTGCTTGCACCAAAAGTTCTGGCGCATTGCTAAGCGGTTTAACCGTGCCGTTTAGCTTCCAACCTTGATTGGCCATCCAATCGGCATTTAGCTTGGTTTGAAATGGGGCATCCAAGTCAAATACATCTGCCGCTAAACCGCCGCGACCATTTTCTTTTACATTAGCCGCATAAGAGCCAAGCGAAAACCAAGTGCCATCGGCGAATACGCGCGCGTTCTGCCAGCTAACACGTGCGTCCATTTTTTGAATGGATTGCGGTGTGACCTCAGCCGAAATGACTTCTATAGAGCCTGTACCACTCGCTTTGCCACCATTAGGTAACAACGCATTGACTATAGCTACTGAGCCATCAATCGATACATTTTTTAGCTTGGTTGTACCGCCGGCCGACTGACATAACTTACCCGAAATATTTTGTCTGGCTTGACTCGCCTTAAATTCCACGCATGGGCTTAACACTAATAAAGACCATGGGCTCAGGGTCCAAGACACTTTACCTAGCGCAATAGGGTTGCCCGCTATGTCTACTTGGCTTGCGCCGGCTTGGCCGTTCCACAAAGTACCGCGCACACCGGTTAACCATAAGTTGGGTACAGCATTGTGCACAGCCGATACCGCATAGGCCGCAGGCACACGCGATAAAACCAAAAACAGAAAGTACGCCACTAACGCAAGAATAACGAGTAAACGGGCGAATTTTTTAAGTATATTTGCCATATAAGTAGGTTAACGCTAATTAGTTTTCTTGGTGGAGCCGAAGCGTAACGGATACCATCCCAATATTGGAGCTTTCTGCAATGGACATATCTTTAACTTGCAGACCCTTTTCAACTTCCATTTCATTTAGCCATGCAAGCAAACTGTTAAACGACACTTCATCCAAACGCAAACGCACGTCTGAACGACCACTTGGTTGCATATTGGATAAGCGCAAACCATGGCTGCGCAAGCTAGAATCAACCAAGTCAACAATAGAAGGGCCACCGCTGCGACCATTACCTTCGCCGCTGCCTTTAATTTGTGCCGCTAACTCTTTTACGCGCGCCAAAGTAACCACTGCAGATTCGTGTGAGCGCACCTGTGCGTCACGCATATCGTAAAGCGGTGAAAGTACGCCCATAAATAATATGTAGAGTGCAACGCACACCGAGCACACAACCAGCGATATTTGATCGCGGGAGGAAGCGTTGCCCCACCACTCTTTAAATTCATTCACGTAATTCATGATTTTTCCTCAGCAACACTCATGCTTGCTTGCTGGATTTCACCTTGCGCACTCACGCGCAACAATTCAGCGGCCAAACCCATTTTGGCTATGGCTGTGCGCAATGTTTCTAAATCGGAGAAATTTTTGGTTTCTAAATTCACACGCAATTCTTTTTGATCGCCGGAATAACGCATGCTGGTTAGATTAACTTCAGGCGTATTTTTTAGCGCCTTTGCGGTGCTGTCTATAAGCATCATCACGTTGGTAGGTTCAGATTTTCCGCCCTGACCTTTAACCATAGACTCCATTGCACGCACAGGGTCGCTAGAGCGGCCATTAGGTGCAACTTGCTTATACACTGCGAAAATTTCGGAGCGCACCCGATCAAATTGCGCCTTTGCTTGAAAGTACTCTAGGCTTACTGCTGCCATAGCCAAAACAAAAGCCGCCGCCGCTACATAGCCGGGTACTTTCCAATCTTTAACCCAGCGCATGATGGGCAATTGGCGAGCAAAACGGCCGCGACGCATATTAAATGTGGGGCACAAATGCAGCGGAGAAATACTGCTCCAAAAGTTACCTTCACGCAGGCGTATTTCTGGGCCATTCTCATCTAACCATTTAGCAGGCAACCAAGATTTCATGGCTTCCGCTAGCTCTTCTGTTTCTGCTACTAGCTCGATAACACCCGTAAAATCGTACTCGTGCTTTAACTGGCTAACCACAATAGGAGCGGCCGACTCATCTATTGCAAAGCCGTCGTTATCTGAAGTGCGGCAATAAAGTACGCCTTCATCCAATACCAAAATAGCGCCAACGGGCTCGCGTACCAGGTGCAGGTAATCGGGCAAAATACGTTGAATATCGCAATTAACTTCTTCCAGAGAGGCAATAGCGCCCGCCACGCAATCTGCGTGCGCGTAAAGCATTTCAACGCGGTCGCCTTCTACTGGGCCAAATACAAAATGGATGTCGTCTACTGGGTCAATAATTTGCTCTTCCATTTCAAACGGAAGTAACTTAGCTAAATGACGTTTAATAGAAGGCTCTACCGTTTCACTGGTAGCCACTACATTTGTACCGGGCAGAATAAGATGCACAACGGGCGATGCGCGATCACCCAAGGATTCCGCCAGCGCTTCGTTATCGCCAGTAAAGCAATCTTCATTTAGCCAGTTGCCTTGCTCATCGGCTAAGCGCCACTGCCATAGGCCGTTATCTAATTGTCTGGCAAATATTTTCTCGTTCACTTTTTATGACCTGTTAAAAATTCGCGTCTGTACGGCGAAGGGTAACAACTTTATCGCCCGCTCTAAAAAGCAGGGCATTGCTACGTCGAGTATGATCACCAACCATTACCTCGCCAAAGAGCAAAAAATAGTCGCTGTTTACTGTTAAATCCTCTGTGCTTACTGCGGGGTTATTTCCATGCCCCGACCCCAGCACCATTGCTACTACATCTGAATCTTTAAAGAATTCAATCGATTCAAAACCTTCGGCACCTCGCCCCTCCACCATTTGCTCAGCTTCTTCAATTGTGAGCGGCACGAGTAACTCTGGGCTGTTCAGCGTGCGCAACAACGGTGGCAACATGGTATTTATATTTGTCATTGCGGTTGGATCATTTAATGCAATAACGTAGGGCAATAAACCGCGGTAGAGCTGCGGCGTCATACCTTTTATAACCATTAATTCGCTTACACTTATCATCGGCCGGTTGGCTATTTGAATTGGTATTTCCAAACTCGAATAGTAGTCCGATTCCGCACCGCCAAAACCCGATACATCGTTATCTGGGTCTATCCAATCTATTACTGCGTCGGTAAGTGTTACCGCATCGCCCTCTGTTAAGAATTCACCTTCTTCCAGTTCTATGGTTTGCAACAAACGTATAAAACGCTTTTGGCTTGTGGTGTATTTTTCGTGCAAAGGTGCACCGGGTTTTTGATTGCCCTTTTTAGCTAGCAGGTTTAAATTAAGTCGCCCATGAGCATCTTCAATTACACCTTTTATATAGCCGCCTTCATCGGTTGGGAACGGCGGCTGCTCCATTGCCCAAAATTCACCAAGGTGATCGTACTCAGTCTCTTCTTTATCTACTTTGAGTGCGCTGTGCACCAAACCTTCTAAGCCAACCATATACGCATCAGCCTGCTGGCTGTGCCAACGATTGGCCGAACGCGTTAAGCCCATATCAAAGTGCCAACTCGCTTTAACACTAATGGCCACTACAATTGCGGATATCATCACCGCCAATACCAAAGCCACGCCCTTTTCTTTGCTTGGCGCGGGGGATTTCGTTGGCCTATTTGTATACTTCAACGGCATACTAAAGGCCCTCTACCAAATTAAAAATTCGGTAAATCTCTCGTTCATCCTCAAGTATTACCGTAATTTTTATTGCAACGGGTAATAATTGTGGCTGCCCTTGCGGAGGCCAACGCTCTAGCCATGCGTTGTTATCAATTGAGCGCGCCTGTGGCGGAAGCACTTCACCAATAATTTCGCTTACACCCTCAAGCATTTTTTGCGCAAAGGCTTCATCTGGGTCTGGGTTCGCGGGGTTTACCCACGAGTCCCGCCAAATAGTGTTTTCTTCATAGCGATAGCCCACACGGGTTATCTCCGTTCGCGGAAAAAGCATAGGGTTTGCCTTGCCACCGCGCAAAAACATCAACCAATAGTTTTCACTTTTATCTACCACCATCGCAGGGTAGCTATCCCCATAAGGGGTGGTCATGGAGTAACCCAAAGCGTTTTTTAAATCCATTTCCAACGCCAACCAAAAGCGGTCTATGCGCTGAATTTCTTGTAGCTTGCGCTTGGTTACATCGCTCGCTCTATCGGCCATATCGAATGCTTGAAACGACAAAGCCGAAACCAAGGCTAAAATAGTAATAGAAACCAGTACTTCAATTAACGTAAAGCCCGACTGCTTACGTGAACATTTGGCTTTAGAGTTATTCACTTATAAACCCAGCCAAGCTCGCCAACCATTGATCTTTGGCTTCACCAACACTTACTTCAATGCGGTAGATACCTTTTACTTCGGTATCGATAGTCTCAATGGAGTAGACCCACTCTCTTCCGCCGTACTCTATTTCGTCGGTCTTTTTAATCTTGGTAAATGCGCCCTTTAAATTGCGCTCCAACTGAATTTCATTTAATTTGTTTTGCGCTATCCAGTAGGCATAATTTTTTTGTTCCATGCGACCGGTATGGTCGAGCATGGATTGAAAACGCAGAGCTAGAGCAGGCAGCGCCATACCTATTACCACAAGCGCCACAAGCACTTCGATAAGGGTAAAACCTTTAAGTTTGCGCGATAACATCATGCCTAAACCTCTGTGTAACCTTTAAAAAGCACAGCTCTCTAAAGATTGCGCTCTTTTATTTCATCCAGCACTTCTTGCTGCTCTTTCCAAACAACCTCGCCCCACAGATTTACCGCAACGGTTTCGAGCAAATCGTTTTCTAGCTCGTGGGTAAACTCTATTTCAAACGGCGTAACTTCACCGGTTGGATAAAAGACTATTATGGGCTCCGAAATTTCTGGCGCCTCAGCACTATAGGACCAAAGCTGCTCTTCTAGGGTAATACCCAGCAATATATCGCGCTCTATTTGCTGCTTTGGCAAACTTTCTATTTCCTGCCAACCCTGATGCGTCATTTTGCGCCAGGCGTAAGACCAACCGTTGTTATCTGGGTCTTTTTGCCACTCTGGCGGCTCTAAAATTAAGCCGATAGGTTCACCACTTACAATGGCCATTTCCGCTGCAAATTTAGACCAAAGAGTAAATTCCTCTACTGTTTTTTGCATGCGCTTGCTGGGGCCATCGTCTCCAAAGTTAAATAAAACCAAAGAGAAAACCAGCCCCACCATCATCAACACAACCATGATTTCTATAAGCGAGAAACCTTTATTGCGTTTATTCACAGCGGGGAACCTATATAACGTCAATTAATTTACTTCGTCCCACACACTTACATCTGCGTTTTCGTCAACGCCGCCGGCCAACCCATCTGCACCTAGGGTATAGATATCGTAAGGGTGAGAATCTGCTGGGCTTAGGTATTGATAATCGTTGCCAAACGCATCTTTAGGAATCGAATCCATGTATCCACCCTGTGGGTAGTTGCGAGGCTCTGGCGATGTAGAAGGTTTATTCACCAACGCATCCAAGCCTTGCTCGGTAGTTGGGTAAGTGAAGTTTTCTACCTTGTACATTTTTAATGCTGACTGAAAGTTTTTTAAATCGGCGCGGGTTTTTTGCTTGTAACCCTGACCTAATACACCCATAACTTTCGGGCCCACAATCGACATAAGCAGGCCGATAATTACCAACACCACCATAATCTCGATAAGGCTGAAACCTTTTTGTTTACCGCTTTTTGTTCGCATTACTTTCACCTGTAATTTCCTTAACTTAAAACCCAGTAAGCTTGTGGCGCTTACAAACCAATTGTAAAAACTAACCTGCAATCATGTCGTTCATCGCAAATATAGGCAGTAGAATTGCCATTACGATAAAAATAACAATACCCGCTAGCAACAACACAATTGCCGGTTGCAACAGGCCCATTGCAGTATTAATAGAAAACTCCAACTCGCGCTCTTGGTTGCGCGCAGCGTACAGTAATTGCTCATCTAGCTTGCCGTTAGACTCACCACTCGCCGCCATTTGCACTAACAAGGGAGGGAATACTTTAGCCTGATCTAACGCGCGACTTAACGAGCCACCTTCTTGCACGGCAATACACACCTGCTCGCTAGCGAGTTTCATTTCGCGGTTAGACAGTACTTGAGTAGCAATACGCAGCGCTTCTAACAGCGGCACCCCGCTGTGCGCAAGCAAACCTAAGGTTGAGGCATAGCGAGCAGTTTCGCCCAACAGTACCACCGAGCCAATCACCGGTAACTTTAATACAGTGCGATGCCATTTAAGCTTGCGCGCATCGTTTTTAAGTAACCACTGAATAAAAATAAATATTGCCGTCACACCGGCAAATAAGAATATGCCGTAGTCCACCATAAAATTACTGGTGGCAACCAAAACCTTGGTAATACCTGGCAGTTCGTGTTTACCGCGCTCAAACAATTGCGTTAACTGCGGTACCACTTTAACCATAAGTACGGTTACAACACATACGCTAACAACCAACATAACCACGGGATACACCATGGCCATTTGAAGTTTTTGTCGTGTTTCTTGGCTGCGCTCTGTGTATTCAGCAAGCTGCTCTAACACCGGTCCTAAAAAGCCAGAGGATTCACCGGCGCGCACCATTGCCCGATATAAGTTATCAAACACTCTTGGCACTTCGGCCATGGCTTGATGCAGACTTATACCTTCTAATACACGCGCCCTAACTTGCAGTAATACACTTTTGGCAACAGGCTTACGCGATTGTTTGGCTGTAGATTGCAGCACTTCATCGAGCGGCAACCCCGACTGCACCAGCGACGCCAATTGACGCGTAACAAGCGATACATCGCGGTAGCCTAAACGCGGGCCACCAAAAAAACTGCTGTGGCTTTTGGCCGTTTTCTCTGACGAGCTTTTACGCCCAGAGGAGGATTTTACATCTAGAGGCTTTAGCGATTGTGCGCGCAACTGCGTGCGGACGTGACGCTCAGAGTCGCCCTCGATAATGCCTTTTACTTTTTTACCTTTGGCATTCAGAGCCTGATATGTATATGCGCCCATCTTAGCTCTACACCTTTACCGTTAAGATAGCGCGGTAACGCGCAGTACTTCTTCCACACTGGTCATACCCTGCAGCACTTTTTCTCGACCGTCTTGATCGATAGAGCGCACGGTTTTACGCGCATGGGCTAACATAGCCTGCTCACCCACTTCTTCGTGAATAAGTTGACGCAATGTGTCGTCTACTGGAATTAATTCGTAAATACCGGTTCGGCCTCGGTAACCCGTTTGATGGCACTTATCACAACCAACAGCGCGATACACAATACTGCCCTCGGGCACGCCCAAGCGCTGAGATTCCGATGCACTGGCCTCGTGCGGCTCTTTACAGCTAGAGCACAACAAACGCACCAAACGCTGCGCCATCAAGCCTTCTAAACTGGATGACAACAAAAAGGGCTCTACGCCCATATCTTGCAAACGCATTACCGCACCTATTGCGGTGTTGGTGTGCAAGGTAGATAACACCAAGTGACCGGTCAAACTCGCCTGTACAGCAATTTGCGCGGTTTCTTGGTCGCGAATCTCACCGATCATGACTACATCGGGATCCTGACGAAGTATTGCCCGCAGCCCGCGTGCGAAGGTCATATCTACTTTGGTATTTACTTGTGTTTGGCCAATACCTGCCAACAAATACTCGATTGGGTCTTCAATAGTAAGAATATTGCGCGAGCGCGTATTCAAATAACTTAGGCCCGCATAAAGCGATGTGGTTTTACCCGAACCCGTAGGGCCGGTAACCAAAATAATACCGTGCGGTTTGCGCAGTGCTTTTTCGAAATTGGTTTGTACATCTTCAGGCATACGCAATTGCGGTAAGCCCAATTGGCCTGCGGCTTGGTCGAGCAGACGCAATACCACGCGCTCACCGTGGGCAGATGGAATAGTCGAAACACGAATATCCACAGCGTGACCGGCTAACTTAACGGTAATGCGACCATCCTGCGGAATACGTTTTTCGGCAATATCCAAGCGCGCCATAACTTTTAAGCGCGATACCAATACCGGGGCAAGCACAGGCTTAGGGGAAAGTACTTCGTTAAGAATACCATCCACGCGGAAGCGAATAGAGACGCGATCTTCATAGGGCTCGACGTGAATATCCGACGCCTGCTCTTGTACCGCTTGCGACAACACCGCGTTAATTAAGCGAATAACCGGCGCATCACCGTCGCCCGATAACAATTCACTATCGTCAGAAATATCATCTGCGAGCTGGGTAAGGTCAAACTCTGCACCCATTTCGTCAACAGCTTGTTGCGCTTCGCCGTCGTTACTTTGATACAACTTGGTGAGCTTCGATTTGAATTCGGCTTCATCCACTTGCTTTAAAATAAGTGGGCGCCCCATATGGCGGCGCAACTCAAGCAGGATGGGCGCAGAAATATCGGAGCGGTGCAATATACAACCGTCTTCTATTACCACACCGTGCTCAGACGCAAACGAGAACGGCAAGCGCGTGCGGCTAATCACCACTTCGTCTTGCTCTGTAACCTCGACTATTTCGTTTGCTTCGTTAACATCAATCACAGTACTTACTCTTGTTCGGAATCAGATTCGCTTAAGGCAGCTTCCAGCGCTTGCTGCTCAAACGGCGTTAATTCGGGCAGTACTGGCAATATTTTACGGCTCATTAAATTCAAACCTTTATCGTGCTGGCGCATTTGCTGATCGCGAATATATTGATACTTCTCGGCGGTTGCACCGTACATGGCTTCATCATCGGTAACTATTTTTACTCGAATGAATACCATCAGGTTTTTCTTTAAGAACTTGGTAGACTGATATTTAAACAAATGGCCCAACAAAGGAATAGACCCTAAAAGCGGTACACGGGTATCACCATCTTGTACGTCTTCTTGAATCAAGCCACCTAAAATAACAATTTGACCGTCGTTGGCTAACAACTGGGTTTCAATTTTACTTTGGTTGGTAATCAAGTCGGCACTACCTGCTACCGAGCTAGAAATACTGGACACCTCTTGTGAGATATCCAAAAGAATTTTATTACCTTCGTTAACGTGTGGTGTAACCGTTAGGGTTATACCCACGTCTTCACGCTGAATAGTAGTGAACGGGTTGCCTACCGAACCTGTCGTACCCGTGGTGCTGTAACTGCCCGTTCTGAACGGTACACTTTGACCCACAGAAATCGACGCTTCTTGGTTATCCATAGTAACCAAAGAAGGCGTGGAAAGAATATTGGCATCGCTGCTGGTTTGCAGTGCAGATAACAGTGCAATAAAGTTCTCACCGCCGTTGTTGCCAGCCACACCTAATAATTGGCCTGTATTGCCGGCTATACCTGAAGCAAGATTAGTTAGCGCATCGGTGCCGCCACCCAAGGTACCAGTCGCTAGACTGCCCAACGAGCCATCACCTTGGCTAGAGCCGCCGAATGTGCCGTTATTTTCGTTAGAGAACATCCACTGCACACCAAGCTCTTTGTTGGCGTCTACGTTAATGTCCACAATAATCGCTTCAACCAATACCTGTGCGCGTTTTATATCTAAGCGCTCAACAATGGTAAGTAACGAGTTAAGCATATCGCCAGAGCCGGTTAATAGCAGCGCGTTTGTATCTTCATCGGCTTCTACTGTGGCGCCGTCCTTACCGCCTTTGTCTTTACCGCCAGGTTGCATTTGCTGCATGTTTTGCACAACTTTACTTAAGGTTGCGGCAACATCTTTGGCGTTGGCGTAATTTAGGTAAACTACTCGCACATTACCCATCTGAACTGGCGGGCGATCTAGTTTGCGAATTAAATCTTTGGCCCGCTTGCGCTGAATATCTTCACCGCTTAGCAATACTGAGTTGTTGCGTTTATCGGCAACTATTTGCAACTGGTTAACAGGGGTAGAGCTTTGTTTTTCGCCGCGGTCCAATTTAGTGAGGGTGGCCACTAAATCTTCGGCATCGGCATATTTAAGAGGCACAACTTCGGTGGTGGGCAGTGCCGCGGTATCAATACGCTCAATAACGTCGCGCAAGCGCGCAATGTTTGGGGCTGTGTCGGATACAACAATTACGTTACTTTCAGTATAAGAAGACAAGTGAGAATGCTGTGGCACAAGTGGACGCAACACAGGTAACACTTTAGCGGCTTCAATATTTTTTAACTGAATAACTTCTGTTACATAACCGTTGGTGGATGCGCGATTACCCACATCACTTTCATCCTGCACGGGCACAGGTGAAGAGCGCGCATCTTTTAACGGTAGAATACGAACAACATCGCCTACCTGCACAGCAGTGAAGTCGTGCACTTCTAAAATAGTTAAAAACAGCTCAAACAGCTCGTCTTTATTTACCGTGGTTTGCGAAATAACTTTAATTCGGCCTTTAACCCGCGGGTCGATCACAATCGTTTTACCCGTAGCATCGGCCACAAACTTAATAACTTCGTGAATATCGGTATCTTTAAAGTTAACCGTGTAACTTGGCTGACTGCCTCGTGCAGCCGGCTGAGCCTGAACCGCGCAAGAGAATATAATTGTTATTGTTGCCAGCCCAATCGCTAGAGAATGCCTAAACACGTTTAACCACCTGAATCTAAACTGATGTTAATAATGGAGGTTTCACCATCGCGCATAACTTCAAGTTGCGCTGATGTCGCAGTTTTTAGCGACTGATAAACCATACGAATCTGTTTGGGGTCGTCTACACGAATACCGTTAACCGAGGTAACGATATCGTTCATTTTTAGACCCACTTGATCAAATAACTCGCGCTCGCGCCCGGGACGAACACGATAACCTAACATTTTGCCGTCTTCGCGGTACACACTAAAACGAATAACATCGTTAATAGAGGTAGGAATTTGGTCCTGCTTCACAACAACTTGCTTGCCCTCTTCTGGGCCAGTCTGCCTAGACATAGGGACGGAAGCTGGTGCGCGCTCGGTGTAGGTTGCCTTTGGCGTAGATTTATAATCTTCTTCTGAATACAGCCATAACGCCTCGTGATTACCTTTATTATCTAATATCACTCGGTCAGTTAACACTTTAGCCAGTTTTACGCCGGCATTTTTACCCACTTGCTCACCCACGCTGTACAGGGATTGATCATTGCCATCCGCAATAACCGCGCGTGCGGCATTGGTATCTTCACTAGCCAACACGGCGCTAAGGGTAAGGTTGAGCTTAGTTGTTTCTATATCTTCGCCAATCACTGGCGCCGCGGCAACATCTTGGCTGATAGGCCCCTGAGTTGCACCGGCAATACCAAATAAATTCTGCGCCTGAATAGCCGCCACATCGACATTTGCACTACCTGCAGCGCCATCGACACTGGCAGGCGTGGCTATAACGGCCGGTTGCGGGATATCGGGCGTGGGCATAAGCGCCCAAAATAAGCTCGCGCCACTGTGGCACATCCAAATAAAGATGAGCACTAGCACTAAGTTGCGCCATAACGCGAGAGGCATACGCGCAACAGTTTCAGCTAAAGTTTTAAACTTCTCTGATGCGTTCTGCAAAAACGGGCTATCGGCTAGTTGCCGGGATGTCACTATACGTCTCCAACTATTCCCCACCTAAGAAAGACCACTATGGTCGCAATAGGTTCGCTTACACGCGAATCTATCTGCGAAATTGACAGTCAACAGTATAGATTACTCAATATAATCTGACGCTGACGCAGCGGGGCGAACAAGCTAACAAAAATTTATAGGTTTATTATTACAGCACGCTAGTTTATACACAGTTAAGCTAGATTGGTACGTTTCTTAGCGCACAAGCCCTAAAGGCTAGCCGAGAACTGCGAACCGGCGCAACAAAGTTGTGTTAAGTGACACCATCAAATTCCCTTCAGCCCCCCATGTACCCCCCAAACTGGAGATAGCACGCTTGTTACCGCTAGGCCGAAAGCGGTATCCTTACGGCCACATAAACCGCCTAATTGGTCCGTAAACAGGTTAATAGTAGTTATGACAGAAGTGTTTTTACTTAAGAATCAGCATGGCAATTTTCTGGAAAAATCCGGTGAATGGGTCAACCCAACCCAGTCCAAGAGCTTATATCGCACACTCCACAAAGATGAAGCCATCAACCAAAAGGTTGAACTAGCAGTTAAAAATGCCGATTTACGGGTAGAGATTACTACCGGCCAAGTAGGCCCAGAAGGCAAGCTTATATTGCAGCACTGCGATATTCCGCTAGAAATGCCTGCCGCAGACATTGCCGCTGCAGCCGAAGAGGCCTCGAGCCTTGATCGCGAAATGAGCCAAAGCGACAGCGAACAGGTAGCCGAGCAAGAGCAGGCTGAACCCGATCTATTCAACCAACCTACTACCAGCCAAGATGCTGAAACTGCCAGTGCGGAACTACACAGCATAGATAGCAGCACAGATAACATCGAAGAAAACAACGAAGAGCAGCGAGAAAATAGCGAGCAGTCCTCTTTATTTTCTGCTTAGCTTTTAAACAGCTATTCGAATTGACGTCGCCGCACACCCGAACGGTTCACCGCTGAGCGACGTCCTTCACCCTTGCCCTACAACACTTTTGCACGCCTCCCCAAGGACGCCAATACCAAGGAATTACTCATGTACGAAATCCAATCCTTCCACGCGGGGCTATACGATTCCAAAAACGCGCCCGTGCTCACGGGGATTATGCGCGGCATAGAACGCGAAGGTCTGCGCATTGATAGGGATGGCAAACTGGCACAAACTCCACACCCCGTAGCGCTCGGGTCTGCACTTACCCACCCCCAAATAACCACTGATTTTAGTGAAGCGCTACTTGAATTTATTACGCCCCCCACACATCGGGTGGAGGATCTGTTCAAACAGCTCTACGACATTCAAGGCTATACGCTTTCTAAGCTCGACGACGAGCTGATATGGAGTAGCAGCATGCCCTGCGTGCTGAACGACGATGCCACTATTCCCGTCGCTCAATACGGCAGCTCTAATAACGGCACCATGAAAACAGTGTATCGCGTGGGCCTAGGGCATCGCTATGGCCGCGCCATGCAAACCGTTGCAGGCCTACACTACAACTTTTCGCTGCCCGATGCCTTTTGGTCTTTCTTACACCGCGAAGAGTACAGCTTGCTCGACCTGCAAGATTTTAAAGACCAAAAATACTTCGCCCTTATTCGCAACTTTCGCCGCTACTACTGGTTATTGGTTTACCTATTCGGCGCCTCGCCAGCGCTGTGCGGCAGCTTTATTAAAGGTCGCGAGCACAATTTACAGCCCCTTATCGACGAGCGAACCTTACACCTACCCTACGCCACATCCCTGAGAATGGGCGACCTTGGCTACCAAAGCAGCGCACAGGAATCGCTCTACGTTTGCTACAACGACAAGCAGTCGTACATCACCACCCTTTGCGCGGCCATTACAACGCCAATAGATGAATACAAAGCAATAGGCCTGCAGGACGAAAAAGGGGAGTTCAAGCAGCTAAATACCAGCCTGCTACAAATTGAAAACGAGTTTTACAGCTCAATTCGGCCCAAACGCACAGCGAAACACGGCGAAACCGCCCTATCGGCACTGCGCAACCGCGGCGTGGAATACATTGAAGTGCGCTGCCTCGATATAGACCCATTCGACCCGCTTGGGGTTAACAAGCCACAAGTGCGCTTTTTAGATACCTTTTTACTTTATTGCGCGCTGCAAGACAGCCCCGACACCTCTCCCGAAGAGTCGGCCAATATTTTGCGCAACCAAAAAACAGTGGTAACCGAAGGCCGCTCTCCAAAAGCGCTAATAGAAAGCTTCACGAAGGGTAAAATACCACTTAAGCAAGCGGGCGAAGCACTGATTAAAGCGATGCGCCCAGTGGCAGAGCTACTAGATATAGCCCACGAAACTGAAGAGCATACGCAAAGCCTAGAAACGCAATTGGCGGCAATACTCAACCCAGAGCTTACCCCATCGGCACGCATCATTTCGCACCTAAGCGCCAAAAAGCTGCCCTATGCACATTACGCTCTAGCACAGTCGCGCCATCACCACGAAACACTGCTCGCCAAAAAGCCAAGCAACAATACAATGCAGCAATTTGAAAAAATGGCAGCCGAATCGCTCGACAAACAGACTCGACTGGAACAGAAAAACAGTGGTAACTTTAGTGAGTTTTTGCAGGAGTACTACAAGCAGTACCAAATGTGCTGCGACAAATAATATTGCGGGCTAGTGGCGCACTGCGGTGTGCCACTACTGTTACTGTATTGCCACCCATTTTAGCGCTGCACTATAAACGAATTAAAAAATACATCGATTACGCCTGCCGCCACTTCGTCGCCCTCCTCGCGTTTAATTATTTCGCGAATCTCTTTTAAACAGGCAATACGCAACGCCTCGCGCCCCTCCTGAGACGACATAGTCTCGTCGGTCTGACTGGAAAATAACAACACGAGATTATTGCGCACATAGGGCAAATGATGCCTTACCGCATTGGCGGCAGTAGTATCCAAAAGCCGTACCGATAACTCTGTTTTAATATACTTTAACCGCCCAGCACCACCGTAATTCACCACGAATGGCGGTTTAATTGGCAAATAAATGGCCGAAGCAGGCACTTCGGCACCTTCAGCCCCCTCCTCTGCTGGCGCCTCTTCGGGGGGCGGGTCATCTTGCGCCTGCGCTAAACCAGTAAACAGCAGCGCAATTGCCACCAACCAAGCGCAGCCAATCTGCTTTAAACGAGCTATTGCGGAACCAGACATAACAAAGCTTCTCTAAGGGCTGTTAAATATTTACTAAGGTGGAGCCTAGCAACCCACACCTGAACACACCCTTAAGCATAGACGACAAATAGCATCTGACGACCTCCATCAATTTGTCGACAGACCGCTTAAACTTCACCAGCCACTCGCATACAATAACCCCAACATTCTCGACGGATAGAATAATGAAAATAACCAAACTGCCATCTTATCGCCAAACCGCTTTAATCATTTTTGCAGGCTGTGTGGGCCTTATTTTGGCTGCACTATACATGCAAGAAGTGCTTGGCCTGCACCCGTGCCCGCTGTGTATTACCCAGCGCATATTTATTATTGGCGTAGGCTTAATATCGCTGATTGCCGCCATCCACAACCCCGCCGCCTTGGGCCGCAAAGTGTATGGCTGCTTGGCTACGCTTTCAGGCGTTATTGGCGCAGGCGTGTCGGCTAGGCATGTGTGGCTACAAAACTTACCCGAAGACCAAGTACCCGCTTGCGGGCCCGACCTTGCCTATATGTTCGACGCCTTCCCTCTGCTAGACGCCCTTAAACTGCTATTTGCTGGGGACGGCAACTGCGCCGATGTAGTGGCAAGCTTTTTAGGGCTTAGTATTCCCGGTTGGACTTTTGTGGCGTTTGTAGGCCTTATTGCTATAAGTGTTTGGCAAGGCCTGCGGAAAGCTTAAGGGCGAAACCAGTTTTGCTTGCCCTTGCAGGCTAATTCACCTATCTTAAATCCATCTTGGTTTATTCGATAAGTGGAGTAAATCTTTAACAGGTTTTCGATATTACAAAATGAATTTATAAGGGTTGTTTTATGCTAGAAGATTGCAAATCTGCGCAGGAGCGCTGGGGCGGTGTAAGCGAAATTATCGACCGCTGGCTACAAGAGCGTCAGCAAATGCTTGTTTTATATTGCAACCTCTCAGAAATTTGCGACCTTCCCGATCACCCCGAGCGCGCCGCCCAAGTTAAGACACTGTGCGAAATTGTGGTGGACTATGTTTCTGCTGGGCATTTCGAAATTTACAATCAGCTGCTGCAAGAAGGCGAAGAGTTCGAGGATCAAGAAGGCTTAAAGCAAGCCGGCGAACTGTTTAAAATTATCGATAGCTCAACCGAAGTTGCTTTAGATTTTAACGACAAATACCTCGAAACCGACGACTTAGAAACCATAAACCAAGACCTCTCTCATTTAGGTGAAAGCTTGGTTAGCCGCTTTGAAGCCGAAGACAAAATGATCGAAGTACTACACGTTTCCCACAAAGATCAAGTAGCCTAATTAGCCCTCCCCCTGCAGAGCCGCCAAACCGCGGCTCTTATATCTCTCAATTCTTCTGCGATTCACTCCGTTCGTTGCTATGCTTAAGCTACACGCACCGGTTTTTAATGCACTTAAAAACCCCAAACGCCGCCACAAGCATAGGAATACACAGCCAACATGCTTAGAACAACACAATGGGGGGTGAGCCTAATTGCCTGCCTGCTACTCACAGGCTGCAACGACTATTTGGCACCAACAGATTCACTCGAGGTAGCGGTCAAAGGCATACATGCAGGCGCCTTTAGCAGCCAAGCCGACTACGCGATTGTAGGCTCTATTCATCACGGCGGTAGCCTGTGGCAAATAGACAGCAAAGAGCGACTATACAATTGGAATCACAAAGCCGATGAGGCCACAACTATCATCAGCGCTGACTTTTCCCCCGACGGCAAACTCGCCATTACAGCGGACCCATACACGCTGGTAATGTGGGAAACCACCAGCGGTGAAGCAACACGTTACTGGACTGCACCCGGTGAAATTCTCGACGCCAAACTCGGCCCTAATGGCAGGCTTGCCCTACTCGGGCTAAGCGACCACAGCGCAGTGTTGTTTGATATTCAAAAAGGCGGCATAAAGCGCACTCTGCCACACGGCAATCGCGTGCGCAGCGTAGACATAAGCGAGAATGGCCGCTGGGCATTAACCGGGTCTGAAGATTATCACGCGCGCTTTTGGGATTTATCCAATGGCAAGCAGCTGTTTGATATTAAGCACGACGACGATGTACAGCTAGTAACGCTATCCAACGACGGCTCGCATGCACTATCGGTAAGTAAGTACGATGCCGCATTGGTATGGGACACCAAAACAGGAGAAGTGCTTGGCAAAATCCCCCTGCGCGCCGAAAGGTTAAAACGCGGTTTGCAATTTACCTCCGCAGCCTTTAGCGCAAATAACGAATACTTGTTAACCGGTCGGCCAGATCAAATAGTGCAATTGTGGCGCGTTGAAACCTTAACACTTGTTAACCAGTGGGAGGTGCCTAAGCGCGATGCATGGAAACCAACAGGCGCTTCGATTGTGGCTGTTGGCTTTGGCCAACAGGAGTGGACATACCTCGCCATGAGCTCAAACGGCTTTATCCACCACCTAAAACTTTAGTGAGTAGCACCGCAAATAGCGCATACAAAAATGCCCAGATAAACTGGGCATTTTTAGGCTACTCATTTTAGAGAGTCACTTTAGCAGCTTATTTCGCTTCAGCAGGAGCCTCTTTAGCTTTGATGTCTAACAATTCCATTTTGAAGATCAACGTAGAGTTGCCAGGAATGTTTGGCGTGCCGCCAGGGCCGTAAGCTAAGTCGGCAGGTACATATAGTTCCCACTCGTCGCCCACTTGCATCAACTGTAGCGCTTCAACCCAACCAGGAATAAGTGCACCCACCATAAATTCAGCAGGCTTACCGCGCTTGTGAGAGCTGTCAAATTCGGTACCGTCTAATAACGTACCAGAGTAGTGAACCACAACCGTGTCAGATGCGGTAGGGGTTGCGCCGTCGCCAGCTTTCAATTCTTTATACTGTAAGCCGCTTTCGGTTTGTACTACACCTTCTTTAGTGGCGTTTTCAGCTAAGAAAGCTTGTGCCTCAGCCAAAGTTTTTTGCGCTTCTTCTTGCTGAGCCGCTTCCATTTTGGCGCGTTGCTCGGCTTGGAAAGCCATCATTACGGCGCGAGCGTCTTCTTCAGAAATGCGGCTTTCTTTACCCGCAAGACCTTCTTCTAAGCCCGCAACCATTGCATCCATATCCAACTCAAACTTATCTTGGCCCATGTTGGACCCTAAGTTTTGGCCAATAAGATAGCTAACTTTTTGCTCGGAGGTTTCCAATACCAATTCTTTTTTAACGGATGCTTCTTCTTTGTTGCACCCAGCCAATGCGATCACTGCGCACATAGCTGTAACCAATGGTAGTTTTTTCATGTTATGACCTAAATATTTATTGTGTGTAATCCAATTAGCTTGTTCCAAGACGGATACCCCCCGCCAAAAGCAGCACCGACTATACAACACAGGCCATCTAGCATTCAAACCTTCCGCTATCAAAACCAGCACTATTCGACACCGAAACACACAAAATGCAATTCCAACCGCAGCAAAATCGTCATTTTGAATAAAATTCGCCGCTTTAACCCTACTGTCATAACACTATGTTTCATAAGTTGGTGAATAAAGGGTATAAATGTTGGATAAGATGCATTCAAAACTGTACAAAACTGGTAAAATTCGCGCTATTATTTTTCTTCACCTGCGCAGCTAACCCGCTTTAATACACATAGGTTAATTAGCGTTTGCGGGTACACCTTCACCAACGATTCAAACACGACCACACTCAGGTACTAAAACATGGCCGCCAGAAAAAAAGTTACCGACCCTATTGCAGACTTAGAAAGCCAAATAGCGAAAGTTAGCGCGCAGCTAGACCAAGCTAGGGCTAAAAAAGTTGTAGCAGCCGAAAAAGCGTTAAAAGCTAGCGACAGCGCTGCTAAAAAAGCCAAAACCAAGTTAACTGGCTTACAAGCTAAAGCTAAAACAGCCGCAGCAAATGCAAAGGCAAAGAAAACAGCGGCCAGTAAAGCAAGTGCCGAGAAAGCACGTTTAGCTGTAGAAGCATTCAAACAAACCGCTGCCGCAGCTGCAGCCGATTTAGCCGCTGCCAAGCAAGCACTTGCCGATGCAAAAGCAGAAAAAGCGAAAGCAGACGCTCGCGCAAAACTTGTAGCCTCTGCCGAGAAAGCTGCCGCGCCTAAAGCCAAAAAAGCGAAGGCCAAGCCAAAAGCAAAACCCGCTGCGAAAAAAGCACCTGCGGCCAAAAAAGCCCCCGCAGCCAAAGCAGCCCCTGCTAGCGAAGCCGAGGCACCAGCTAAGCCTGCCGCTAAAAAAGCACCCGCCAAAAAGGCCGCCCCAAAGAAAGTAGCAGCCAAGAAAGCGGCCCCTAAAAAAGTAGCAGAGAAGGCTGAAACAGCTGCCGCCCCAGCTAAACCCGCAGAGAAAAAACCAGCAGCTAAGAAAGCAGCCCCTAAAAAGGCAGCACCAAAAGCCGCAGCAGCTGCCGACAAACCAGCACCAGCTAAAGCCGCACCCAAAGCGCCTGAAGCAAAAGTAGAAACACCTGCGCCAGTTGTACCACCAAAGCCAGCCCCAGTTATTCCCGCTACACCAGTAGCCCCGGCGGCACCCGCGGTTGAAAAAACTGAAGTTAAAAAACCAGAAGTGAAAGTAGAGGCTAAAACAGAAGCTAAAGCAGAACAACCAGCTAAGCCTGCTCCACAACCAGCCCCTGCTGCACCAAGCGCACCCGAGGAAAAAATCATTCCTCAACCATCTGGCGGTTTATTCGATTCTGAGTAAGCTCAGCGAGTAACAACCACAAAAAAGCCCGGCTAAGTTCGGGCTTTTTTGTGCGTATTATTTATTGGTCAACAACCTAGCAAGGTATTGCTAGTGTTTATTCTGCGAGCGCTAGGTACTCTTGGGCGCACATCGCTGCATTGGGCATAGCTAGCGACTGCAAGTAATCTTCAAGCTGCAATGGCGCCTCTACATCGCGCATCACTTCTATGTATTTTTGAGTAACATCTTGCAACTTATGCACTAATATTTTTTCTATCGACAACTCAGCAGCCAGCACCTGCTTTTTAACTAGCTGTTGCTGCACGCGGGTAATTACCGATAAATCGTAGAGCGCAGCGCGCGCGCGGCGCAACGGCCAAAGGGTTGCGTCTTCCACCTCTTTAATAGTGGCCACTACATCTTGCAATACATCTTTCGATAAGCAAATATTTTCTCGCTGCAGCCAAACACACCACAACATAAGTGTTACGTTGGCTCCGTATTGATCCTGCCACGCCAAACTTAATTGCTCTACAGTGGGCTTAGAGTAACTATCTAAGACGCTCTCCCACAGGCTTTTCTGCCATAAGCCACTACCGGCAACTTCGCTCATTAGTGCCTCCCGCTATTGCGTTAAAAGTATTAATGTGGCGCCTATTTAATACGAACACCCACCCTTAGGTCAAGAATCGAACAGTTTTGGCACGCAGGCTTTGTTAAGCGCAAAAAAAAGCAGCGGGCCAGCCGCTGCTTTAAGGTGTGATCAAATTCGGTAAACCTTACTTTTGCTCAAGCTTCGTTACGCTAGCAGACACTTTAGCTACTACGCGACGGTTAGCCACCAAACCTTCACGGGTGCTTTCGTCAGCTATAGGCTGCTCTTCGCCATAACCAACTGATGTCACTCTGCGCTTAGCTACATTCATTTCCGATACCAAAACGGCAGCAACTGCATCTGCACGTTTTTGAGAAAGTGATTTATTGTAAGCTGCGGCACCGCGTGTATCTGTGTGCCCTTCAATAACAACCACAGAGTTTTCGTACTGCGCCATAAAGTCGGCTACTTTGCGGATTTCAGCAAAATATTCTGGCTTAACAACACTGCTGTTGGAATCGAAATTAACTTTTAAATCAATAGAAACAGATTCGCTCAATTGAACCGGGCAACCTTTAGCGTCTACCTTTAAGTGCATAGCTGTATTTGGGCAGCTGTCTTTGTGGTCTGCCACGCCGTCTTGGTCGCTATCCAGCGCGCAACCTTTAGCATTTACTTTTACACCTGCCGGAGTATTTGGGCAGGCATCGTTGCCGTCTTGCACGCCGTCTTTATCGCTATCTACCATTTTTGCTGCTGCAACCGTTTTAGCTGAACTTGGCGCAGCAGATGAAGACACATTGCCGAAAAAGTAGCTAAAAGTAATACTAGAAAGCAAATGCGGTTTTTCTAGCTCTTGAGCACTAGCAATAAAAAAGTCTGGGCGGAAGGTAATGCGATCGGAAATATAACCTTTAATACCGGCGCCCACACCCACCAAGCTACTGTCGTCAGATACACCCATGCCGTCGAAAGTAAGCTGGCCTGCGCCAACAGAAATATACGGCTCGTAGCTCTCATCGGTTTTAAAGTGGTATAACGCGCTAGCGTAAGTTTGCGCTATTTTAATGCCGTCGCCAGAATCTAATTGTGGCGTTGCGCGCGCATAGTTAAGTTCTATGCTCCAAGGATTGGCGAAGCGGTATCCGGCAAATACTTTACCACCAAAATCACCTTCCATTACTTCCTCATCCGCAAACGAGAAACGCGAAATGCCAGCGCCCAACTCTATACCTTCACGTACGTCTGCAGCATCCGCCGCTGATGTGATAGCCGCTATAGCCACAGCCAACGGGGCAATAATTTTTTTCGACATAACAAATTCCATGACATTCTCCAAAAGAAATTAACACGTTCCTAGTGCCTACCCACAAAGGCAAGCGTTTACGATATTGAGGAAGTTTTTGTGATTCGCACAACTGCGCTAGAATACAAACAATAAAATATAAAACAAGTGCATGTGACTAATATTACAAAGCATCTATGCACAACATAGTAAACACTTGCTACGCAATAAACACTGTGCAGAAAATTTATTTTTTATTGATAAGTAGAAAGAAAAACCGCAGCTATAAGCTGCGGCTAAAAATAATATCCCATACTCCGTGGCCAAGGTTTTCACCTCTGCGCTCGAATTTGGTTGTAGGACGATAGCTCGGCTGAGGGGCAAACTCGCTACCGCCGGCAATATTTTCATAACCCGGTGCAGCTGTCATCACTTCCATCATATGTTCGGCATAAGCCTCCCAATCGGTTGCCATATGAAAGTGGCCACCAATTTTTAGCTTAGCGCGAATTTTTTCTACAAACTCTGGCTGCACTATGCGACGCTTATTGTGCTTCTTTTTATGCCAAGGGTCGGGGAAGAACAATTGCAGCCTGTCTAAGCTACCATCAGGAATGCAATCGCTGAGCACGTCGTTGGCATCGGCCATATAGCAACGCAAATTAGGCACACCTTCGGTACCAGCTCTATTGATTAGACGACCAACACCAGGTGGGTGAACCTCGATGCCAATAAAATCGCTGTCAGGGTCGGCGATGGCCATATCCACCAGCGAGTCGCCCATACCAAAACCAATCTCCAACACCAACGGTGCACTGCGTCCAAACAACTCGGCAGGGTTAATTGGGCCATCAAACAGGCTTACACCATAGTGCGGCCACCACTTATCGAAGGCATTTTTTTGCCCCTCGGTCATTCGACCACCGCGAATTACAAAACTGCGGATGGATTTCTTTTTAAATTCCGGCTGCATGCCTAACCCTTTACTGTATTTTTAACTAAATCTTCACTGCGGCAACAATAAGTGCTGCCCACCCTAAAATAAAACACAGGCCACCCATCGGGGTTACTGGCCCCAACCACGATGGCCCACCAAGCGCTAAACCAAAAAGGCTGCCACTAAAAAGCAGCGCGCCAGCAATAAATAATGCGCCCGCACCATGCAACCAAACCGAGGTGATACTGCGCAATAAAATCGCTACGGCAAGCAATGCCAAAGCGTGAAAAAACAAATACTGCACACCGGTTTGAAATGCGTGCAATAGCGTTTCAGATAACTTGGCTTTAAGCCCGTGAGCGGCAAAGGCCCCCAACATAACACTCAGCATGCCCATGCTAGCGGCAACAATTAGGTAGGTCTTGGCAATCATAATTTGGCCTTTAGCTAATACGCATAGCGGGCGATCAACACCAATCTGCTGGCTCGCATATAAAAAAAGCCGCAATAAATGCGGCTTTTTAGGGTAACAACTAAGTAAGTGTTACGCCTCTAAATAGGTTTTCACTTTTTTCATTGCGTTCTTTTCTAGCTGGCGAATACGCTCGGCAGAAACACCGTATTGTGCGGCTAAATCGTGCAAAGTGGATTTGTCGTCGCTCAGCCAGCGCTGTTGCAAAATATCGCGGCTGCGGTCGTCAAGGCTTTCTAGCGCTGTGGTTAAACCGCTTACGCTGTTTTCGGTCCAATCTTCATCTTCTAATAATGTAGATGGGTCGTAACGGCGATCTTCGAGGTAATTGGCAGGCGCTTGATATGCAGTATCGTCGTCTTCGTCGGCACCGGCGTCGAAAGTGGCATCGAATGAGGCTAAACGACCTTCCATTTCACGCACATGTTTTACATCTACGTTTAAATCTTGCGCTACGGCTTCGGCTTCGCTGTTAGTTAACCATGCTAAGCGCTTTTTCTGACCGCGTAGATTAAAGAACAATTTGCGCTGCGCTTTGGTGGTAGCAATTTTAACTATGCGCCAGTTGCGCAATATAAATTCGTGTATTTCGGCTTTTATCCAATGTACCGCAAACGATACCAGACGCACGCCTTTTTCGGGGTTGAAGCGTTTTACCGCCTTCATTAAGCCCACGTTGCCCTCTTGGATAAGGTCAGATTGCGATAGACCATAGCCAGAGTAGGATTTAGCGATATGCACAACAAAGCGCAAGTGCGCCATTACCATTTTACGTGCAGCATCTAAATTATCACGGTAGTAGAGGTCTTCTGCTAAGGCTTTCTCTTCCTCGGCAGTCAGCACCGCAACACCGTTTACAGTCTGAATATAAGCATTCAGATTCTGACCGGGTGCCATCATGTAGGCAGGCTGTAGACTTGTTCCCATGGATTACCTCCAAATTAGTTCAGGCGACACAGCTGCTTTGGCTGCGCCTCTCCTTATAGGACATTTATAACGGTAAAACGTTCGGCATTTGCCGTCCGATAAACATCTCGAATTCTTCTGCAAGCCCTCGTCGGGCTTAAAGCACGCTAGAGTCTAGCACGCACTTTACGACTTATCTACATGCGTACCCGCATGTGTTTTTTCAAGGCTAAACAGTGATTTTTTTGCCTAAAAGGCAGCCAAAACGTCGATTGAATCACCGTTTAGGCATAAATTAGCTCGGCTCTATTTTCGAAAGCTGTCTCGCTACCGCCAGCCACGCGCCCAGCCAACCCAGTAATGCGCCCAAAGCCGCTAGCGCTAAAAAGCCAGAAAAGCCCAACCCCGCCAACTGAAAGTCGCTTTGATAGAGCTGCGCCAAGCGGTACACGGAGCCAGATATAGCCCAATACGCCACAACCACAATAAATGCGGCCAGCACACCACCCAATAACCCGTAACAGCCCCCGGTATACAAAAACGGGCGCCGAACAAAGGCATTAGTGCCGCCCACCAGCTTACTCACTAAAATTTCTTCGCGACGATTCTCAATGGCCAACCGCACCGTGTTACCTATGGCCAATAGTACGCCTAACCCTAGCAAGGACGCTAACGCGAGCACTATGGTTTCACCTAACACCATTATTTCGCGCAGGCGACGCACCCAATCCATGTCGTAAACCACTTCTTCCACAATCGCCTCGCTGGCAATAGCATCCGCTAGGATGCGCAGCGAGCTTGGGTCCATTGCGGTTGCCTTGGGTGAAATAACCAAGGTTGCGGGCAGAGGGTTATTGTCTAGGCTGGTAAGCGCTTCACCAAAGCCAGAGTTAAGCTGAAAATCGGCCAGCACCTGCTCTGGGGTAAAGTATTCCACCCGCGCTACATCAGCTCGGTTTTGTAGGTTTTTTACAAGGCTTTCAATTGCCGGCTCGCGCGCCTTTATATTGATATACACAGAGAGCTTGGGGTTGGCATCCCAGTTGTCGCCCAACTGCTGAAAGTTGTTCAGTGCAAGCAGCAAGGTAGCTGGCAACGCCAAGGCAATAGCCACTACAAGCGAGGTCATTAGGGTTTGTAACGGCGCGGCTAATAGGCGAGTGACACTGCTGGTAAGCGATGCACGATGATGCATCCAATAGCTGCGGCTTTTATCGCTAACGCTCGTTTTGGTTTGCTTCGCGCCGCCCGTTGCTGCCGGGCGTGCGGGTACAGCACCTTTAGCTTTAGGTGCGCGAGGTCGCTGACTCATACGCCACCTCCAACTTGCGGCTCCGGCAGCAGCCCATCATGCACCAAGCTACCATTGGCCAAAGTTAGCACTCGCTTACGCAGGCGACGCACCAGCGCCAAATCGTGACTGGCGATCATAACCGTCACCCCCACGGCATTAAATTGGGCGAACAGTTTCATAATTTCGGCAGACAGTGCGGGGTCGAGGTTGCCGGTTGGCTCATCCGCCAACAGCAATGGCGGCTTGTTTACCACAGCGCGGGCAATACCCACACGCTGCTGCTCACCGCCAGATAAGGTAATTGGGTTGAGCTTTTCTTTATCGAGTAGGCCGACTTTATCTAGTGCTGCGCGCACGCGGCGGCCCACTTCACGGGAATGAAAACCGGCTACCTGCAAAGGCAAGGCAACGTTTTCGAATACGCTGCGATCAAATAAAAGCTGATGGTTTTGGAACACCACCCCCACTTGGCGGCGGTGAAAAGGAATTTGGCTTGCGCGCATGCGGTTGAGATTGCGACCACCAATAATCACTTGGCCAGTGCTAGCGCGCTCCATGAGCATTATCAGCTTCATAAGGGTACTTTTACCGGCGCCTGAATGGCCGGTTAAAAACACCATTTCAGCGGGTTCGATATCAAACGAAATACCCCCTAACGCCTCATGGCCGGTAGGGTAACGTTTGCTCACCTGACTAAAACTGATCATTGCACGCCTGCGTGTTTTACACTTTTTAAATTGTGGGTTGAAAGGTTGGCCATTTACTAACGCGAATAACTAACCGCCCTAATCACTAGTTGAAAACAATGCTTCGGTAAATTTCTTGGCGTCGAACGGCTGCAGGTCATCTACGCTTTCGCCCACGCCAATGTAGCGCACAGGAATATTGTGCTTTTTACTCAGCGCAAAAATAATACCGCCTTTAGCGGTGCCATCGAGTTTAGTAAGCACTAACCCCGTTACATCGGCAGCCTTTTTAAAGTGGTCTGCTTGGCTTACGGCGTTTTGGCCGGTACCGGCATCTAACACCAGCAACACTTCATGGGGGGCTGTGTTATCCAACTTACCCATTACGCGCTTAACCTTGGCCAGCTCTTCCATGAGGTTGCTTTTGTTGTGTAGGCGGCCGGCGGTATCGGCTATAAGCACATCAATGCCGCGCGCCTGTGCCGATTGCACCGCATCAAAAATTACCGAGGCGCTATCTGCACCAGAATGCTGAGCAATAACCGGCACTTTGTTGCGCTCGCCCCACACTTGCAATTGCTCTACTGCAGCTGCACGGAATGTATCACCAGCGGCCAATATTACTGACTTACCTTGGTTTTGGTAGCGCTTGGCCAGTTTGCCAATGGTGGTGGTTTTACCCACACCATTCACACCAACAACCAAAATAACGTAGGGGGATGGCAATGGCGCATGGCTTTGCTCTAAATCGAAGGGTACTTCTACCTGCTGTAATAGCTTGGCCAGCGACTCGCGCAGTGCATCGTACAGCGCTTCAGAATCGTTAAGTTGCTTGCGTGCAACGCGGTCAGTCAGGTCTTCAATAATGTCGGTTGTTGCATCCATACCCACGTCTGCCATTAGCAGCAGGGTTTCGATTTCTTCGAGCAATTCATCGTCTATGGCTTTTTTACCAAGCAATAAATTACTTAAACCATTGGCAAACTGGTTGCTGGTGCGCGACAAACCGCGTTTAATGCGCGCAAACACACCCAGTTTTTCGGATTGAGGCTCTGGCTCGCCATTATTTGGCAGCGAAGGCTCTACAGTTGGCACGCCCGTTTCGGGTTGCTCAGCAGGGGCCTGTTCACCGGTTGCTGAGGCTGCATTTTCGTCAATAGCGGGCTGGACTGCGTCCTTGGCGGCCGCGGTTTCGTCCTGAGATTTCTTTTTCCGTCTAAAAAACATAGTTGGGTCTAATAGGTAAATTGATGAGCGGGCGATATCCTACCATTTCGCGCTGGCTTTGAGGGATTTAGAGGACACGCTTTTGCGTAAAAATAATCAAAAAAATGCGGGTTCGAGTATTCGCATCATTGCCGGCGATTGGCGCGGGCGCAAATTACCCGTTGCCGAAGTGGATGGCCTGCGCCCCACCGGTGATCGCGTACGCGAAACCCTGTTTAATTGGCTGCAGTTAGATATAAGCGACGCACGCTGTTTAGACCTATTTGCAGGTACCGGTGCGCTGGGTTTAGAGGCCCTATCGCGCGGTGCCAGCGAAGTGGTTTTCACCGAGTTAGATGCCAAAGCACAGCAGCAACTACAGACAAACCTAACCACATTACAGCCGCACGGCGGGGTATTAAAACGCATGGCCGCCCTCGACCTGCTTAAGCAGCCCCCCGCCACCCCCTACGATATTGCCTTTATCGACCCACCTTTTGCCCTTAACCTGTGGGACGACACCCTCAAAGCGCTAACTCAAGCACCTTGGCTAAGTGAACACGGGTTAATTTATGTGGAACACCCCAAACGCACGGCAATAACATTGCCCAATGGCTGGCAAGAGCGTAAAAGTAAAACCTCGGGGCAGGTAACTTACTGTCTGCTAGAGCGAATAGAAGGCGCGTGAGATTAGCGCCCGCAACTTTTGCTGCCAAATAGTCACTACTTTGCAACTATGCACAACGATTAGGCTAATAAACAAACAATCACACATCGCTTTTGCGCGAAAGCAAGACAAGGCGAATAAGCTGAGGCTAAAATGCGAGATAACGCTCCTAGAGAACAGGCTCCCACTATGAAACGCGTGGTTTACCCAGGTACTTTCGACCCCATTACCAATGGACATATCGATTTAGTCGAGCGTGCGGCGCACCTTTTTGACTATGTCGTTGTCGCCATTGCCGAAAGCCGCAAAAAAAACCCGCTGTTTACTATGAGCGAACGGGTTGCCCTTACCGAAGATGTGCTAAGCCATTTGCCCAACATAGAAGTGTGCGGCTTTGACTGCCTATTGAAAGACTTAGTAGAAGAGAAGCAAGCCTACGGAGTTGTGCGGGGGTTGCGCGCAGTGTCGGATTTTGAATACGAATTCCAATTGGCCAATATGAATCGCGCTTTGGCACCGGCAATGGAAAGCTTATTTTTAACGCCAGCCGAACACCTCTCTTATATTTCATCTACCCTTGTGCGCGAAATTGCGTCACTTGGCGGCGATGTAACTAAATTTGTGCCCAAACAAGTTAAAGAAGCGCTCGATCAAAAGTACATATCTCTGGGCATAGTAAAAACAGATAAAGAAAGTTAATTCGCTAAACCTTCCCCAATTTAAGCCTCGCTTAATATTTGCGCCCAGCTTGCAATGCAACTGGGCCTAAATCTGCACTTTTATATAAAAACATCCCATAAGCAGCGGCGCTTTTTATGCTGCAGAGTTGCGTTTGCACTGCTAACCTTTAGAGGTTGATCACACTTTAGGCGGAACCACTTCACGGGAGGAGCCAAGCCAATGATCCGGCAGCGCGCCATTCCAGATACAACCCTTGAGGACGGCCTAGACAGACAGAACCTCACTTTATTGCGCAAACGCTTTTTATCGATAAATACCGATCGATTAGAGCGCATGCGTTCGGCGCTTAATTCGCACCAGCAATTATGCCTAGATGCGCTGCCGCTGCTATTTCACACCAACCACCCCATGATGCCCGGCTTTGTTTCGCGCAGCACACCGGCGCGGCTTTGCAATTTCAAACCCGATAAAGATATTTTACAGCTAGGCAGACGCGTAGCGCGCAGCTTTACCCTAGGCTACGACCCCAGTCTAGAAGAAGACATATACGGCATATACGTAATGGGCAGCGTGGGCACCATTGCCCAAAGTGAAAGCAGCGACTTGGATATTTGGCTGTGCCACAAGCCGGGCTTAAGCAAGCAGGCAGTGGATGAGCTAGAGAAAAAGTGCACAAAAATAAGCGAATGGGCCATGAGCCTGCGCTTAGAAATGCACTTTTTTACTATGGATTACGAAGAGTTTAAACGCGGCACACTCTCTGCGCTAAACGAAGAAAGCAGCGGCAGCGCGCAGCGCCTACTTTTACTGGATGAGTTTTATCGCTCTGCTATTTTTTTAGGTGGCCGCATACCGCTGTGGTGGTTTGTACCGGCGCGCGCAGAAAAAGATTACGAAAATTACAGCAGCACACTTTTAGACAAACGTTTTTTAAGTGATAACCTCGTATTAGATTTTGGCGACATTGCCACCATTCCCGATGGCGAATTTATTGGCGCGGGTATATGGCAACTTTATAAAGCCATTGAATCGCCCTACAAATCGGTTTTAAAACTTCTGCTGCTCGAAGCCTACGTAAGCGAGCACCCCAATATCGACCCGCTCTCGCTCAGTTTTAAACGCGAAGTATTTGCCGGCGAAGTGGATATTAACAACCTCGACAGCTACTTAATTATTTATCGCCGCATTGAACGCTACCTGCAACAAAAACAACAGTACAAACGCCTAGAGCTGGCGCGGCGCTGTTTTTATTTTAAAGTAAACAAACCCTTATCTCGCCCGTCGCGCAGCAATACTAAATCGTGGCAGCGCGTGCTTATGGAGCAACTGGTAAAAGATTGGGAGTGGAGCGAGGCCGATATAGCCCTGCTAGACAAACGCAAACGCTGGAAAACCAACACAGTGGCTATGGAGCGCAGCCAATTAGTTAGCGAGCTAAACCACAGCTACCGCTTTTTATTAGACTTTGCCAACAACTGCGGCGTGGCCCACGCGATAAGCTCCGACGAGCTGAATATACTCGGCCGCAAATTACAGGCCGCCTTCGAGCGCAGGCCCGGTAAAATAGACTGGATAAACCCAGGCATCTCTCACGATTTATCTGAACCGTTAATTGCCCTACACAGCGAATACGAAGAAGCCTTAAAAACCACGCTGTGGACAGCCGTTACTTTTGATGAAGACTCCCCCAATGCCGGCGGCGAAGCCATAAAAGCGTCGCCCAGTGTGGTGGAGCTTATGCTGTGGTGCTATTACAACGGGTTGATCGACAACAGCACCCGCTTCGACTTAACCGGCTGCGAAGAAATAAACGAGTACGAACTGCGTCGCTTACTTAATTTATTTCAACAATGGCTGCCGCAAACAACGTCGTCCTTACCCCACGAAACTTTTAAACAATCGGCGGTGCCCAGCGATGCCATGTTACTTATAAATGTGGCCAAGCACCCCATGTCGCAACTACAAGATCACGGCTACCAGCGTTTAAGTAGCCGCTCGGATGCCTTGCGCTACAGCGGCTTTGACGAAAACTTAGTTGTATCGGTAGACATTGTTATTCGCAACAGCTGGAATGAAATAAACACACGCCGCTTTGAAAAAGACACAGCCCTGCTAGACGCGCTGCACGAATACTTACAGCTATGCCTGCCTGGCACCCATCACCTGCCGCCAGCACTTACCGTAGAATGCGTAGGCGAAACGCTTTCGAACACCATTAGCCAGCGGGTAAAAGATTGGTTTAATGAAATAGTGCACTGCTTTTACGCCGATAAAAAAGCCGCAAACCGCCGCTATATTTTTGAAATGGGCAACCACTATTACTGCTTGCAGTTTAGCGGCATGAAGTTAGTTACTCGCGCCTTCACCAACCCCAACGCCCTGCTTGCGCATTTGGGCGAAGAGCAAACCAAGCCCAGCCCCATAATACTAGACAGCAACGCGCTGCACTTGCACCCACTGCGCCCCATTTGTAGCCACACCAAAGCGCAATCGGTAAGTGTGTTTTATCACCGCTTTGATATAGGCATGGAAATTTTTGTAGTGGATGAAAAAGGCTCTATTCACTACACCCTATTGCGCGGCTGCAAAGATCACAACCCGCTTAAATCGCTGCACCGTTTTTTACGCGCAACCATAAACCGCGAAGCGCGCTCCAACCCGGCTTTTTCCGGCGACTTTGGTATTTTTCCTATTCATTTTTACGAGCTTAGTAAAAATATAACCAATCAATACGGCTGCGTAAGCAAACGTATTTCCACTGAGCTACCAAGCCCAGCGCTATTTGATGTTAAAGCCATCGCCCACCCTGTTAACGATAACGTGGTGTTCGATTTTTATTGTGATGATCAAGAGTTTTCGGCGGTGTCTTTTGGGGAGCAACTAGAGCTAGTGGTCGCGCAATTTATTTTATCGCGCCGCGCCGACAACAACCGCTACCCCATATACATTACCGATATAGACTTAAGCCTTTGCGCCGGCAAAATAAGCGAAAATGGCGAACTGCAAATCAACCACTACCTCACCATAAAATCTGACTTAGAATTTAAACTCAACCAAGCCATTGGCATTTTACTTAAGGCGTAGGTTCAAACGCTAAGCGCTAGTTGCTAATCGCCAGTATTTGGAAACTAAAAACTAGCGATTAAAGATTAGCCGTTAGAGTTTGTCCCTCGATTGTGTTCGGTAATGGCCTGGGCTTTGACCTAGAGATTTTTTGAAGCGTTTAGAAAAATTCAGCACATCGGTATAGCCCACCTGCCCACCAATTTGCGCAATAGACCAATCCGTATGCTGCAGTAAATATTTTGCCCGCTCCATGCGTAAATAAATTACCTGCTGCACTGGGCTGCGGCCAAAACGCTGGCGACACAAGCGGTGCAAATGGGGGGCCGAGTAGTGCACCAAATCGCACATATACTCTATGCTCCAATTAAAATGCAACTGGTTTTCTACTTGCCTAAACAACGTATCCACGCGCTGATAATCGTCGCGCGCCACGCGCGGCTGGGTGAGGGTTTCGTTTAAATAATGGCTCAGCAAATGCATACTGCTTAGGCGCAGCGAAGGCTCGGGTTCGTAGTAGAGCACGCTTAATAAATGGTACACCTGTAGCGCTTGCTCGCAGTACTCCACACTGGCAGCACTACTCGCCAATGCACGCCACTGGCGGGTGTTATAAAAACAAAACCATGCCGTCGACCAAGAGGCCGAATCCAACTCGAACAAAAACGGCAACCCAGCGGGCAACACTGTTACGCTGGGCGAAGTTATAGCTTGGCTGCCGGCATCGGTATGCAACACCCCTTGACCATTAACGCTAAACAGCACCGTGTGAATATCCGCAGCCACGTGCCCTACTCTATAGGCCCCCTCAAGGCGCGATACCCCTGCCAACTGAATATCTGCCTCCACCAACTCGGGCGTGCGCGTAGGGTCCACAAACCGCTCTACACACTGCGGCCCAATATCCAAAACATCCTTCCACTTTTTCAAAATACACCTACCCAATCGCCAATTGCGAATCTTTAACGGCTAGTTCTTGCGGCTAGAGACTAAGGATTATGAATTGAAATGATAGTTTTGACCATAAAGTTGATAGAATCTTACATAGCGCCCAGCGCTGTATCGCCCTATAGTTAACCCATACTCGTCAACGATTATTGAAGTAGGCATTGTTATGAGCGGTATAGATATATTGGGGTTTTGCGCTGCATTCTGCACAACTATTTCGTTTTTACCGCAGGCAATCAAAGTGATACGCTCGCGAGATACGTCATCCTTGTCGCTCGCCATGTACAGTATATTCACTATTGGCGTTAGCTTGTGGCTTGCTTACGGTTTATACAAGCAAGATTTGGCCATGATTATAGCCAATATAATTACACTGGTATTAGCCACCATTATTCTCGCCACCAAAATAGTTAACGATGTAATGGTAAAAAGAAACAACCCCGCACAATAAGGCCGCGGCGGGCTGCTAAGCTGTAAACAGCACCCGCGCACAGCCAAGGCGCATTGCGCCAACTATCAAGTAAATAGCACATCGCCCCCGCAGTAGATGTAAAGATTAAGCACGTTAAAGTAAGCACAAGAGAGCAAAGCAGTATGAAAACCTTTAACCCAGATTTCGTATGGGGAGCAGCCAGTTCCGCCTATCAGGTAGAAGGCGCCACCACCACCGATGGCAGAGGCCCCAGTATTTGGGATGCGTTCAGTTCCATTCCCGGTAAAACCTACCACAACCAAAACGCCGACATAGCCTGCGACCACTACAACCGCTGGCAAGAAGACGTGGCCATAATGAAAGAGATGGGGCTAAAGGCTTACCGCTTTTCTATTTCTTGGTCGCGCATATTCCCTACTGGGCGCGGCGAAGTTAACGAAAAAGGCGTAGCCTTTTACAACAACCTTATCGACGAATTAATAAAAAACGACATTACCCCTTGGGTAACCCTATTTCACTGGGACTTTCCTCTGGCACTGCAAATGGAAATGGACGGCCTACTTAACCCCGCCATCGCCGACGAATTCGCCAACTACGCCAAGCTGTGTTTCGCGCGCTTTGGCGACCGCGTTACCCACTGGATTACCCTAAACGAACCTTGGTGCAGTGCCATGCTTGGCCACGGCATGGGCAGCAAAGCCCCTGGCCGCGTATCTAAGGATGAACCCTATATAGCCGCCCACAACTTGCTGCGTGCACACGGCAAAATGGTAGATATTTACCGGCGCGAATTTCAGCCCACACAAAAAGGCATGATAGGCATAGCCAACAATTGCGACTGGCGCGAACCCAAAACCGATTCTGAATTAGATAAAAAAGCAGCCGAGCGCGCCCTAGAATTTTTTGTAAGCTGGTTTGCCGACCCCATTTATTTGGGCGACTACCCAGCCAGCATGCGCGAGCGCTTGGGTGAGCGTTTACCCACCTTTAGCGACGAAGACATTGCGCTAATAAAAAACTCTAGCGACTTTTTTGGTTTGAATCACTACACCACCATGCTTGCCGAACAAACCCACGAAGGTGACGTTGTTGAAGATACTATTCGCGGCAACGGCGGCATATCGGAAGACCAAATGGTCACCCTCTCCAAAGACCCAAGCTGGGAACAAACCGACATGGAGTGGAGCATTGTGCCCTGGGGCTGTAAAAAATTATTAATCTGGTTAAGCGAGCGCTACAACTACCCCGACATTTACATTACCGAAAACGGCTGCGCCCTACCCGACGAAGACGACGTAAACATAGCCATTAACGATACACGCCGCGTAGATTTTTACCGCGGTTATATCGATGCGTGTCACCAAGCAATAGAGGCCGGCGTAAAACTAAAAGGCTATTTTGCATGGACACTTATGGATAACTACGAATGGGAAGAAGGCTACACCAAACGCTTTGGCTTAAACCATGTAGATTTCACCACAGGCAAACGCACACCTAAACAGTCTGCAATTTGGTATAGCACGTTAATTAAAGATGGTGGGTTCTAGTCAGTTTTTATTGCCGCCTATTTGCGTTTGCGCGAAACATGCTCGCTACATTTCGCGCAAACTTTTTTATTAAACGGCTCGTTTCAATTTCTACACTGCTAAATAAACATCACACCGCTGTATATAGTACCCCCAACAATACCCATAGATACCAACAAGCGCGCAAGGGTTGGCGCTAAACCGTGCGCAAGCTGAAAGCGATTCCACAAATCGAGTTTGCGCTGTAGCACATGCTCGTCACCCGGCATTAATTTTGGATGATTGCGCGGCGCAGCCCCAGGGTATGGCGCCTTGCTGGGCTGGGTGCCCTGCTCAATATGCTGTTTTAATTCTGCCTCGGTAGTAATAAGCGTTTCGAGCGCAATATTATTCAGCACACTTAGCGCGTGATTTATATTTTCCATTTGCTCTGCAGCGGCGGGGCACCACTGACCCCAGTTCTTTTTATTTACATCCACCAATTCAAACTTGGGGCATTCTTTGCTCCAGCTGTGAATGCCAATTTCTTCTAATATTGCCGCAGGCAGCGTAATTTTAGCCAAGGCAACCGACACTTCCTCCATTACCGCCTGCACACCATTACAGGCTTTAAGCATACGGCGTTTTTCAAAAAAGCCTATTTGGCCGTCGGCTGTTATTACTTGCCAAGTGTTTACCATAAACGCAAGTTCGTCTTCGACCTTTGCACTTAAATGTTCGGTGCAATGCACTAACGCCACCAAGCTTTGCAAATAAACATCCCAATCTTGCCCCAGCTCTTTTGCGGCTTGCAGGTGGGCGCGGCGGCAACATGCATCATGTAATTTCAACCTGTCGGCAACCACTTTGCGCTCTTTGCTAATGGCTGCAATTGCATTGGGAATATCCCCTTTTTTAAGCTCTTCTCCGCGGTGCCGAATAATACCCCCAGAAGGTTTAAGCTCACCCGAAGCCAATGCCTGTAAGGTGGAGCGTTCTATATCTAAGCTGCGCGCGGCTTCTAAATCGTCGCGCAGAGATTGCGGGTAAATATCGGCCAAGGATTCTTTCGCGCTAGCCTTCTCAGAACCAAAGGAAAAAATTTCTTCCGCCGATTCAAAATTTCTAGCCCAACTGCGATTCAAATACGTACCGCGATATTCCGGCGAATACGAAGCGCGACTAAAGCGCGCTTGTACAGCTTGCTGTGGGCAGGTTTTTTCCCACTCTTTGGCTTTTTCGGTGTTAAAAATATCTACACTTACTTTATTTCTTATGGCCTGCGCATCGCTAAACACTAACCACGCAGAACGAGAATCTATTTCGGCGGGTACATATACGCTTTTGGCATTATCTTCTCGGTCGCGGTTTGCAGGGTGTGTTGCCCACATTTGCGGTGGCCGCGCAGAATCGGCATCAAACACGCGGTGCGCAGGGCGCAGGTTTTCTGCCGGTAATTCTGGTGTAGCCCCATAGGTATCGTCGGCCATAACTCTGCGCAATTGGTTAATGGCTTCTTGTTGCGCCAAAAATAAATCGTCTACTAATTTACCCGAGCCAGCTTCGCGGCCGGCTATGTTCAATGCCGTTTGCCAAGCGTGATCGGCAGCTTGCAATTTGTGTAGTGCATTCACCAGCGCATCACTACCGGTTACGCTTACCGCCACTAAATCGGCATTAAATTCCATTTCGCGGCTAAGCGCGCGCTCGGCAATAATTACCACGCGAAACAGGGTATCCACTACACTGCGCATGGCCCACATTACCAACGACAACAACCACCCAACCCAGGCTATACGTAAATCAATGCGCGAAATAAAACTTACGGTTTTATCTAACCAGTCGCGGGTAGCCACCATATGGCCAATAATTTGTTGCGCTATATACACCCAGCGCCCCACCATCATCGAGCCCTGTGCAAAATGCCCAAATTCGTGGGCGAGCACAGCTTTAAATTCGCCAAGGTTTAAGACATTAACCAAACCCAAGCCAACAATTAAATTTTTCTTAGAGGGAAAAAGTAAATTCCACAGCGATAAATCGTAAAACACTGCGGCGTTTACTTCTGGGGTAAGAAATACACGGTGCGGTTTAGGCGCGCCCACTTCATCGGCGAGTGTATTTAAAAATTCAAATAATTTTGGCTCTTGCTCGGCAGTAACTTCTATACCGCGCGGGTCGCCAGATTTGCGCACAGCAAACAGCGATTTTGCCATAAACACAGCAAGCATTAGCGAAACAACGCTAATAAATAGGGTAACCAGATCGAACACACTACTTAGCGCCAAGAAGCCTTGGTAACTAATAAAACCAAAGCTCACCATTAACGCAATATACAACAGCATAAATACCAACAAGCCCGCCATGGCATACATGGCTTGGCGCTTATAACTGGCTTTGGCTTTGGTTAATTCCTGAGGTACGCCGCTAGGGCTGGCGGGGTAAAGAGGCAGGCTATTCATATCCATCTCCGTTGGGGTTTATTGTTATTTGGGCACACAATAGGTGCGCCGCTTCCTGTTTTAGCTTGCTCTACAACCGGCTTAACGCATGCATTGCGAGCATTTATTAATCAAGCTGGCGTAATTTATAACAGTTTATTCCAAACGCAAAAAGCACTAATTGCAGCTAAAAACAGCACTACCCTATAGACCCCCGCACAATCAAACACCTCCAACCCTTGCACACCAAACAAACTTTTGTCGCACAAAACAATGCGCGTTAACGGGTAGGTAGCGGTTAAAACGGTGGATTTAAGCGATATTTATGTGACGCACATCACACTATTTGGATCAAAATACGATCAATTCAACAATTCTACGTTCATGTATTGACCAGCGACGCAATTAGCAGGACTATATTTGACAACGTTGTCTTTTGGCTTCTCGCTCAATCAGTCAGCTCGAGTACGAAACCAATAAGCCAGTGTTTATAAAAATAATAGTCACGTTGTAGTCGCGCCCAGCGCAGTTTGTGACACAAAAAACGACCTCTGCTCAGTGGGCTTTGTCGAGCTGTCTTCCCACCAAGCTCCAACCTACGTACAAATTGGACTCTATTATGAACCCTATAGCTAAACTCACATTAGCCACTGGCGCCATGCTAAGTGCGCATGTGGCCTACGCTTACGACTGCGATGGCCTTGCCACATGGAACGCATCGTCTGCCTATGCCGGCTCTACCGTTGTGCAACACAGTAACGTGGCTTACAAAGCCAACTGGTGGACACAAAACCAAAACCCCGCTTCACATTCTGGCCCTTGGCAAGAGTGGACGAACCTAGGCAACTGCGATGGCGACGGTGGCGGCAACACCAACCAAGCGCCCAGCGCAAATGCCAACGGCCCCTACGCCGCGCAACTTGGCGCCGCCATAGCGTTTAGCTCTGCAGGCTCTAGCGATAGCGACGGCAATATTGCCAGCTACAACTGGACCTTTGGCGACGGTAACAGCAGCAACCAAGCTAGCCCAAGCCACACCTATGGCAGCCAAGGCACCTACGCGGTTACCTTAACCGTTACCGATAACGAAGGCGCAAGCAGCAGTGCCACCACAAGCGCAAGCGTTACCCAAGGCGGAGACCCTGGCGATTGCCAAGCACCGCAATACAGTGCGGGCACCCAATACGCTGCGGGCGATATCGTTGCCAATGGCGGCAACCTGTACCAGTGTAATATTGCGGGCTGGTGCTCTTCATCTGCCGCATGGGCCTATGCCCCAGGTACTGGCGCACACTGGCAAGATGCGTGGTCACTTACGAGCGAATGCGACGACAACGGCAACACCAACCAAGCACCTACAGCCAATGCTAACGGCCCATATTCTGGTAGCGCTGGTATAAGCATTAGTTTTAGCAGCAATGGCTCTGCCGACAGCGACGGCACAATTGCCAGTTACAGTTGGAACTTTGGCGACGGCGCAAGCAGCAGCCAAGCAAACCCAAGCCACAGCTACATGAATGAAGGCACTTACCAAGTTAGCCTAACCGTAACCGATGACGACGGCGCGAGCGCCACCGCATTCACCACCGCTAACGTAACTGGTAATGGCGAAAACCAAGAGCCTGTTGCAAGCATTAGTGCACCATCCAGCGCTAGCGAAGGCGCTAGTGTGAACTTTTCCAGCGCGGGCAGTAACGACCCAGACGGCAGCATAGTTAGCTACAGCTGGAACTTTGGCGATGGCACTAGCAGTCAACAAGCTAACCCCAGCCACACCTACAGCAGCGCAGGTAGCTATAGCGTTAGCCTAACGGTTGTTGATAACGAAGGCGCGAATAACGTCGCCAACCACAGCATTACAATCAGTGGCGATACCGGCGGCGGTACACACGGCGATAAAATTATTGGCTACTTCGCAGAGTGGGGCGTATACGGCCGCAATTATCACGTTAAAAACATTCACACCAGCGGCTCTGCCGACAAACTCACTCACATCGTTTACGCGTTTGGCAACGTTCAAAACGGCGAGTGTAAAATTGGCGATTCCTACGCAGCATACGACAAAGCCTACAGCGCAGCAGACAGTGTAGATGGCGTTGCCGATACTTGGGACGACGGTGTACTGCGCGGTAACTTCGGTCAACTACGCCGCTTAAAAGCCATGCACCCACAAATTAAAATAGTGTGGTCTTTCGGTGGCTGGACATGGTCTGGCGGTTTTGGCGAAGCAGCAGCGAATGCCGATCACTTTGCCAACTCCTGTTACGACTTAGTATTCGACGCACGCTGGGCAGACGTTTTCGACGGCATCGACATCGACTGGGAATACCCCAACGACTGCGGCCTAAGCTGTGATAATAGCGGCTACGATGGCTACCGCGTACTCATGCAAGCATTGCGCAATCGTTTTGGCAACAAACTAGTAACCGCTGCCATTGGCGCTGGCGAATCTAAACAAAATGCAGCCGACTACGGTGGCGCAGCACAGTACTTAGATTTTTACATGCTAATGACCTACGACTTCTTCGGCGCATTTAACCCACAAGGGCCAACCGCACCGCACTCACCGCTATACAACTACCCAGGCATGCCAATAGAAGGATTCTCTTCTGACCACGGTATCCAAGTACTTAAAAGCAAAGGTGTACCTGCCGAGAAAATCTTACTGGGCATAGGCTTTTACGGCCGCGGCTGGACCAACGTAACGCAAGATGCCCCAGGCGGCAGCGCTAACGGCGCAGCACCTGGCACCTACGAAAAAGGCATTGAAGATTACAAAGTGTTGAAAAACACCTGCCCAGCCACCGGCACAATTGCCGGCACCGCTTACGCCAAATGCGGAAGCAACTGGTGGGGCTACGACACACCAGCCACCATCGATAGCAAAATGGACTACGCCAAACAACAAGGCCTAGGCGGCGCGTTCTTCTGGGAGCTAAGTGGCGACACCACCGATGGCGAACTGATTAGAGCGATTGATAATGGCTTAAAAAACTAACCCATAAACCCACAAGGTTTTAGGTTAAAAACAAAAGGCTTGGCAGCAAACTGCCAAGCCTTTTTTATTGGGCAACGCATAAACTACAAAACCAAATACATTTAGCGTTAATACGCGTTGTATTTACACCATGCAACGGTGGGCAGTGCCCCCAACCTTGTAAATAATTAATCTGATAACAAGCTACACACAAATAAATCTATAAATAAGGACATCTTAAAAATAACAGACGCGCTTACCAATAAACTTGTACCTTCCACCATGTATAGCGCGCAAGCAAAAAATTAATTACTACACAAAGGCACTATTCACCTACAACACCCCCTGCACCACAACCATTATTATCGCCATGGCAACCACATAGCCCTGCTCGATTAAAATGGCCGCTATCGATTTTTTAATAAACAAACCTTGGCTAGCAGAAAGCAATGTAAAGGTAATTACCACCAATAACAGGGTAAGTAACGAGCTGGTCACTGCTGTAATACCCACTAGCCACGCCAGCATAATGGTGCCCAGCAACTGTGTAACCATTGCCGCTGCGGGCGGTTTGTTGTCGGCGGCTTCTATGTCTATGCCCACCCCAGCGGCCCAAGGTTTGCCTAAAAACTTAGGAGAGAACCACAGCCAACCCATTAAAAAAGACAAAAACGCGCCTACCGCGACGGCTAACCAATTTACACTTAGTGTTATCTCATCCATTTTTTACCCCTTAATATATGTAAGTAGTTGCTAACTTAGAGTGTAGAGCCGACTGTAACTGCCATCAATACTGAGAACCACTTAAAAGCGTCACACGCCGTCGCTAATATTTTTTGGACACGCACGCTGCAAACTCCTATTCTATGCGCACACAAAAAAGACGCCTGCTTCCATCTGCAGTACATACTTTGTGCGGATTGCAGCGTTGCACCACCAACCACCCTCTATAGGATGAATAGAATGACTAAATGGATACTAATCGTAGCGCTGGCTCTTGGCGGCGTAATTATATGGAAGTTTGCTCCGCTAACAGGCGGCGGTGCTAGCAAAAGTGACTTGCTTGCCACAGTGCCCGCAGATACCGCGTTTTATGTAGGCGGCAATAGCAGTGAAGAGCTCGCAGAGTTTATGCGGGATTACAGTATTATTCCCACCACGCCAACTCAAATGGCTCAATGGGCAAAAATGCTAGAAGAAATAAGCGGCAGTGAAACCCCAGCTGCGCAATTCTTTGCATCTTTGCAGCGTCAAATTGCGGCTACCGAAGGCAGTACTTTAACCGCATTAGAGAAAACCGGTGGCATTTCCAACACGGGTAACTATGCATTGTATTTGCACGGTGCGGTACCCGTAGCACGCTTAACCCTAAGCGACCCAGCAGCCTTCGATGCAATGATCGAAAAAGCGGTTGCCGACAGTAACTTCACCTACAACAAAGCAACGATAGGCGCTGCCGAAGCGCGCGTATGGCGCATTACAGATGCCGACGAAGCGTTACAAGTTGATTTGGCTGTAGCGGTAGCAGGCAGCGATTTAGCCATTACCTTTTTTATTGGCGCGGATGATGAAGCCACTAAAAAAGAACGCATAGGCCAAAGCAAGCCAGCTAAAAGCCTAGCTTCATCTGGCGAGATTGCGAATATTCAAAAACAGTACGGCTTTAACGATGCCATGGTTACCTTTGTGCACATAGAGCGCATAGTGCAGGGCATTTTAAAACCAGAAACCAATAGTTTTGGCAAAGATTTACAACGCTATTTGCCAGAAGATGCTAAAGCAGGCTTGGCAGCAGATGTGACGGAAGCTTGTCGTACAGACTACCTAAGCCTAGCCGCGAGCATGCCGCGTTTAGTAAGTGGCTACAGCGCACTAGAAATAAAAGGCAACACCCTCTACAACGCCGGCGACTTTATTTTAGAGCTTACTAACGAGTCGGTAAAAACCGAACTGGGTAAAATGCGCGGCCACTTACCGTTGCACACACTAAATGCTTCCGACAAATTAATGAGCTTTAGTGCTGGCGTAAATATGGATCAATTAGTGCCTGCTGTTACCGCACTATGGAACCAATTTACTCAAGCGCCCTATAGCTGTGAAGCATTAGTAGAAATGCAAAACAAAGCCAAAGAAACCAGCCCAGCAATGCTCGCCATGGCGATGGGTATGGCGCAAGGCGTTAAAGGCTTAGGCGTTTCGTTTTACGATTTTAAGATGGACGAAATGATGATGCCTAGCTCGCTATCTTTCTTAGCTAGCGTAGCAACCGAAAACCCCGGCACACTTGCCTCTTTAACCAGCATGATTCCTGTGCCAGGGCTTAACGAGCTGGTTATTCCTGCCGACGGCACCGCAGTACCAGTACCTGTACCCATGTTGCCACCAAGCATAGAAGTTAAAGCAGCAATAAAAGGCAAACACTTAGTGGTGTATGCCGGTGCTAAAGCTGAAGCCGAAGTAGCAAAAATAGAACAAGAAGCAATTACGCCAAATGGACTATACGCGATAGGCTTAAACTACCGCAGGTTTGGTGAGCTTTTAGAACTACAAAGCAATGGCATGTTTGCACAGGGCGGCGGCCAAGGCTGTATTGCCCAACAAGAAATGAAACACATGATGCAAAATTTAAAAATGGACTTTGCAGTTTCTTTCGATGTAAACAACCAAGGCTTAGTGGGCCATGCAGAAGCATCTATGGATAAACCCACCACCAGCACAACAAAACTACCCGGCAAATACCAACTCGCTTATTTAGATGGCGCATGTAATTGGGAAACCGCAGGAGTGGAAACCATTAACGCAGACGGCACAGGCTCGGTAACTGAAAAGTCTAACGAAGGCGAATGCAATACCTACGAAAGCGCCTACACCTGGACACAAGCTGGCTCTGTAGTGTCTATGACTGCCACTTCCGACCGCTACCGCGAAAGCTGCGACAGCGAATGGGACAACAACGACCTAAGCACCTACGAATGCCACATTTTAAATGTAAGCGAAACGGGCTTTCAGTGCTTATTTGACCCAGGCAGCGAAGATGCCGCTATATACAGCTATACGCGTATGTAGTTGAAGTAGTTAAACTAAAAAGGAGCGCGCGGCGCTCCTTTTTTTATTTTATTTTATGGTTTTTAGCGAATTAAAACTCTGACACCCACTCTAACCATTCCCCCCCTAATCACTGTATTCCACCGCTCGTAAAAACTAGCAAAGCACAAAAGGTCTATGGTTCATGGCCTATGTGTTGATTAGGCAAACCTCGGTCAGTGCACATCAAAATTCGGTAAATCTTCTAGCAGTTCGCGATCAAAGGCCACATTGCGAAAAAATAAAGGATAGTAAAATGCGCGCAGCTCGGCATGAAATGCTCGCACCCGCTCTTCATATTCTAGGCTGGCATGCGCGTCGGTATTCGCCAAAGCCTGCAGAGTTTGCTCTAGCAAAGATGGCGGAGCAAAAACGGAAAGCCATGTCGCTAATTCGGCGCGGCGTTTGCGACCTTCACGGTAGGCCATCGCTAACGGCTCCGCTCTCTGGTCTCCCACCTGCTGAAATGCGTAATACCACTGCCATTCGAACGAGCTTTCCACAGGCTGGTAATCAGCCCACTGTGGGTGGCGCTCGAAAAAAGCATCCATTGTCATTTTTCTGGGCAAGTCCCAGGCGTCATTCACTGTTTCGCGCTGTAGCATGAGTATGTCTGCACCATCTGGAACAGGCACAGCTCTATCAATTGCTAGCCGCGCTGCGCTTGGAATAAGTACCGCAGTCATCACCCAAAGTGCAATCAACGATATCAGAATTAGCTGGCCTTGTTTACGCCACGCCGAAAACCAAAAGCACACCAGCCCCCAAAACACCCCGTAAGCAATAACAGCAAGGCATGCCAGTACCAACTTGAGTGCCGAGACTTCCGCAATAAGCCCGCCAATAATCAAAGGGACGATTAAACACAACAACACCGCTAGCGTTCTTATACTGGCGCGCTGCAACCAGAATAGGCGCGGCTGCGCGACCGTTGCTTCAATCAAATTAATACGCCCAGCGCTGCGCTCGTGTGCACGAAGATCATAGAGCAAAACCATCAGTACAAGCGGGAATACAAAAGCGGCGAAAAATGCAAAATCAAATCGCCCCAGTATAGCTACACTGGGGTTGCCAACATCTCGCTCGTATACCTGCCCCTCCAAAGCGAGCATTTTAACCCGGTGCTTCCACGGCTGAGTATCGCGCATGCCAAGCGCGGCAAAAGCAAAGTCGGAGGGGGCATCGTAGGTTAAATGCAAGCCGTAATAAGCGGCGCTGCCCCAATCACTTTTTTTGCTATGTTGTAGAGCACGATCGGTTTTATCTGCTTGAATAAGCTGTTCTATCGTCTTATTTTGTACCGCTATTTCGGCCAAACCGAAACCAACAGCCGCGGATGACAAGCAAAACACTAAGGCCAGCCATAACCAAATAATGCGGTCCCGTGCTAGAAATTTAATTTCACGTTTAAGGCCATTTATTTTATTCATGGTTTAATGCTTCCACTCCGCCAAACAAGCGCGACCATCGAGATCAGCAGCCACAAAAATAAATTTAAAAGGGATGATGCAGCGCGGGCTAATCTCTGGCTCGAGTCGGCGGCAATAAATTCGTAGCTATTGAGCACTTGCCAATTACTTGCATCCACGCGCGCGCGCTGCGCCGAGGCTTCATCTTTATAACGATGGATATCCAGTTGATACGAGAGCTTCTCGGCGTGCGCACGATTTAAGCCTTGAACAAAATCAAAGCGCAGTGCTTCGGCTTCTCGCTGAAAGCGATGATAGTGCGCCAGATCCGTAGCGGCGATAGCCCTAGATGCAAAGGTGACCGCCAGTACCGGTGAGATAAACCCATATTTTGCGAGGCTGCGCTCTTGCTCCTGCTCAGCTTGCATGCGCGCTTCGGCATATTGGTTTAATAGTTCGGTGAGTTTTCGCTCACCTTCTAAAGCGACTATGCCTCTAAAGTTCACCGGTAGGTCTTCAACATGATCTACATTGTGTTGTTCTAGCAAATCTGAACGCAGCTTTAAAAAAGCCGGATCATTCGCGTTGTGGCCATTACCTAGTTTTTCAATGTCGCGTTGCATAGCCAAGTCGGACTCGATTTTTCCTGCGCTAGCTTTATAACTACTTACAATATTCACTGCGAGTGCTGGTAACACCAGTGAAACTACACACCAAAATGAGAGCATCACAATCAGCACTTCCGAGCGCCGCTTAACCAGTGTTGATACCAACAAGGTCAACACGACCCACACTAGGCAATAAAAAAAGTAAACGGCAATTAACGCCAACAAAGCACCTAAGCGTTCACCTTGAAAATAAGCCAGCAAGGCTCCGATGATCAGTGGAACAAGTAAAAGTGTGGTGAAAAAAGTTAACGCCACCGCTTTACCAGCCATTAGTTTGCGCCCGCTAACTCCTAGCGCCAATATTGGCGAAAGTACTGACGCTTCGCGCTCTCGCACTAGCGCGCTGTGCCCCAACAACACAATCATTAAAGGTGCGAAGAGTTGGTACATAAGTGCAGGACTTAACCACGATAAACCACCGAAATCTGCACTCGCGCCCGCCTCTGAAAACGTTAGTGAATTTTGCCTATGCCCTTCTAAAAAAATGGCCTGACCTGTAATCGCATCCAACCCCGGATCGAAGAGGGATAGCGGTACGGGTGTGCGAAACAGGTAGTGACCGTAATGCACCATTCTATGTGGATGCCGATCGGGCTGCGCCAGAAAGGCTTGCTCAGCTTCACTCTGATGCTGCGTTCTAGTCTCGCTTTCTGAGCTCAAACGCGCTGCAGAGATAAAATTTGTTGCTAGAATCAGTGCTAGAAAAATCAAAGTAGCAACGAGCACAACCTGTGACCGACACCAATATCGCCATTCATCATGAGCGATAAGCATTAGTTGTTTCATTAGCCTTGCTCCAACATTGCTGACCTTACAGATGATGCATGATCAACAGTGGAAGCAAACGCTTTGTGGACCGTCTCGGTATCAATCCGAGCATGTTCGGCCACAAACTCCCCGACTAACAAGCCACTGTGCAGTAAGCCAATTTTATCCGCTACCTGACAGGCACCGTATACATCATGGGTTACCATCAGTACGGCTTTACCGCTGTCCGCCAGATCCCGCACCAGCTGATGGAATTCATCAATGGCGCTAGGATCTAAACCCGAAGTAGGCTCGTCTAATAGCAATATGCTGCTATCGCGCAATATTGCTAATGCAATCGCGACTTTTTGACGCATGCCTTTCGAGTAACCGCGTAGTTTGTTCTGCCGTGCTCCTTGCGCTAGCGATACACGCTCGAGCGCGGTTTCTATATCTGCGCGATTAACTGCCCCGCCAGCCAACTGCATAAAGTAATCAATATTTTCATAGGCATTTAAGTGCTCGTATAACGACGCAGACTCCGGCAGATATGCCATCGCTTTTCGGGCGCTAGCTACATCTTTATATACATCTTGATTATTAACGGAAACACTGCCGCTCGTAGGAGATAAAAACCCTAAAAAGCTGAGTAAGGTGGTGGATTTACCGGCGCCATTGCCACCGAGTAAGGCATATACCTCACCGGCGGCAACTTGAAAAGAAATGCCGTTAAGCACCTGCTTTCCTGAACGCATAATATTAAGTGATTCGGCTTGTAAAATAGTCATATTAAAAACGGAAACGGGTAGATAATCGGAAGTTACGCGGCGCACCGGGCATTACCCAGGTTGGGCCATAGGAATTGGCATAGTAGCTTTTGTCGAATAAATTATTAATCTCAAAGCTGAATTCAATCTGCTCGCTAATTTCGTACTGTGCAGCAACGCGAGCAGTGGTGTAGCTTGGCAAATTAAATGCAGGATTACCAAATTCACCACTGCGATCACCCACATATAGTACACCAGCGATTAATTTAACCGGCTTACCGGCAAGCTCTGTTTTCTGAACCAGTTGAGTGCTTAGCTGATGATCAGGTACGTTCAGTAAATCTGAGCCCGCAGGTATAGAGGCCCAGCCAACGGCATCGGTAAAATCGTTTTTAGTTTCGGTTTCAGTGTAAGCGTAAGACACCCATACACTTAAGGAGTCAGTAAGGCTACCTGTTAGGTCGAATTCTATGCCTTGACTGCCCGCTTCACCCACGGCGGTTGGATTATAGTCTGCATCCAAGGTCGCAATATTGGATTGCTTAACATCGAATATCGCAATATTGCCCTGCAAGTCGCCATCGTTCAGTGCAAACTTAAGCCCAAGCTCCGTTGATTCAGATAAATTCGGCTCCAAGCCGTTTTCATCCGTAGCCCCAGATAGCGGCCGGAAATTTTCGCCATACACCACGTAAAATGAAAGCACCTCTGAGCTTTTATATACCACCCCAAACTGTGGGCTGGCCTGCGTTTTAGAATATTCCGAAACACCGTCGTTTAGACGGTTCACGAGTTTTTGTTGATAATCATCAATACGCACACCAACGCGCACATCAAGGTTATCGGTGAGGCTAATTTGATCCTGAATAAACAAACCAGATGATTCTTGGGTTTCAACTCGATCGATATTATCAGCCAGCTCTAGCTCGTCTGCTGGTGACTGACCATAAACAGGATTAAAGATATTGATACTTTGATCGGTGGATCTGTCGCGTAGCGAATATTGATCATTTTCAAACGTATCCGCATCAACACCAACAATTACACGGTGCACGATATTGCCGGTATTAAAACTACCATTTAATTCCGCTCTAAATACCTGATAGACCGCATCGTAATCTCGACTGCGACTAAAGCGCGCAAAAGTACCATCCTCTGCGGGTACAGCAAATCCATTTTCGGAAGCGAGGCCTTCAAGCGAGGTTGCGCGATAATTAAATCCAACCAGCGCAGTCCAATCATCATTTAGGTTTCGCTGAAATTCCAACTGATGGCCCAGCACGCCGGTTTCAATTGGGCCATAGCTCGGCTCGCCTAAAAAGCGGCTTTCAGGTATTACCCCCAGCTCGTTATTCATCGCCACCACGCCGCGATCGAATGGAATTTCCTGCTGAGTGTATTCGAGCTCGTAGTTCAATTTTGTTTGATCACTAAATAAAATCGCTACCGACGGATTTAATCCGTATTTGGAGGTTTCAACCGTATCGCGATAGCTTTCGGCATCTTCATAAAAACCGACTAAACGAACTGCGACCATGTCAGAAACTGGGGAAGTCCAATCCACATCGGTACGGTATGTGTTAAAGCTTCCGGCAGATAAAACTATTTCGCCATCACGCTCAAAAGTCGGTCGCTTGGTTACTAAATTGATGGTGCCACCGGGCTCTCCGCGCCCAAACAAAGCTGCACGTGGACCTTTCAATACCTCTACCGACTCAATCCCCGATAAATCACGCGGGCCACCAAAGCCTCGCCCCGCATTAAACCCATTAACCAAATAATTACTGGGTAGGTTTTCGTCGCCAACAAATCCGCGAATTGCAAAACTGTTCCAAAGGCCACCAAAGTTATTTTGCCGAGCGACTGATGCCGATAAATCCAGCGCTTGAACAAGATCTACTACGCCCGCGCTCTTAAGTACTTCTTCACTAATTACCAATTCTGCTTGCGGCGTTTCGAGTACAGTGAAATCCCCCTGATACGCTTGGCGATTACCAATCACCGTAATATTTTCAACCGGCTTAAGCTCGGCATCTTCGGCGTAAGAAATAGTAGGGGAAAGCAGTAAAGTTACAAAACTTGAGACACACCAACGCGTCGTCCGATTGAACGAGATTTTCACAAATTACTCCAGATTAAGGGCTGAAAGTGGCTAAACAAGCTTCGAGGGAAAATGATTGAAACTTGCTCACCACTTAATGATATAATACATCATAACCTCAACAACATTAGGTTGTCTACCTCGTGATACAACATCTACAGCCAGGGAGGAATAACATCACGGCCCATCTATAGCTAGTATCCCTTTTGATTATTGCGTCACCTACTTCTAAAAAACTTCGCGCAGAGTGCTTAGATTACACCTAAAATCCTCTACCCTTCTGTGGATAACCCACACACCAACCATAGCTAGACGGCCAGCTTTTGAACTAGTCGATTATTTAGGATGAGTAGATTGGAGTGGGCGTGCAATACGGTTAAAAAAACGCGATAGTACTAGCCAGCATATACCGTAAATTCTTACGCGGCCAGGTATAGCGCCTATTTAGTGGTTAATTTTAACCACTAAATTTGAAAAACGGGTTTCGACTTTTGCAGGTTCTGAAAATGCTATTCGATTAGCAGCCGAAAATCTTGGTTATAAAAAATCACTGGGGATTAGCTTAGCTAGAAGCTTGTTTGTGTAACCCAATCTTAACCCTACAGCAGCACTTCAAGAGTTTCGCTCGCCTAAAATTTGAGAAAACAATCAAGAATGCCAATATCTAGGCGTATCAGACATTCCATTTTCCAATAAAATAAAAATCAAACTAACAGGAATAAAAAAAACAGGCAATAGCTATTACTTCTTTAACTATTGCCTGTCTTGATTATTTGATTATTTATGTTTTGCTTATTTATACCTGATTAGGTGATGCACCTCGAATTTGAATCCGCGTTATTTAATCAGACTGAAAAGTTTAAATGTAGCTTCCATAAAAGTGGACGCAAACGCGCCCACAAAAAGTATTTATCTAACAATTCTTATTGCAGTCAATAACCCACTATCTATTCAAGTAATCCATTAACCAAGTAAGTGCCGGTCTGGGTGTTCCGTTACTGTGCAACAATCCCGTCCCATCGCGCCAAGTAGCCCCAACAACATACCCCCAAATAGTAATGCCTTTCACCGATGGATGGTTATAAAACAGCGGGAACTGAGTTTGCATTACGCGCAGCTGTTCTTGGTCGTTAGTTTTTTCTATATCGTATTCGGATATATAAATGGGTAAACCCAATGCCGCAACCTGGTTTAGTTTGGTTTCTAAATCACTTAAAGACCAATCCGCTAAGCCGTGTGCTTGTAATCCAATTGCATCTACAACGCCTGCATTGACAGCCGGAGTAGCCATCTGGATAAACTCTTGAGTGTTCCAACTTAAAACATTGTAATCGTTCAATATTAAAATGCTGTTAGGACAATATTGACGAGTAAGCTCGAACGAACGAATGATCCAATTATTGCCAAACGCACTCGCCGCGTAGTTAGCAGGAGCATGGCCCAGCGTTGCTTCGTTTACCACATCAATCATTTCAGTATCAGGATAGCGCGCACAATAATCTCTTATCCACTCCTCTATCTCTGCAGCCTGTTCTGCTGGGCTGAGCGAATCAATCCAGTTGGGCTGTTGGCTACCCCACACCATAGTATGCTGTTTAAACGGAATATTATTTTGTTTGGCGTAGTTATAGGCTCTGTCTAGTCCACTCCAATCATACACATCACGAGTGCGTTCTACCGAACCCCACTTTCCTTCATTTTCTGGTGTTAGTTGATCCCAGTACTGAGTAAAATCATTGCGCACATTGCCATTAGTGGTAATGTTACCCACAAAAAATCCCACTTCGTTTTTGGGCGTGACCTCTCCACCAATAGAAAACTCATCGGCATAAAAACTTACGCTATCGCTTTCTGACTCGATAATAAAATGCTCAAACGCTGTGCCAGTTTGAGTGTATTGCCCGTGCAGCAGCACCCATTCAGAATCGTTAGCAATGGTCGTGACTATGCCGGTATATTCGTTATAAGTGGAATCGTCGCTATCATTTTGTCGTTTGGCGGTAAGCGTAATAGGTGTGTCCGCACTGCCTGCCGCAAGTTTTACCCACACCGCAACTTCGTACAGGTTGCCTTGCGTAAGCTCACCAACACTGAACGTCAAACCGTGCCAGTTTTCTGCTCGATTTGTTATACGCGCGCTTGCGTTTCCGCTATAACGTTGTTCAGTAGAACGTGTTACTGAACCCGCCGTTGCGCCCCAGCTCTGCAGGTTGTTTTCTACACCACCATTGACTGCGAAATTATTACTCGGAACGGTATAGCCTCCCGATGAACTAGAGCTTGATGTGGAACCGGAAGTAGAACTTGTTGTAGAGCTGGAGGAAGACGAGCTGGCACGTGTAGCACAAAATCCTATGCCACTCTGGCTTTGCCCTGCTTGCAACGTATTATTCCACTCTACCCCGCTTACGTTAAGTATGTTCCCGCTCTGCGACCAGCTAGCATTCCACATACTGTCGACACTATCGCTCATAGAAACACTAGCTTGCCACTGCAGAGCGTTGTTCGTGTTATTGGTAACGGTAAGCTCCGCACAATAACCACTTTGCCAGTCGTTAGTAACATTTATAGAGTAAGTAACGTTACCAGTTGGCGCGGCGCCAGAGGAACTACTCGAGCTGGTTGAACTTGAGCTAGTCGTTGAACTACTGCTGGAGGTAGAACTTGATGAGCTGTTATTGGTTTGAATACTGCCCGCGGAGGCTACCAACGTGAGGGTATCTAATTTGGCGCCATCTTCACGCCGAAGTAGAGTAAGAATGTGATTCCCAGGGCTAAGACCAGTGAAGGTGTTGGGCGTGAGCACCTGCCAACCAGTGGTAGCTTGATTATTAAAAGTCTGCCAGCTATTACTGTTTAGCTTGTAATAAAACGAATCATCATTGCCATTAGCAAGATTCACGCGTACGTTAAATTCGACATCGGAAGCTTGCGATAGAGTAAATGGGACACTGATTTGGCCTTGCGATTGCTCGCTGGCCACACTGAGAATCTGATTGCTCCCATCATTACTCCATTCAATGTAAGCGCCGTTATTAGCCATGTTATCGGAGCGTACGCTAAGGGGAGCAAAAAGAGATTGCGAAGCCAAGTCTTCCAACTCAACCGTTAGCTGACTGCTTCCTCCATTATTTTCGCCTTCAAATTCAAACCAATTTAGGTTGTGCCCAGAAGTACCGCGCAGGTATACATCGTGAACACCAGTTATTGCATTAAAACTTGTGCTTTGTGTTTGCCAATTTTGCCACCCGCCTGTGTTGGTAATTTCGAGCGAGGCATGCGGGGTATTACTGAGACTGCCTAAAATAATTTCCAGCTTTGAATTATCGATTGCGCTAGCAACTCGAGCGTTAAATTGTGTGGCGCCGTTACCAAAATCGACGTTAGCAACTTTTACCCAATCTCCTGGGCCCATCTGAATATTCAAGGTACCTTCAGAAGACGGCTCAGTTTCTATGCCACCTTCTTGATCGAATGTTTCTGCTTGGTTTATGGAAAAAGCATTAACATTACGTACCGCGGGTACACCTATTGAACTGGCATTTACTTCTCGAATACTGCCGTCGGAATTGTAGTAAAGACGATCCACGTTAATAGAGCGGGAAAAGGTACTATCGCCCCGCGTATTTGCGACAGCTCTATTGTGGTAAAAAATGTACCATTCGTTATTAAATTCAATAATTGACTGGTGGTTGTTATTGGAATTATTTTCCCAAGGGTTGGGCAAAATGGTGCCGCGATGGGTGAACCCTGAGGTAGGGTTATTACTCGTCATGTAATCTATGCTCATCCCCGCGCTGGGGTTGGTCGAGTAGGATAAGTAGTAAATGCCGTTGCGCTTATGCATGTATAGCGCTTCAAAGAAGTTAGGTACGTCAATACTTATGGCTGCACCACTGGTACTTATCATGTCGTTATTTAAACGAATAACGCGCGCGGTTCCATCAGCGCCTCCACCAAAGTACAAAAAGGCTTGTCCGTCGTCATCAATAAATACACCGGGATCGAACAGCCAGTCAACATTGGCATTGGGGGTATTGCGGTCAACCAGCGGCCTACCGAGTGGATCAGTATAGGGGCCCTCAGGGCTATCGGCCACAGCGACACCAATAGAGTTTGCGCCGTTGGGAAAGTACAGGTAGTACTTTCCATTGCGCTCGATAAAATCTGGGGCGTAAGCAAGACTGGCCCAACTACTGTCTGTTCGAGAATTCCACACAATACCGTGATCTTGCCAATTAACCATATCGTCCGATGAGAACAGGTAGTAATCAATCAAACCACCGTAATCATTTTGGTTATCCTGATCGTGGGTAACCATTACATAGGCTCTTCCGTTTATTACCCGTGCAGCAGGGTCTGCGGTATATACATGAGACACAATAGGGTTACCTGCCCAAGAGATCGAGGCCGTGCAGACGCTAAGTAACACGCACAGACCCCAACCTACATAGGCAGAAATCTTTCGCTTAACAATGGGTGTTGATTGGGTGCTTCGCAACATGATGACTCCTTATATTTTTATATGGATTTGTCCAGCATAAAAGTCACTTACCCAAAAATGTGCAATTTCCACTCGGTAAAGTAGTTTGTGATCACACGCTATAGTTTGAGTAACGCCGCCAACGGGATGAATTAAATGAGCAACCCGTATTTGGCGAGCAACAGTACCTTTACACTTAGCCAAGCAACATGAACTGAGCTTGGTATTGAGCAGGCTAGAGAGAGGGCATTCGAAGATCTTAATATTTTGTATAAAATACTTATGGTGTGCGAAATGTATAAAAATTGATGTTAATTTTGCTAGCTAACGTTTAGCCATGGAGCATTCTTGCGCTTAGAACATTTATTAAATGACGCAACAATAATTAAGCGGAGTAAAATATGTATAACGTGCCAATTCGTTTACATTTATGGGAACCAACTAAAGCTGTGAAATAGTCGACTGAGCTTTTATATGTTTAGTTTTATACACTTTTGGCGTGCACTGATAGGTTTCTTTAAATAGCCTATTGAAATACGACACATTTTTGTAACCAACATACAAGGCCACTTCCGAAATGTTGACATTATCATTACTGCTTAGCAATCTAGCGGCTTCGTCTAAACGCAACCAGTTTAAATAACTGCTGAAGGTTTGGCCAAATTCCTGTTTTAAAATATCATTCACTTTATTTCTATTAATCCCCAAAGTACTTGCAGTGTACGCTAAGCTAAGTTCGCCATTGCGGTACTGGGCATCTAAAAATGTAATGAGCTGCTGTTTTTCCTTCGCTCTGTAAGGCAGTAATTCCACAGCTTGTGGCAGGCCAACATGACTAGGTAATGTATTCTGGCGAATACGGCGAACAAAACCACGCAGGGCCCAAACAGCATATACAAGCCAACCAACAACCAATATAACAATGTATGCGTAAATGACAGGCCATTTAAACCCATTTAGTTGTAACTGACTAACCTTAACGTTAGTTACCAAGTTCATTGGACCGTGTCGAGAAGCCCCAAAGGTAAGAGCGCGTGTTTTTTTAAGATTGTAGCTTTGATCCGAAAGCGGCATATTAAAACTTTCTAACCACCACCTTGGGGCTGGAATATGATGTAAATCCACTTCAATAGTTTGCCATTTATTTTCGCAGTTAAATAAATGGCTCACAATTTTAAACGTGGGAAACTCGCTAGGTTTTGTTACGGTGGCATCGAAAGTAGCCACATTAAAAGAGAGCATATTTGTGTGCTGACACTTAATATCGAATGACACCGTTTGATAATGACTAAGGTCTACATAAGAACTAGCTTGCTCCTTGTGATCGAAATCCAGCACAGAAATAACATAGGGGTAAGCCAGCTGTGGTGTGATTTGGTAGTCGAAATCTAAAGCGTAATCGCTGTCCTTTAGAGCAATGTGCGACGCCCCTCCCATTTCGCTATCACTAATGGTACGCGCAGTCCATTGATGCTGGCTTCGCGGTGCAGGAAGCAGTGAATGCTGTGTAGTAGCCAGCCAAAAGCTCAGCCCAGCCCCCACGATAGAACTGCTTATCAATAGTACAAACACTATGGTCTTAGTATGTGGGCTGCGCATAGGGCTACCAATGATGCTACTTATTTTTGTTATATGGATGACGCGCTAAAACAGCTACGAATATACATCGATTAGTATTGTAGTACAAATGACTAGATCATGGTTTTAAGGTAAAGACGCGTTCGCTTAGCACTGTTTCCTTCACTGAAGCCATTCAGGTAACGAACAACCGTCAACAGGCATAGGCTATTGGCCGAATTCGCTTATTCAGCTTGATTATAAGGGAGTAAAACTCAGGACAGCTAAAACTCTGACACCTGCTAAAACTCTGCCCCCCTCTAGCTATTGCATTCCGCCGCTAGTAAAAACTAGCGAAGAACAAAAGGCTATATGGTGCATGTCCTATGTATTGTAAAAACAGGCAGTAGCTAAGATTCCCTTAATTCGTGCCTGTCTCTAATTGTGGCAGTGGGTAACTATCATATGACACGCGCATTTGGAGGTTCGCCAATGGAGGCGCTTAGGGCTGGGGCAATTGCAGGTGCAAGTGCATGGGCTTTTAGTAATGCGGTTGAGTGGGCTGGTGCTACGGCATCGGCGCCTGGCGAAGGGTTAATAAGGGTTTCACAAAATACTTGGGCTACCGCAGAGCAGTTTAGGCGGTTGGTGATGATTCACGGTGCAATTGGCGGTGTTTCTTCCGTACTACAAGGAGGTAAGTTTGGCCACGGTTTTGCTAGTGCTGGGGTGACTAAGCTGCTGTCGCCGTCCATTGGGAATATTAAGGCAGGGAGAATAGGTAATATTAGTGTTGTCCAAACATTTACCGCGGCGGCCTTGGGGGGCTCTGTTTCAAAGGCCACTGGTGGTAAGTTTGCTAATGGGGCTATTACTGCGGCTTATAGGAATTTGTTTAATCAGCAGGGGGAGGTTGATAGACGTAAAAAAATGAGTGTAATTAAAGAATCTGTTGCTGACTATCGTGAATTAATATCAACAGTAATGAGTGATTTAGACAGCGGTGGTGATCCAAGGTCCGTCAGTTTAATTATTGAGGGATTTAATGGTGAGACTCAAGACGCCGCTTTTACAGCGCTTTTGAAAGTTGATCAAAAGTTGGCGCAAATTCAGTTTCAGCTTATGAATGAATCTGGGGCAGCATTCATTGATTCGGTGACAAAAAATATTGTAAAAAGTGCAGGGGGGAAGCTTAGTAAACCTCAAACTACGGGGGGGGGTCGGAACTAAGTCTCGGCATCCTGTTTTGAGTTTTGTTTCCAATACGGTTCGTGATGAAATTAATGTTCGAGTGTTTAATGACTATAATGCAAGTACGATGTGTAGCTATAATTCATGTCAGATTTACGTAAATGAGGTGTTACTACATGAAAAGTAAATTTTATTTTATCTTGTGCGTACATATAATTTTTATTTGGTCAATGCAAGCGCATGCTAATAAATACGTGCAGCTAAATAATTGCCAATTTGAGCTGCCCGCGGAATTTGAAAAAGTATCCAAAAATGGTACTGAAATGTTTTTAAGAAAGAGGCCTTACGCTAGAATAATAATCACATCTCAATTAAGGATTCCTATCAGTTCAAAGGAGCAAAGTAAAGCTGCAGATACGGAGTTGGGCCGAATTTTGTTATTTGAAGGTGAGTTAGCAGGGATGAATGTTCGACTCACCGATATTGAGGATCTTACTTTTTCTCCTATTTGGTTTGTAGATACAAATAGTGGGGATGAATATCTAATAACTGCTGGGCTATCTTTAACAGAAATTGAGACCCTAATACGAACTAGAAGCTGCACAAGAACCGGCAATAATAATTAGAATAATCAAGACAGTCACTAGTTAAATAAATTTCTCAAATTTCAGGAAGTGTCTATTTGGGAACTCGAAATAGTACGAATAATCAAGACAGGCACTAGTTAAAGAAATTAAATTAGCGCCTGTTTTTATTTTCGTTTGTTTTTTCTTTTGTTTGATTTTAAATGATGAATGTCCAATACCCTTGAATACAAGCTGTTTTATCAAATTTAAGGCGAGCGAAACTTAAGAGGGTATTGAAAAAAAGAAGTTGGAACTGTGTTTAAGCGAATAGAGATTTCGCGTTAGCGATGCCAGGTGGCTTTTTATAGCCAAGTAACTCGGCAGCAATTCTAATTTTGCTTTCGCTGCCAGCAAAAGTAGATGTTTTTCTCTCGAATTGTGCAGTTAATGTAAGCCATTCGTTGGCCTCTATGCCTTTCCTTTTTTAGCTAAGCAACAACCAATATTACGACAGTATTGTTAAAGAAATAGAGTGGACAAAACACGCTGACCACGGCCAGTGCAGCCTTCAATTAATAGAAAGTAAAATAAATAATTTTCACTTCGAAACAGCACAGCTCTAGACTTAACCCACCAGCCTTTTAATGGAGTACTACATTTGGACTCGGTAACTAAAACAGCAATACAATAGTAAAACTACTTCCCCCTAATTCCGCGCCCCACGCCTAACCTCACCTGCGGTTTGTTTAAATTCGCTTTTAAATGCGCGCGAGAAGGCGGCTTCGGATTGGTAGCCAATTTTATCGGCTACTATTGCTACGGGTTCGCCATCGGCTAGTAGGTGCCACGCGAGTTGCATGCGCCACCAGGTGAGATATTGCATTGGGGTCCAGCCGCTTAGTTCTTTAAAGGCGGTTGCGAATGCTGTGCGCGACATGGCTGCTTGCTGCGCCAGCGCTTCTAGGCTCCAACTTTTTGCTGGGTGGTCGTGCATGGCTTGGATGGCAGCAGAAAGCCGCGGGTGGGCGTAGAGTGCAAGTAGGCCGGTTTGTACCGTGCTGTCTCCTATGCAGTTTGCCATTGCAGCTAAAACTCTGACACCCACTCTAAATATTGCATTCCGCCGCTCGTAAAACTAGCGAAGAACAAAAGACTATAATATGGTGCATGCCCTATGTATTGCGATCAAACTGATACAAATTCGTTTCCTCAACGAGTGCGTGTCTCATTTTTTTACTAAAACATAAGCCAAGCTCATGGGAATATAAAAACAGGCAATAGTAAAATTTCCTTAACTAAGGCCTGTCTTATTTTTTCTCCTTGTGCAAAGAATGACTGCCTGAGTTTTAGTCTTTCTAGTCATATCGAATGTCTATTCTTTGAAGCTCTTCAATTTCATTTCCTTTTCTTACACCTTCAATAACCTCAAACTTTAGCAAAGAAAATATCCTATTTTCCCAAAAAATAGCTCTTGATAAGAAATCCCAACTTAAGCATGATCCGTCGCAAGGACTTAAATTCCACTTTATCTCTTCTTTACCTTCTACATTTGCCATTAAATTTAAATTGAGATCTGGGCTTATCCATATATAACTCATATTGGTGATATCGTCTTTCTCGAACGTAATCCCTTCAATAGAGTAGCTTTCATCTTCACGGGCAGTTCTAGCGACAGTTAGAATACTTCCATTCTTATTTGTTAAGTAGTTTCCTGCCTTGATTATTGTTCGTCGCTCTGACTCTCCAATATACTTTGGAAAAATCAGCTCATCATGCTTACCCCAATCAGATCCTAGCTTTACAGTTAAAATAAAATTCGTCTCAGTTTGATTGTTGTATGCGAAAACAGCAATACCTTGTCCTAAAGGATATAGCTGTATAAAATTGGCGTTAATTACTGTAGATCGTATTTCAGTTGGATTTTCAATACTCGTAACTTTTAGCGATGACTGTGTACGGCCTATATAGCTTGAAAAAAACACATAGTTATCATGAAAAATGGCTATCTTGTTACCGTGATGGTCATACGATAACCTAGAGTAATGTTCGGTAGGTAGCTCTATTATTTTTTCTGGCTCGAATAACTTGCGAGGTATTGAGATAAACCTAGATTCCCCAGGGGAATTATTATAGAAATCTACACGAAGACGATTTGGATTATATAAAGCAACGAAATATAAGTGCGTATTAGTACCTTTAAAGGCTTCTCCTCCTAAAGGGCTTCCTGTTAGTTTTATCGCTGAAACAGGTTGATCACCTAATGGCATTTGATAAAGCACCGAACGAGTAATTGCAGCGTGACCATATTGACTAGATGCTAGATACCGAATATCTTCTTCTTTTATTTTTGATAAATCTGGTGACCAACGATGACCAGACACCCAAAAATAAGCAGCATCCTGTGTGATATAACTTTCATCTAGGTTCCCCCCCAAAATTGTTTTCCCGCTGCAACGGAACTCTTCTTGGTCAATGCTGCATTCTGCAAGAAAGTGGATGCTTAAGTATTTTCCATCTACTATCGAGCTATATATTTCATTTCTATCGAACAATAATGATCTACTAATTATTGCACCATTTTCATCTACTTTGGTTACTTGTAGATTAAAAACCGAACTTTCATTACCACTTTCAACCGGCAAGTATGGGTTATTTTTATTTATTATAATTAGCTTATTGTCAATGACGCGCTGCGAACTTGCGCTAGAATAGCATTGTATGTACGACACTCGAATAGTTGAACAACGTACCTTTTCTTCTACAAAGTATGTCTTTTTTCTTTTAAAAGACCCATTATCACTAAATTCAACAAACACATACTCACTTTGTTTCTTCGTGTTATTTTTGCCAACTATTATTAATGTGTTGTTGCTGATAAATAACTTATTAAACAGCGTGCCCTGCCCAACTTCTCCCAACTTCAACCTTAAACTATCTGCTTTTTCCAGCTTCTTTTCCACATGAATACTATATAAGTGTCCATGCCTCAGCATGATCAAGTAATCTCCTATTCGCTGAACAATAGCCCCCTTATCCATTGAATCGCTACTACCTCCCCTCTCTCTTGTATCTTCGAGCTCACCTAGAATCTCGTGAACGTAATCTGTTCTACCTCCGAAAACTGGATTATCTTCAATGAAAATGTCGGTTGCTTTTAATTTCTCTAAATATAACTGATGAGCCAAACTATTAATTTTATATATTATAGATTGAGCTTTCTCAGCCTGCTCGATTGCCACCTCTTCACTTTCGAATCGTTTAAGACTTGTAGTTGTATCTGGATTGGCATAAGCCAAACCACAGCCAGCAAAAACCAATAAAGTAAGACGAATTAATAAATATTTTGTATTCATATGTATGTCCTTATTAAATACACTCATCGCTTTAATTACAGCCTATTTAGCAAGTACTTCTTTTGCGAATTCAAGCTAGCAATAGGGGAGAACAAACTGGCTAGCCTTTGCAAGAATTTCTTCTCGTTTAGCTCCATTAATTTCTCCATGAAAGATTTTAATGACCTCTTCTAGGTCCGAATCGCCATCTACTGAAGGCAGTCTTACAGTAGGCCCATCACATAAATATTTCCAAAGCTCTGATCTCACTTTACTGCTCGACTCGCTATTCACTTTTTCGACAAGCATCAAAGCCAATAGAGCTAAATTTGTGTGGGCACCGTCGTCTTTCGGCCCTATCTGCTCCCCAGGATAGATGTTAATCATCATGTGATAACTATTGTACAATCTCTTTATCTGGCGTGGATTATTGATACCCAACTTAATAGCCCAATCAGCTAGGCTGCGCTGAATATCTCTATCCACGAACTCAACCTCAGAAGACTTTTCTTCCAACTTCTTGCTCTCATTCTTTTGTTTATCCTTTTCACTCCTCTTTTGGCTAGCACCAGATTGGTCCTGTTCGGCTTCTGGCTGTACATTGGTCTCTTTTGCCCTACCATTTGCGCTTATTGACTGGCTGTTCAAAGTTTCTGCTGCACTTTCTTCTATTAAATGCGCAATATACGCCTTAACATTATCGCTCGACAAAGGTGGCAAACAAATTGAATAATTAATTATTTTCCCCAAATAATCTCTTGCAATACTTCTAGCGCAACCTAACTCATGATAGCTCTCTATTGATTGATAATTTTCTGACAATGCAGATAGTGCTATCCTATGATCCATTGAAATAATTACTATAACATTCGGTATATCCATCACCAGCTTTATAGCTTCAAATACTTTCACAATACAATCTGGTTCACAACGATCAAGATCATCAACAATGACCACCATTCGCCTAGTATATTTTTCGCGCGCTCCTGCTCCTAACTGTATACCGCATAGTATTTTAAGATCTTGACTCATCTGAGGCACATCGCCAATATCCTTAGCATAACTTGGCAATTCCAAATAAGTGCGAAGCTCAGAAGTATACAGCTGAGCCAATACTTTTCGGTGAGGAAGCAGGCTAATTACTGATACAAGCACACCAATTGACGCCTCTACTGCCGCCAAATAATTTACATCGGAAGGGTTTATAAGTCTCCAGTCCTTAAAAAAGCTAGCGATAAAATCGGATAGTCCAGAATATACAAATGGTGCACTTAGGACTACCACTATAGATGTAGCCATAAGTTTTAAAATGGATTTTCTTCGAGTAAACTTAATAGCTAAAATAAAACGACAAACAAGATTAGTAAATACACCTCTTATCTCCACAACAAAGCCAAAAACCTTTTCAATAGAGATCATAAACCAATTCCTTTCTGCGTGATCTTCATTAGCATATTCACGATAATACTTAGTAGTTAGTGTCTTAACAATCTCATGCGCCATCGCTGCTCTGACACTCTCAGCTCCCTGATAAGCCCATGCATTAAAGTTCGCGATATAACATTTATTTTTATCAGTGCTATTATTTCTTAAGTTTTTGCTAAGTAGACTTAATAAACCCGTTTTTCCGTCTCCCCACCTGGCGAACAGACCAATACAGATATTCCAGTCATTACGCTTATTCTTTATTATTTTGGCCAATGCTGAAACATACCTATCTCTAGCTAAACTATCTTTTATCACTTCCTTATTTTCTGCCGAAACATAGGAGGTCGCACTGATCATCCTTGCCAACGCTTCTCCATCCACCAACGATTTGTATAAACCTTTATCGCTACTTGAGAATACAGACGATCCACTCTCCTCGAGTTTCAACTCAAGATCCTCAAAAGTAGTCACGAAATTAGATCGCCAATGAATAAAGTCAGGGTTATCCAAATCACCGACATCCCAAAGAGGAGCTCGCTGTAGTTCATCCCCTCCTTTTTGTCTAACTAGATCGATATCCCTCTGAATTTTTTCGAAACAGCATGCATCGAAAGGTCCACTAACAATTCCATCAACGTTTTTTATAAAACAGGTATCGTCTTCTATCAAAGATGATTTTTGATAATTTGGATCACTACTAAATCGCGTCAATTTAACCACTTGCTCAGCTAATCTAAAAACAAAATGAGACAGACCATTCGTATCTTCATGCGCGGTATCAGACTCCATAGCAATGGCAGACAAACGGTCTAAATCAATAACAGAAGATTCCGACGCTTCGCTCGATAAGACATCTAAGATACTCTTTACAATATATTGAATACCTATATAGAATCTTTCATCATCTGTTAGTTTTTTAAAATCATGAAGGCTGTACCCTAAAATTCGCTCTCCTTTATCTTCATTTTCTGAACTATTCGAAACGCTTTCCCAGCGCTCAATTCCAGATACTGTCCAACATTTTGAATTTCTGACAACGGCACCAACAATAATTAGCATCCGCAGCAAAAACCTTGCATACAGCATTGCCTCAAGCCGATCATTCTTCGTTTCTTTTGTTAGCTCTTGGATTTTCTCTCTATATTTCCTATTTGTGTACATGCGCTTTCCTTTTTAGCTAAGCAATAACCAATATTACGACAGTATTGTTAAAGAAATAGACTGGACAAAACACCCTGACCACGGCCAGTGCAGCCTTCAATTAAATAGAAAGTAAAATAAATAATTTTCATTTCGAAACAGCACAGCTCTAGAATTAATCCACTAGTAAAACTAATTCCCCCTAATTCCGCGCCCCACGCCTAACCTCACCTGCGGTTTGTTTAAATTCGCTTTTAAATGCGCGCGAGAAGGCGGCTTCGGATTGGTAGCCAATTTTATCGGCTACTATTGCTACGGGTTCGCCATCGGCTAGTAGGTGCCACGCGAGTTGCATGCGCCACCAGGTGAGATATTGCATTGGGGTCCAGCCGCTTAGTTCTTTAAAGGCGGTTGCGAATGCTGTGCGCGACATGGCTGCTTGCTGCGCCAGCGCTTCTAGGCTCCAACTTTTTGCTGGGTGGTCGTGCATGGCTTGGATGGCAGCAGAAAGCCGCGGGTGGGCGTAGAGTGCAAGTAGGCCGGTTTGTACTGTGCTGTCTTCTATGCAGTTTGCCATTGCGTAGGTAAACATTAATTCACACAAGCGCTGTATAACTACGTCGCCCAGTGGGCCTTGTTGGTAGTGCTCGATTCGCAGCAACTCGGTCAATGGGCTTAACCATGCATTGGCTGAATTATTGCGAATAATAAGTACTTCGGGAATTGCATCTAACAGGTAGCGGCCCGCGCCGTGGTTTAGTTGTACCGATGCGCACAATAAGCCTGTACCCTCTAAGTGCTGTGCTTGCACATAAGGTAAATGTTGCTGCTCGCCGGCAAGTGGGTCTACAGGCATTAAGGTGTGCTCTATTTCTTTAGGAAATAAAACTAAATCGCCAGTGCGCAGCACACAATCTGCTTGCCCCGGTAGCGCCAATAAGCACATACCCTCGGTAACCACGTGAAAGCAGGTGCGACCTACGTGGTGAGCGTTAATTTGCCAGTTACCACAAATTTTTGCATTGTGATAAATATCCACTTTGGCATTTAGTAAACGTATAAAACCGGCGCTTGCTGTCATAACGTCCTTTCTTTGAATAAAACAATGTATGCTCTAACTTAATATACTAAAGCTGAACGCAAGAGCAGCTTTTTAGCATATAACCTACTTTAGAGTACAGCTTAACGGCCTTAGAATGGCTACCCACTGTTATAAAATGGAAGCAATATGAAAGAGTCAGTTCAAAATTATTACGGTGAGGTGCTCGCCCATTCCGACAATTTACAAACAAATGCTTGCTGCACGGGTGATGCGCCGCCAGCCTATATGCGCGATATTTTGAGCAAGATTCACGACGAAGTAAGTAGCCGTTATTACGGTTGTGGCCTAGTAATGCCAGAAGCATTAAGCGGCGCACGCATTTTGGATTTGGGCAGCGGCGCAGGTAGAGATTGTTATGCATTAAGCGCATTAGTTGGCGAGCAAGGTAGCGTTGTAGGCGTGGATATGACCCCGCAACAACTGGCTATAGCCAATAAACACCGCGACTTTCACGCGCAAGCATTTGGCTTTAATAAACCTAATGTAACGTTTATTGAAGGTGAGCTAGAACATTTAGATAAATTAGATTTAGCCCCTAATAGCTTTGATGTAATTATTTCGAATTGCGTCATTAATTTGTGCACAGATAAAACCGCCGTGCTTAAACATGCATGGCATTTATTAAAAGAAGGGGGCGAATTTTATTTTTCTGATGTGTATGCAGACAGACGCATACCCACTAACTTAAGCCAAGACCCAATACTTTATGGCGAATGCTTAAGTGGTGCATATTATTGGAACGATTTTATTAACGCGGCTAAAACAGCGGGTTTTATCGACCCTCGCCTAGTAGAGAGCAGCCCCATAACCATAGAAAATGAACAGCTAGAACAACGCGTAGGCAATATTAAATTTTATTCTGCTACTTACCGTTTATTTAAATTGGCTGGGCTCGAGCCTGCCTGCGAAGATTACGGTCAGGCCGTAATTTATAATGGCGGCATTGCACACCACCCCGATAGCTTTTCTTTAGATGGGCATCACATAATTGAAAAGGGGCGGATATTCCCAGTGTGCGGCAACACATTTCGCATGTTAAACGAATCTCGATTCAAGCAATATTTTACGTTTATAGGTAACTTCGACAATCACTTTGGTATTTTTCCGGGCTGTGGTACGGCAATACCCTTTGCGGATGAGTTAAGTGCGGCGGCGAATTGTTGTTAATAAGTAGAAGGGTATAGCTAGATATTTATAGGATTGGTATGAAGGTAGGTAGCTGCTTGCCCCGCAGAGCAAACAGCTAATTTTGATTTTTTACTCGGCATCCCAAGGGAGACTTTCGAGTAACTCTTGGCGAGAAAAAATCATTTCTTCGTAAGTGCGCAGTGTAATCATATCGAGTAAATCGTCACGCATGCGTAAACGCGCCAACTGGCGTTCTAAGCATTCAATTTCTCTGGCTAACTGCGCTTTCATTCTTATAACGTCGGTTCTTTGTGTGGGTGCGAGTAAAGCTTGCTGAGCTTGGTTCATTTTCCTTTTCCCGTGTTGTGCTCGTCTCATTTAGCTTTGTTAATTGGTTCTTTTTTGGAACCTTATACTTTTTTGCTGTGAGTGAGGTGTTTTTGTAAGGTTAAGGCCATTCGGATTACGACTTAGCTATCCTTTCAACTCTTGTTTAACTCTCATCTATTTTTCGCTTAACGCTAATCAACTCCTAATCCATCATGTAATTCAATCCTTCGAGTTTCTTGCATTACAGCTTTTTGCTTTTGGTCATACAGGTTTGGTTTTTAGCTTCTGTCATTGTATCTGTGTGTAGCGCATTCCTTTTTTCTAAATGGGAAAATAAGCATAGCTAAATTTGATATTTAGCGCGCTAACTAGTTGGCAAAAAAATCGACATCGGTTGAAATATGCGTCATTTTTTACTCATAAAAAATATTCCTGTAATTATAAAATTTTAAATTTATCGCATTTTACGTTTATTACCACTAATGGGCGTAAAACGTGTATTTACCAAAAATTAATCGCTATATAGGACTTATTTTTAGCGGTGTAAAAAACGTAATAAAATCGACACAGATTTGAGAAGGGAAAGCGATAAAGGAAATAGCGGTAGCGGACGAGCATTTCTTTTTGCTATATGCATTTATTGCATACTTTGTCCGCGCGCTTTATGCGTTTGTAACGTAGTTTTATTTAAGCAGTGCCAACCAATCAAATTGTTGGTCGCCTATTACATAAAAATAGCCGTTTAGCAGCTCGGGTTTGGCGTTGTATTGCATGGGTTTAAATTGATCATCTAGCACTACACCACCGGCTTGCTCCACAACAGCTTGCGAGGCGGCGGTATCCCATTCGCAGGTAGGTGCTAAGCGCGGGTAAATGTCGGCTTTACCCTCAGCCACTAAACACAACTTTAACGAGCTGCCCATACTTGTTAATTGGGGTTCGCCATACTTGCTGGTTATAGTTTCTAGTAAGCGATCTACTTCTTCTGCGCCATGCCGGCGGCTGGCTACAATATTCAATGTTTGCTTGCCCTGTGTAAGTTTTTTTACACGCAGTGGCGTTTTGCCTTTAGCATCTATTTTAAACGCGCCAATGCCTTCTGCCCCTGTGTAACACACATCTAACACCGGCGCGTATACAACGCCAAGCACAGCTTTATTATTTTGAATAAGTGCGATGTTTACAGTGAACTCGCCTTTGCGATTAATAAATTCTTTGGTGCCATCTAACGGGTCTATTAACCAATACTGTTGCCATTGGCTGCGCACCTCAAAGGACGGTACGTCGTCTTCTTCCGATAACACAGGAATGTTAGGCGTAAGCGCGGCTAGGCCTTCGGCAATAATATTGTGGCTTTGAATATCTGCTTGAGTGAGTGGGCTGCAATCGTCTTTATGCTCTACATCCCACAATTCTGGCTTTTTATAAACCGCAAGCGTGGCTTCACCCGCTTGTTTGGCAAGCTGTTCGATACTAGGTAGTAAGGTTGCTAAATTCATGAATCGCTCTTTTACGGTTTATAGGGGGTTTATTTGAGGTCTTGAAGATACTGCCTTGCTAGAAGTAACGCAGCAATGGATCGCGCCTCGGTGAGGTCGTCTCGAGCTATCCATTGCTCTAACTCGCTTAATTTTGCGGGCACCACATCTAGCGGCTCTGGCTCGTCGCCCTCTAGCCGCTCTGGATATAAATTGCGCGCCAGCACTATTTGGGTTTTGTGCTGCATGTAATTGGGGCTTTGGCTTAGGCATTTCATTAGTTGTAAATCTTTCGCGCCGTAACCCACTTCTTCTTTTAATTCTCTGTTGGCAGCTTCCATATGGGTTTCGCCTGCATCTACTTTACCCTTGGGTAAGCCCAGCTCGTAGCCCTCTACCCCTACACCGTATTCGCGAATTAGCAGTACTGTGTCGTTATCTAGCATAGGCACAATAATTACTGCTGCGGTTTTACCCCCAGCCAAGCGCTCGTAGGTGCGCTGTTCGCCGTTGCTAAACTGTAATTGCAATTGCTCTACACGGAATAATTTACTCTGCGCTACCTGCTGGCACTGCAGTATTTTGGGAAGAGAAGGCATAGCTTTTCCAATAATTAAAATAGAGATTAGAAGCAGTGGGTATAATAACGCAGTGCAGAGTGGGTTAGTATTAAGGGCACTCTTTTAAATACTCCTTTAAATACCCGTATATATCCCCTTCTAACTAACAGGGTAACTGCCCGCTAGTGAGTATTGATCAGAAATACCTTAACCTGCGTATACAGGTTACACCAACATAGGCAATATTGAGCAATGATTGACTGGAATAACATTGATACCGTGCTGCTAGACATGGATGGCACGTTATTAGATTTGCACTACGATAATTACTTTTGGCTAACTCACCTGCCACAGCGTTATGCGCAAATACATAACACCACACTCGAAGCTGCAACGGCATCGCTTACCGAGATGATTGAATCGCGTGTAGGTACGTTGCAGTGGTACTGTTTGGATCATTGGTCTGAACTAGTAAACATGGATATTCCCGCGTTAAAACGCGAAATACAGCATAAAATAGCCGTTCGCCCCTACACAGAGCAGTTTTTACAAGCTTTGCGCGCTATGGGCAAAAAGGTAGTGCTTATTACCAATGCCCACCCCAAGGGGTTGGATTTAAAACTTGAAGTAAGCCAGATAGACAGATGGCTGGATATTGTTATCTCATCCCACGAATTTAAAACCCCCAAAGAAGATGCGGCTTTTTGGCAGCAGCTAAGCCAACGCGAGGCGTTCGACCCCAAGCGCACACTGTTTATAGACGACACGGTACGCATATTAAAAAGCGCTGAAGACTTTGGCATAGCGCACTTGGTGTGCATAAACCAGCCCGACAGCCAAAAGCCTATAGTGCGCTCGAACACATATACCGACATTGTTCACTTCGATGAGATAATGCCGCAGCTTAATAGCGAAAAATAACTCTGGCACAGAGGCAAAGATGGATAAGGTACGTATAGACAAGTGGCTTTGGGCCGCCCGTTTTTTTAAAACCCGCAACTTGGCAAAGTCTGCCATTGATGGCGGTAAAATACATATAAACGGCAGCCGGGTTAAGCCAAGCAAAGAGGTAGAAGTTGGCAACAAATTGTTAATACGCGTTGGCTGGGATGAGATGGAAGTGTTGGTAACCGCCCTCTCGGATAAACGCCGCGGTGCACCCGAAGCCGCCAAACTGTACCAAGAAACACAGCAGAGCATAGATAAGCGCACCACCTACGCCGAGCAGCGCAAAGCCATTGGCCAAAGCCAGCTACAACCAGCAACCAAGCCCAACACCAAAGAGCGCCGCCAATTGCAGCGTGTTAAGCGCATTCTAAGCGAATAATTGTTTTTTTAGCCCCAGTGCCATTGAGCCACGCGGGCACAGCAACGATAATAGCGCCCGCAGTTAATTACACCATTGAGTAGGCACAGGCCCCATGCAGCAAAACAACGACCAAATTCAACGCTTTATATTTGATGCAACCGATATACGCGGTGAAATAGTTACCCTAGACCAAAGTTTTTTGGCGGCCACCAACCACCAACACCTTTCCCCTTGGTGCAAAAGCTTGTTGGGCGAATTCTTAGCTGCAGTTTCGCTATTAAGTGAAACCCTTAAGTTTGATGGCTTACTTACCCTGCAAGCGCGCGGCGATGGCGATATTCCCCTTATTATGGCCGAAACCGATAACCTAGGGCACGTGCGCGGCATAATCAAACCCGCAGCTTCGGCACCTTTAGAAACACTCGACCTAGGCGATGCCGCGCTGCCAGACATTATTGGCAATGGCGTACTGGTAATGACTATCGACCCCAAAATTGGCGATCGCTACCAAGGCATTGTACCGTTAGAAAACGGCACCCTTGCCGAGTGCTTAAGTGATTATTTTGAGCGGTCTGAACAGCTGGCCACTAAGTTTTTATTATTTTCATCGCCAGAAAAATGCGCGGGCATGTTGCTACAGGCTTTGCCCGCACAAAAGGTAAAAGACCAAGCCGAACGCGAAGACAAATGGAACACCGTTGTACAATTGGCCAAAACCGTAAAGCAAGAAGAGCTATTCGAATTGGATCACGCGACTTTGTTGTACCGTTTATTCAACGAGTTAGAGTGCCGGTTATTTGCGGGTAAGACTATTCAATTTAAATGCGGCTGCTCGCGCAAACGCTGCGCAAACGCAATAACATCGCTAGGCAAGCAAGACGCATTAGAGTTAATAGAACAACAGAAAAAAATAGATATAAACTGCGAATTTTGCGGTACCAACTACACCTTTAAACGCAAAGATATAGACACCCTATTCGGCGAAGACAACCAACCCCTACATTAAACAAACACTAATTGTTAGCGGCTAATAGCTAATTAAAAAGCCGCTAACAACTGATACTTAACTGGAATAGTTGAAAAAGAGGTTTGGGTCCCACTGTAAGCTGTGAACAGCTCAACAGTAAACTCTCCCTACTCCCCTATCACTTCCAAGCAACTTGCCTCTAGCGCAGCAATATCTGGAATAACTAACTCTTCTACCCCAACTTTTACTCGCATTAAGTCGAATGAACCGCGGGCTATTTCGTCGTTTTCGGCAATATCTTCTTCGCCAATACGGGCCATACGCGGAATACCCTGAGTAGCCACAGCAATAAAGGGCAAATTAGGGTTAACGCCGGTGTTGTTCAAAACGGCAATACGGCCGAGGGGGTTAAGCGGGTAGCGCGCGCCGCCATTTAATACCTCGTAGGATAACAGCGGCACTTTTTGGTTGCGCCAGTGATAAAAGCCCACAAACCAATCTGGCGTGCCCGCAACCTCTTGTACTGGGGTCATTGGAGCCATTTCAGCAACTGTAACGTTAGGCACCACTAAAGTAGTACCCAATAGCGGTAGTAATAAACAGGGTACGTTAGTTACTTGGTTGCCATTTGATAGCAATTTATCACTCATAATTTTTCTCTGTATTGCTTAGCTGGTGCAAGCCAGCCACAGGCTATTGGCCTACGGCATGCTGGGCAGCCAGCGAATCAAAATACTCCATAAATTGCTGCCCAAGTTTTTCTGGGCTGCCTTCAAAATCTATTTTACCAATGGCTTTTACGCTTTGCGACATTGAATCTACCGTACACGTTAACGGGCTTTGTACCCACACTTGGCCACCCGAACCTTTTAGGTATTGGCAGCTTTTTGCGCCGTCGTCGCCCATACCAGAAAACACAATCACGCCGCTGGTATTGCCGTACACCCGTGCAACTTTTGCCACTATTTGGTTAACCGAAGGCTTGTAGGGGCCGTGCCACGGTTCGCCTTGCGGCATAAGCATATGGCCTTCGGTTACCTCTACTTGTGCATCTGGGCTAATTAAATAAAGGTGCTTTGCCGCAATATGTTTGCCGCTGCTTATAGGCTCTAACTGCCAACCATCGTGCTTGGCGAGCATTCGAATAAGAGAAGTATGAATGCTAGAGTCGATGTGCTGCGCGTAAACTAGGGCGACATTATCTGGCACGCGTGTAACGGCTTTTAAAAAGCGGTTTACCGCCTCCGGCCCACCTGTTGATGCTGCAAGCACCCACACGTATTTTGCCAAAGGCTTAACAGTAGAAGTTGGGTCTTTATCCCAGCCTATGCACTCACTTATTTTGTGAGTGAAGCGTTTTTTTCTGTCGGCGGCCTGCATATGGCCGCCTTCAAAATCTTCAAACACCACCGGCACGCCAGATTCTTCAATTTGCTCGTACACATGCAAAGAAAGATCTGTATTTAAATCTAGGCTAACAATCCAAGCGTCCAAGTGCGGCACGCTAATTAGCGCATCAAAATTGCGAGATTGCTCGGCAACCACAACTTCGTGACCGCACTCCACAATAAGTTCTCGCAATTTTGAGAGGTGAATACTGGTGTCCGCCAGCACACCCAACTGGAGTGCTTGCACCTCTACCCCCGCTATTGGTTGTCGTCCCCGCCAATCAATTCAACAATACTTTCGAGCAGTACGTCTTCTTGATATGGCTTACCGAGATACTTGTTAACACCCAAGCTTAAGGCGTGCTCTCTGTGTTTATCCCCGGTACGTGATGTAATCATAATAATGGGGATATCGCGCCAGCGTTGTGAGCTGCGAATATTTTTCGCCACTTCGAAGCCATCCATGCGCGGCATTTCGATATCTAGCAACATCACATCGGGTATTTCATCTTGCAGTACGCGCAAGGCATCCACGCCGTCTTTTGCAGTTATAACGTTAAAGCCTTCGCGCTCTAAGAAACGGGTCGTTACTTTACGTACTGTTACGGAGTCATCCACTACCATAACCGTTTGTACTTCGCGCTCTTTCTCTTGCACTGGCTCGTGGCCGGTCATTGCAATAGCGGCCGTAGCCAACGCCATTTCTTTACGCACAAGTGCGTGTGGGTCGAGAATAACTACAACGCTACCGTCACCCATTACTGTGGCGCCCGACAAGCCCTGTACCGTACTAAATTGCTGCCCTAAGCTTTTTACCACAATCTCGCGGCTACCTAATAGCGTATCTACTTGCAGTGCCATGGTGTGCTCGGCAGAGCGCACTAATAACACAGGCAGAGGTAGCGATTGCCCATCAAGCTTCGCCCGCATGCCATCAATTAACATGCTGCCCAAGTAACGCACTTGGTAATTTTCGCCGGCGTATTCGAAACGCGCTTCGGGGTTTTGGTAATAGTGCTCTAGCTCGAATGGGCTTACACGCACAATACCTTCAATATTGTTAAGTGGTACGGCAAAGTAATCCGACCCCAAGGCAACCATTAATGCGCGGTTTACCGATACGGTAAATGGCAAGCGCACAAGGAACTCGGTACCCTTACCCCATTCGGAGTTAATAGAAACCGAACCACCCAGCTGTTTAATTTCTGCGTGAACAACATCCATGCCCACACCGCGACCAGAAATTTGGGTCACGCTTTCTGCAGTACTGAAACCAGCATGCAAAATAAACTGCATAATATCGCGATCACTTAGGGTGGCATCATCCACCATTAAGCCGCGCTCAATCGCTTTTTCACGCACGCGTTTTAAATCGATACCGCGGCCATCATCGGCCAAGCGCAGGGTTACATCGCCCCCTTCGCGGCCAAGGGTAAGTACAATGCGGCCGGTTTCAGATTTACCAGCATTCGCGCGTACATCTGGCATTTCAATACCATGGTCCACCGCGTTGCGCAACATGTGCTCTAGCGGCGCTACCATGCGCTCCAATACAGACCGATCCAATTCACCTTCTATGTTGTCTAACTCGAAGGTAACACTCTTACCTAATTCGCTAGATACTTGACGCACAATACGGCGCAAGCGCGGTACAAGGCGCGAGAATGGCACCATGCGTGAGCGCATGAGGCCTTCTTGTAGTGTTGAGTTAATACGCGACTGTTGCAGCAATAGGGTTTCTGTATCGCGCACTTTGTCGGTAAGCGTTGAGCGCAAATCGGCCAAATCCGAAGCGGATTCGATAAGCGATCGCGACAACTGCTGCAATTGTGAATAGCGGTCCATTTCCAGCGGATCGAAGTTGCGATCAGATTCTGCAATCTGCTCCTGCCGGAAAATAATTTGCGCTTCTGTTTCAATATCTAAACGGCGCAGCTGTTCTTGCAAGCGGTGAATAGTACCGTCGATTTCTTCGAGTGCACCACCAAAGTCGTTTACCTGTTGCTCTAGTCGGCCGCGGCTAATCGAAGTCTCACCTGCGAGGTTTACCAGTTCTTCAAGTAGGTCTGCAGGTACTTTTACAACTTCTTGCGGCCCGCTGCGTTTCATTGCAACCTGCGGCGCAGCTTGTGCACCACCGCTCGCGTGAGGCATTACAAAACCAGAATCTTCTTCTTTGGGTCTGGTTGGAATAAAGCCCGATTCATCTTTAGTTTTTGGTGCAAAAGGTACAACATTACTGCTGCCCGGCTCGCCGTCGTTGGTAGCAGGTGCTTCACTTGTTTGCGCCTGTTTCACCATGGCGATACCAGCTTCGTCTTCTTCGACTAGCTCTACATCACCTAAGGTTGGCTCTTCGGATGCCACCACCTGCGCTGCATCGCCGCGCATAAATTGGTGCAACGCACGCACGCCACGCAGTACTTTATCTTGGTAGCTGTGTAACTGTGCGAAGAAAGCTTCATCGGTAGAATCGAAATCGGTACCGATTATGTAGCTTTCGTATTCGTGGGTAAGCTCACCTAAATTATTCATGCCAGACAAACGCGCACCACCTTTCAGGGTGTGCAGGGCACGTTTAATAATTTCTGAAGGCTCGGCATTCGACCAGTCGGATTCCCAGGTGTGAATGGCTTCGTCTAGCTCTTCACAAAGCTCATCGGCCTCTTCTAGGAATACTTCGACAATATCCTCATCGTAGTCTGGGTCTTGTATATCAATGCTATCGAGCAAGCCATCAATTGTTGCCATACCTTCGGCAACAGGGTGCGACGGCTGAGTAGACTCTGCAGCTACAGGTGCTACTGGCTCCTGCGGTTCGAGTGGCGGCTCTGGTAATTCATCAAAATCAGATTCATTAAATTCTGAATCGCTAACATCTGAACCACTACTATCTGAATCATTAGAATCAGAGCATTCTTCAGCTTGTGTCTGTTCGCTCGCTTCGGCGGCAACGTCTGATTTGAACTCGGCTTCTTCGCCGTGCGGCAATTCAAAGTCAACGGTGTCTGTTTGCTCCGCCTCGCTTGCGGGCTCACCTAAACCTTCAACCTCAACAACATCAATATGCTCACCCAGTTCACCGGCCAATTGATGCTCGTCGGTTAATTCTTGGGTGGCAAATGTTTCGTCTGCAGTGGGCGCATCAAAAGCATTGTCGAGCGAACCAAAGGTTTCTTCTGCTTGCTCTGTAGGAGATTCTGTAACGTTATCAAAAGCGTTGTCTTCAAACGTACTTTCATCTTCTAAAGAAATTTCTTCTGATGACTCTTCATCAAAATTAATTTCTAAGTCGTTGGAGTCTTCTTCGTCTATGAGCAGAGGCTCGACAACAAGATCGAGGTAGTCGTCGTCACCTGCACTAATTTCATCTGCATCTTCAGCATCGATTGCAAATGCAAGCGTATCTGATTGATCAGCCGCAGTAGGTGCTTCTTCTTGCGCATTGTCGAACTCAACGGTCTCGCTTGTTTGCTCACCCAGGTCGAAGCTTTCGTTGCTCGCGTCAGCTGCCGCTTCGCCAAAGCTGAATGCTTCTTCACTGGTAGGCTCGCTTAAATCTTGCGGGTTTAGTTGTTCCGCTTGCTCGCCCTGAAGTTCGCTTTGTTGTTCGGCTTCTGTTTCGCTTTCCAGCTCATTTAGCTCAGAGAAATCTTCGATGATAATTTCTTCGCTGCCAAATTCGTCGGCTTGTTCAGTATCAAACTGTGGTGCGTCAGCTCTAGTTGCAGCATTAGCTTCGGCGCTGTGAATAAGACTTTCTATAGCAGCCACAACATATTCTTGCGGCGGCACCATATTTTGGCCAGCGGCAACTGCATCTACCATATCGAGTAGGGCATTGTGCCCGGCTAATAAGGTTTCGAAAAAGCCTTCATCTAACTGTAAATTGTTTTGTTTAATATGGCCGTGCACAGTGCTTAAGCGCTGGCTTAAGCTGGCCATATCTGGCAGGTTGGCTTGCTGCGCGCCCTGCTCTAGGGTGGTTAGCTCGCGAATAACATCGTCGATGCGCTCGAGTTCACCTGGGTTGCTTTGCCATTGCGCCAATAGTTGATCAGCTTCTAAAAGCAGAGTCATTTCTTCGGCCATAAAAATAGATAGCAAGCGTGGGTCTACTTTGTTTACCCCTTGCTTCTCCATTTCTTTAAGGCGAATTAAATGTCCCACAGCCATCTCGCGCAACTCAAACGCACGCGCAAGGAACTGCGGCAATTTAGAAACTTCTATTTCACGACCATTTTCAACCGCTTCGATTGCGCCCGCGGTGTAAGAGCCGGCATCTTTTATCAGCTGTAAAATATCGTCGGTAATAGGTACTTGATAGGTAATAAGCTCTTTAGCAAAGTTTTCTAAAGGCTCAGCCATTTCTGCAATAAGCGTTACCTGCGCCATTTTGGCACTGCCTTTTAAGGTGTGCAGTGCGCGCTGTAGGCTATCGGTAGGTGGAGTATAAATGGGTGCCGCAGCTTCCATTTCGTCCACAAACTGTTGAATAGTGGCTAGATGCGAGCGTGCTTCAGAAGAAAAAATTTCTTTTAATACGCGATCGTCTTCATCGTCGTCTTCATCTTCTTCAACATAGTAAGCAGGTGGCGCCTCGGTTTCCTGTTGCGCATGCTCTTCTTGCGCTGCGCTATCTGTCGCAGCGTCGCTACCCGCTAACTCCTTTACCTCGTCGGGGATACTCCCCTCGGCTAAGGCTGCCCCGTACCCCATATAGGTTTCGGTAAGCGCTTTTTGTGGGTTGGCGGTGCGGTTTTTAAATGCTTCTACCAGCGTTGGTGTTAGCTCGAGCACCAGCTGAATAAAATTGCCGTGCGCTGCAGTATAGGGAACGGTTTTGTCGATAATGCGGTTAAGCATATTTTCTACCGACCAAGCCAATTCACCTACATCGTAGGCTTCTACCATGCGACCACTGCCCTTGAGGGTGTGGAAGGCACGGCGAACAATAACCAGTGAGTCGTTATCGGTAGGGTCGGCACGCCACTTGGGGAAGTACTCTTCTAATGTTTCTAAAACTTCGCCCGCTTCTTCGATAAAAATTTCGATAATTTCTTCATCGATGTCACTCTCTTCTTCGGCGACAGGCTCGTCGTCTACAGAGATCATATCTAATGAAATTGGCGCATCCGCTGGGTCTTGTGCAGGTTGCTGCTCTTCTACACTCGCGCCTGCCGGCTCGGTTTGAGGCGCTTCGTAGCTAGCGGTATCTTGTTGGCCAAAGGCATTATCGCTGCTTGGTTGCTCGCTATAGTCTGCTGTGCTTTCGTCGCTTACGGCACTTACATCGCTAGCTTCGTTTTCAACAGACTCTTGCGGCTCGTCTATTTCGACCTGTGGCAGGTTGGCAAATGCAGAGTCTAAGGTGTTGTCTTCAGGCTCTTGTGCTTCATAAGCAGCTTCTGCGCCTTGGTCGAAGCTTTCTGCAGGCTGTTCTTGCTGCGCGCTCTCTGCTTGCGAACTTGCTTCTTGCCCGCTCTGATCTCGCACTGCGTCTGCCTGCGTATCGGCCGCAAAGCTACCTTCGGCAACAGGCGTTTCAGTTTCGATAACTTGAGATGGCACTACAGGGCGTGACGTTACAGCAAAGCCAAGTGATGCAACACTTTCTTCTGCTATATCTAAAAATTGATCGGCATCGCCGTCTAAATCTACCGATAAGCGCTCGAGATAAAACTCCACACTCGCCATAGCGTCGGCCAGTGCATCAAGCGCTTTCCAGCTAGGTTGTGTTTCGCCGCTTAACAGTGCTTCTTGGATGTAACGATTACAGGCATCCATGATTGCTGCTGGGCGCGGCAGAGGAATCATATCTAAGCCGCCGCGAATATCGTGTAGCAAGCCACCAATATTTTCGAGCTGGGCTACATCCCACTTAGACGAGATGTATTCGACAATTGCGTCTTTCGCTTTTTCTAAGCCGTGGCGACACTCGTTAATAACGGTTGCCTTAGCTTGGTCGATTTCGATTTCGCGCTCGTTGATATCGTTAATATCACGGCTTTTGCCCACCACTTTCGAAATAGCATCGAGCTTGTGCTCTACATCTATTACGCGAGTGGCAACTTGCATTAATTCGTCTTCGTCTAAGCTGTTTTGCTGAGACATTTTTTCGAGCACATCAGCCTGCTCGACTATTTGCTTGCGTAAATCGCCAATGCCTAATACTGCAAGCGTATCGCCAACGCGTTTAACAACGGGCAATACTTCGGCCAAACCTTCTGGGTTACCTTGACCGGTGAGGCAGATATCGAGGATATGTTTTACGGTGTTAAGTTCTTCTTGCAGTGCAACCACAACCGAGCGGATGGCTTCTGGGTCTGGCGCATTTAAGCCATCGCCGTCGCTGCGCACGCCGCCATAACCCGAGTCGAATTCGGCGGTATCTAATTTATATTCTGCGCGAATGCGCGCAACGCGCTCGCTGCCTGCGTCGGCTTTGCCAACGTAGTAAAGTAAATTTTTAAGTAGGTTAACCGGTGGCTTGCGCGCTAAAGATTGCGGCGCTTTTTCACCTAAAATACGCAGCTCTCGCGCCAAAAAGCGCAATAGGCCGCGCACAGCAACGCTTAGCTCTAAATCGTCGCGACGCAGCGCATCCACTAGCGCAGCGGAAATATCCCACGTTGCGTGACAGGTTGTGCCGCGAGTTAACAACTCTAAACGGCCCATCACTTTATCTATGTAAGTGAGGTTTTCGTCTATTTTTATGCCGCGCAATACACTGGCTGCAGAAAACTGGTACATTTCCCGCAGTTTTTTAAGCACTTGAGTAAGCTTGGCTGCATCTTGAGTAACAGGGTGCGGTTTTACAGATTTGCGCTCGGCGGCGCTCATATCTGGCGAGAATAAGTTGGTCTCGCTTAAGAAGCTTTGTTTGCGCACCGCGCGAAGATCGTTCAGCAAAGGCAGCACAACACCTGGGTGATCTTCTTTGTGTATTTTTACGTGATCGAGATAAATAGGAAGCTGCAACATAGAGCGCATAAGCACTTCTTGTGCTTCAGGGGCGCTGGCTACATCGTTATTAATAATGGCCTGTGCAGTGTGCTCCATTTCCTCGGCTAACAGTGAGGCGCCGTGAAACTCCACCATCTGCAAGCTGCCATGCACTTGGTGAATATGGGTCAGGCAAAAGCGCATCCGCGTCGAATCTTTTGGATCTTCGACGTAGGCTTCAAGCGCTTGTCGAGCGTCTTTAAGGGTATCGGAGATTTCTCCAATAACCCATTCTAACGCTGCGAAATTTCGTTTATCTCCCATATTGGAGTCCCAATACCTAAATTATTTGCGGCGGTAAGCCTGCACTTCTTCCACTGGCACACGAACCATGTCCGGGTGCACCCAATCCACTACTTCACCTAAACCCACCACTAAAATGCCGCCTGGCTTAAGGCGATCGACAAACGCATTCATAATTTCATGGCGCAACCAGCGGCGAAAATACACCAGCATGTTTTGACAGAAAATGACGTCCATGCTTATTACTGGCATGTCGGTAATGTTCAAAACGTTGCCGTGATTAAAACAAACGCGGTCTTTTAATTCGGGTTGAATTTGGTAGCGGTTTTTTTCTTGGGGGGAAAAATATCGTTGACGAAAATGCGGCTCTATCATTTCAACTTTGCGCTGCGGATACAGACCAGTACGCGCAATGGTAAGCGCTGCGCGACTAATATCTGTAGCGGTTACACCGTAGTACGGATCGCGCTGTGCGAATTCGAATGTGTCGTTTAACACCATTGCTAACGAATAAGGCTCTTCACCGGAAGAACAACCAACGCTCCACACATCAAAACTACCCTCTAAGGTGTTTTGATTCATTCGGTCGAGTACGGTATCGCGCACAAAGTCGATTGAAGGTTTATGTCTAAAAAAACTGGTTTCTTTTACGACGAGTCGATCAATAAGTACAGACCACTCCATCATACCCGACACGCCATCGGTGACGCGATTGAGGTACTGAGTGTAGTCGCTGTGGCCTAGCTCACGCATACGCATGGTAACTTGCGTTTGCAAGAACACGCGCTGCTGATCGCTCAAGCAGATACCCGCGCGCTCTTCTAGCAGTTTACTCCATTGAGTAAACTGCTTGTCGCTAAGATCCGGCGCTGCCTGTAAAGACCAAATCATCTAAATCAACCGTTTCTAGTAGAGTTACACGCGTGAGTTTTCAGGAACATCATCGGCACTAGGCATAATGACGGTTTCGTCCTCGTTGTAATCAACGTCGGTCGCAAGCGCGTCATCTAGTGACAAATCCATAACCTCTTCATCTTCCAATGTATCCATTTGTAGGTCGGAAGATGCAAAGTGATCGTCTTGGCCCATTTCCAATTCTTCAGGTAGTTTGAAGCCCGATACAGATTCACGTAGCTCCATCGCCATAGAGGCCAAGTTACCAATCGCCTTCGCGGTAGCACCTGTACCTGCAGATGTTTGCGAGGTAATTTCTTGAATCACGTTCATCGTATTAGAAATGTGACCCGCGGATGATGCCTGTTGGCGTGCCGCGTTGGAGATGTTTTGAATCAATTCTGCAAGGTTAGCCGATACCGACTCGATCTCTTCCAGTGCCACACCCGCATCCTGTGCTAGGCGAGCTCCACGTACCACCTCGGCGGTGGTTTGTTCCATCGAGATAACCGCTTCGTTTGTATCGTTCTGAATCGTTTTAACCAGCGCCTCAATCTGCTTGGTTGCTGTAGCAGAACGTTCTGCAAGGCGCTGTACCTCATCCGCTACCACCGCGAAGCCTCGACCGGCGTCACCCGCCATCGATGCCTGAATTGCCGCGTTAAGTGCAAGAATGTTGGTTTGGTCGGCAATGTCGTTAATCAAACTTACGATATCACCAATCTCCTGGGAAGATTCACCCAGTCGTTTAATACGCTTAGAAGTATCTTGAATCTGCTCACGGATAGTATCCATGCCGTGAATGGTGTTCTGTACCACTTTTGCACCGTTGTTTGCGATCGATACCGATCGCTCCGCAACGCCCGCTGATTCGGCGGCGTTTGCAGATACTTGGTCAATGGTTACCGCCATTTCGTTAACAGCAGCAGATGCCCCAGCAATTTCCTGCGCCTGGTGCTCGGAAGCCTCGGCGAGGTGCAATGCAGTTTGCTGTGTATCGGATGATGCCGATGCAACCCGCTCCGACGTTTCGTTAATGCGCGAAACAAGTACACGAAGTTGGTCAATGGTGTAGTTAATAGAGTCAGCAATCGCACCCGTAAAATCTTCGGTTACCGTTGCGGTGGTGGTTAAGTCACCGTCTGCAAGGTCGGCTAGCTCATCCAGTAATCGCAAAATTGCGTTCTGGTTTCGCTCGTTGGTTTCCGCTGTTTCACGCAGGTTGCGTTTAGTTGCTTGGTTTAACTGCCAGAAGATAAGTAACAGCGCTAAACCGGCTACAACCAACACGGCAATTAAGCTTTGGTTGTTGGCGGTACGCGATGCTGGCAAGTTGGCAATCTGATCAGATAGCGAGGTTAAGCTCTCTAGCAGTTGCGGGGTATCGTCGAGAATATTATCCGTGGCCTGACCGGCGCGGAATAATGCAGGAGACGCATCGAAAATTTCTTTTACCGAACCACTTACGAATTCAAACAGTTCTGTAATTTCTTCCAAACTCTGAATGGCGTCTTGGTCGGTTACGCGCGAAATGCTCATGGTAACGTCGCCGGTTTTCATACCGTCCAATACTTTACCGAACAAGCTTGCATCCAAACGGAACTGGTCAGCTGAACGGCCTGGGTCACTACCACCGCGAAGCATTTTATCCACGTTACGACCAATACGCTCTGCACGCCAAGACTGCATTTGTGCCACAGATACCTGATCCGCCGGTGCTTCATTTTCGAGAAGGATTTCCACAATATTGTTGTGTTCGGCCTGAAGCTCTGGGAGCGACTCGTTCAGTGTTGCCGCAACATCGTGAAGGAATACGATAGTGGCTTTGTTTTCGGTTATAACCTGCGCACTTTTTTGCACGCGGTTCCATACACCGTCAAAGGCGGCAATTTGTTCTGCCAACACTACGCGGGTTTGTTGGTCGGTGCCTTTAATTTGCTGCCAGTTGCTATCCATGCTGGACACAACCTTTTGCAGCTCATTAAACGACTCTTCATCACCACCAATCGCATCTCGCGATAATGATGTGAGTCGGTAAGACGATGCCCGCAGCTCACTGGTTATTTGTAGATACTGCTGATCTCGCTCAGTGGCGTTCACAATCTGGAAGAAAATCCAAATTGCTAAGCCAAACGAGGCAATAAGTACTAGAACCAATGCGGCTAATACAGGGTTAGACTTGATCCGAGTAAACAGACCACTGGTATCACTTTTCATACGACGCTCCCACGCGATTGTATGTCACGCGGTGCATTCGCCACCAAGGGCACTTACACCACTACTTTGTATATAATTCGAACTTTAAACGACGATTAAATCGTATTTATAATTGCCAATCGCGCACACAGCGCCTGCATAGCAGGTTAACTATAGCGCAGCATTAATAAATCTTGCATCTGCGGCGAGGTTTGCAACACTAAAAACGTTCCAGCGCTCACCACTATCGTCCTGATAGGTGCCGTCAACAAACGGCGTAAGCTGGGAATCCAGCTCGGCAGTATCCGTACTAAAACTATCCACGTTAAAGTGCTGCATACCAAACGCCCTATCTACAACTAAGCCGCTGTACAGGGTGTCTGTTTCCAACACTAAAACACGGTGATTTTTTTTGTGCCCGGTCATTTTTCCTTCGAAAAAATGCGCCAAATCAAATAGCGGCAGCAGGCGCCCGCGCACATTAGACAACCCAATAACCCAAGGCTGCACGCCGGGTAAACGGGTTGAAGAAGGCAGCTCCATTAACTCTGTCACTTGGCCCATAGGGGCTACAAACTTTTTGCCCATCACAGAAAAACCCACACCACTCCAACGCGGCACGACGTTCATTTGCTCGGGAAGACCCTTGGCCGCGCTGCGGCTAAGGCTTGACAGGTGTACTAACGCCTGAAAGGCGGCGTTCTGACTCATAGGGTATTACCCCGCAATGTCGACGCTATCGCGGCACGCAATACCATTGATTACACACCTACTTTTGAGATGGTACTCAATAGATCTTTTTCATCGATTGGCTTGGTTAAGTAAGCTTTCGCCCCTTGACGCATTCCCCAAACGCGATCAGTTTCTTGATCTTTGGTAGTGACGATAATGACAGGAATATGGGCCGTTTCTGGCGCCTTACTCAACTGACGAGCTGCCTGAAAGCCGTTGAGGCCCGGCATTACGATATCCATTAACACTAAATCGGGAATTTCTGCCTTGGCAGTAACCACACCCTCTTCGCCGTTGCCGGCTGTAATTACAGTGTGGCCATTTTTTTCCAAAATAGTCGTTAACTTATAAGTTTCTGTTGGTGAATCATCAACAATTAGTACTTTGGCCATAACTTCCCCATATGTAGGATCGGGTTCATTTGTATTTTTTATGTAAAGCGCTGTTAGCTCGCGCGAGCAACCTTAACATGCGCCTCAATTGCACCGATCAATTCCCCTTTACTAAAAGGCTTAGTAAGGTATTGATCTGAGCCAACTATCCGCCCCTTGGCCTTGTCGAACAAGCCGTCCTTGCTGGATAACATGATGACAGGGGTAGATTTAAATTCGCTATTATTTTTGATGAGTGCGCAAGTTTGATATCCGTCTAGGCGAGGCATCATAATGTCCACAAAAATAATATCTGGGCGAGTATCAGCAATTTTTGCTAATGCGTCAAAGCCATCTGTGGCAGTGACTACTGTACAGCCAACTTTTTTTAACAAAGTTTCGGCGGTACGGCGGATGGTTTTACTATCGTCGATCACCATCACTTTTAGGTGTTCTAGATTCGCGTCCATAGAGATGACCTTGATTCTCTTCGTTGAATAAAGATTGTAGCCCTTCTAATGTGGCTTCGCGCACCGTTTGATACGTTTGCCAACTTTTAACATAGTTTTGGGGTTATATCCATAACTGCTTGAAAAAAATAGAAATATATCACTTTAACCAAAAGTAAAATTTAGGGAATTTATGTTACGCGAATAGCTTCCCGAACCTATATAATTGACTAACTTTCAGCGTTTCGCCAATACCGCGAACAAATAAATAAGGATGCACCGTGCACAGACCACTCAATATAGGCGTGGTTATGGACCCAATAGCCTCCATAACCTACTACAAAGACACCACTCTGGCACTGCTGCAAGCAGCGCAGGCACGCGGCCATAATTTAACCTACATGGAAATGCCCGACCTCTACTTGGAGCAAGGCGTCGCCAAAGCCAGAACACGCCCATTAACCGTGTTTGATAACGCGCAACAATGGTATCAACTCGGATCATTCGAAGATAAGAATCTAGCCGATTTAGATGTCATTTTGATGCGCAAGGACCCACCATTCGACAATCAATTTATTTACGCCACATATATACTAGAGCGCGCCGAAAATGACGGCTGCCTAGTGGTAAATAAACCGCAGAGCTTGCGCGATTGCAACGAGAAGGTTTTTGCTACCGCCTTCCCCGAGTGCTGCCCACCCGTATTAGTAAGCCGAGACCCCGCAAGGCTGCGCGCATTCCACGCCCAACACCAAGATGTAATTTTTAAACCCCTCGACGGCATGGGCGGCAGCGGTATATTCCGCTGCAAGCACGACGACCCTAATGTGAGTGTTATTTTAGAAACCCTCACCCTAAACAGTGCCGAATTCATCATGGCACAAAAGTATTTACCTGAAATAAAACAAGGGGATAAGCGAATTCTAGTTGTGAATGGCGAGGCAATCCCCTACAGTTTGGCGCGCATACCCGCCAGCGGTGAAACCCGAGGCAACCTTGCAGCGGGCGGTACAGGTGTAGCACAGCCACTTACCGAACGAGATCAATGGATTGTTGATCAGGTCGCACCCACCTTGATAGAGAAAGGGTTACTATTCGTTGGGCTAGATGTAATTGGCGATTACCTCACTGAGATAAACGTTACCAGCCCAACCTGTGTGCGCGAAATAGACAAAGCCTTTAATACTAATATTGGCGAAAAACTCGTCATAGCACTCGAAAATAAACGCCAGTAGTACAGAAGCAGCACTAAGCATGTCCAACACCACATTAGATACCAACGCCGCCAGCAACGACCGCCTAAGCTTTACGCTTTTTTTGGCGCTGGCTCTTCACGCTATGCTGGTGTTTGGCTGCTCATTTACTGCCGACAAGGGCAATAAAGTTGCCCCCACACTCAATATTACGCTCGCCACCCACAGCGCCAAAGTCGCCCCCGAAAAAGCAGACTTTTTAGCACAGCACAACCAAGAGGCGAGCGGCACGTTAAAAACGGCAAAAGAGCTAACCACTACGCAGGCCGCAGAAATTGCCGATGTGAATATTCGCGAAATAAACCCCACTCCTCAGCAAAAAGCCGTGCAAAAAAGCGAGCAAAATCGCGAGCTTATCCACACCAAGCAAGAACAGCAACGCAAAGTAGCCACGGTTACCACCCCCACCAATCGCGATAACCAACAAGAGCGCGAAGGGCAGGATGCAGACACGCCACTACTCAGCCCAGAAGCCGCCTCACTTAAAGCTAAACTCGACAAAATTAAAGAAGACCGTGCCAAAGAGCCGCGCATTCGCCGCTTAACTTCGGTTGCTACCAAAGCCTCTGAAGATGCCGAATATTTAAACCGCTGGGCCGAGAAAGTAGAAGGCATAGGCAACAAACACTTCCCTAAAGAGGCAATTGACCGCGGCATTTTTGGCAGCCTTGGCTTAGTCGTTACCATCCGCCCCGATGGCAGCGTAGAAAATATTGAGATTTCACAGCCTTCGGGCCACAGCCTGCTAGATGATGCTGCCCTGCAAATCGTAAAGCTTTCCGCTCCATTTGCTCCTTTCCCGCCAGAGATGCGCAAAAAAGTGGACCGACTGGAGATTATTCGCACTTGGCGTTTTGAAATAACAGGCCTTACAACGTCTAAATAGCGCTATAAAAATCCAAGCTTATCCCGCTTTATGTGCCTTTCGTACAATATCCACTTGTTTTCTTGCCAAGCGAACGCATACTAAGTGTATGGCTACTCTAGATTCGAATGACAAACACGATAACCACGCGCCCGAAGCTGCCGGCGAGTTTGTGAGCTTGCGCGATCACTTTTTGATTGCCATGCCCGGCTTGCAAGACCCCATTTTCTCGCGCTCGCTCACTTATATTTGCGACCACACGGCGCAAGGGGCGATGGGCATTGTGGTGAACCAACCCATGAATTTAACCTTGGGTGATATCTTCGAACAGCTCGAACTACAAGATAAAGCCCAACAGGCAGGCCGTGCAGTGTTAGCGGGCGGCCCCGTGAATACCGAGCGCGGCTTTGTGCTGCATCGCGACTCAGGCGCATGGGAAAGCACCATGCATATTGCACCAGATGTAAACCTCACCGCCTCGCGCGATATTGTCCACGCTATAGCCAATAACACCGGCCCCAAAAGCTCGCTTTTTGCGCTGGGCTATGCGGGTTGGTCTGCGGGGCAATTAGAAGAAGAAATTAGCGCAAACAGCTGGCTCACCATTCCGGCCGACAGCTCTATTATTTTTGATATTCCCGTGGAAGACCGCTGGGCTGCAGCCGCGCGCCAACTTGGCATAGACATTCATTTAATGTCTGCCACCGCGGGTCACGCATAGCCATTTATTAGATCAACACTCGCTGTTAACTTCCACCCTCAAACATAGCCGCCCCCAATGACGTCACAAACTCTACTCGCCTTTGATTTTGGTACCAAGCGTATTGGTGCTGCCGTTGGCCAAAGCATTACCTGCACAGCCAATATTTTGAATACTATTCCGGCTAAAGAGGGCATCCCAAATTGGGACACCATAGAGGCGCTACTTAAGGAGTGGCAACCAGACACGGTAATTGTTGGCCTGCCGCTAAATATGGATGGCACAGAAAACGAGTTGTGCAGACGCGCCAAGAAGTTTGGCAACCGTATTCACGGGCGTTTTAGAGTCCCCGTAGAGATGTTTGACGAACGTCTAACAACGCGAGAAGCGAAAGAACTGGCTTGGGAAGAGGGCCATAAAGGCAATTACGCCAACGACCCGGTAGATTCTATTGCTGCGCGGCTTATTTTAGAGAGCTGGTGGCGGCAACACCCACCAACTCCCTAGAACTAAGTACCTAGCACTTTCATTTAGAAACGGCGCGAGCGGTTGCTTTCATCCTCTTGGATACTTAACTCATCCGCAGCGTTGGAGAGGTAATCGGCATCGCTTTCCGAACCCAGCTTGATCATCAAGCGCAGGTCGTTGGGCGAATCCGCGTGAGATAGCGCATCTTCGTAGGTAATTTCGCCCGAATCGTAAAGCTCGTATAGCGCCTGATCGAAGGTTTGCATGCCCTGCTCGGTGGAGCGCTTCATCAACTCTTTTAGCTCGTGCACTTCGCCCTTGCGCACTAAATCTGCAGCGAGAGGGGTATTCAAAAACACTTCCAAACACGCCCTGCGCCCTTGCCCATCGGGTGTTGGAATAAGCTGCTGCGCCACAATACCTTTTAGGTTGAGCGACAGGTCCATCCACAACTGGCGGTGACGATCGGCGGGGAAGAAGTGAATAATACGATCCAACGCTTGGTTAGCGTTGTTAGCGTGCAACGTACATAAACACAGGTGACCCGTTTCGGCGAAGGCGATTGCGTGGTCCATGGTTTCGCGCGAGCGAACCTCACCAATCAGAATAACATCGGGTGCCTGCCGCAGGGTATTTTTTAACGCTACCTCGAAAGAATCGGTATCGATACCCACTTCGCGCTGGGTAACAATACATCCCTGATGCTGGTGGATAAATTCAATCGGGTCTTCTATCGAAATAATATGGCCCTTGGAGTTGCGATTGCGGTGGCCAATCATCGCGGCTAACGAGGTGGATTTACCGGTACCGGTTGCCCCCACAAACATCACCAAGCCGCGCTTAATCATCGCCAGCTCTTTGATTATTTCGGGTAGGCCCAACTCATCAATTTGCGGAATATTGGTTTCAATACGACGCAACACCATACCCGCCAGGTTACGCTGGTAAAAGGCGCTGGCACGGAATCGACCCACACCGCGCGCACTTACCGCAAAGTTAAGCTCTTTGGCTTCTAAGAACTCTTTGCGCTGTTTTTCATTCATTACACTAAGTACCAGCTCGCGCGACTTTTCTGGCGAAAGCGGCGTGGTACTTACCGGAACAATTTTACCGTGCAGCTTAATGGAAGGCGCCACCCCAGCCGTAATAAACAGATCCGAAGCCTGTTTATCTACCATTAAACTCAGCAGTCTATCTAATTCCATTTGGTTAACACCTTAAGTTAATAAAGCCGCCAGATTAGAACTGATCGGGCATTTTTGCTTTTTCTTTCGCTACATCGCGACTAATTATGCGGCGCTCAACAAGATCGGCCAAACACTGATCCATTGTTTGCATGCCCACCGCACTACCGGTTTGAATAGCAGAATACATTTGCGCAACCTTATCTTCGCGGATTAAGTTACGAATTGCTGAGGTGCCGCGCATAATTTCGTGCGCTGCTACACGGCCACCGCCGTTTTTCTTCAAAAGTGTTTGCGAAACAACCGCTTCGAGGGATTCCGACAACATAGAACGCACCATAGCTTTCTCGTTAGCGGGGAATACATCCACTACCCGGTCAATGGTTTTGGCCGCCGAGGTGGTGTGCAAGGTGCCGAACACCAAGTGACCGGTTTCCGCCGCGGTTAGTGCCAAGCGAATGGTTTCCAAGTCACGCAGCTCACCCACCAGAATAATATCGGGGTCTTCCCGCAGTGCCGAGCGCAGTGCTTCAGCAAAGCCGTGGGTATCGCGGTGCACCTCACGCTGGTTTACCAAGCACTTCTTACTTTCGTGCACGAATTCGATCGGGTCTTCGATGGTAAGAATATGGTGGTATTTGTTGTCGTTAATATAATCGATCATGGCCGCAAGGGTGGTGGACTTACCCGAACCGGTCGGCCCGGTTACCAACACCAAGCCGCGCGGCACCGAAGATACATCGCGGAACACTTGCCCCATACCCAATTCTTCCATGGTAAGCACTTTGGAAGGAATGGTACGAAACACCGCACCAGAGCCGCGGTTTTGGTTAAAGGCGTTAACACGGAAGCGCGCCACACCGGGCACTTCAAACGAAAAGTCAGTCTCGAGGAATTCTTCGAAATCCTTGCGCTGCTTGTCGTTCATAATGTCGTAAATTAGCCCGTGGACTTGCTTGTGCTCCATCGGCGGCAAGTTAATGCGGCGTACATCGCCATCCACACGAATCATGGGCGGCAAACCCGCCGAAAGGTGTAAATCCGATGCTCCCTGCTTGGCAGAGAAAGCGAGGAGTTCAGTAATATCCATAGTCAGCCCTTCTGTATACTTGTTTTTATGCCTTGGCGCCGTAATATGCCGGCCCGAGCGCGGTGGTTATTCTGTAGAATGTCATCTTAACGTGGTATTCCTAATATTAGTGAATACCACGCAATTAAGCACTGTTAAAACTCAAAACAGTTCAAACCTTAAGTAGTTTAGTTGTTATGCAACCAATACAAGCCCAAATTGAAAGCGTGCGCCAGCAAATTACTGCCTGCGCCAACGCCGCCAAACGCGACCCCGCCAGCATTAAGCTACTGGCAGTAAGTAAAACCCAGCCCGCCGAGCGCTTGCAAGCGGCTTACGAGGCAGGGCAGCGCGCCTTTGGCGAAAACTATTTGCAAGAGGCGCTGGATAAAATTAACGCGTTATCCAATCTCGATATTGAATGGCATTTTATCGGCCCAGTCCAATCTAACAAAACCCGCGACATTAGTGAAAATTTTGATTGGGTACACACACTCGACAGGTTAAAAATAGCACAGCGGCTTAACGATCAGCGCCCCGCGGGCACCCCCCCCTTAAATGTGTGTATTCAAGTAAATATCGACCAAGAAGCATCTAAATCTGGCTGCCTACCCGACGAGCTAGAAGCCCTCGCACTTAACGTAGCAGATAAACCGAACCTGCAATTGCGCGGCTTAATGGCCATTCCCAGCCCTAACCAGCAGGGTAACTGCGCATTTAGCCGGATGCGCGCACTGCTTGAACAACTGCAAAAACACCCCAAATTAAGTGCCATGGATACACTCTCTATGGGCATGTCTGGCGATATGGCGCAGGCCATTGCACAGGGGGCAACCATTGTGCGCATTGGTACCGCCATCTTTGGCGCACGCGACTGATATACTGTGCCCCATTCACTTACCCAATAGGATGACACCTTGAGCGAAACAAACTTAGTTAACGACGCAAAAATCGCCTTTATTGGCGCCGGCAACATGGCCGCCGCCATTATTGCTGGGCTTGTTAAACAGGGCGTAGCACCTGCAAATATCGAAGTGTGCGCTCCCAGCGAAGGCAATCGCGCGCGCCTAGCCAGCGAGTACGGAGTAGTACACAGTGCCGACAACAACGCCGCTGCGGCAAAGGCAGATATTTTGGTACTGGCAGTAAAACCGCAAATGATGCGCGAGGTGTGCGCGCAACTGGCCGAGCACCGCAACCCCAACTGCGTTGTCTTATCTGTAGCGGCGGGTATTACCTGCCAAAGCTTGGCCAATTGGCTGGCTACACCCGCTCAACCTGCCGAAAACATTGCCGTTGTGCGCACTATGCCCAACACACCGTCACACATTGGTTTAGGCGCATGCGGCCTATTTGCCAGCAGCGCAGTAGCACAAACACAAAAAGACCAAGCGCAGGCCATTATGGCAGCGGTAGGCTTGGCGGTTTGGGTAAATAGCGAAGACGAAATAAACATTGTTACGGCGGTTTCGGGCAGCGGCCCGGCCTATTTCTTTTTAGTTTTTGAAGCCATGATAGACGCGGCAGAAAAAATGGGCCTAGATAGACAAACAGCGACGCAACTTACCTTGCAAACCGCACTGGGTGCAGCCAAACTAGCGCAAACCAGTGAGGACGATGCAGTGACCTTGCGCAAAAAAGTGACCTCGCCCAACGGCACCACCGAGCGCGCGATAGCATCTTTTGAACAAAACAAACTGCGCGATACCTTTGCCGCGGCCATGCAGGCCTGCAGCGATCGCGCGCAACAACTTGCCACCGAACTAGCGAAATAAATGTCCCTATGGCTACATCTGTTATTCAAGCTTTAGTTTTTATTATCGAAACCATTGCTAGCGTATTTTTACTGCTGGTAATTTTGCGCTTTATACTGCAAATGGCGCGCGCGGATTTTTACAACCCCATATCGCAAGCCATCGTAAAAATTACCTCCCCAGTACTTAAACCACTGCGCGTGGTAATACCCGGTTTATTTGGCATTGATATCGCGTCTATTGTGTTAGCACTGCTAGTACAAATTGCGTTTGGCGAAATTGTCTCGCTAATTGGCACCGGTAACTTTATAAACCCTGTGTACCTACTGATATGGGGTGCCATTGGCTTAATTATGTACGTTGCCAATATTCTTATTATTGCAATTTTGGTATTGGTCATTACTAGCTTTGTGGCTCCTTACAGCACCCATCCAGCCCTTACGCTGGTGCGCCAACTTATGCAGCCTTTGCTTGCCCCAATTCAAAAAATTATTCCCCCCGCAGGCGGGCTAGATTTTTCGGTTATGGCGCTGGGTATGATTATTTACGTTGCCAAAATTTTATTGGGCGGTGTTGCAGTTTCCGCCGGCGTTTTACCTTTTTATGTGATTGGTTTTTAAAACACACAATTATAATTGGACAGCAATCAACCCATGCCAGCTCCCTTTCCAGAAGATTCCGTAGGGTTAGTTACACCGCAGCTCTTTCATTTTGATCAGCCGTTGGCACTTGCCAACGGCCGCTCGTTAGATTCGTACGAGTTAATGGTAGAAACCTATGGCGAATTAAATGCAGAAAAAAGCAACGGTATATTAATCTGCCACGCGCTTTCTGGCAGCCATCACGTGGCTGGCTATCACAGCGAAGACGACAAAAAACCCGGCTGGTGGGAACACTACGTAGGCCCGGGCAAGCCAATAGACACCAACCGCTTCTATGTGGTGTGCATGAATAACATTGGCGGCTGCCACGGCTCCACGGGCCCGCAATCTATCAACCCCGCCACAGGTAAACCCTGGGGCAGCAGCTTTCCGTTTTTGCGCGTGCGCGACTGGGTAGAAACTCAAGTGCGTCTCGCCGACCGCCTCGGCATTAACCAGTGGGCCGCAGTTGTGGGCGGCAGCCTAGGCGGCATGCAAGCCATGCGCTGGGCGCTCGAGCACCCCAATCGCCTGCGCCACTGCGTTGTTATCGCCTCGGCAATGAATTTAACCGCACAAAATATTGCCTTTAATGAAACCGCACGGCAGGCCATTCAAAGCGACCCCAACTTTTTTAATGGCGATTACCTCGCACAAAGCACCCTGCCAAAGCGCGGCTTAAGTGTTGCGCGCATGATCGGCCATATTACCTATTTGTCTGACGATGGCATGGGCAAAAAGTTTGGCCGCGAATTGCGCAGCGGCAGTTTCGATCGCGGCAATGACCAACTGGTAGAATTCCAAATAGAAAGTTACTTGCGCTACCAAGGCAGCACTTTTTCTGAAGTATTCGACGCAAACACCTATATATTAATGACCCGCGCATTGGATTACTTTGACCTTGCGCGCGAGTACAACGGCGATGCAGCCGAAGCGTTCAAACAAGCTAGCTGCAAATTTTTAGTGGTTTCTTTCACCTCAGACTGGCGCTTTGCCCCAGAGCGTTCGCGCGAGATTGTAACCGCGCTTATGCGCGCAAACCGCGACGTAGTGTACGGCGAAATTGACTCTGTGCACGGCCACGATGCGTTTCTTGTGCCCAATCAATTGCGTTACTGGGAGCTATTCTCTGCTTATATGAACCGGGTGGAGGTGTAACATGCGTACAGACCACGAAGTAATCGCCAAATGGATAAAGCCCGACAGCCATGTTTTAGATTTAGGCTGCGGTGACGGCTCGCTATTGCGCACACTGCAAGATGAAAAAAATGTACACGGCTACGGCTTAGAAATTAGCGCCGAAAATATTTTGCGCTGTGTCGAAAACGGCATAAATGTGGTTGAGCAAAACGTTGACGACGGCCTAAGTAACTTCGAAGACCAAAGCTTCGACACAGTTATTATGTCGCAGGCCATTCAAACCCTGCGCAACCCAGATAAAGTATTGCTAGAAATGTTACGCGTTGGCCGGCAAGCCGTTATTACCTTCCCTAACTTTGGCCATTGGCGGGCGCGCTACCACTTGCTAGTAAAAGGCCGTATGCCTGTTTCCGATTTACTGCCTTACGAGTGGTACAACACGCCCAACATTCACTTTTGTACCTTTAAAGATTTCGAAATTTTGTGTCACGAATTAAATTTAAATGTGCTTAATCGCGAAGTTGTTGCCGGCGGCTCGCAGGCGGGCAAAATTAAATACTTATTGCCAAATTTACTTGGCGAAACAGCACTGTACAGGGTAACCAAGCATGTTTAACAAAACCCTCGCCACCTTTGGTTTGTTGTTTAGCCTTGTATTTATTAGCCACAACAGTCACGCAGAAGAACAATTCGAGCTGGGCGACTACACGCTTTACTACACATTGTTTAATAGCACCTTTGTGCCCGCCGATATCGCCCGCGCCTATCAATTAAAGCGCAGCAAGTACGAATGGCTATTAAATGTAGTGGTAAGTAAAAACGGTGAACACGGAGGCGTTCCCATTAAACTTAGTGGTCACCACAAAAATTTAATGGCGCAGCAAAAAATGCTGCAGTTTAACGAAATAAAAGAAACCGGCACCGTGTACTACCTAGCCCCTGTGCGCGTGAATGGCGAAGAAATATTACACTTTGAACTAAGTGTATTACTGCCCAACGAAACGGTACCACACACCATTAAATTTACAGATAAAGTCATTTCCGATTAAAAGCATTCTCAATTTAGCGTTTAATTGCAACCAAGAAAACACACTATGCAAAAGGTAATACTCGCGAGCGGCAATGCTGGCAAACTGCGTGAGTTCCAACGTATTTTGGCGGAATTCGATTTAGATGTGGCGCCACAGTCGGCCTACAACGTACCCGACGCCGAAGAAACTGGGCTCAGCTTTGTAGAAAACGCCATATTAAAGGCCCGCAACGCCTGTGCCCACACAGGTTTTGCGGCAATCTCCGATGACTCGGGCATAGAAGTAGATGCGCTTAACGGCCAGCCGGGTATATATTCCGCCCGCTTTAGTGGGCCAGGGGCAACCGATGCCAAAAACAATGCCCTACTGCTAGAAAAGCTCGAAGGTTTGCCCGAAGCTGAACGCACCGCGCGCTACCAGTGCGTGTTGGTGTATATGCGCCACGCCACCGACCCCACACCTATTATTTGCCAAGGGGCTTGGGAGGGCACCATCCTTACCGCGCCGCGCGGCGAAGGTGGCTTCGGTTACGACCCTTTGTTTTGGGTGCCAAGCCACCAGTGCGCCAGTGCGGAGCTGCCTGCAGAGGTAAAAAACAGTATTTCCCATCGCGCAATTGCCATGCAGGCGTTGTTAGCACAAATTCGCGCGCAGCAGGCTAAATAGCTCGCTGCGAGCACCCGCCAGCTCCCTCCACTTCCGGCCCACCCCTCAAGATAAAACAGCCACTACAAACTAGCGTGGCTGGCCTGCGCATACTAAGCTTGGTAGTACTCTCACAAGTTTTAATTTGGCACCATTTACCCTATGACTCGTACCTTCAGGTCGCTGGCTTCCTTTCGCGTACAGTTTTTAGCTTTGCTATTAACTGTGCTGGTGTTGTTAGGCTACGATTTTTTGCCCAAGCGCACCCTTGAGTTCGCACCGTCGCCACGGTTCGAGCGTGTACTTATGGCGGATAGCGATATAGGCGGTAACAGTGTCGCACGCTGGGTAAATAAAAAGACCGACCACCTAAGCTGCACCATCGCCGAGGGCTATGCTTACCCATACTGTGGCGTACATTTCGCCTTCGACCCCTACACTCATACAGGTTTGGATCTAACTCCCTACAACCATTTGAAATTTCACGTGCAGTACCAAGGCGAGGCCAGCACCCTACGCATTTACGTACGCAATCAGGATGCTAACGAACCCACCAAAGATATTGCTAAAGCCAAATATATTTCGGTAAATATTAAAACCCGCGAACTTGGTACCCCCCAAACAATTAAGCTAAGCGAGTTTATAGTTGCAGAGTGGTGGAAAGAGCAATTTGATGTACCCAGGGACAAAGCCCAACCGCAATTCGATAACGTAGTAAATATAGGGATTGAAGTATTCGCCCCCACACCCCTCGGTGAGCACCAGTTAGCTGTAGAGCGCTTTGAATTTGTGGGCCCCTTAGTACCCCGTTACGCGTGGTACTTAAGTATTTTAGGGTTTTGGTTAGCTGCCAGTTTTATTTATTTAATTGCGCGCTTAATCAAGCTTTACCGCCGCAACAAAATTTTTGCGCGGGTGGTGACCGATTTAAGTAAAACCAACCAAGAGCTAGCCGACCAAAAAGAACATTTTCGCGTTTTATCTACCAACGATGCACTTACCGGCATACGCAATCGGCATGGCGTTAAGTTAAGTTACGATGCAATGCTGCAATCGGCTAACCCCGACACAAAGATCTCGGTAATACTTATTGATATAGATCACTTTAAACGTATTAACGATCGTCGAGGCCACCAAATGGGTGATGAAGTACTTTCCCAATTCTCTGATTTATTGCGCAGAAATACTCGCGAAAACGATATTGTCGGGCGCTGGGGAGGCGAAGAGTTTATTGTGGTTAGCGCACACACTAACTTAAACCAAGCAGAGCTACTCGCCGAAAAAATTCGCACAACGGTTTCTAACACAGCCCTAGGCGATAACAAACCCATAATGGTAACAATTAGCTGCGGCGTAACCGAAATTCAACGACCCGAATCGTTAGATGCCGCCTTAGCGCGCGCAGATAAATGCTTGTATAGCGCCAAGCGTGGCGGCCGCAATTGCACCGTTGCACAGTTTAATGACTAAGGCAAAAAAAGCGATGCAGCTACTACCCCACACACTGCGAGCGCTATGAGTTTTTATAGCCGCCATCGCCATAACATTCAGCTCGCTGCTGTGTTACTTACAGTGCTGGCTGCGGTAAGCCATCGCTGGTTACCTCTTAAAACTTACGAAATAACGGGTAGCAAGGGACATACCCAACTTAACCTTTACTCGGGCAAGGGGTACGAGTACGGCGAAGAAGCCGACTGGGTAGACAAAGATGCAATGAAAATGCGCTGCACAATCACACCCGCATCAGAAAAAACTGCCTGCGGTTTAGATATTGCTTTTTATGAATGGCCAAAATGGGAAAATGGCATTAATTTGCACAACTACGATACCGTACACTTAGATATCGACTACCAAGGCTCAGCCAGTAAAATTCGCTTCTACGCGCGAAACTTTCACCCAGATTATTCTAACGTAGGTGACTTTAACAGCACCAAGTACAACACCATAAACCTGCGCACTCGCGATTTAACCCAACCGGTAGACGTGCCACTTAGTGCACTGGTAGTGGCTGATTGGTGGCTAGATCAATTCGATATTCCTCTCGCACAATCCCACTTAGACTTCTCTAATATAACCGGCATGGGGTTTGATTTCGGCTCGCCAATACCCTACGGCGAGCACACTATTCACTTTAAAAAAATAGTGTTTAAGGGGCATTATATTTCTAGCGCAAGCTGGTATTTAATAATAATGAGCATTTGGATGCTCACTATTGTCGTCAAAACTGTGCGCAGATTGATTTATTTACGTGAAAAAAATAGGCGCTATTTACAACGCGTAAGCATGCTCGAGGCAGATAAAAACCAACTGCAAAACAAGGCCGCTAAATTCGAAGAACTGTCTACTACAGATTCACTCACGGGCGCCTACAATCGGTTTGGCATAGACCGCATTATTACCAACTTATTCGAACAGCGAGCTTTAATGCTACCGCTCACCATTATCATTGCAGATATCGATCACTTTAAGCGTATAAACGATACCGAAGGCCATGCCGTTGGCGATAAGGTACTTAGCAAACTTGGCCGCACAATATTAGCAAACATTCGCGAAAACGATTTTCTGGGGCGTTGGGGTGGCGAGGAATTTATAATAATTTGCACGCATACCGACGCGCAGCATGGTTTTTTACTGGCAGAAAAATTGCGGCTTTTAATTGAGGGCACACAATTCGAATTAGAAAATTCGACAAATAGCCCGCGACTAAACCAGCAACTACATCCACAACTACATCCGCAACTAAAAGTTACCGCCAGTTTTGGTGTGGGTGAAGTACAGGCAGGAGAAACCTTTACAGAAACGTTTAACCGAGCAGATAGCGCGCTTTACGAGGCTAAAAAGCAGGGGCGAAATTGTACTGTACTCGCCCAGCACACTAACGTTTAGCTATCACCTTAGAAATAGTTTCCAGCGAAGAATTAAAATGCCCAGCCCAACTGCACGCCACCACCTTCACTCGCCGAGCCTTTCAAATAACTGAACTCAAACACAAAGCGCGTTACCTTGTACGCCAATCCCACAGAGTAAGAGTAATCGCGTACACCGGTCATATCCATTTGATAACCTGCGCGAAAATCCCAACCCCAAAAGGGGGTAAACTCCACCCCGATTGCTGCATCTTGGTAGGGTGCCTCACCCGCAAGGGGTTCAATTTCATTTAGATCCATATCTACACCAATTTGAAATAGGCTATTGGTGTAGGCCACCCCCATGCGCGAACGCGGGCGCAGGGTAACTTCATCCACACTGGTAGATTGAAAATCGTGTGGCACCACGTCTTTAATGGCCATACCTATACGGTAGTGTTTGGCAAACTCAACAGCCACGCCAATATCGCCATTGATGGTGTAATGGGATTTATAATTGTCGTCGAAATTCAAATCGCCGTCGCTGTAGCCGCGCGACTCGCGATATACATCTACCCTTACCGCTTTTGGCGTTGCACCAAACGAAACAGGTAAACCCATTACGTCAATTTCTTTCGCAAACGCAACGCCCCATTCGGTAAGCGCCACTGCGCCAATATCTACCGACGAGCTAAGGGAATCATTTGGGTCTATGAGGTTGCCATCGTCATCAACTAACTCGGGGTCGATATCGGCAAGGGTGCCACCGGCGGCAATAATATCCATTGCACTCTGGTAGCGGTCTACAACGGCGCGATCTTGCTCGGGCACGGTAGCTCGACCACCCGCCATAATGCGCGTACCAAAGAAAAATGCACCGCCTTCTCTGTCGCCAGGTTCGCTAATATTAAAACCAATAAAATTATCTAAGCCAATATCTTCGTTGGCCAAGTCATCAATGGCACCATCTAAATCGGTAAGCGCTGCAGATACTTGGCCTGCACTTGCGGCATCTTGATTGGCGTTAAAGTTATCTACTGCAGAACTTAATGCTCCGTCTAAATCTTGGTCGGCTATATCCACCGCTTCGCTGTATGCGCCGCTGGCTTGCAGAATAACAATGGGGACAAATAAACGGCCATCGCGGCTGCTATCTTCGTCGCCGTCGTGCAAAGCAAGTAATGCAGGGTTATAAAAAATAGCATTTTCGGTGTTGCCCGCAGCCACTCCCACACTGCCCATCCCCATGGCTCTCGCATCGTAAGTACCGTAACTAATAGACCAAGCAGGAGCACTCATGCACGCGGCAGTAGCAGCCGCCAAAAGGTTAGCTCGTAAAATGGGGAAGGTAGGTTTCATAGGGGCATCCAGCTATTACTATAAAAAAGTGGCTATTAAGTGTTGCTCTAAAATGTGGCTCGTCGAGATTCACAACAGCACATAACTTATTCTAAACACCTATAGCATATGCGAAGGCGCGACCGGTCACATTCTGGCAAGTGATCTCACTAAACACCAGCGCTTAGCGCGCAACAGGCGAAAAAAACAGAACATGTTAGAATGCCGACTACAGATTACAGAGCCCCCGCCATGCCCACACCAACTGCCTTGCCGCCACTTTCCCTTTACGTGCATATACCTTGGTGTGTAAGAAAGTGCCCCTATTGCGATTTTAATTCGCATGCGGCGCCCAGTGAATTGCCCATTGACGACTACCTCGCCTGCTTAAAACAAGATTTGCTGCACGACCTAGATCAGGTGCAGGGGCGCAAAATTCACAGTGTATTTTTTGGCGGTGGCACACCGAGCTTGTTCCCCGGCGTGGCCATTGGCGACTTGCTGGCCTTTGTAGCAGATAAAATAGGCTTCGAAGCTGGGGCAGAAATAACTTTAGAAGCCAACCCCGGCACAGCAGAGCGCGGCAACTTTACCAGCTTGCGCATGGAGGGAGTAAACCGGTTGTCGCTGGGCGTACAAAGCTTTAACGATGACCACCTGCAGCGCTTAGGGCGTATTCACGGCCGTGATGAAGCACTCAATGCCTTCCAATTAGCGCGCGATGCGGGTTTTAACAATATAAATATAGACCTAATGCACGGCCTGCCCGAGCAAACGCCAGAGCAAGGGTTAAGTGATTTACAACAAGCTATTGGTTTGGGGCCAGAGCATATTTCGTGGTACCAGCTTACCATTGAGCCCAACACCCACTTTTATTCCCACACGCCGGTATTACCCTTAGAAGACACGCTCGAGTCCATTCAAGAGCTAGGGCACGAAGCGCTGCAAAGTGCAGGCTACCTGCGCTACGAAACCTCTGCCTATGCCCAAAACGCCAAGCGCTCAGCTCACAACCTAAATTACTGGCAGTTTGGCGATTACTTGGCCATTGGCGCCGGTGCGCACGGTAAAAACACCACGCTTACCCCCAATGGCCTAGTAATTAGCCGCAACCGAAAAACGCGTCTACCCAAAGATTACTTAGCCGCAGCCAAAAGTACCGCCAATGGCAACCCATTTTGCGCCAAGCAAAGCCTTATCGACCCGAGCCAACTACCGTTAGAGTTTATGATGAACGCCCTGCGGCTAATGGATGGCGTTAAAGCAAGTACTTACTTCGAAAGAACGGGCTTAGCGTTAGAACCGCTAGCCCAAACACTTGCCGACCTGCGCGCACAGGGGCTGATGATTGACAACCCCAACACGCTAGCCAACACAGAGCTTGGCCACCGCTACCTCAACGCCATCCTAGAGCGTTTTTTGTAACTGCAAATCTATTCCAAACCCGCCTATAGGGGCGCAAATTGGCTGCTACACTTGATAGACATGCTTTATTAATGATGCCCCTATATTTATGCTGTTGCTTTTCCAACGCGTGCGTAACCTGCCCCTTACCGCGAAGGCTTATATCACCATTGTGATAGCCGCCGCTGTAGCGGTAGCATGGGTAAGTGCAGTGGAGTGGTCGATAGCCACCAATAAGCACCAGCAGCATATTGCTACCGCCACTAAAAACGCGCGCCAGCAGTTAAATCAGGCTATTCAAACGGGCAACCAATTAGTGCTTGAGCACTGTTTAACAAATCTTGTCGCGCAATCCATTATTAAACGCGCCACCCTAATTGGCCCGAGCAGCCGCCAAGAAAAAACTTCCCTCAACTACGCCACCTCAGAAGGGTTTAGTACCCTCAGAGAACCGCTCGACGCAGGCTGGGTGCTGGAAATGCAAGTTTCCACTGGCATGACGGCTTTTTTAGAGCGCTTAGTTATCGATTTGGTGGGCATATTACTCATTACAGGCGCACTGCTGCTTTATGTGCGCCTCGCACTTGTAAGTAAATTATTGCAACTTAACTTTGCCGCGCGCACCTTGAATTTAGAAAACCTCAACCGTTCGCTGCTGCCCAAAAAAAGTCGTCAACCGCAAAAACGTGCAGCGGACTCACAGGACGAGCTCGACAGCTTATTACAAGCGCTAGAGCGAATACGCTTAAGCATGCTGGAAGATAGAGAGCAACGTCGCACCGTAGAATTAGCGCTAATGCGCGAAAAAGAAGAAAAAATAGAAACCCGCCGACTAGTACAAGAAGCAGAAGCCGCTAACCGCGCGAAAAGCCAATTTATTGCCACCATGAGCCACGAAATTCGCACCCCCATGAACGGTGTAATAGGTATGGTGGAAATGCTGCGCGATACCACGCTGGACGATTCACAGCGCCACTATTTAGGCATTATCGAGCGCTCTGGCGATTCGTTAATGAATATAATTAACGACATTCTCGATTACTCCAAAATTGAAGCGGGTAAAATGTCGTTAGAGCATATGCAATTCGATTTAGAAGAGCTGCTCGAAGACTGTGTGCAAATGTTTAGCGCCTCTACCGACAAGCGCAACATAGAGCTTATTTGCAGTATTTCCCCCAATACACCCAAACAACTTATGGGTGACCCTACACGCTTAAAACAAGTGCTGGTTAACCTCATTGGCAACGCTTTTAAATTTACCAGTGAAGGCCATATTTACGTAGAAGCTAGGCAAGTTAACGCCAGTGATGCCGACCTACCCATGATTCACTTTTCGGTAGAAGACAGCGGTATTGGGATAGAAAGCAATCAACAGGAAAAATTGTTCGACGCCTTTTGCCAAGCCGATGGCTCCACCACGCGCAAATTTGGCGGCACAGGTTTGGGGCTGACAATATGTAAACAGCTTGCAGAAATGATGGGCGGTGAAATTGGTGTTTACAGCAGAGAAAAAGCCGGCTCAACATTTTGGTTTTCGGCAGTATTTACCCATGTAGAAAAGGCAATTAACGAGCAACCGCCCCAATCGCTAGCAGGTAAAAAATTACTCGTTGTTAATCAATCAAAAATTGTCGAGAAGGTTATCGCCAGCCATGCGGCAGATTGGAACATCGCCTGCAGAATTGTGCACAGTGGCGAGAAGGCGCTAGAAGTAATTAGCGGGCAACATCATTACGACTTTATTATACTTAGCCAAGACCTACAGGATATGCCTGGGCTTGATGTGGCAGATAAAGTTCGCACCCTCGCCGCTTACAGCTCAACCCCTATTTTTCTCGTTACCAAAGTGCGTAAAAGCCAATTACCAGAAGACAGATTACATACCATAACCGCGCTTCTACCCTACCCACTGTCTATACATAAAATAGAAAACTTGCTGCAAACCAAACCTACACACACCGTCGTAGAAGAGCAAAAAACAAATACGCAGGCGACCACCGTAAGCGAAGGCCCACTGCATGTATTGGTAGCCGAAGACAACCCAGTTAATCGCATGGTGATTGAAGGCTTGCTCGCCAAGTTTGATATTGCCCCCAAATTTGCCGAAGACGGGCTACAAGCACTCAATGCAGTTACCGAAAGCCCCACGCCTTACGATTTAATTATTATGGACTGTGAAATGCCGGAAATGGATGGGTTTGAAGCCACGCGCAGTATTCGTACTTGGGAATCGAATAACAATCAGCCCGCTACCACAATTATTGCGCTAACAGCCCACGTAGAAGCCGAGCACCGCCAGCGCGTGTTTGATAGTGGAATGAATTATTACTTAAGCAAGCCCGTGACTATGGAAAAGCTTAGCGAAGCGCTCACCACTGCTGGGCTAGCGCCACAAATTGCGAGCTAGGCAAATATCGAGCGACACAAATGCTTTAACGTTGCCAGCGGTGAAACTTTTCAACCCACTGTAATAAGCGCTGCGGTGCGTGGGCCTGCTTCCATTTACCCGCTGCCGCTTTATTGGCCTCACTCCAGGTTGGGTAGCTGTGTACCGTACCTAAAATAGCGTTTAAGCCTTTGCCGTGTTTTATAGCCGACACAAATTCGGTGATCATTTCGCCACCGTGGCTGCCCACTATTACCGCCCCTAAAATGCGATCTTTGCCTTCTTCGGTAAGCACTTTTACAAAACCGTGCGCTTCGCCTTCTGCAATGGCACGATCTAACTCTACGAGTGAATACCGCGTTACCTCGTAGTGAACACCACGCTTTTTCAGGTCCATCTCACTGGCACCAACGCGCGCTATTTCTGGGTCGGTAAACGTAACCCAAGGTAGCGCACTGTAATCCACGCTAAACGATTTAAACCCGCCAAACAAAGCGTTCACACTGGCATACCACGCTTGATGGCTGGCCGCATGGGTAAATTGGTAGGGGCCAATCACATCGCCACAGGCATATACCGTTGGAATGGATGTGCGCAGAAACCTATCCACCAGTAACTTGCCTTGCTCGGAAATCGCCACACCAATATTTTCTAATCCAAAACCCTGCAGCCGCGGCGTGCGCCCAAGGGCTAGCAGTAATTGGTCGCATTCTAGGTGTTGTGTGTTTTCGTTTTGGCTAATCGTTAACACACTTTTACCTTCGCCTGCGGCCACGGCGGTAAGCTCGGCGTTTAATAAAACCTCCACGCCTTCATTGCGCAGCGTATTTAATGCAAACTCAGCCACATCGGCATCTTCTTTTGGCAACAGTTGATCACCGCGCTGCACCACCGTTACCTGCGATCCAAGGCGCGCAAACGCCTGCGCCATTTCACAGCCAATAGGGCCGCCGCCGGCAATGACTAACCTGTTAGGTAATTGAGTTAAGTTCCATACAGTATCGGTGGTGAGGTAATTAATGGTGTCCAAACCTTCAATTGGCCGCACGCTCGGCGCCGCGCCGGTTGCCACAATAATATTTTTAGCCGCCAGCACCTTGCCGTTCACCCTTACTTCATAAGGCGAAATAATTTCGGCCTCACCCTGCACACAATCTACCCCCAAAGAGGTGTAGCGCTCCACCGAGTCGTGCGGCTCTATTTGCTTAACCGCGCCTTTTACGTGTTGCATCACCTTGGCAAAATCAATCTCTGGCTGGGCGTTTATCCCCAAGTGCTGCGCGTTGCGTGTTTGATGGGCCACTTTAGCGGCTTTAATAAGTGCCTTGCTCGGTACACAACCGGTATTTAAGCAGTCGCCGCCCATTAAATCTTTTTCTACCAATATCACTTTTGCTTTAACCGCCGCGGCAATATAAGCCGCCACCAAACCACCACTGCCAGCACCAATCACAATTAAATTGGCATCAAAGTGCTTGGGCTTTTTATATTTAGCCAAGGTGCGCTTGCGTTTAACCGCTTCCACAATCGCTTTTGCCACCCATGGAAACAGAGCAAGTAAAACCAAAGAACCTATAATTTGCGGGGTGAAAATTGCCCCCATAGAAATGGAATCTAACGCCCCTAACGCTACCCCCGCGTTCACATACAGCAATGTGCCCGGCACCATGCCTACTTGGCTTACCCAATAAAAGGTTGTTGCGCGCATATTGGTTAAACCGAATACGGGGTTCACAACAAAAAAGGGCACCAAGGGAATTAAGCGAATAGAAAACAAATAAAAGCTGCCTTCGCGCTCTACCCCTTCGTTAACGCGTTCTAAGCTTGTGCGAAAACGACGGGTTACCCAATCGCGCAGCAAAAGCCGCGATACCAACATATTAACCGTGGCACCAATGGTGCTGGCGAAGCTCACCAATAAAAAGCCCCACCACAACCCAAACACAGCACCGGCCAGCAACGTCATGGCACCAGTACCGGGTAAGCTAAGTGCGGCAACCATAAAATACAGTAGGGCAAAAATGGTGGATGCCATAACCGGCGATTGCGCCACCCAATCGCGCATTAAACCCACGGCAATATAGCGGTCTAAATCAAAATAAAAGAACGCGCATACACACAGCGCAACAACTAACAGCACTCCAATTTTTTTAGGGGTCATGCAAACCTTTGCTTAATAATGTTGAAAAACGTGAATATTTAGCCCGCGCAGATTAAACTTAGGCAAAACGTAATGGGTTTTGGACCCCGTTGAGCCGAATGGTTTCTTAAACTACCGACCTCTGCGTACTTTTCTTGTCATACTCCGTACATACCATAACGGTTTTATGACATTCCTCCGCTGGTAACACACACTATGATTGAAATGAACTCTGCAGACTCCGACCTACCCGAATTAGATGATTCTGCACCCAGTATCAGTTTGGATGACCCCGCGTACTATATCAATCGCGAACTCAGCCACTTAGCTTTTAATCAACGTGTACTGGAGCAAGCGCTAGACGAAAGCCACCCCATTTTAGAGCGGCTAAAGTTTCTGCTTATTTTTAGCTCAAACCTCGATGAGTTTTTTGAAATTCGCGTTGCAGGCCTCATGCAAAGTATTAAGTTTGAGCGTGAAACCGCAGGCTTAGACGGCGCACACCCCAAAGAAACCCTGCGCGAAATTAGCCGTATTTGCCACGAAACGGTGGAAAAACAGTATGAAATACTGAATAACATCTTGTTTCCTGCATTGGAAAAAGAAGATATTCGCTTTTTGCGTCGCAGCGAATGGTCTGATGAGCAAAGCGCGTGGGTAAACAACTTTATTGAAACCGAAGTACTGCCCATTATTAGCCCCATAGGCTTAGACCCTGCGCACCCCTTCCCGCGATTAGTAAACAAAAGTCTTAACTTCATTGTAGAGCTAGAAGGTAAAGATGCCTTTGGCCGCGATTTAAACTACGCGATAGTGCCTGCACCGCGCACCTTGCCACGCATCATCAAATTGCCAGAAGACTTGGGCAACCCCGGCCACAACTTTATTTTCTTGTCGTCGATGATTCACGCCCACGCCGACCAGCTCTTCCCCGGCATGGAAGTAAAAGGCTGCTACCAGTTTCGTTTAACCCGCAACGCCGACCTCGACGTAGACGTAGAGGGTATTGCCGATTTAGCCCGCGCCCTGCGCGGTGAATTGCACTCTCGCCGCTTTGGTACCGCCGTACGCTTAGAAGTGGCCGACAACTGCCCTAGCGAACTTACCGACTTTTTATTAAAAGAAACTGGCTTAACCGAAGACGACCTGTACCGTGTAGACGGGCCAGTTAACCTCAAGCGCCTAATGCGCGTGCCATCGATGGTGGGCCGCACAGATTTACTCTACCCGCCGTTTACCCCCAGCATGCCCAAGGGTATGAGCCGTAAAGACAACATTTTTGATGCGATTGCACGCAAAGATTACCTGCTATTGCACCCATTCGAGTCGTACGCGCCGGTAGTGCAGTTGTTGCGTCAAGCCGCCAAAGACCCAAACGTAGTAGCCATCAAGCAAACCCTCTACCGCACGGGCAACTTATCATCGGTTGTGGATGCCCTTATCGACGCCGCGCGCAACGGTAAAGAAGTCACCGCCGTTGTAGAATTGCGCGCCCGTTTCGACGAAGAGGAAAACCTCGAGCTAGCAAGCCGCCTGCAAGAAGCGGGAGCCGTGGTGGTATACGGCGTAGTGGGCTACAAAACCCACGCAAAAATGATATTAATTGTGCGACGCGACGGCACAGAGCTAAAACGCTATGTGCATTTGGGCACCGGTAACTACCACAGCGGCAACGCGCGCTTGTACACCGACTACTCACTGCTAACCGCCGACCCAGTGATGGGCGCCGACGTACACCGTGTATTCCAGCAACTTACCGGTATGGGCAAAACCGAGCGCATGGATAAACTGCTACATGCGCCTTTTACCCTTAAACGCCAGCTATTGCGTTTGATTGACCGCGAAGTACAGGCCCAACGCGAAGGCAAGCAGGGGCGCATTATTCTTAAATGCAACGGCTTAACCGAGCCAAAAACCTTACAAGCGCTGTACAAAGCATCGCAGGAAGGCGTGCAAATCGACTTGATTATTCGCGGCATGTGCTGCTTGCGCCCAGGCATACCTGGGGTGTCCGAAAACATTCGCGTGCACTCTATTATTGGCCGCTTTTTAGAGCACACCCGTGTTTATTACTTCGCCAATGCCGAATATAACGTTTATTGTGCCAGCGCCGACTTGATGGAGCGCAACCTAAACCGCCGCGTGGAAACCTGCTTCCCTATCTGCCAGCCCGAGCTCGCGCAGCGGGTGCTGACAGAGCTTGAACTGTATATAAATGATACAAATCAGCGTTGGGAACTGGATAAAGAAGGGGTTTACACCCGCGTGGAGGCCGAAGAAAGCCGTGCAGCGCAAGCAGAATTGCTACAGAAACTTGCAAATTAGTGGAATGCCCCAAAATACTGAAAATCAACATACGTAGAGGCTTGTGCTGGGCGCACGCTGTCCTTATGATTGGCCTCTTCCAAAAATACACAACAGTGTTTCACATACCAAATTGGTGCAATTTACCTAGTACCCACGTAAATTAATCTAAACTCGATGTGAACAACCATTCTTACCACTGGAGATAATTATGAGTGAAGCAATCGTACAAGTAAGCGATGCTAGCTTTGAGCAGGACGTATTGTCCTCCGATATACCTGTATTAGTTGACTACTGGGCAGCGTGGTGTGGTCCATGCAAAATGATCGCCCCCGTTCTTGACGAGCTAGCAAAAGAATACGAAGGCAAAATTAAAATTTGCAAAATGGATGTAGACGCCAACAAAGAAACACCGGCTAAATACAACATTCGCGGCATTCCTACTTTGATTATGTTCAAAGGAGGCAACGCAGAAGGCACTAAAGTTGGCGCTTTATCTAAAGCTCAACTTAAAGAGTTTATCGACGCGAGCCTATAAGGTTGCAAAGCGGGGGTAAAACCCCGCTCACCTGACGCCACGGTTAATGGTTCGGCGTCTTCTGCATCACCGTATACATTTCCTGCAATAAATCAAAAGTAACACTTTGCACTCTGTAAAGTTTGTGGCTATACTGGAAATATTCAGTGATCGCGCAGCTTCTAGCGACACATCTCAAGCGTTTTGTTAACACCCAGCCAAAAGCACCCTGTTAGCACTAGCCTATTTGAAGCTGTTTCATTTTTTCCGTTCATCCTTCCTGCAGTCTATTATCCCCAGCACGACAGAATGTTTGAACGAAAATTTGTTTGATCCAACCCTCGGACGTTTCCAATTTTTCACACTTTCGAGTGCCAGATAATCCCTAGGGGTAATCTTTGCAAGCGCGATCAAAAAAACAAAAGCATCAACATTCAGAGCAATTAACTTTCGATTCGGCATTCAGCCAAGAACCGTCTAACTCACCTTCACCTAAATCAAAAATTCGTATGAATCTTACCGACTTAAAATCAAAACCCATTGAAGAACTTATCGATCTTGCAAAAGAAATGGGCATGGAGAGCCTAGCGCGCTCCCGCAAACAAGACGTCATCTTCAACATTCTTAAACGCCACGCCCGCAGCGGTGAAGATATCTACGGCGACGGTGTATTAGAAATACTGCAAGATGGCTTCGGCTTTTTGCGCTCTGCAGGCGCTTCTTACCTAGCTGGCCCAGACGATATTTACGTTTCCCCCAGCCAAATTCGCCGCTTTAACTTGCGCACCGGCGATACCATAGCGGGGAAAATTCGCCCCCCTAAAGAAGGCGAACGTTATTTTGCCCTTCTTAAAGTAAACGAAATTAATTTCGACAAGCCAGAAAACTCCCGCAACAAAATTCTCTTCGAAAACCTTACTCCGCTATTCCCTCAGGAACGCCTCGAGTTAGAAACCGGTAACGGCTCTACCGAAGACTTAACCGGCCGCATCATCGACCTAGTAAGCCCCATTGGTAAAGGTCAGCGCGGTTTGATTGTTGCACCACCTAAAGCTGGTAAAACCATCATGATGCAGAATATTGCGCAGGCTATTACGCGCAATAACCCTGAGTGCCATTTAATTGTTTTACTTATCGACGAACGCCCAGAAGAAGTAACCGAAATGCAGCGCTCTGTGCGCGGCGAGGTGGTTGCCTCTACCTTCGACGAACCACCTTCGCGCCACGTACAAGTAGCCGAAATGGTTATTGAACGTGCTAAGCGTTTAGTTGAGCATAAAAAAGATGTAATTATTCTGCTCGACTCCATCACTCGTTTGGCGCGCGCTTACAACACCGTTATTCCTTCATCAGGTAAAGTACTTACCGGTGGTGTTGATGCCCACGCACTAGAGCGCCCAAAGCGTTTCTTCGGTGCTGCGCGTAACATTGAAGAAGGCGGCAGCTTATCTATTGTGGCTACCGCACTTATCGATACCGGCTCTAAAATGGATGAAGTTATCTACGAAGAGTTTAAAGGTACCGGTAACATGGAACTGCACCTCGACCGCAAAATTGCCGAGCGTCGCGTTTACCCTGCCATTAACATCCGTCGCTCCGGCACCCGTCGCGAAGACCTGTTAATGAAAGAAGAGGAACTATCTCGCGTATGGATTCTGCGCAAACTCCTCCACGATATGGAAGACGTAGCCGCCACAGAATTCCTTTCCGACAAGCTAAAAGACTTCAAAACTAACAACGAGTTTTTCTTGTCTATGCGCTCGAAGTAAGCAAGCAGTAAAAATGAAAGTCAAAGCCGCGCACTGTCGCGGCTTTTTTGTTTCTACTCGCCGCTTTTTAAAACGCGACCAAACAAAAGCTTAGGCAGGTAACCAGCTACACGGCCCCCAATCACAGGTAAATCTACTTACTTTAAATTGGCTTAACAGACGTTATTATCTCACCACATACCACTACTCGATAACCAATCACATACTAAATACCTACCTATATCAAACACGCTTAGAGCAATATTGATAAAGGATACAGATCACACCCAATAAACGTTAGAATAACCCCAAATTGCACCCACAAAGCTGGCAAACCGAGAAGATTATGGCCTTTAAGGATTTACGAGATTTTATTGCCCTATTAGAAGAAAAAGGGCAGCTTAAACGTATTAGTCACCCAGTGGACCCGTATTTGGAGATTACCGAAATCTCTGATCGCACCCTGCGTGCAGGTGGGCCAGCCTTGTTGTTTGAAAATGTTGTGGGGCACACTACACCCGTACTGGCTAATTTATTCGGCACGCCCGATCGCGTAGCCATGGGCATGGGGCAAGAGAATGTTGGCGCTTTGCGCGAAGTAGGCGAGCTACTCGCGTTTTTGAAAGAGCCAGAGCCCCCCAAAGGGATGAAAGATGCGTGGGAAAAACTGCCCATCTTTAAACAAGTACTTAATATGGCCCCCAAGCTTATTAAGAATGCCCCCTGCCAAGAATTCGAGGTGAGCGGCGAAGACGTAGACTTAACCGCAATACCCATTCAAACCTGCTGGCCAGGGGATGCAGCACCGCTTGTTACTTGGCCTTTAGTGGTTACCAAAGGCCCGCATAAAGACCGACAAAACCTCGGTATTTATCGCATGCAATTAATTGGCAAGAATAAGCTTATTATGCGCTGGTTAAGCCATCGCGGCGGTGCATTAGATTTTAGAGAGTGGCAACAGCAACACCCGGGCGAGAACTTTCCCGTTTCTGTGGCACTGGGAGCAGACCCAGCAACCATTCTAGGCGCAGTAACCCCAGTACCAGATACACTCAGTGAATACGCCTTCGCCGGCCTATTGCGCGGCAGCAAAACCGAAGTAACCAAAAGCCGCGGCAACGACTTACAAGTGCCGGCTAGTGCCGAGTATATTTTAGAGGGCCATATTGCCCCAGGTGAGATGGCTGACGAAGGGCCGTTTGGCGACCACACCGGTTACTACAACGAAGTGGACAGCTTTCCGGTGTTTACTGTCGAGCGCATTACCCACCGCAAAGACCCTATTTATCACAGCACCTACACGGGCAGACCGCCTGATGAACCCGCAGTATTAGGCGTTGCCCTTAACGAAGTGTTTGTGCCTATATTAAAAAAACAGTTTCCTGAAATTGTCGATTTTTACTTGCCACCCGAAGGCTGCTCTTACCGTATGGCAGTGGTAACCATGAAAAAACAATACCCTGGTCACGCCAAGCGCGTAATGCTGGGAGTATGGTCTTTCTTACGGCAATTTATGTACACAAAATTTGTTATTGTGACCGACGACGATGTAAACGCTCGCGATTGGAACGATGTAATTTGGGCACTGACAACACGTGTAGACCCAATGCGCGATACCACCATGATAGACAACACACCTATCGATTATTTGGATTTTGCTTCGCCTGTTTCTGGCCTAGGCTCGAAAATGGGCATAGATGCTACCAATAAATGGCCTGGCGAAACCAATCGCGAATGGGGCACCACCATAGAGATGACTGCAGAAGTTAAAAATAAAGTAGATGCTATCTGGGATAAGCTCGGCATCGACGATAAATAAATACGCGCTTACGCAATAGGACACGCTATGCCTGAACTAAACCATCACAAAATTAATTATGTGGAATTTGCCACTAAAAATTTAAGCGCGAGCAAATTATTTTTTCAAACCGTATTCAATTGGCAATTTAAAGATTACGGCCCCGAATACAGCGCCATAGAAGAAGGCGGCCTCGACGGTGGTTTTTATCAAGCGGATACTTGCGCCCGCACAGAAAACGGCAGCGCGCTGGTAGTGCTGTATAGCGCAAACCTAGAAGCAACACTACAAAGCGTGACTGCGGCGGGCGGCATAGTGATTAAAGAAATATTTCCCTTTCCTGGTGGTCGCCGCTTTCAATTTCTAGAGCCTGGCGGTAATGAGCTTGCTGTATGGTCTGATATATAAGGCCACACAGCATTCGTTTAATCACTATCACAACACAAATACTAGCGCTCTCGCTGCCACTAGCTCACCTAGTAACAGCGCAGCGATCTACCTACGGATACAATAAGTTTGCATTTAAATCATATTCATAGCTTGCGTGGCATTGCTATTTTATTTGTGGTATTTGGCCACGCGCTTTGGTTTCAATTTAACTGGAGCAACAATCAACCAACCATTACATTTCTAATAGAATTGTTAAGTAATGGAACCATATTGTTTGTATTCGTAGCAGGCTACCTATTTCAATACCTACTACCTAAGTACCACTACCCTAAGTATCTTAAAGCAAAGTTAAAAAACGTAATTACGCCCTACCTACTCATATCTATTCCGGCTATTGCCTATGAAATTTTTATTGGCTCGCCCAGCGATAAGTTCACCCAACTTGAAGACGCCAGCACACCCTTACAAGTGCTTTGGTTTTACGCTGTTGGTGGTGGGCACATAAATTACGCACTGTGGTTTATCCCTATGATTACGCTATTTTTTATTGGCGCCCCGCTATTTGCATTGTGTAACCAATATCCTAAAGCGTACTGGCTGCTCATTCCGTTATACGTACTGGCTTTGGCTGTGCATCGCGAACCCTTTCCTATTATTTCTCCGCTGCGCGCTTTTTTGTATTTTTTACCTATTTACATAACGGGCATGCTTGCAGCCCAGTTCCGCGAAAAGCTCGACCCAGTGTTAACCAAACATGCACCGGCTATTGGCCTACTGTTAGCCGCTATTTTTCTTTGCCAACTTTTTATTAATGAACACCACGGCATTTACAAAACAGAGCACATGTTCGATATGTCAAAGGGGTATATAGACTGGTTGTTACTGCAAAAAACCTTATTGTGCTTCTTCTTGATTGGTATCTACTTACGCTACCCTAAACTTGCAACAAAGCCGATTAACTATTTAGCAGATATTAGCTTTACCGTGTTTTTTATACATGTGTATTTCTTCGCAGCGGTTTATATTATTTTGGGGCATCAACGCTTCGAAGGTAGTTTAGGCCTTTGGTTTGTGCGCGGTTGCGCGTGTATCTTGTTTTGCGTGGTAGCTACTTGGCTTGCAAAGAAAGTGCTTGGTAAATACAGCCGCAGTTTAATAGGAAGTTAGATCATTGTGTAAACATCTACCACTCGCAAAGGGTGGTAGTAGGGGTGCCCGCCCATAAGCCAAATTCTTGCATATAATTTTTTATCTGTTTTTACTCCCACCTAAATAATCCTCTGCTAAAGTTAACAGTGGCTATTCACAAAATGAGGCTTCACTGTTGAAATACCCATTCAAAATACTTACCACTGTTACATGTTTGCTCACTGCTATTTATACGCATGGCGAATCGGTTGATATCACCATCAATAAACCCCGTAGCAATAGCACGTATATGCTAGATCTAATGAAGTTAGCGCTTTCTTATTCCGATAAGCACTATAATTATTTAGAAACGTCAGAAACACTTACCCGCAGTGCGCAGGTGGAAGCGTTGCGTAATGGTGAGCTTACGGTTATGTGGGGCGGCACCTCTGATCAGATGGAACAGGATTTTACCCCCGTTCGCATAGATGGCTACCGAGGCCTTATGAGCTTGCGTTTTTTTATTATTCGCGAAGGGGAACAACACCGATTCGATTCTATTTATAGCGCAAACGACTTAAAACAGTTTAAATTTGGCCAGGGTAAAACCTGGCAAGACGGCAATATTTTGCAGCAGGCAGGTTTTAAAGTGGTAAGAACAGTGAAAAAAGAAGGCCTGTTTCATATGCTAGACGGCGACCGGTTTGACGCCTTTCCGCGTGGTGCCACCGAAGCCTGGGAGGAAGTGGCAAAGTACAAGCAACTCCCCCTCACCGTAGAAAATAAATTGGTGCTCTCTTACACATTACCAACTTATTTTTTTGTGAATAAAAACCACCCGCAATTAGCGGCCGCAATAGAGCAAGGTCTAGAGCGTGCCATTGCCGACGGTCAATTTGACGATTACTTTTATAACAACGATCGGGTGCGAGAATTTCTAAAGCGAGCGCAGCTCGATAAACGTCGAGTAATAAAAATAAATAACCCTTTTCTGCCTAAAGCCACTCCCCTAGATCGAGATGAGTTATGGCTCGATTTAAGCGAGCTTGCAGAGGGGGCTAAAAACTACGGTTTATAGCATAGCCGGCAATACTAGCTGTATATTCGCGCAATGAAGCACTCGCGCGACCATTCTTTTTGGGGTAACGTTGCGCTATATTGTTAACAAGTATGGTACCCGCTGGCTATGATCCACAGCATCTCTTCTGCAAATTTCGAGCGTATAATACCGCTTATCAATGCCTATCAGCAGTTTTACAATGTAGACCACGTGAGCGCCCAGCAAAATCGTTCGTTCTTTTCTCAATTTGGTATGCAATCAGATAAAGGCTGCCAATTTGCCTATTTTGACGGCACAGAACCCGTTGCCTTTGCGACAGTGTATTTTTGTTACTCATCCACTCTTACCGCAAAAGTGGGCGTATTAAACGATTTATACACACTGCCATCTCATCGCAATAAAGGCATAGCCAGTAAACTGATTAAACACTGCGCCAAATTCGCCATCGAACGCGGTGCCTGCCGCTTGCAATGGGTAACGGCGCGCGACAATACTACCGCGCAGGCACTCTACAAAAAGCTTGGCGCGAAACAAAGCAGCTGGGAGTTTTTTAGCTATACGCCGTAGAAGCCAACTCACACAATTACTTAAGCCATAACCAATATTAAAGCCACAACAAACACGGAACTTTTGCTGCCCACAGCCCACTAATTTCACTCTTAACAATTATTACCACCTATCGAATGGAGCTCACCGTGAAACTACTTAAACTAGCACTACTCACATGTACCGCTACAGCCGTAACCGGCTGCGAAATGGCTTATGGCACATTACAATCAGATAAAAAAAACAGCTGCTACGAACTGCCACAACCCGAATACGAGCGCTGCATGGCCGAAGCCTCGCAGAGTTACGAAGATTATAAAAAGTCCACCCAACAGAAATAACTAGTCGCTACTTTGTAAGTAGCCAGGCTCACATTTAGACATCGCATAAACGCCAAAGGGCTAGTATAGTTCAAGCTTTCCACACTATTATTTGTAACTTTATGTCTATAGAAGAAGCACGTTTAGAGATATGTAACCTTACGGGCGACCACTACCCCGAGATAAAACAACTAATGGACGCCGCCTACAACGAACTCGGCGGCGCTTGGCCTGAGCACACTATTACCTACCTTATTGAGGAGTTCCCCGAAGGCCAAATTGGCATAGTCGACGGCGGCAAGCTTGTTGGTATTGCCCTTAGCGTGCAGGTTGACTACGCTCGGTTTTCTAACCCCCATACCTATGAAGATATAGTAGATAGCAACGACAACGTTAAAAACGACTTGAGCGGCGATGCCCTCTATGGCCTAGATGTTGTAATTGCCTCTAGCCACCGCGGCATGCGCCTAGGCCGCAGGCTTTACGACGCGCGCAAAGAACTCTGCCGTCAATATAACTTGCGTGCAATTTTAGCAGGTGGGCGCATCCCCAATTACCACCAGTACTCTAACGAGTTAAGCCCAGACCAATACATCACAAAAGTGGATCGCAAAGAAATTTACGACCCCATTCTTACTTTTCAACTTTCTAACGATTTTCAAGTTAAGCGATTACTTAAAAAATATTTACCCGAAGACCAGAAATCTGTCGGCTATGCCACACTGCTTGAATGGAACAATATATTATTCGAGCCGGATATTCGCGTGCTGGAAACATCCAAGAATATTGTGCGCGTGGGCGCTGTACAGTGGCAGATGCGCGCTGTGAGTTCTCTCGACGAGCTTTTGGCGCAGGTAGAGTTTTTTGTAGATACGGTATCAGATTACCAAAGCGACTTTATTATTTTCCCAGAATTTTTTAACGCCCCGCTTATGGGCCTGGGTGATCAAAGCACACAAACGCTCGCCATTCGTTATTTGGCAGAATACACAGAAAAAATTTTAGAGCGTATGTCGCAACTTGCCATTGAGTACAATGCCAATATTATTACTGGCTCTATGCCCTTGGCCGATGGCGATACCATTTACAATGTCTCTTACCTTTGCCACCGCAGCGGCAAAATTGACGAGCAGCGAAAAATTCACATAACCCCGCACGAAGAACGCGATTGGGTTATTCAAGGTGGCGATAAGGTGTCAGTTTTTGAAACCGATGCAGGTAAAGTTGGGATATTAATTTGTTATGATGTCGAGTTCCCTGAATTGTCGCGTATTATGGCTCAACAAGGCCTAGAAATTTTATTTGTACCCTTCTGGACCGACACCAAAAACAGCTATTTACGTGTGCGCCTGTGCGCCCATGCTCGCGCCATCGAAAACGAATGCTATGTGGTTATTGCGGGCAGTGTAGGCAACTTACCAAAAGTGGATAGCCTAGATGTGCAATACAGCCAGTCGGCAGTACTCACGCCATCTGACTTCCCATTCCCACACGATGCACTGCTTAACGAAGCAACACCCAATACAGAAATGTTGTTATTTTCGGACTTAGACTTATCGAAACTAAAAGTATTGCACAGTGAAGGCTCGGTTCGAAACTTAAAAGACAGACGCACCGACGTGTACGATGTAATATTAAAAAATACCCAATAGCAACAAAATATCAAAGCCACTAGCTATTAAGCCCAATAAAAAAGCGCACCGGCCGACGCGGGTGCGCTTTTTTATCTTGTATTTAAATCACCACTGCAATATTTGTTGCGGTTCTAGTTAACCTTTAATTTCTGAACCACTAACCTTGCTTTCGCTTGAGCTCTCGGCTTCTGTATCAGCCTCGTTCTCTGAGTTTTCTAATTTAGCCTCAGCCTCTTCCTCAGCTTGCTCCCATTGCTCGGCCCCCATACCAACTTTAGGCTCGGCGCGCATTAAGCGTATGTAACGTATATCTTCAATGCGAAAAACCAAGTCGCCGGTATCTTCGAAGTCGGCATAGGCGTGAATAATATCGTCGTTACCCCAATAGCGAGTGTCTTTTAGTAAAATAAACCCCGAGGTAAGTTTGTTTGCCGATATTGCGCTGTATTGCCGCTTAGATACCCGGCCATAATAGTAATAGCCGTCAATTTTATCGCCCTCCTCAGGCACATTAAATTGAATAAACACCCAAACCCTATCGCTATCTTCCATGGTAACCAGGGCGCCGGTTTCTTCCTCTACATTACAGGCGGTAAGTAAAAGCAGCATTACGCAGCTAAAAAATAGGGAAGCACTTATTTTTAAATCCATTTTCATTCTCATTTCTATTTTCTATTCTTTGTTTGGGCTTATTAGTCCCATCTGTTTTCTATTGCGAATTAGTTTTTTAGCGTTATAGCTTTTTATTAAATTACATTTCGTATTAGCTATCACCTGCACTTAACAGTAAGCCGCGCTTGTAGCAATCTATACTCAACTTAGTTTCGCCTAGGGTAGCAAATACCTCGGCCAGCTCAGCGTAAGCTTGTGGTGTTTCACGCAGCTTTATACTTTGCTCTAAATAACCGCGCGCTTTGCCCCATAGTTTATTACGAATTGCGATACGACCTAAGGCCAAATGTAACACTGCATCTTCTGGGTGAGTTTTTAACCAACTTTCTGCATGAGTAAGCTGATCTTTACTTTTAACGGTACGCGAACGGCCATACAAATTCACAAGCTCAGGGTGCCAAGATTTTTTCAGCTTAACGCGCAATATAGATTCGGCTTCGTCGTAAAGTTTGGCTTTTATTAACTCGTGCGCATAGCAAAACAGTAATTTTTCATTGGCCTTTAATTCTTTTGGCGCGGCATCCCAAAACGCATGCAAATCGCGTATTAATACGTGGTCGCCTTCTTTTTTTGCGGTAGCCGCAAGGTGCTGCAAGCGCGAGAGGTAAGCGTTAAGTTTTAGTTGGGCTAGTTCCTCAGCGTCGTACACTTTGTATTTCGCTAATAATGGCAACAGCTCTACAAGGCTTGTCCAATCGCGCAATTGAATGGTTGTTCTACACAGCAGTTCGAGTACAACGGGGTGCTCACCGTGATTAGCGCGCGCACGTGTGAGTACAGCCAAGCATTGCTCTAATTGCTTTTCCATTAATAAAATGCGCGCCTGACTTATTGCCACCGCCAAATCGTTTTCGGGGGCGTGTTTTTCGGCCTGCTGAATTAAAAAACGCGTTTCTTCTTTTTCACCTAATTCATAAGCGCTGCGCGCTGCGGCCAAGTAATGTACCAACGGCTTATCAGATAATTTGGCTGCGCCTACAAGGTCTTTTTTTGCCGCTCGCCAATTGCCCTCTACAAAATTAATTAAGCCGCGCTGAGTGTGGCGCTCGGCGCGTTTTTGTTTGCTCTCGCTCCACCAACTGCGGCTTACGCCAAATGCAGTTAGCCCGCGACGAATAAGTCCAAAGCACCACCAAAGTAAAAGTAAACCAATAGAAAAGGTAAACACGCCAAACCAAAAGCGCATTTCTACGCTGGTATCACCATAGCTAATAAGAATATAACCAGTGTCGTGCTGTACTAAATAGGTTAGCGAGGCACCTAAGCACAATAATATTAAGCAATAAATCAGGGCGCGCATCATTGTTTGTCACCCGTATTTTTTTCTACGCCTTTTAGCTGGTGTAACTCTGCAATATAAGTGTGTAGCAATTCTAACGACTGGCTAATATCCGGCAGGGTTTGCACAATTGGTGTGGCCGCCAATTGATCTAATTGAGCAATAAACGCCTCGCGCGCCTGCGTATTGGGATAATATTTTTTTAACCAAAGCGTCGCCTGCGCCAAACTGCTTTGATAAATTTCTGGCTGCTCGCGCAATAACGCCAGCTGTGCGCGCTCTAACACTAAACGCAGGTTTTGCTGCAGGTACATAGTTGCCTGTGGCGACATCATCGGCTCTGGAGCAATATCGTGGTGACGCACACGAATATAGTCATCAAGCTTGCCGGTAAATTGACCAAAACCTTGTACCGTTTTGCCCCAAAGTTTTGCAGCTAAGCCCTGCTCTTCTGTATTTGTATTTTGCTCGGCCGTCGTTTGTCGCTCTTCCGATTCGGTATTTGGGAGTAACGGTTTAATCTCGCCGTTATCTGCTAGCTGATCCCACGTAGGTTTTACCGGTAGTTTTTCAACCGAATTGGAAAGCGCCTGCAATTGTAAATACATACCTTCTAAATCGATTTTATCTACTAGACGCACCTGCGCTAAATCTTTTGCCAGCGCTTGCCTTAGGGGGAATAAATCTGGGTCGCCTAGGTCGCGCAGTATGCCGTCGGCTTCGGTAAGTAACGCATCGGCGCCCGCAGCGCTGCGCTCTACTAAAATGCGTTGGTTTGCCAACTTAAGTAAGTATTGCGCCTCGGCTAGCAACCAATCGTCTCGCGATGTAGTAGACATACTTAGCAACCGCTTGTTTTGCAGTGCCAAGCGTTGTTCGGCTGCCGCTAAGCGCTGCTCGCTTTGCTGTAATTGCGCAGCAAGCGATTTATCCACTTCGCTAAAACGCGATTGTGATTGGGCAATGGTATTTATATTTTGTGTTTGCGCCATCTGCTGCTGTTTTAACTGCTCAAGTTGCGCTTGAGTTTGCGCATCTCTATTTTTTAGCCATGTATCGGCGTAGTAAGCACCATAGCCAAGGGCGCCCAATACTATTAGCACCAAAATTAGCGCAAACCAAAGGCCCGTTCGCTTTTTGCCTGGCTTACTTTGCATATCAGCAGGCTTATTGCTGGCACTGCTACCGGTATTCATAGCGGCATTCGAATTATCTGTGCTTGTTTTGTTGCTGCTATCGCTGCTGTGAATTGATTCACCAAGTGCATTTTCACCGGTGCTCTCACCGGCGCTCTCTGCCTGCTGCGCTCCACTTGCGTCTGTAGCCCCTGTTTGCTCAACATTTACTGCAGGTAGCGTTTCACTTTCTTCAATAGGTGCGTCTTTGGCAGGGGTATCGCTTGTGTTCTCTGCGCTTTCATCCTGCGGCAAGCTTATTTTGTTGGTATCGACTTCTTCGCTTTGAGGTGACTCTTCTGCGGCATCCGTTGGCTTTTTATCACTCATAGTATGGTTCTACAGTTATATGCGAATATGGGATTGGATCATGTAAATATATATTTGTTGCGCGCACGCAAGGTTTAATTTAGTGCGCTGCTGTACTTAAATATTCTTCTACGGCCTGCTGTATGGCCTTAAGCATTGCCGGCTCGGTAGCATTTTTTGCCACCGCTATACGCTTAAAGCCCACGGCTTTTGCGTGTTGCGCCACGCGTTCACCGGGCACCACAACAATTAATGCTCGCCATTGCGCAGGCAGCCTAAACGGTGGCTTTTCACTTGCCCTTGGGTTGCTATGTTTAGCTAAAACCGCCACTAAGTTGGTTAGGGTTTCGCCACTAAACACGGGGCAAATATCGGTTGTGCTATTTAAGTCGGCCTCAGCCAATACCGCTACTGCTTGCTTTGGCAAGGCGCGCTGGTACAACTCGCAATATTCTATGCGTGCGCCGCGAGCCACTAATATTTCACCCAACATGGGCCGGCCACCAACACCGCGGCATATTAATATTTTTTCAGCGTCTACTTGCTGTAATTCGGGCATGGCGAGTAACGCTTCGGAGTTCATGGCATCTACGCCACCCAATACAATTTGGTCGCCAGCACAGCCCCAGCGATCTAGCTGCTGCAATATTGCCTGCTTGGTTTTTTCACCCACCCCAATAAAGCAAAGTTGCTTTGGCAGTTGCGGCCAATAATCTTCTAAGCAGGTAAAAAAATGTTCTACGGCGTTTTGGCTTACAAAAAGTATTTTTTGATAGTCATCTAAACCTAGCGCTTGGGTTTGTAGCTGCCGTTTTTCTGCCTCACCCGTAACCGGAATAATTTCAAGTAAGGGAATGGGCAGCGCCCGCCAAACAGCCTCGCTATTAAACATTTCTATGCGCTTACACCATTCGCTATTTTGCGCGACAGGCCGGCTTGCAATTATGCGTATTGCACCACTATTGGTTGTCATATACCGCTTTTAATATTTTGTCGGCACCCGCGGCCAATAATTTTTCTGCAAGCTCTACGCCCATTTTTTCGCCATCGGCGGCAGCGCCTGTCATTTCATCATAAATCACTTTGCTACCATCTGGGTCTGCCACTAGGCCGCGCAGCCAAAGCTGGTTATTTTGGTGAACAGCAAAACAACCTATAGGCACTTGGCAGCCCCCTTCTAAACGGCGGTTCATTGCGCGCTCGGCAAGTACTTGCTCGGCGGTTATTGTGTGGTGTAATGCTTGTAATAATTTTAGGGTTTCACTATCTGCGCTGCGGCACTCTATACCAACCGCACCTTGCCCGCCCGCAGGCAAGCTTTCTTCTGGCGATAAATAACTGCGAATGCGATCGCCAAACTTTAGGCGTTTCAAACCGGCAGCCGCAAGGATAATGGCGTCGTACTCACCTGCATCTAATTTAGCCAGACGTGTGTTTACGTTACCGCGTAAAAACTTTACGGTTATATCGGGCCTGCGCGCCAGTATTTGGCTTTGACGGCGCAAGCTTGATGTACCCACCACACCGCCAGCTGGCAGCGCATCTAAATTTTCATACCCCGCAGACACCCACGCATCGCGCGGGTCTTCGCGCTCTAAAATAACTGCAAGCTCAAGGCCCTCTGGGAATTCCATGGGCACATCTTTCATGGAGTGCACGGCGATATCGGCTTCATCTGCCAGCAGGGCGTGCTCGAGCTCTTTTACAAATAAGCCTTTACCACCCACTTTTGCCAATGGCACATCTAGAATCTTGTCGCCGCGGCTCACAAGAGGGAATAGCTCTACCTCTAGGCTTGGGTAAAGCGCTTCTAATTTGGCTTTTACATCGTTGGCTTGCCACAGGGCGAGCTCACTTTTGCGGGTGGCGATTCGGATCTTTTTCATAGTAGATGCGGGTCTTTTTTAGATGTTTTATAGGCTTTATCGATATAAGCCCGAATGATAACAGACGGGCGGTGTGATATTTAGCCCCAGAGTAAGTAACACGCTAAGTTGCCAGTATTTTTGCTACAGACGGTTAAGTAAGTCGCGTACGCCCGAAAGGTGACGACGGCTTACCAGTGGGCGGTATTCGCTATCTTTTATACACACTGCGTATTGCCCTTCTGCGGTTTTTTCCATGCCCACTATGCCTTTAATCGCGACCAGAGCATTGCGGTGAATGCGCACAAAGCGCTGGGCAAACTCTTCTTCTAGCTCTTTTAGGGTATCGTCGATAAGGGTTTCCCCTTCGGCGTGGTATACCGTTACGTATTTTTGGTCAGCGATAAAACAGTAAATATCGTCTATTGGGATAAGCTCGGTACCGCGCCGTGTTTTTGCGGCTATATGCTGGCGGCTGGCTCCTTCTTCCACTTGCTTTAACGCCGATTTTTGCACTTTAGTTGTACGCGTTACTTTTTCTAGCGCGGCGCGCAACTGCTCTTCTTTTACAGGTTTAAGCAAATACCCCGCAGCAAGGGTTTCGAAAGCCTGCAGCGCGTATTCATCGTAGGCGGTGCAAAAAATTAAGGCGGGTGGATCTTCCATAGCCGATATTACGTGAGCAGCTTCGAGGCCATCTTTGCCTGGCATACGAATGTCGGTAAGCACAATATCGGGGTCGAGCCGTAAGGTGGCCTCTATAGCTTCGTCGCCATTGGCAGCCTCACCTACCACGGTATAGTCGGGCAGCGCATCAATAAGTCGCTGCAGGCGCAACCTTGCCAGTGGCTCATCATCAACAATTAGAATATGCATAATCGTCTTAGTTATCCTTGATTTTAACTGGCAAATTAGTTTGCACAGGGTAACGCAAAGTCACTGTAAACACTGCGTCTTCTTTATCAACTTGCACCACGCCTTCACTGCCATATAACGCAGTAAGCCGATGGCGTATATTCGCCAGCGCTAGGCCGTTGCCGCTGCTCGCTGCACCTGTTTCGCTAGCGGGTTGATTGCTCTTAGGGCTGCTTACAGGATTCGTTACCACAATAGTGACCGTTTTATCACTCACATCGACGCTAACCACAATATCGCCCCCCTCCGGCAGCGGTTGAATACCGTGATATATCGCGTTTTCGATTAATGGTTGCAGCAATAAGCTGGGAATAGTTTGGCTGGCGCTAACGTCGTTTACCTCGGCGCCGTAGCGCCACTCCATGCGCAAGCGATTACCCAAGCGCAGCTGCTCCATGGCGACGTAATCTTTACATAATTGCAGTTCATTTTTTAAGGGCACCAAGCGCGACTCGCTTAATGTAGCGCGAAACAGGTGCGAGAGATTTACCACCATCCGCTCTGCGGTTTCTGGGTCGACGGCAATTAAGCTGGCAATGGTGTTCATACTATTAAACAAAAAATGCGGGCGGATACGCGACTGTAAAGCATCGAAGCGCGCCAGCAATTCTGCCTGTTGCTGATTGCGCAACTGCTGCTGCAAATAAAAATATCGCAGCGCCACACCGGCAAAAACTGCCGATATGATCATAGAGGTAACAATTCCCTCCATATCGGCTAGCACGCTGCCAAGCATCACAAACTGCCCCAAGAGCACAAAAAACAGCGTCACAGCAAGCACTAAACCGTAACTTACCGAACCCGCCACAAGCGAGTTTTGCTTTGCCAGCCAGGGGCGCAAGGGGCAAAGCAACGCTGCGCTAACCAACACAACCCACAGCACCAAAAACGATACCTTGCCAAACACAAACCAACTAAAGCCTCGCAGCCCTGTATCCGACAGGGTTAAGGCCAAGGCAAGCAGCTCGCCAACCAGCACCAACGCCAGTACTGCCTGCACATTGCAGAGGTCTGGCAGGAAGTCGCCACTGCGGCGTGCGCGCGAAGAAACGTTACTGGCGGAATGAGCTGATGTGTTAATTGCGAATCTCCTGTTGTAACCAAATGGCGGCCATTTATAGCGCTTACCTGCGAATTATAAGTATGCACTTATACGCGAGCGCCCGCCTTCTGTATAATCGCCGCCAATAGGGCTTTTTAGCTCAGCGCTTTTGCATACCCAGCTTTGCCCATATGTACAGCACGTAGCTGCTATTCACTAGCATAACGCGCTTTTAAAACGCTGAACTACTATATTTGTTAAGCCATTTTTTCTAACTTTTAACACGTTGTGTAATGACTATGAGCCAAGAAGAGAATCCTGTTAAGCCCTGGGGCGGACGTTTTAGTGAACCCACAGACGCCTTTGTTGAACGTTTTACCGCCTCGGTAACCTTCGACCAACGCCTTTACCACCACGACATTAACGGCTCGATTGCCCATGCAACCATGCTTGCAAGTGTTGGCGTTCTTTCTGAAGATGAAAAAACAGCCATTATCGACGGCCTAGAAGCCATTCGCAGCGATATTGTTGAGGGTAAATTTGACTGGTCTATCAGCTTAGAAGACGTTCACATGAACATCGAAGCTGAACTTACCAAGCGCATTGGCATTACCGGTAAGAAACTTCATACCGGACGTTCGCGCAATGACCAAGTTGCCACAGATATTCGGCTTTATTTACGCGATGAAATAGACAACATAGCCAAAGAACTTACCCGCCTGCAAAGCGGTATTCTGGATTTGGCCGAACGCGAAGCCGACACCATTATGCCCGGCTTTACCCATTTGCAAACGGCGCAGCCGGTAACCTTCGGCCACCACTTAATGGCGTGGTACGAAATGATGACCCGCGATTACACTCGCCTAATGGATTGTCGTGAGCGCTTAAACCAAAGCCCACTGGGTGCGGCGGCACTAGCTGGCACCACTTACCCGATTGATCGCGAGCAAACAGCTGCGCTATTGGGCTTTAATCACCCAACCCGCAACTCGCTCGACTCGGTAAGCGATCGCGATTTCGCCATAGAATTTAGCGCTTTTGCCGCTATTTTAATGACTCACCTTTCACGCGCCAGCGAAGAGTTAGTACTTTGGGCTTCTGCACAATTTAACTTTATAAACTTACCAGACCGCTTCTGCACTGGCTCATCGATTATGCCGCAAAAGAAAAACCCCGATGTGCCAGAGCTTGTACGCGGTAAAACCGGTCGTGTTAACGGCCACCTTATTAGCTTGCTCACGCTAATGAAGTCGCAGCCTTTGGCATACAACAAAGACAACCAAGAAGACAAAGAGCCGCTGTTTGACGCTATCGACACCGTAAAAGATTGTTTGCGCGCTTTCGCCGATATGGTGCCCGCCATAGAAAGTAAAAAAGAATCTATGTACGAAGCCGCCAAACGCGGGTTCTCGACAGCGACAGACTTGGCCGACTACTTGGTGCGCAAAGGTATTCCCTTCCGCGATTCACACGAAGTAGTAGGTAAGGCCGTTGGCTACGGTGTAGAAACCGGTAAAGACCTATCTGAAATGACACTAGAAGAATTGCAGGGCTTCTCTAAAGAGATACAGCAAGACGTATTCGACGTGCTCACCCTTGAAGGCTCTGTAGCGGCAAGAAACCACATTGGCGGAACCGCACCTGCACAAGTGCGCATAGCAGTAGAAAATGCCAAGCAGGAGTTAGAGGGAAGAAACAGCTAACAGCTAACAGCTAACAGCTAACAGCTAACAGCTAACAGCTAACAGCTAACAGCTAACAGCTAACAGCTAACAGCTAACAGCTAACAGCTAACAGCTAACAGAAAATGAAAAAGGCTTGGCGGTTACCCGTCAAGCCTTTTTTGTTTTTCGATGTAAATGTCAACTCTACGCTTAAAACTGTCAGCTATCCCCTAATACATTCCCTCTAGGTCGTCGATATCGTAATCGACAATAACCGGTAAATGGCTAGAGAAGGTTTTAGTCTTGTACATTGCGGCGTACTCAACTTTTTTGATTAAACCTTCAGAGATAACTTGGTGATCGACACGCCAGCCATCAGCTACACCCACCTCACCGGAGGGCCACCAACTGTATTCGCCTGCATCGGGTACAGCCAAACGGAATGCATCGGCGTAGCCCAATTGGCGGAACAATTGGTTCATCCACTGTTGTTCGTGCCCTAAAAAGCCAGACTGATCTTCATTGCGCGCCCAGTTTTCCACATCCTTACGAGTATGTGCCATATTCCAGTTACCGCAAAAAATATAGTTGCGGCGTTTGCGCGTAATTTTGTGCAACAAGGCCTGAAAATCATCAAAAAACTGAATTTTCACTTCTTGCGATTCAGCTGGGTTTACTGCGCTAGGCGCCAGTAACGTGCCAATAGAATAGCGCTCGAAATCAATTTGTAGGTAGCGGCCTTCCATATCCACGCCACTGGAAAATCCTAGGCCATATATAAGCGCCTTTGGCTGGTAACGAGTGTAAATCGCCACGCCATTATAGTGTTTCACTCCAGAATCAAAAAAATAGGCGAAATAACCCTCTGGGTGAAAAATGTCGTTGTCTAGCTCGGGTTCAAGCGCGCGTAGATCTTGCAAACAGATGATGTCAGCATCTTGATCGGCAATCCAATCATACAGCCCTCGCTGTGCAGCTTGAAAAATTCCGTCGACGCTGAGACTAATTACTCTCATATCGGCCCCTTAACTTGCGGACTGCGTATAATACCCGTTCGTTATATGCATTGTTAGAGTCTATTAATAATATTTAAGTCACACTAATTGCAGCTTAAATAGTGTAGTGAGCAAGAAACACTCAAACCGCTTCAGTTATTATTCAGTTAGCGCCCGTTATACTTTAGCTCAACAATCTGAAATTTCGATGACGCTGGATTCAACTGTTATTTTATGACAGCAAAATGAGCCCGAAGTCACCGCCTTCGGCTACTAATTATTACTATTTGTAGCGAATTTTATGCCGGAATTGCCCATTAGGGCTTTTTCCTTTGCTGTTAACTTTTATAATAGCTCGTTAATTGCTTTTTTGCGGCCTTTAGGCGAATTCAAATACGCGTGACGTTAAAAATCGCCCAAAAGCGAGCCACCCCCAAACACAGGAAACCACATGCAAGCGTACCAAAAAGATTTTATTCAGCTGGCCTTAAAGGCCCAAGCCCTTAAATTTGGCGAATTTACGCTTAAATCTGGCCGTGTAAGCCCTTATTTTTTCAATGCGGGCCAGTTTCAAACCGGCTCGGCACTCGCTAGCCTTGGCAGGTTCTATGCACAAGCCCTTGTAGACGCTGGCGTTGAATTCGACATGATTTTTGGCCCAGCCTATAAAGGCATCCCATTAGCGACCACTACCGCCACCGCGCTGGCCGACCATCACCAAAAAGACATGCCATTTGCTTACAATCGCAAAGAAGTAAAAGCGCACGGAGAGGGCGGCACCCTTGTTGGCGCACCAATTAAAGGCCGTGTTGCCATAATTGACGACGTGATCACCGCAGGCACAGCGGTTCGTGAAGTACTATCTTTAATTGATGCCGCAGGCGCTAAACCCGCCGCGATAGTGGTAGGCTTAAACAGGCAAGAGAAAGGCCAAGGTGAGCTTTCTGCTATTCAAGAGCTGGAACAAGAAACCGGTGTACCGGTCATAAGTATTATCAACCTAAATCATGTTCTGCAGTACCTTGAAACCCAAGGTGACAGCGAAAACCTCGCTAAGGTTACTGCCTATCGCCAACAATACGGCGTAGAGTAGAGAAATAGAGAGCGCAGAGAAAGTGCCTAGGCTAATCTGCCAGCTAGCACGTGATTTAAAACGGCTAAAACCAATGTACAGAGAAACAGCATGATATTAACACCCAAGCGCACACGCCATACACGCCGCCAAATATTGGTAGGGCTTGCATTCGCCAGCGCGCTACTGGCTAGCACGCAAAGCTTTGCAGCGCAAAAGTTGCTGTACCGCTATGTAAACGAGCAGGGTGTTAAAGTGCTTAACCACATCATCCCCCCTAAATACGCACAAAATGGCTACGAAGTTATTAATGAGTCCGGCCAGGTTGTGCGCGTAGTGCCACCGGCACCTACCGAGGATGAAATTGCAGCTGCCAATGCGCGTCGCGCTCTGCAAGAAGAGTACAAAGTGCTACGCCGTCGCTATAGCAATATTGAAGAAATTGAAGAAGCCAAGCAACGCCAACTGGAAAGTGTAGAAACCAGCATTGCGATTTTACGTGGTAACGTAAGCAACTTAACCGGCCAAATAGAAAACCACATGAGCAAAGCCGCTGCGGCTGAACGCGCTGGCCGCGAAGTACCAGCACACGTGCTTACCGACCTCGCCAATTCGCGCGCAGAGCTTACAATTACCGAAGAGCTAATGACCATACGGCAAGAAGAGCGCGATAAAATTGTGCAGAAGTACGACGCAGATATTATGACTTTTGTGAAGGGGCAATCTTTAGAAGGGCAGCAATTGCGCAATGCACAAAACTAATTGCTAATTGCTAATTGCTAATTGCTAATTGCTAATTGCTAATTGCTAATTGCTAATTGAGGCTAGCTTTCACTTAAAAGCAGTTTAATGCCAAACTAGCTTTAGTTTAATTAAGCGGTTTCTACTACGAAGCCGCGCACCAAATAAGGCCACTGCTCCTGCCAAGATTCCGTCGGCAACTTTTTAAAATCGCTTCTTACAAACTGCGCTATTTTTCCTTCGGCACTTACCAACATTAAATTCACCGTGGCTGCCACACTTAAACCAAAGTGCATGCCGTCTCGAATTTCTGCATCGCGTAAAATTTGTTTTAACTGGGTTTCTAAGCGATCAAATAATTGACTTACGCGGGTACGCAAACGTTCAGTTTCGCCAGCCAAAGCATCACCAGTAAGAATACGGGTAATACCTGGGTTGCGCTCAGAGAAGGCAAGCAATAAGTGGAGAATTTTCTGGCAGCGCTCTAAAGCATCTATAGGCTCTGCAGTTATAATAGAAACACGGGTAAAAATAGTTTCTTCAATAAACTCAATCAAACCCTCAAACATCTTGGATTTGCTTGGGAAGTGCCGGTAAAGCGCTGCCTCCGACACCCCTACTTCTTTAGCCAGTGCGGCCGTTGTTATACGCGCACCAGGGCTAGCCTCAAGCATACTCGCTAATGCTTCCAAAATTTGTTGGCGCCGAGGCTTCTTATTATTTGTATTCATATCTAATAGTGCGAGTTAAGTGGTGGTGAATGGCTAGAGAGTTATCCTAGCCGGAAGTTACAAATGCATCAATACAATATGTGCGAATAAGCTAATTCTAAGCCGAATATTCGTTAGTAATGAGCGTACCCACACCAGAATCTGTAAAGATTTCCAACAGTACGGCGTGTGGAACACGGCCATCTATAATGTGTGCACTTTTTACACCACATTTAACGGCATCCAGTGCACAACTAATTTTTGGTAACATACCACCATATATTGTGCCATCGGCAATTAATTCGTCTACGCGACCTGTGGTCAAACCTGTTAAAACTTGACCAGACTTGTCTTGCAGGCCTGCCACATTGGTCAACAACATAAGCTTTTCGGCCTGTAACACTTCTGCAACTTTTCCTGCTACTAGGTCGGCATTAATATTATAGCTGGCGCCATCGTCGCCCACACCAATTGGTGCAATAACCGGAATAAAATCACTGTTAACCAAAACATCAATGACAGAACGGTTAATTGTTTTCACTTCGCCTACATGACCTATATCAATTATTTCTGACGCTTGTACTTCTGGGCTTTTGCGATTAACGGTTAATTTTTTTGCGTGAATTAAATTACCGTCTTTACCCGTTACGCCAATTGCTTGGCCGCCATTGCGATTAATTAGGCTAACAATTTGTTTGTTAACTGTACCGCCCAATACCATTTCGACCACATCCATTGTTGCGCTATCTGTTACGCGCATACCATCAACAAATGACGATTCGATATTTAATTTTTTAAGTAAGTCGCCTATTTGAGGCCCACCACCGTGTACAACAATAGGGTTCATGCCCACCAACTTCATCAACACAATATCGCGCGCAAAGCTATTCTGTAGCTCGGTATCGGTCATAGCGTTGCCACCAAACTTTACAACAATAGTTTTGCCGGTAAAGCGTTGAATATAAGGCAGCGCCTCGGTGAGTACTTTTGCTACTTCTAGTGCTTGATCTTGTGTTTGCATGATGTGTGTCTATTGCTCCCAGTCCACGACGATGGTGTTATCTACTTTGCGCAATTCGCGTACAAATAGCGCCTTAATAAAATGTAAGAACTCTTCATTTTCTGCTTCAAAACGCAGGGTAATTGAGGCCGATGTATTCGACCCACGCACCAAGCCCCAACCGTCTTTAAAGTCTGCCCGCAGGCCATCCAATGTGGTGAGTTTGGCTTCGCCAAAGTCGCCGTTTTGAATCAGGCTTTCTATCAATTTAAATTTCTTATCTTCCGCTACATCTACACGCACTTCAGTAGTAGAAATAAGCTCTGGAAATTCACCAATAATTTCGTCCAGAGTTTCACCCTGCAAGCTAATTATTTCTATTAAACGTGCAGCGGCGTACATGCCGTCATCAAAGCCAAACCAGCGGTCTTTAATAAAGATATGGCCCGAGTATTCACCACCCAACAAAGCGCCCGTTTCGAGCATTTTGCCTTTCATTGGTGAGTGACCGGTTTTCCATAATATGGGGCGCCCACCGTAATCGGTAATACACTGGTTTAATGCGCGTGTACTTTTCACATCGAACACCACATCGGCACCGGGGTTGCGCGATACAATATCTTTTGCAAAAAGCATAAGCAGGCGGTCTGGCCAAATAATTTTGCCTTTTGGCGTAACCACTACCAAGCGGTCACCATCACCATCAAACGCCACACCTAAATCGGCATTGGTTTCGCGTACTTTCGCAATTAGCGGCTGCAAATTTTTAACAATAGTTGGGTCTGGGTCGTGATTTGGGAATGTACCGTCTAAGTCGCAGAACAATGGCACAACACCGCAACCAAGCTCTTCAAATAACTGCGGGGCCACCTTACCTGTTACGCCGTTCGCAGCGTCAATAACGATAGATATATCGCCTGCAAGTGCCACATCAGAAAAAATGGTATCGATATAGCTTGGCACAATATCGTGGCGTTTTTCTTCGCCTGCACCTTCGTATAAATTTTTACTTAAAATACGCGCGCGAATCGCTTTAATATCTTCTTCTGCCCGACACTTACCATTGATTACAACTTTAAAGCCATTGTACTCCGCAGGATTGTGCGAAGCCGTCACCATAATGCCACTTTTACCGCAATCTAACGTTTCCGTTGCAAAATACAGTAGCGGTGTAGGTACGGTACCAATATTCACCACATCACAACCCGTACTTAATATACCGCGAATTAAATACTCGGTAAGCTCTGGGCTGTGGGTGCGCGCATCGCGCGCAACAATTAATGTTGTCTCACCAGCATCCAGTGCCTCACTTGCCACTGCTTGGCCTATTTGCTGCGCTATTTCTTTGGTAATTTCTGTTTTTGCCAAACCGCGTATATCGTAAGCACGGAAAATAACATTGGGCAAAAGTGAATCGTCAATGTCTTCCGTTTGTTCTGGTATATCTGCCAACGAAGCCGATCCAGCAGTTGCCGTTTCTTCATCTTCCAAGCCCAGTAGTGCTTCGTCTTCGTCGCTAATTTCTATATCTAAAATATCCTGCGGTACAGAAGGCGCAACAGCGTCCGGTTTCAAACCTAAAGACACATTAACAGCTTGCGTTTCGGCTTTAGCAACCATACGCAATCCTATTCGGCGGCCGAGTAATACAGCCGTTAAAAAACAAATAGCGGCAAGCGCACCAATGCCAATATAGATTAGCGTTGCATCTACCGATGCTTGCGCTCTCATCAAGGGCGATGGTTCAAAAATAATATGCCAATAGGTGCCCTCTACCGCTGCTGGCTCGGCGCGACCTTCGCCGCCTTGCCCAACAACAAATACATTTCGGTCTTGAACTCCCGGAATTTTTTGAATGAGAGTTGCGCGGCCAAATTGAACATTTTCTTCACCAATTGCGCGCTTTACGCCATCGATATTAAAACGCAATAGCAATGTGCCGTGCGCAGGCAAATCACTAACAGAGGGCACCGCAACAGCGTAAGAGAGCAACCACTGTTTATTGATATTGGCAAACTCTGGTAAAACTGTTTCACGCTCTTCGGCAAGCCGAATTTGTTCTAGCTCCGCAAAGCGAATTGGGAATGGCGCTTCGGCGTCCAGTTTTGCGCTACCTTTAGGGAAAGCTTGCGCAGACTCGACATTATTTACCTGTTTAAGAATTTGCGCTTCTATATCTTCAAGCGCCTCTTCATCATTAGACGCTAATGCCGACGCTAAGCTTGGCTTGCGCGCAAAAAAATCGACTTGCTGATACACACTATCGATATAAATTTTTAAGTTTTCTGCCACTATCGCCGAGCGCTGCTCGGTGAGCTTTATTAATTGCTTTTCTTGTACATCTATCACTAAAAATTTATACGCAGCAAAACCAACACCACCGACAATGATTGCCGCGACCGCCAACGCGATACTTACAGCAATTACAACCGGGCTTGCTTTGCTCGTATTTTTAGCTTTAACGCTTTTACCTTTTACTGAAGAACCATCTTCAAGATTTGCTCTACTGGGCTTCGGTAACACGATCTGTCCTTTTCTTAGCGCGGCAATTAAACGCAATCCTGCAGGGTTTACACTTACCCTTTGCGCAACACCAAATATAAATTAGGTTAAATTATTTAACGGCTTCTGCCTGTTTAAAAAAGTCTGCTATTTTTGTAACTAACACGCGCGATAATTGCGCCTTACTCATTTGATCTATTGATTCTTCTAACAGGGCTGCACTCGCTTCGCTGCCCCCGCTAGCCGCATCATGCGCATTTAATGGCGCTTTGCGGCGCAATACCCATACAGCGTTATTGTCACTGTTAAAGCCAATACCCACTTGCGACACATCGTTGGCAATAATCATATCGAGCTTTTTAGCGTGCAACTTAGAGGCGGCATATTGCTGTACATCTTTTGTCTCTGCAGCAAAACCTACGGTTATGGGCCTATCTGCCCGCTCCGCCACCGCGCGAATAATATCGGGGTTTTCCACCAATTCTATGGTGTTGCTCATCCCTTCGGTCTTTTTTAACTTTTGTTGCGCCACATTCGCAGGGCGGTAATCGGCAACGGCAGCAGCACCAATAAACACATCGGCCCCTTCTACACTCGCCTCTACTTGCGCGGCCATTTCTAGCGCGCTTTCTACATTTATTCGCGTAACGCGCTCTGGCACCGGCAACTGGGTGGGGCCGCTCACAAGTATAGTGTGAGCCCCTGCCTCTGCCATGGCTTGCGCTAGGGCATAGCCCATTTTGCCTGAGCTGTGGTTGGAGATATATCGCACAGGGTCTATGGCCTCGCGCGTGGGGCCTGCAGTAATCACCACTTTGCGACCCGTCATACTACCAGCCTGAAACAGGCCCGCGACCGCTTCGCATATGGCGAGTGGCTCAAGCATTCTGCCCATACCTACATCGCCACAGGCTTGGCTACCGGCAGCCGGGCCAATAATATGCACTGCTCGCTTGGCAATAAGCGCTAGGTTATCTTGCGTGGCAGGGCTTGCCCACATGGCTTGATTCATGGCTGGCGCCACGGCAATAAGCCCCTTGGAAGCCAAGCACAGGGTAGACAGTAAATCGCTGCCCTCACCGTGACTAAGTTTGGCAATAAAATCTGCGCTGGCAGGGGCAACCAAAATAACATCGGCCCAGCGCGCCAGCTCAATATGCCCCATGGCCGCCTCGGCCTGCGTATCTAATAGCTCGGTGTGCACAGGCTTACCAGAAAGTGCCTGCATGGTAAGCGGGGTAATAAACTCTTGTGCCGCGCGGGTCATCACCACACGCACATCGGCACCGGCATCCTGCAAGCGGCGCACTAAGTCTGCACTTTTGTAGGCCGCTATTCCGCCGGTTACGCCAAGCAAAACGCGTTTATTGGTTAGGGTATTCATTTAGGGGCATCTAGCCAATCGAGATTAGGGGCATTAAGATACCATCTTAATGCGGGTTTATGAACTTAACAGTGCACGTTCGAACCCGCTTTATTGGTGGCTTGCTTAAGTAGTGACCATTCACTTCTACCGCCGAGCCACGTCGCGCAAATTAACTTGCTAATGAATAGCGAGCTCTCACTATAAGGAACATAGTATGGCAATAACCGATTGGCCCATTGAAGAACGCCCCCGCGAAAAACTTCTTAACCGAGGCGCACACGCGCTTTCCGATGCTGAATTACTGGCAATATTCCTGCGCACCGGCGTGAAAGGTAAATCCGCCGTCGATTTGGCGCGCGAGCTACTGGCTTACTTTGGCGGCTTGCGACCGCTCTTAGAAGCGTCACAACAGGACTTTTGCCAAGCCCAGGGCTTGGGCAACGCCAAATTCAGCCAGCTGCAGGCTGTACTGGAAATGTCCCGTCGGCATTTAGCCGCAGCGCTCGAACAAAAAACTTCACTTACCAGTACCACCGCCGTTAAACAGTTTGTGAGTGCGCAACTGCGTCATCGTCAAAGCGAAGTATTTGCGCTAATACTGTTAAATACACAAAACCAGCTAATTAAGTTTGTAGAGCTGTTTAACGGCACTATCGATAGCGCCTCGGTGTACCCCCGCGAAGTGGTTAAAACGGCCCTTAGCCACAATGCGGCGGCGGTTATCCTCGCTCACAACCATCCATCTGGTATTGCCGAGCCCAGCGAGCCAGATAAAGCCATTACCAAACGCCTACAACAAGCGCTACAATTGGTGGACATTCGCACTTTGGACCACCTAGTGGTGGGTGACACCGAAGCGGTATCATTTGCAGAAAGAGGCTGGATTTAACAAATCTACAAAAAACTGGCCAAATATGACTGGTTTTTCATCAATTTCTTGCTATTGATTGGTCGCTCTGGTATAAAACGCGCCTCTTTTCGGCCACCGACAAATGATTGTGCATTTTTTAGCCACTCAGGCCGAGGTATACCGAATTCCACAAGCACTTAATGGCTGCTCATTTACAGACCAGCCAGTTCAGACAATTTATGAGGCAAAACAATGGCTAAGGTTTGTCAGGTTACAGGTAAACGCCCAGTAACAGGCCACAACGTATCTCACGCAAAAAACCACACTAAGCGTCGTTTTTTGCCAAACTTACACTCTCACCGTTTTTGGGTAGAGTCTGAGAAGCGTTTCGTTAAACTGCGTATCTCTACTAAAGGTATGCGTATCATCGACAAGAAAGGTATCGATACCGTTCTAGCTGAGCTTCGCGCTCGCGGCGAAAAAGTTTAAGCCGGCTAGAGACTGAGGAGAAAACATCATGAGAGATAAAATCCGTTTGAATTCAAGCGCAGGTACAGGTCACTTCTACACTACGACCAAAAACAAGCGCAACATGCCTGGCAAGTTCGAGATCAAAAAGTTTGATCCTGTAGCTCGCAAGCACGTAATGTACAAAGAAGGCAAAATCAAATAAGATTTTTCTTCGCGGTACACTAAAAGCCCAGCATGTCTGGGCTTTTTTGTGCCCGTAAATAGTTCAGAGGCTCCTTTACACTAAAGCCGCACGGAGATTGCCATGCCAGAGTTACCCGAAGTAGAAACCACCCGCCGCGGTATACTCCCCCACCTAGAAGGCAAACGCGTTAAAGCCGTTAGCGTGCGCAATCGCTCCCTGCGCTGGCCCATCCCAGCAGACCTAGCCCAACAAATTCAAAACAAAACCCTGCGCACTATTCACCGGCGCGGTAAATACCTACTGCTTGAGTTTGCCAATGGGCACGTTATTTGGCACTTGGGGATGTCTGGCAGTTTACGCATTATTAAGGCCGACGAACCACCCATGGTACACGACCACGTGGATATAGCATTTGGCGGTAACCTCGCCCTGCGCTACACAGATCCGCGCCGATTTGGCGCCGTATTATGGACAAACGAAGCCATTCTCGAGCACAAGCTACTCAACCACCTCGGGCCAGAACCACTAACCGACGCATTCAACAGCGCCTACCTGTTCGATAAAAGCCGCAAGCGCAGCCAAAGTGTTAAAACGTGGATTATGGACAGCAAGGTAGTGGTTGGGGTGGGCAACATTTACGCTAACGAAGCTTTATTTAACTCTGCTATTCACCCACTAAAAGCCGCGGGTAAACTCAGCCAAAAGCAGTGCGATATTTTTTGTAGCGAAATTAAAAGCGTGCTTGCCAAAGCCATAGAACAAGGCGGTACAACGCTAAGAGACTTTGTAGGCGGAGATGGTAAACCGGGTTATTTTGCGCAGGAACTAAACGTATACGGCCGTGGGGGCAAGGCCTGTAAGAAATGCCGCAAACCTCTTACAGAAAAAAAACTAGGGCAGCGCACCACCGTGTACTGCACCCATTGCCAAAAATAAATGGCAGCTAATAGTTCATACCCAAGCCGTAAGCGCGACGCGATTTAGGCTCTGGTAATTGGTAGCTTAAAACCGGTGAATTAACTTCTACAAATGCCGGTGCACTTTCAAAGGCGAGGTCAGACTGAATAATACGCAGCTTATAGCCGTATACTCCATTCTTTAAAACCACCTGCGACAGCGCTTGAATTGATTGCCCTTGAGCAATTAATTCGAATTCGCCACCTTGATAATTGCGATATAACTCTATGTGCTTTTGGTCTTCGGTATTCACCAAGCTCCAATCTACTCCCACTACAAATGTCGCATCATCTGACAAACTGGGAACTTCCAAGCTCGGTGCCGCATAACTTTTGCCAGCCAGCAAAATTACACACACTACCAAAGCCACTTTACTAAGCAGCCTGTTCATACTAACTCCTTGATTCATCCTTTAGGTAAAACGCGCCTTAAATGTGCGCGCAATATAAAAACGCCTTCTAGTGAGGCTTTATATTTTTGCAGCCGAAACGACCATTCCCCTAGCAGCAGACATTAACGGATGCACAAAATAAACTCTGTTATAAAAATGTAAAGTAAAAACACTTGATAATATGCAGCGCGCCACACTATCGCTTAATTAATCAGACAACCTAAACGACAACCCCCTCCATTTTAAAGCCACTACTGCGCCAAAGCGGCCTTCTGCAACGCAACCAATTCCGCCACACCTTTCTTAGCTAAGCTAAACATGCCCGCAAACTGCTCATCGGTGAACGGTTTTTTCTCGGCAGTACCTTGAATTTCAATCAAGCCGCCTTCCTCTGTCATCACCATATTCATATCGGTTTCTGCGTTGGAATCTTCTGGGTAATCCAAATCCAACACCGGCACGCCCTCATAAATACCCACAGAAACCGCTGCAACCATATGCACTAACGGGTCGGTGGTAATCATTTTTTCGCGCTGCAAATAACGAATGGCATCTACCAACGCCACAAGTGCACCGGTTATAGAAGCAGTTCGCGTGCCACCATCGGCCTGAATAACATCGCAATCTATTACAATAGAATGCTCACCCAGTGCCGTTAAATCGACAGCGGCGCGCAAAGAGCGGCCAATTAAACGCTGGATTTCTACCGTGCGCCCACCCTGCTTACCGCGTGCAGCTTCACGCCCCATACGCGAGCCCGTAGAACGCGGCAACATCCCGTATTCTGCTGTTATCCAACCCTGCCCCTGCCCTTTTAAAAAGCGGGGCACACCGGCTTCTACAGAGGCCGTACATATAACCTTGGTATCGCCAAAGCAAACTAAAACAGAGCCCTCAGCGTGACGAGTAAACTGACGAGTAATAGTTACGTCACGTAGTTGTTCTGGAGCGCGGCCACTTGGTCGTTGCATGATGAATCCTTTAGTAAATACGTTGGGCTTAAATTATGGGCGCGAATTATAACAGGGAAAGCCCGCAAAGGTTGGCGCGCAGGGTAATGCACGCCGAAATTAGCAATGGCTCCAGTGCAGCTCCCGCCCTGTGGTAAGATGCACCCCGTTAACACAACGCTTTTAGCAAACAATAAATTCACACAAATAGAGGAACCACTATGCCACGCAGCATGACGGGCTTTGCACGATTAGAACAACAATACGACTGGGGCACCCTCTCCTGCGAAGTTCGCACAGTAAACCACCGCTATTTAGAACCCACTATTCGCATGCCCGAATCCTTGCGTGCCACCGAGCCCAAATTGCGCGATCAAATACGCAAAAAACTCAGCCGCGGCAAAGTAGAAGCCAACGTGCACCTGCGCACAGAAGCGGCCGACTCCTCTAACCTTGGCTTAAACCTTACTCTAGCAAAACAATTGGCAAAAATGAGTGAGCAACTAAGCGCAGAACTGGCTAACGCCGCCCCCATTAACCCAGTAGAGATTCTGCGCTGGCCGGGCGTAATTCAAACCGCAGAAGTAGACGCCGAAGTACTGCAAGCTGCCACCACCGAGCTATTTAATAAAACGCTGGACCAGCTCATCGCCAACCGCGACCGCGAAGGCGCCGAACTAGGCCAACTTATAGAGCAGCGCCTAAACGCCATTGCCGAGCATGTGGTAGACGTACGCAAGCGCGTACCCGAAATACTTGCCCAATTTCAAGAAAAGCTACACGCAAAACTAGAAGCGCTAAAAATAGAAGTAGACGAAGATCGCTTCCACCAAGAAGTTGTTTACGTAACACAAAAATCCGATGTAGCAGAAGAGCTAGACCGCCTTGAAGCACACCTAACCGAAGTGCGCCTAGCCCTAAAACAAAAAGGCCCCATCGGCCGCCGGTTAGATTTTTTAATGCAAGAATTAAACAGAGAAGCCAACACACTCTCATCGAAATCCATGGCGAGTGACACCACTCAAACCGCTGTAGATTTAAAAGTACTTATCGAACAAATGCGCGAACAGATTCAAAATATCGAATAACTCGCCAATCCCACCCTCCCGCAGGGTGGGCACCACCCACCACAATAGCCTCCCACTCAAACACTTCACCTATACACACCCCACTCAAACACACTGCCCTACTCCATCAAACAAGAGACAAGTCTCAAACTGCGCACATTGTGGCACCCTAAGTATTGTCTGCTTACAAGGTAAACAAAGCGCACTTGCCACCGGTACGTTGGTTATTGTCCAATGGCGGCGCAACTCTTTTCGCGTAAAAGGAATTACTCGGCCATGATGGTCTCTCACCCATTACCCATTCCACTGCCATTTACGTCAGAGCTTTACGGCGTGCGCCTTTTTAATGGCTGCTGGCTTTTTGCCAAACAAACCTTTCAGCCATCCTACTGGATGATGTTAAAACGCGAAGGCTTTAGTGGTGACCTGGTAGGCAGCAGCAGCGAGCTTTCGCTGGTGTTAGGCATGCTTGGCGCCGAGCACCTGCGTGCTATATACACCCTATACCACGGCACCCCGCCCACCCACTACTTCGACTTTAGTTTGCGCGGCGATATAGAACACCTGATATTATCTGGCAGAATTAAAGCCTTTTATTTGAGCGAAGATAAAACTGAGCGACTGGGCAACCCGCAAGACGTGCTGTACGCCACCCCAGAAACCATCGATTTAAACTGCGAAAGCCCCGTAATTGTTCAGCGATACCGCCTAGCGGAAGAATTAGCCAAAGACATAATGGCCCGCTGGACCCAAAAAGATGCCGAAGACCTAGCCCACTGGGACAGATTTTTCCTATGGCGCAAAGGTTATGAGGTATACGACATAACCGCCGAAGCCTTCGATACGGTGTACGATTTTATAGTAGGGTTAAAAGACATTGCAGTATTCGTTGTAGAGCTATCTTACGAATCCGCTAAAACCCATCTAAAAGTAAACCGCGCTTTACTAGAAATGACCTACAAAGGCGCAACGGGTGACATAGACGGCCTAAACGCAGACCTCGCTAAAATAGGCGTAATGGTCGACGAAAAAATCGACAGCGCCCAAAAACTTATCGCCCAAGCCGAACAGGGCAAAAAGATATTCGACGCCCTTGTTAACGACCCCCTAACCCGCAACTTAATATTCGATTTTTTAGACAGCCTGTACCAAAGTATCAGCTACCGCGAAAGCCGCACACTCAAAGCACGAATTGTTTTTGAAATAGGCATAGAAGTACTTTTAGTACTCGCCACCGCAGGCATAGGCAACGTAGCCCGCCGCACCGCCCAAACCGCCCGCGCCACCACCAACGCAATAAAAGCCACCAAAACCGCCCAACGCATAGGCCCGTTTACAAAACATGCTTTGGATTTAATGGCGGACTTGGGGAAGGTGCTACACAAACCGATAAATGTAGAAGAAATTAAGCCAATAAAACAGCTTGAGATACCGGATTTTGGTAAACTTAGTAAGTCGGAGTTGGATGGGGTTGGTGGTAGTAAGGCAACGGTGAAAGCGCCTGAGAGCTGGCCTAGTACCGCCACAGTACGTGAGAGGGAACGTGCTCCAAACAAAATTAATGCTAGAGTTGCAGGGCAGCTTGATCCCGAAACGGCTAAAGTCTATACAGAGATTAATGCATCTAGGTCAAATCTAGTAAAACCAAGAAAACCAACTGTAGATAATCCAAATATTAGCCAAACAATTCCTAATGCCGACGGTAGTTCAACCTATGTGCTTAAGTCGAGTAGTCCAAACGTGAATAATTTGAAAGTTACATATGACGCTGAAGGCTTCCCAGATTTCAGCCCTTACCTATATGATAAAGGTGTAAACACAGTTAATATTAAATTAACTGGGAATCGAAATCAGGACTTTGCGTTAGCAAATCAGTTGGCAGGTTTTGGAAACTCGGCGAAATCTACTCCCAAACACTTTACATGGCATCATCATCAGGATTTAGGTGTGATGCAACTAGTTAGAACGGATGTTCATAAATTGTCACCTCATACTGGTGGTGTTTCAATTTGGGAAAAGGCTTTTGGGTTTGATTATGTGGGTAAAAATAAAGTTAATCCGTATTTGGAGTGAGTTAGTCGATGGAATTAGAGATTACACCAATAGCTGGTGCAATTAGTGAATCAGCTATCAGAGATTTTGAAGAAAATATCGGTATGCCATTTCCTCCTGATTATAGGGAGTTCATGTTAAAATATAATGGCGGTGACCCATTGAAATGTGTTTTTAAATTTCAAAACGCTACAGGCCCATATTCAGATTCAATTATTCGTTATTTTTTTGCTTTCTCGGATGATTATGATGAGAGCATTAAGCATAACCATGAAGCTTATACTTTAGCTGATAGAGTACCTAAGAATATTTTACCAATCGCTGAAGACCCTGGCGGTAATATTGTATGCTTATCTTTAGCGGGTGATGATGTAGGTAAAGTTTATTTTTGGGATCATGAGCAAGAAGGCTTAACAGAGGCTTCTGCAACTTATGAAAACTTAGAGCTAATTGCGAATAGCTTTACTGAATTCGTTGATGGTTTAGAAGAAGAAAGTTATTAGGCCTGTTAACACTATTTTGTGTTATGTGAAAAAGGGGACAGTCTTATTTAACCCATTGTTTGGTTTGATTGTTTCACGCTTTAAAGGAAAGGGCCGATGTAAATAGATCTGTCCTCTTTAATTACGGAGATACACCGCAAAGCCGCATAGACGGCCTAAACGCAGACCTCGCTAAAATAGGTGTAATGGTCGACGAAAAAATCGACAGCGCCCAAAAACTCATTGCCCAAGCCGAACAGGGCAAAAAAATATTCGACGCACTGGTTAACGACCCCCTAATCCGCAACTTAATATTCGACTTTTTAGATAGCCTGTACCAAAGCATCAGCTACCGCGAAAGCCGCACATTCAAAGCACGAATTGTTTTTGAAATAGGCATAGAAGTACTTTTAATACTCGCCACCGCAGGCATAGGCAACATAGCCCGCCGCACCGCCCAAACCGCCCGCGCCACCACCAATGCAATAAAAGCCACCAAAACCGCCCAACGCATAGGCCCGTTTACAAAACACGCCTTAGATTTAATGGCAGACTTGGGGAAGGTGCTGCACAAGCCCATTAGAGTTGAAGAAATAAAGCCGATAAAGAAGCTTGAGATACCGGATTTTGGTAAACTTAGTAAATCGGAGTTGGATGGGGTTGGTGGTAGTAAGGCAACGGTGAAAGCGCCTGAGAGCAGGCCTAGTCCCTCTACGGTGCGTGAAGGAGGAGGTTTTCCAAACAGGTTAACAAGTGGTTTAACCGATGATGCTGCATCCATCATTTCAAGCTCAACTAAAGGTCAGCTTCGAAAACAGGCTGCCTTATCTCGAGCAGGTGTTGATGAATTAGATATCGTTAGTAAAAATTATACAAACTTACCTGGCTCAGCGAAGAACTTTCCAGGGGTTCGTAGATTAGATGATCAGTTCTTTGTTATTGACGATCAGGCTGCGTATATAAGACAAGTCGAAAAGCTTTATGCAGATTCAGGAAATACTTTCAACTCTGTTACTCGTTCCAGAATATTAGAGCACATTGGAGATGGTACTAAACAGTTCCCAACGCAAGCAGGTATTCCTGGTTTACACGCAGAAATTCAATCAGTAAACAATGTAATACATCAAGTACCAGCAGGCTTTGATTTATCGAGAATAAATGTCTCGACAATCAAATTAGCTCCTGGCCCTGGGCAAGGTTTGCCATTTCCAGCATGTAGTAATTGTGGAGGCATTTTGTCGAATTCAGTAAATATTTTGACAGGAGTTAAGTAACATGCTCAGACTGAAAAAAAGTGCATTAACAGAAAAGACAGGAAAACTTTTTTATAATAACGATTTTTTCTCTGGAATTGCTTTCACTATGAGTCAAGGTGAAATAGTAAAAGCAATTAAAATTTCAGAAGGGATGGAAATAGGACAGTATTCCCCAAAATATTTACCTAGATATGATCATAGAATCATCGATATAGAGATTTTAGATCCTGAAGATGAAAACGATTATGAGCCATTTCTATGCTTAAATGGGGTTCGTTTTAATGGTATCGCGCTAGAGTTTGATGGAGACTTTTGCACTGGAGAGTTATTATTTGTAAGAGGATGGTCTGACTCACAAGTTACCTACTATAAAACGGGGTGCTTAGAGTCAATAGAACTTATTGAGGATGGCTTCTCACAAATTTATCAATGGCACGAAAATGAGCAGTTAAAAAAATACGAAGTTACGTCTCGAAATTCTTTTTCTTTTAATTTGGTGTTTAATGAAGATGGATACTTGTCTGCGCTAGGAATGGAAGGTGATTACTTCAATCAGGTAAAACTGATATCGGATAAATTAGCGATTCCAGCATTTAAAAATGAACACTTTATAGATGAGTTAAAGACATCAGAGTCTTTGTCTATTTCTGGCAATTCCGTTACAGATAGATTATTTAAAAGGTTAATCTCTTCGGGTGCACTACAACAAACGGATAATATTAGCCTCTTCGATACATCAGTTACAAAAGAAGGCCTACATTTACTGAAAGCGAATAGCAGGCTTAACAAGCTGTTTATTAATTCTAATACAATAAAATTAGAGGACGTAAAGATATTAAAGTCTGACAAGCCAGATTGCCACATTGAGCTCAACCGAGAGGAAGTATTAGCTTAGCTGTTTGATAGTAGGATTCGCCAACTGCCCCACTTGCCGAGTTGTTTCCCGTAGACGGTATATAGGCAAAAAATTTAAAGCCCTATACCCTGGTATTCAGCTGAACATATTTGCCGGAGAATAAGTGTGGATAAATGGTCATACAGAGAGCTTCAAGAATATATCCATGAGGATATTGAAGAATTTATGGGAGATGGACTAAATATTCGACAGGCTTCCTCACGTGTGCAAGTTGAGCATGCGAAGTCTATTGAGCAGAGTGAGCAAGAGAAACTAATTATCCACATAGTTTTGTGTGATAAAGGTGTAAAGCATGGATTTCTCAGAGGCGACATTAACAAACAAACTTTAGAATTATTAATTCGCATCCACCTTGAGCGGTGTACCTAGTACCTTAGTGAAGAGGAACTCTCGAAGCTAGAGAATGACATGAGTTGTAGAACTTCGGATCTTCTTGTGTCACGAGACTGAATAGGCCGCCTCCAACAATATCTTTATTATTAGTAAGCGTCGCACTAGAGAATCGTTTAATTTTATTTAATAAATAATCAATCAGAATAAAGATTCTTCAACTTTAAGCTTTTCCCGCACCTCGTGATCGGCTTGCCGAGTTGTTTCTGGAAGTCTATATTTAGGTGAAAGCTTCAACACCCAATTTGTTGCTGCTGATAACGAAATTCGATGTCCAATGGAAACATAAATCGGGTTAACTCCAGTTTGAGTTCTCAAAACATTGCCAATCACTTCGTTATTATCGACCAGTGGCGCAACATTTCCTCTTTCCAAGCCAACACCATCAAATTCTCCTAGCAGGCGAGTCTTTCCACAGCCAATAGTTGGCACATCAAAAATAACGCCTAAGTGACAAGCCAAGCCAAAACGTCGGGGGTGCGCATAACCTTGACCATCGCATACAATTAGATCTGGTGAATTTTTCAACTTTGCAAAAGCTTTTATTAATGGTGGAAGTTCTCTAAACGAGAATAGACCGGGAACATAAGGGAATTGCACCTTAGCCTCTGCTGTAACTTTTTCAACCACTTCCAATGTTTTAGCATTTAGAACAACTATAGCGGCAATTAACTTGTCACTATTTTTGGCATAGGCTACATCTACTCCAGCCACTAGCTGAATATGGCCATACCGATCATCTTTAACAACTTTCGACGTTAGCTTGTCTTGCATTGCTAGCGCTTCGCCCTCGGAAAGTTCCCACGAGTGATTCATTTTTGGCAACATAAGTAGTTTAATACCCGATAAGTACGACGCTTTATTGACTAATTAGTGACAATATATTTCTGTAAAAACAATAATTTGGCTCTGTTAACCTTGCTTCTAGACCACAGTTAACCCAACCTTGGCTAGGTAGCTATACGTTTTATCATAATAACTTTTCGGCCTTGTTGGATCTTCATTATCGCCTTCCGGCACCACTATAACCATACCCTGACGAGCACGCGTTAGTAAAACTCGATAGGCATTTTTTTGATACATCTTACGTTCTGATTTATTTATTTTTTGCCACTTATTTCCTCTAAAAGAGAAATTATTCCAACCTTCGGCTGTATACCTAAAGTCTGCATCCCATACCAAGCATGTCCAATCTAGCTCAAGCCCTTGCACATGAAATTCAGTAGCAACATCCTCTAAATAATACGAAGAACGAACATCATCTTTACCGTCCAGAAACCAGTTAACGGGATTTACCGGCGCTTTCACATGAACACCTAGGGGCCGCAATCTTTCAGCTTGAGATGAAACAACTATGCCGTAACGCTCTGAGCCCCTGGCCTGGCTCTTCAACCATTTGCGCGCACTATCTAGATTACGGGTTAACGTAATCGGATAGTTTTGAAATAGCTGACTGTAAGTCTGCTGGGCCTCCGCTAATTCCATATCTAAAAGTTGTTTTACAAACAGCGATACTTTTTCACTTCGAAATGATCGCATTGAAGTTTGCAAATGTAATTCAGGTAAAAAATTTGAGCCTTGGATAGAGCGCAACTCAGAGATTGTTGCTGCTCCACCATATTCACTATCTTTCAATTGATCTGAAGCGTATATCTTCCATTTAGGGAAAGACTCTTTGATTGCATGAGACCAGCCATGTATACCGGCCTCACCTTTGTTGATTTCTTGGCCTCCACCCACCAGACAAATCACCACAGCCCAATCTTTATGCCTATCCATACATGAAATGAGAAATTCAGGCTCCGACTGATCAAAATTGAGCTGGCCTTTTTTCATTCTCATGAAGTCTACGGTTTGTTGCTTGTTCCAAGCACGTTGCGCCTCATCAAAAATTACCACATGTTCAGCCGGCGCTTTATTAAGATCAGCCAAACCATCATCTCGAAAATGATGAACATTCTGAATGAATGCTTTTACTTCGCTTCGCGCAGCACCAATTTTAATTTTCTCGCCATTTTGTTTCGCGCGCGCAACCTTGTCTCGAGCAAGAGCCTCCTGAAGAATAGCAACCAGCGGGCCATTACCCGACAAAAAAACACTATATAGCTCATCGTCTTGATCAATATGCGCGGTAGCGATATTTAAACCCACTAAAGTTTTACCTGCTCCAGGAACACCTGTTACAAACACAATAGATTTTTCTTTGTTTTCCTTTGAAGATTTAATTATTTCAGAAACAGAAGAAGAAGTTTTACTTAAGTTAATTGCGCCGGCATCACTACGAGATATATCAACAACGGAATGGCCGTTATATAGCGCGAGTGTAGCCTCAATAATTGTAGGAGTAGGTTTGTATCCACTCTCCTCCCAATGTTTAACATTAATGAAATTTCCTGTGACTAAGGTTAATACTCGAGAGATAACTTTTTCTAGATTTGTACTGTTACAACAAATAGGGGAAAACAGTGCATCTTGGGGCGGGCCGACAATTACGTCTTCTCTACTTTTAGATGCTGTAGATACCAAAATAGGAACAATATGTGCGCTGTGACTGCCTTCATGGAAATTGCGTAAATCAAGTGCATAGTCTGTAACCTGATCAAGGTCGGCCCTTAAAAACGACGATGCGCCTACCTTAAACTCAACAACGAATATAACCCCGTCAATTACTAGCAGCACGTCAATACGCTTACCCATCCGTGGAATAGAGTATTCAAAGTAGATTGTTCCATCGGAATTTTGAAGGATAGATTGCAGCAGTAATATTTGTGCGACCCAAGCGTCGCGTTGCGTACTAATAAGCGCAAACTTATGCTCAAGCACCAACTGGCCGACTATTTGATCCGGGTTATCTGCACAAAAACCTGCAATAGTATTTTTATAATAGGCTCGATTCATTCCATTACACTAACTCAGCTAAGGCTGAGCCATCCGTTGATTTTGGTTTTCAAGTAAAAGCTCAAGTTCGTCACCAGACAATACTCGCAACTTTTTTTGACCACTCGCGAAGTATGTTTTCAACAAATACGCCATCATTTAACCATTATTAATATGTAGCTACATTAAATAATTTGCCCTCCCCAAAAAGCCCGGCAAGTGATGCCCACCCCACCTACGACTGCCCCCACCCAGCCATAACAACCCTCAAACCGAACAAAAAACACCCAACCACCCCAATTTTACCTAGCAGCGCTTAATGTAATCGGTTACAGTATTACAACAATAACGTGAGAGGTTTTCATGCGGAATAAATTACATCTATTAACGCTGGCGGCGTGTGTTGCGCTTGCGGCTTGTGGCGGGGGCTCTTCAACTAAGGAAGGCGGTTCGTCTTCTAGCTCTTCGAGCAGTAGCTCTAGCAGCTCATCCAGCAGTTCTAGTTCGTCTAGTAGCAGCTCTAGCTCATCTAGCTCTAGTTCTTCATCGAGCTCATCCAGTTCTTCTAGCTCCTCGTCTAGCTCTAGCTCGTCTAGCAGTTCTAGCGGTGGGTTAATTCCCAACGCAACCATAAACGGCACCGCTTACTGTCGCAGTAACGATTCCGACCCCGATGGGGATGGCTGGGGTTGGGAGAATGCGAGTAGCTGCGTGATATACGGCTCAGCGCAAGACCCAGGTGTGGGCGATTTGGCATATTGCGTCATTGGCGCAGATACCCCCAGCTTCTGCACTACCGATAACGGTAGCTGGGGCTATGAGAATGGCGCAGAGTGCTTATCGCGCAGCTTGTGCCCAGGGGTAATGGAGCGCACTCAAACGGCCATGAGCGATACGCCGGTAAACCCTAACGCCAATACCACCACCAAGGCTGTTTACACTTACCTTAAGCAGCAATGGGGCAGCAAAATGCTAACCGGGCAGATGGATTTGACCTGGAAGGACAGCATTGATGAGTACCAGCGCGTAATTAACGATACCGGCAAAGCCCCCGCAATTATGGGCTACGACTATATGAATTACGGTATTGAGAGCAGTTTTATTAGTGGCCTTGAGCAAACAGAAGAAGCTATTGTCCACTGGCAGCGCGGCGGCTTAGTGACTTTTGCTTGGCACTGGCGAGACCCGAACGTAAGCGGTAGTAACATTGGCGAGTTTTATACGGCTGATACGAGCTTTCAAATCCCAATTGCCAATGGTCAACTGGATGAAAGCAGTCAGAGCTTTATAAATATGCAGGCCGATATCGATATGATAGCGGCAGAGCTGCAAAAGCTAGAAGATGCCGGCGCTGTGGTGCTGTGGCGCCCCTTGCACGAAGCTTCTGGCGGTTGGTTCTGGTGGGGCCGTACGCGTACCGATTCGGTATCTGCCGCTTATGCACAAGTGCTGTTGTGGCGCCACATGTACACCCGCCTTACTGATCATCACGGTTTAGATAATTTACTTTGGGTGTGGAACGGGCAAAACAGCGCTTGGTACCCAGGCGATGAATATGCCGATATTGTAAGTCACGACATTTACGACGGCGCGAAAAATTACGAGTCGCAATTAGCCGTATATAACGATACGAAAAACACCCCCATGCAAACCAAAATGGTGGCGCTAAGCGAGAACAGTAATATTCCCGACCCAGATGCCATGCAGGCCGATGGCGCTTGGTGGTTGTGGTTTATGGTGTGGAACGACTCGGATACCGCGGAAGGCGTAACCCACGAAAACAACTTTTGGACAGGTGAATATTACAACTCTAACGCCCATAAGCAGCATGTTTACAATCATGAGCTGGTTATTACGCTGGATGAGTTACCTAGCTTTGACTAGCGTTTAAAAAGCTAACTTGTGCAATATAAAAAGGGTGCCTTTTGCGAGGCACTCCAGTTTATTGATAAACCCCTCTATTATATTTGCGAAGAACTTGATCATTCTAAATCCGTAAATTCTTAGGGTGAAAGCTCAAAAAACGTATGAATATGACCGCCATGGATGGTGGAAATGCCGTTTTTGCAGGAGCAAAAAACGGTGTCCCTATAACTTGCTCAATTCGTCCCGACAACTGCTCCTGCGTTGTTCTAACATCGCCATCCGTGGCGAAGCATGAATTGAGCATTTTTGATCTTTCACCCTAAGAATTTACTCGCTGTGTTGCTTGGGGAAGGTTTGTCATCACTCTGAAGGGTGCCTGTTGCGAGGCACCCTTTTTACTTTCTAACTCGCTTTTTGCACCCACTGTTTTACAGGCTTTGCTTAGCTATAGAAGCAAAGCCCTATTAATTAAACGCTTGCTACTTATGGCGATAATTTGCCATTTGCACCACATTACTAGGGATTGGTTCGCTATCTGTCATTTCGAGGGTAGGTAAAAACGGGTTGGGGAAATCACCGCGGCGGGTTTGTTCGTACCTATCTTTAGCTAGGCCGCTAGCAAACCTAAATAGAGCGTCGTCTAACATGCGCTCCATGGGGTAAAAGTGCTCTATTTTGCCGTTAGCATCTTTACTTTTTTTCTTAAATTGATTGATATGCAAGCCCAATGCTATGGCTCTGTCATCGTCTAGTGCGGCACCGCCATCCTGATATAGCGTATCCGTAACCCACTTGCCGGCATCCGAGGCGTGGCCCTGTACGCTTAAATCGGTATTGCTTACCCAATCAATAGGCTTATCTAGCTCTAAAAACTTCTCTATTACTACGTCTACGTCGGCCTCGTCTATTTCGCCACTTACTATCATTAAATTTAATAGTTCGTTGGCCCAACGGCGCAAAATTTCGTTTTCTAAATCCTCTAAGCGCGGCCTACCAGGGTAGGGAATAATAAGCGTGTATCGGCTAAATGCTTCTACAGCCAGCACCGTAAATAACCCACTGCGCGGCCTGTTTTCTATTACATGGCATTGCCAGCATATTTGTTGCGCATTGGTAGTTAACGGTTGGGTGCCTACGCGCTTACCATCGGGGCTTGGAATTCTAGGCGCATCCAGCTTTAGCCAATTGGCCATCGCTTTCGACGCGGAAAATAAGATGGTGAACTGCATACAGCCCTCTGTAGGTAATAGAAATGCTTCTTAGGTAGTAGAGTATCCTACACGCTAGCAGGCAGCGGTAAAATACTAATTTACTTTTCGAGAAGGTGTAGGAGCAACGTCTATGGGCACAACGCAACCCGCAGCCACTTGATTGCGGCCTTGCGCCTTAGCTTGATAAAGCAGTTTATCGGTAGTTTTTAGCCAGCGGTGAATATCTACACCTTCTGAAACGGAGCTAACCCCAATACTAACTGTATATTTGATTGTATTATCGGAACTGACAGGCAGCTCGGTGGATTCGATAGTAGCGCGAATGCGTTCTGCCATTAGCCCGGCAAGCTCTAGGTTTTGATCGGCCAAAATAACGGCGAACTCCTCGCCCCCTATGCGCGCAAACACATCACTATCGCGAATCATGCCTGCAATTTTTTTAGAAAATTGGCGCAACACTTCGTCGCCAATATCGTGGCCATAGTGATCATTTACATATTTAAAATGGTCTATATCTAAAATTAGCAGCGACAGTGTGCGCTTTTGCCTCATTAGCTGAATGGCGCGCTCTTCAAACCCGCGACGGTTATATATTTTAGTAAGGGGGTCTAGCCGCGCCTGTGTTTCTGCCCTACTCCATTTAACACTTAGCTCTCGGTTTCGGCTTTGGGTGCACCAAAATACCAGCGAGATAACCATGTTAAAGGCAAGAAACAACTGAATTAACCCTAATTGAATTGGCGCGGCAAAATGCGCACCCGGGCCAACCTGCCACATATAGGCAGAAGAGGTAATAGTAGCAATAACCAAGTTAACCACAATTACACCAAAAAGACTTAGCCTATAAGCGGCCATAAAACATATGCCGGTAAGCAAATACAACAACGGTAAACCGGATGCATACACTGCCAAGCTAGCTGTAGCGGCCCCTACAATGCCTACCACAAGCTTGTAGCCATCGTTATTTAACAGGTTGCGCCAGTGAGTGATATTTACTATTAATACCAATGGCGTAAGCAGCAATATGCCTATCGAATCGCCCAGCCACCAGGTTAACCATACTCGCGAAAACGCTCCGCTTTCTACAAGCCCAGCTAAAGCGAGCGCACTTACGCCAATTGTAGGGCTCACCACCCAAAATAATGCAATTACAGAGAACGCAATGACATCTTGCACTTGCTTAAATACTCGCTCGCGGCCGCGCACAGCACTTAACAGCTTGCAACTTATTAATACAGCTATAACCTCACCCACACCAATGGCTATACCGGCTAGTACTGCAGCAAAGCTAGGCTGACTGAATAGTAAAGGTAGGGTATTTGCGAGGGTAGCAGCAACAAATATGGAGGGGTAAGTGCGGCGTCCCCAGAGAATGGCTACCCCCCAAGCTAGCCCTGCGGCAGGGTATAGGGGTGTGACATTACTTGGGGCAACAGCTAGCAGCATACTCGCCCCTGCTAATGCGAGGTAAGCCAATATAAACGGTACACTATGCCTAAATCCTAACCTAACCAATATTCCCATCCATACTTGCGCCTCTGGGAGGTTTTCCAATAAACCTACACTATGTAGGTGTTTAACATTCACAGATATATTAGTTCAAATTAGCTAAAAACTACTTCTAGAAGCCTTAAATCAAAAAATAAAACCGCATTTGGCCCTATTTTATTGCCTACGCCACGCTTGCCCCAGGCCAACTCTGGAGGCACTGCAAACTCATAGCGCCCACCTACCTGCGCTAGCTGTAACCCCTCTTGAATACCAAGTATAGCTTCCTTCAGCGCAAAGTGATCTGGCATACCAGCTTGATAGGTATCAGCTATTACTTTGCCATCTGCCGTTAGTATGCGCTGATTAACGACCACTGTATCGGTAATTTGCGGCTGCAGACCATCGCCTTTTTCCAGTTCGCGCATATATAAGCCCGACGGTAGTGCCACTACCCCAGGTTTACGCGCATATTTTTCTAAAAAGCCCTCGCTGGCTTTTCTATTTTGCCCCGAAGAGCCTTTGTTTAATTTTTTACCTTTCATGGGCGCCTAGTTTTAATTTCGTGCATATAAAAGAGTTAGCTCACCATAATAAACCACCCCGCCAGTATTTAAGCCCAATAAATTGATGAGTTTTTACGGCTGCAAATAACCTTAGGGTCTAAAATGGTTTATGATGTGTATTCCGCTTTCGCGATTTTAAAACACGCTAACACGAGCCGAGCAATGACACCTACTGGCACCCTTTACACCGTCTCTGCACCCTCTGGCGCAGGCAAAACCAGCTTGGTTTCTGCACTAATTGATACCACTAGCAACATCATGGTCTCTGTTTCACACACCACACGCGCCAAGCGCCCTGGTGAGCAAGAAGGGGTGAACTACCATTTTGTTAGCCACGAGCAGTTTGCCACTATGGTGGAAAACAACGCATTTTTAGAGCACGCGCAGGTGTTTACTAATTTTTACGGCACCTCTAAGCAATGGGTAGAAGACACCCTAGCCAAAGGCATAGATGTTATTCTAGAAATAGACTGGCAAGGCGCGCAGCAGGTACGCAAACTCATACCTGCTGCAAAAAGCGTTTTTATTTTACCGCCTTCGCGCGAATGCTTACGCGAGCGCTTAACGGGCCGCGGGCAAGACGACGAGAGCGTGATAGACGCCCGCATGGCAGAAGCCAAAAGCGAAATATCTCACTATGTAGAAGCGCAATATTTAATAGTGAACGACGACTTTGACACTGCTTTGACCGAATTTCGATCGATAGTCGTTGCAAACCGTCTAGCCCTTGAAAAACAACAGGACAAGCACCAAAGTTTACTAGAGAGCCTATTGTCCTAGTTGCACATTTTGCGTACACTGCGCAACCCATTTTTACTATGCAACATCTCACTGGATTACCAAAATGGCACGAATTACTGTAGAAGATTGTTTAGATTACGTTGATAACCGCTTTGAATTAGTGATTGTAGGCAGCAAACGTGCTCGCCAAATTGCTACTCAAGGTAAAGAGCCACTAGTAGCGCCAGAGAACGATAAACCAACCGTTATCGCTTTGCGCGAAATTGAATTGGGCTTAATCGACGATGCGTTCCTAGCTGCAACTGACGCAGAACCCGTAGAACACTTCGCAGAGCCATCTGAAGAGAACGCGGATAACCTTTACCCCGAAGCCTAATATTAAAGGAGGCCAGTTACACTTTGCTCACCATTGATTCGCTGAGTCATAGACTGTCCTCCTATCTGGAACCCACCCAGATTAACCGGGTTAAGCGCGCGTACTACTACGCAGAGCAAGCCCACACAGGCCAGTATCGCCGCAGTGGCGAACCCTATATTACCCATCCTCTTGCGGTAGCTAATATTCTTGCGTCTGTGCATATGGATCATCAAAGCTTGATGGCCGCCATGCTGCACGATGTAATTGAAGATACCGGTATAGGCAAACAAGCTATTGCCGATCAATTTGGCTCCACCGTTGCCGATATAGTCGACGGCGTAAGTAAACTAGCCAAAATCGAATACGAAACCCAAGCGGAAAAGCAGGCCAAAAACTTCCAAAAAATGGCCCTTGCTATGGCGCAGGATTTGCGCGTAATTGTTGTGAAGTTATCCGACCGATTACACAACATGCGCACCTTAGGTGCCCTCCCCCCCGAAAAAAAGCGCCGCATAGCCAAAGAAACCTTAGAAATTTATGCCCCCATTGCCCACCGTTTGGGCATGAACGACTGGCGTATAGAGTTTGAAGACCGCGGCTTTGCGGCCATGCACCCGCTGCGCGCGTCTCGCCTACAGGCATCCCTTAGCGAAGTGCGCGGTAACCGCAAAGCGTTAGTAGAAAAAATTCAATCGGGCATAGAAACAAGACTACAGCGCGAGAATATCGACGGCTTGGTTATTGGCCGCGAAAAGCACCTGTACAGCATTTACAACAAAATGCGCAGCAAACATAAATCTTTCAAAGAGATTATGGATGTATACGCATTTCGCATAATTGTGGAAGATATAGACACCTGCTACCGCGCACTCGGTGCTATCCACAACCTATACAAGCCTAAACCGGGCGAATTTAAAGATTACATCGCCATCCCCAAAGAGAATGGCTACCAGTCGCTACACACCATTGTAATTGGTGTGCGCGGCGTGCCCATCGAAGTGCAAATTCGCACCAAAGAGATGGATGAGCTATCTAGCCGTGGTGTAGCCGCCCACTGGCTGTATAAATCTAACGATGTTAATTCCGTGCACTCAGGTAGTTACGATCGCGCTAACCGCTGGATAAAACGCCTGCTAGAAATTCAAGAGCACACCAATAGTTCGGTTGAGTTCGTCGAAAACGTTAAAATCGATTTATTCCGCGATGAAGTGTATGTGTTTACCCCTAAAGGCGCGATTATAGAACTACCCGCCGGCGCAACACCCGTCGACTTCGCATTTGGCGTACACACGCAAGTGGGCAATACCTGTGTGGCCTGTCGTATTAACGATCGCCCCGCCCCGCTATCGCAAGTATTAGAAAGCGGCCAAAAAGTTAAAATTATTACCTCCGAGAATTCACAGCCCAACCCTAATTGGCTCAACTTTGTCGTAACCGCTAAAGCGCGCAGCGCCATTCGCCACTACCTCAAAAACCAACGCCATATGGAGTCGGTGGAGCTGGGCAAACGCATGCTAATGCGCGCGCTGGCAAACTTAGATATAAATTTAGAAGAACTAAACGAACAGCAACAAGGCTACTTGTGCGAGCAAACCCAAGTGGCAAGTATGGAAGAGCTGTACGAAAGCATTGGCTTTGGCAATAAAGCCGCCTACAGCGTGGCAAAAATATTACAGCCCGAATCCGACACCAGCAGCGATACCCTAGCGCCTATTACTATCGATTCTGCCGATAGCCTGCTTATTAGCTTTGCGCGCTGTTGCCGCCCCATACCGGGCGACCCTATCATCGGCCATATGAGTACCGGCAAGGGCATTGTGGTTCACCGCGATAGCTGTAAAAACGTCACCGACCTTGTAAGCAAGAAAGAGAATATTTCTACTATTAACTGGTCCGCACAGGTTGCCGGCGAGTTCTTAACAGAAATTAGGGTGGAAGTTAAATCTGAGCGCGGCATTATTGCCACACTGGCCACGCGCATAGCTCAAACCGGCACCAGCATTGAAGGCATACAAGTAGAAGAACGCGATGCCGAAAGCAGTGTTATTACGCTAGTCATTGCGGTTAATAACCGCATTCATCTCGCCAACGTTATGCGCTCTATTCGCACTATGCGATCTGTAGCTCGCGTTTCACGCGGCAAAAATTAATTTACTTAAAACACTTATATTTTTAGGGACACGACTATGCCCAATAAAGCTATTATTCATTCCGATAAAGCCCCAAAAGCCATTGGTACATACTCACAGGCAGTTAAAGTTAGCGACACCGTATACCTTTCTGGCCAAATTCCATTAATTCCAGAAACAATGGAAATGATCGAAGGCGATTTCGCTGCGCAAGCCACTCAAGTATTTAAAAACTTGCAAGCGGTGTGCGAAGCGGCAAACGGCTCACTTAAAAATATAGTTAAGTTAAATATTTATTTAACCGACTTGAGCAACTTCCCAATTGTTAACGAAGTGATGAGCCAGTTTTTTGAACAGCCTTACCCTGCTCGTGCAGCAATAGGCATTAGCGAGCTACCCAAGGGTGCGCTTGTTGAAGCAGACGGTATAGCGGTTATTTAATAGTTTGCTGTATACCTACTATTTACTGTGTGCCACATTGTTAGATTACGGCACACAGTAAAATTTTTAATTCATTAAGCCTTTTGCTTAGCACTTCTAAGCACAACAAAGCCTAATACAGCAGACACAAGCGAACCGAACACAATGCCTAAGCGCTCATCTATAACGCTGTTAATTCCACTCTCTTGAAACGCTAGCGAGCCAATAAATAAGCTCATAGTAAAACCAATACCACACAACACAGCCACACCGTACAAATGCACCCAGCGCATGCCTTTGGGTAATTTTAGCCAGCCAAACAATACACATACACCACAAAACAGAAACACGCCTAACTGCTTACCAAAAAACAAGCCGCTGGCAATACCTACTGGTACAGAGTGGGTAAAATCTTCTACCCCCATGCCTATAAAACGAATACCTGAGTTAGCGAAGGCAAAAATAGGCAGAATTAAAAACGCCACCGGCGCGTGTAATTCGTGCTCTAAAAATTTTAATGGCGAAGGTATTTTAATTTCTGGATGAGGGCGCGCGGCTGTCATTGGAATAAAAAACGCCAGTATTACACCGCCTAAAGTAGCGTGCACACCAGACTTTAACAGCGCCACCCACATAACCAAACCAATTAGCAGGTAGGCACGCAGAGTGGTTACGCCACTGCGATTGCAAATAAATAAAATCGCACAGCATATAGCCGCCACCACTAGAGCAAGCATAGAAATTTTCGATGTATAGAAAAACGCAATAATTAAAATTGCGCCTATATCGTCGAATACCGCAATGGATGTGAGAAATATTTTAACGGTTACCGGTACTCGGCTACCCAGCAACGCCAGCACACCCAGCGCAAAGGCAATATCGGTAGCGGCAGGTATTGCCCAGCCAGATAAGGCAAGAGGGTTATCTTTGTTTATCCACCAGTAAATTAACGCTGGCACAAGCATACCGCCTATAGCCCCCACAGCCGGCAGTGCAATTTTGCGCGGGTCGGAAAGCTCACCCTCGAGCAACTCGCGCTTTAACTCTAAACCCACCAATAAAAAGAACACCGCCATAAGGCCGTCGTTAGTCCATAACAACAATGGTTTTTCTAATGCAAAATCACCGAGGGAAATAATAAAGGGGGTATCGATAAGTAAATCGTAGTGCCCGTAAAAAGGGCTGTTTGCAAGCAGCATGGCCAGTGCAGCTGCAACAATCAGTAAAATACCGCCAGCAGTTTCTTGCTCAAAAAAACGTTTGATGGGGTGGGACTTACGAGTTTTCACGGTTCTCCTCATTAAGCAACTAAGTGTTAACCCTAGGCGGCCCTAGGCATGCACTACAGTGCATTTTTGCAAAAATAAACCAAAAGCATATGACAATTTATATTTAGGTCAGGGCTAAACCTATTGTTTCAAGCCTTATGCCTTTGTTACATCACTTTCCCATATTTTTTACGGGCTGGGGCCGCCGCTTTTTTAGTGCCCGCCCAATAATCGGCCTCTCTAAACCACAGGTTAACCGCCCACTTTTCGCCTTCTTCTACCGGCAACCCACCGTGCAAACTGTGCGGATGGCGATAGTTAGTACCGGGGTAACAATTATGGAATATAACCATGCGGCCTTTTTTAGCTTGCACTTCTAAATCTAGCTCAGGAAACCCTGTTCCCCCACCGGCGGGCACATCATTTAAATAAATTAAACACGTTACCAAGCGCTGGCCACCGCGCGCCATGCAGCGTTCGCCACGTTCGGTATTAAATTCCCAGGCATCAAAGTGAGATGAATATTCTTGGCTTACACCGTAATGGATAACCTGAAAAGACTCGGCATTTTGTAAACTAATACCTACTAGTTTACTTATTCGTTTTGCCAACGCATGGGTAACTTTGTTGTGATCGTGCGCTACCCAGCAGTTACTGCCCGTGCGGCCGGCGCTTTCAATGCCTTCTTTGCCAGAGCTCACCCTAGCGCGCTGCATTTTATCGCCAGCGGCTTTAATGATTTGAAACACTTCGGCTTGCGTTAAAAAATCTTCACAAATTGTAACCGAGGGGGTGTCGTTAACTTTAGTGCCCACGCCGTACTCTAGCGGGATGCTAAACGGCAACGCGTGGGCTTTAAGCGTTTCTTCTGATACCACCTCTACCGCTTTTTTGTTATCGCTAGCCGGTGCGGCGCTTTTATTACTACCTAATAAATTTTTAAACCCTGCGGCCAGTTTGCCAAAGCTGGAAGTCATCCTCGTTCTCCGTGTTCACCTAATACGTTGTTATTGTTGGGAATACTTACACAAATTACCCGTAAATACTTAACGACGCAATGATAGCTATCCCAGTGTAGCCCAACCGGCTCACGTTAAATGTGATAAAAACGTTATAACTTTGTGATAGGCGCATGACTTCCTTTATGTACAGTGGCCCCACTAACCCAAACACAAGGAGAAGATTATGCGTTTAACTCATATTGCTGCAGGCCTATGTATCGCCGCAGGCGCCGTTCAAACCCAAGCTGCTACCATTAGCGTTGAGATTACCAATGCTACCCACAGTATTCACTTTACCCCCATTTTGGCCGTTGCCCATACCGAGGCGAACCATCTGTTTCGCTTAGGCGAGGAAGCTTCCGATGGCTTGCAAATGATGGCCGAGGGCGGCTCGCTCGACGGCTTGCTAACCCTTGCAGACAGTATAGGTGCAGACACCGTAGCCAACCCGGCAGAAGGGTTATTGGCGCCAGGCGCAATGACCACAATTGCCAGCTGGGATACCGGCGATGCCGACCGCCTATCTATTGTGGCTATGCTGCTGCCTACAAATGACGGCTTTGTGGGGTTAGATTCATGGCAGATACCCAGCGAACCCGGCACCTACACCCTAACCCTTAATGGCTACGATGCTGGCACCGAAGCGAATGACGAACTGATAGTAGACGGTTCTGGCGCACCAGGCACCCCTGGCATCCCTGCTAACCCAAGCGGTAACAGCGGCACCATGGGCACAGGGGTAACTAGCGAAGAAAGCAACACCACGGTACATATTCACCGCGGCAATGTGGGCGACACCATGGTAGAAGGTGGCGCTAGCGATTTAGACTCCCGCGTTCACCGCTGGTTAAACCCCGTAGCCAAAGTGACCATTACTGTTCACTAATCAAGGAGGTTAACTATGCAATTCCCAGCACGAGCAAAACGCTCAACCCTTATCGCCATAGGTGGCTTAGCCCTTGGGCTAACAGCCTGCGGTGGCAGCGACAAGAAAACTATGGACCCAGAAATGATGCCCGAGCCAGTAATGGCCAGCTACGAGGTTACCATCACCAACGTCACCCACGGCCAGCCTTTATCGCCACCCGCTTTGTTTTTGCACACTTCGGATGTTAAAAGCTGGATGACCGGCAGTAGCGCGTCACAAGGCTTAGAGGTTTTAGCCGAATCGGGTAGTACTGCAGAGCTATTAGCTGCAACCAGCACAATTAACGCCGTTAGCGGGGATTCGGTAATCATACCCGGCGACCGTGCAACCTATACCCTTATGGCAGAGCTAGCTGCAGAGGGTGAAAACGACATTGAACTCACCGTTGTAAGCATGCTGGTGAACACAAACGACGCGTTTACCGGTGTGCAAAATTGGCATGTGGGCGAAATGGAAGTAATGGATGAAATGAAAGCGCTCGCCCCCGTATACGACGCCGGCACAGAAGCCAATGTAGAAACCCAAGCGACCATTCCCGGCCCTGCCGCGGGTGGCGAAGGCTACAACATGGAACGCATGGATACCGATAAGGTAAGCATGCACCCAGGCGTAGTAACCCAAGCAGACGGCTATGCCGAGTCCGCGCTTACACAAGCCCATAAGTTTGATAATGGCGCCATGGTAGTAGTGGTTAAACGCGTACAATAACGTTTAGTGCAACAACTGCCCTGTGAATAGCGGGGCAGTTTATTATTAGCCAAGCCTACAGATTGCAGTTAACGGCTGCAGAAAAAGTCACTGGGCAAAACGTGATACATTATAGCTATTAAATAGCCATTAAAATTATTAGGCCCGCGAAACAATGCAGAAGCGTATTTTGCTAATAGAAGATCACCAAGACATCAACGCATTAATTGCGATGAACTTGGAAGTATTAGATTACCACGTCACCCGCTGCAGCGACGGCGCGGAAGGCCTACACCTTGGCACCACTCAAACCTTCGATTTAATAATTTTAGATATTATGCTACCCAGCATGGATGGCCTACAGGTTTGCCAACATCTACGTGCCAAAAATATATTTACACCTATTCTTATGCTTACTGCTAAAAAATCCGAATCGGACCGCGTAGTAGGCTTAGAAACCGGTGCAGACGATTATCTTACCAAACCTTTTAGCGTGCGCGAGCTACAAGCCCGCGTAAAAGCCCATTTGCGCCGCACCGATATGAGCCAAAAGGAAAGCACACCTCAAGCAGACGATGCGCTGCACTTTGGCGAGTTGTGTATAGATAAAACCAAACGCAGGTTAACCATTGGCGACAAAGAAATAACCCTTACCGCAAAGGAATTTGATTTATTGCTATATATGGCCAGCCACCCGGGCCAAGTATTTAGCCGCGAAAAATTATTAGATGCCGTATGGGGTTATCAGCACAGCGGCTATGAGCACACGGTTAACTCTCACATTAACCGTTTGCGCACCAAACTAGAAACCGATACATCCAACCCTAAATACGTATTAACAGTATGGGGAGTAGGCTACAAGTTTTATGATTAAATCGTTTATAAAAAAACTGTCTCAGTCATTATACAGCCGCTTAGCCTTTACGCTGTTTTGCAGCTTTACGTTGGTAAGCGTATTTTCTATCTCTTTATTTGTGCACACCTCGCATACTTACCAGCAAGAAATCACCCAGCGTATGCATAACGAGCTGGCCGCACATGTAACGAGCCACTACCTGCTATTTAAAAACGACAAACCCGACCTTGAAGCTGCCAAGCATACGTTTCACGATTTAATGATACTGGGACCGAATTTCGAGTTTTACGTGCTGGACAATAACGGCCACATACTCAGCTACTCCACCGACCCACAAAAAATAAAACGTGAGTATGTTGATACCCGCCCCATTCAACACTATTTGGCGAACAACAACTTGCGCACACCCATTGTTGGCGACGACCCGCGCTCGACCAATAAAAAGAAGATATTTTCTGCTAGCCCAATAATGGTAGAGGGTAAACAAATGGGTTACCTCTACGTAATTTTAGGCAGCGAAATATACGACAACCTCGCAAACGTTGTAGGCCAAAGCAAGATTATTCAATGGGGACTCGCTATTTTTATAGGCGGCCTATTGTTTAGTTTAATATGCACCCTGTGGTTAACGGGGGTAATTACCAAACCACTTACACGGCTACTACACCAAATAAACACCACCCGCGAACAAGGCTTTGCCCACAACTCGCAAAGCAGCGCCGAGGCGGCAGAAAACTTTAAAGAATGGAATACCAACAGCAATAACGAAATACACGCAGTAGGCGCAGCATTTAGAGATTTAATAAACAAACTCGAAGAGCAATACAATACAGTCATAACCGTGGACGAACTGCGCAAGGAATTACTGTCCCACGTATCGCACGATTTACGCACGCCACTAGCCAGCCTACTAGGCTACTTAGAAACCTGGGAGATGAATAAAGACACGCTCTCAACTGAGCAGACAGAGCTTTATATATCTACCGCCAAACGCAATGCCCAGAAAATATCTCGCCTTGTAGAGCAATTATTTGAACTCGCCTATTTAGATGGCGGCAATGTACAAGTAAACAAAGAGAAAATAGTAATAGCGGAATTGGTACAAGATGTACTGCAAAAATTTTACATAGCCGCACAAGAAAAAAATATATCCCTCGCGGTATCACCGCAGGATAGCCGCATAGAAGTAATGGGCGATATAGAGAAACTCGACCGCGTATTCAGCAACCTAATCGAAAACGCCCTGCGCCACACACCCGATGGCGGCAGCATTATCGTGCGCCTACAACCCAAGGCACAATACGTATCTATTGAAGTAACAGATACGGGCATAGGCATCCCTAAATCTGATATTACCCGCATATTCGACCCCCACTTCAAAGCCGGCAACAGCATACGCGGCAACAGCGCCAACGGTGGCCTAGGCTTGGCCATTACTCGCCGACTGCTGGATTTGCATCAGGCAAAAATAAAAGTGGCAAGCGAAGAGAACAAGGGCACAACGTTTTGTTTTGAATTGCAGGCGGGGTGACAACCGCGCCTAAATATTTAAAATTGGCAATAGCCCTCTCAAATAACCTCTACCTAATTAGTCTCTTCACCTAGAGAATGCTACTATCAGGCGACTGAATTTTTATTGTCTTGCCTGTCATAGTATTCATTCTTTATTCGCAAGATAATTTAATGCGACAAACGCGTTAATTGTTAAACTCACGCCAACAACTTAAATTGTCGAATCATGAAAAAACATTACAAATACCTGTTATTTTCACTCTCAACAATGCTGCTTTGTTTAACCTCATATTACATAGGGAAGAACAACGCCCTCAAACCTAACTCTGCAATCGCTTCAGCAAGCCCCCTTCCAACAAAAGAACAGGATATCGTCTGCGATACTGGAACAATAGCACAGGCCCCTACTAGCGCCTCTCGAGCAAAGAACAACAATTCCGCCATAGACGCACCTGATACGCCACCGCAGAACACAACAGAACAAGTTACCTCACAGGAAATTCAAACAGCAATAACCAGCCAACAATCTATATCAACGTTTGCTCATTTTATTGACGAGACAGCTAAAAGCGGTATTTCCCCCATTGAAGCAGCAAATGAAAGATTTGAAAGCGAACCGATTGATTACGACTGGGCAAAGCCAAGGGAGGATGAACTTTACGCCACATTTGAAAGGGTTGAATCTTTGCAATCGACATCTCCGCTCTCGGTAAGCTGCAAAACAAATAATTGTAAAGTTGTTCTACCTATTACTAATAGCGAAGAAGCAGAGAATATTACTTCTAATTTCACGCAAGCATTAGTGGACGAGGGATTAGAAACATCCGTTACTTACTTTATAGATGAATCCACTGGCGAAGCTGTTTTTTATCTTGCAGATGAAATGGAATTAAAATTGTTTAAATAAAACCACAAAAAGCCCCATACGCTGGGGCTTTTAAAGAAAAATACTACTTTTTGTAAACACGCCAGTTATTACAGTCATTCCAAGAAGTTGTATAGGCACTGTTATTCACTGTTACCCTATTACACCGATTCCCCTGACTTGAACTCCAGCTTTTTTCTACACCCACTTTAAGAGTCGGGTGTAACGGGCAATTCACGGTGAATTCGTCGTAATAATATATGTACCCTGGGCTGCCCCCACCAGTACCATAAGTTTTAGCCGCAGAACATTCGGCAGGGTAATTACCCTGTACGGGGTCATTCCACTCAAATATTTTTTCATAGGCATTAGCATTTGCCACACAACCTAGTGTTAACGCCATCGCTGATATTAGTTTGTATTTCATATTATCTCCATTTCCTCGTTAGATTATTTTTACTACCTTATATTCAAGTCAATACAAGCTATAAACTCCAACCGTACAAACTTCACTACGCATGTAGTGGCCCGATAGTAAATTTATAGAAACCGAAAGCCAAATGAGTTGAACGCCAATATCAAAGTGAAAGATAAAAACTTTATTTCAAGTGTTATAATCGCCAAATTAACAAAAACAATGCCATTTACCGTGATAAATTTTGCAATTAGATAACACTTATTAATAAACCATAATAAAAGACATTAACTGCATGTATATACCAAAGCATTTTAAGGAAGAAAACGACGATCTACTTTTCGAATTTATTCGCAAGCACCCGTTTGCCACTTTAATCACCACGCATACCCATGGCGCAGAAGCTAATCACTTGCCGCTTTACCTCACAACCAGTAACGCAGGTAACGCAATATTGCAAGGGCATATTGCCGCCGCTAACCCTATTTGGAAAACAGCAGACCAACAACAAGTACTGGTTATTTTTCAAGGGAGCAATGCCTATATAAGCCCAAACTGGTACCCAACAAAGGCTATTGACGGCAAGGCGGTGCCAACGTGGAATTATGAGGCCGTGCATATTCGAGGTGAAATTACGTTTATTCACGACAGCGATTGGAAAATTCAACTGCTCAACGATTTAACCGCCGAGCACGAACAACACTTTAAGCAACCTTGGACAATTGCAGATGCACCCGAGGAATTTATACGAAAACTTCTACCTGCTATCGTAGGGTTTGAAATTACCCTTGACGATATTCAAGGCAAGTTTAAGTTAAGCCAAAATCAACCTGTAGAAAACAAACAGGGCATAGCTGCCAACCTAAGCAACCAAGGCGACCCTATGGCCGATTTAATCCGATAACCTAAACCAGCGCTATATATTATGACAACCAACTATACCAAGTACGCAAACACGCTGAAGCAACATTTAATAGACTTAAGCACACCCGGTAAAGCCGAAGCGTCTCGCCGCTACTTCCCCCACGGTATTGTTTGTGTAGGCGCAAATGCTGCGGATATTAAATTTGTAGTAAAGCATTTTTTAGAAAGTTACCCAAAGCTTACGCCAGAGCAGTTATTAGCCATTACTGAAACTGTGCTCGAACGCGCCGAATACAGTGAAGAAAAAATGGTGGCATATGGACTTATTAACAAGCAGGTTAAAAAGCACTACGACGACACCCTACTGCAGCGCTTTCGCTACTGGTTAGAAAACTACGCTAACAATTGGGCGCTAGTCGACGACCTGTGCATAAAAACCCTATTCAACTTCCTTATGGCGCGCCCCCACTTAATTGAACACACCAAAGACTGGGCCCACTCCGACGTCTCTTGGTGCAGACGCGCAAGTAATGTTGCATGGGTAAAATTCATCAAACGAAAAATAGGCAAAACAGAGTACACGCTAGACAAAAAGCTTATATTCGAAAACTGCACGCTTTTGCTTAGCGACCAAGACGAGTTCGTACAAAAAAGCATAGGCTGGCTACTAAAAGTAACCACAGCAGAACACGAACAAGACGTTCTCGCCTTCATAGAAAAAAATGCCAAAAATATGCCCAGAGGCACAATTAGGTATGCACTTGAAAAAGTAGACCCAGAAGTTAGATTGAAAGTGCTTAGAGGATAGCCGAGAGCTTAAAGTTTACGGCTCACAGTTAAGCCAACGGAATGGAACGCCCCAACGATAGGGTTCGACACACGCGCGAGTTTTACCACTCACAAAAAAACCGCTGACTTAACGCCAACGGCTTTTAAGATCGAACTCTGGTTTCAGTCAACACCCGGCAAACAACCAGTCTCCTGACGCCAATCAGCTGTTAACTGCCCCCTGTAAAACTGTAAACTCTATTTCAAGCTATTTCCCGTCCCATTATCAGTCACCTCACCCACACTTTCACCAGTAATATTTCTACTGGTTTCAGTTAACACCACCGGTTGGTTGGTTTCGTTTATGAGTAATATATTTGCTGCATCTTGATAGCTTGGGTCGCCAGCCCAGCGGTCGCCAGTATCGCCTACGCGTATTTCGCGCGGCACATCTGGGTTGCTGCCATCACTTAGGAAGGTAATGTTATGACCAGAGCCTGCAATATACGCAAAAGCGTGTGAGCCGGTAGATGGAATATTGGTAACGGTTATTTCGACATTGGCGTTGTTGCGCGTATCGTACGTAGAGTGCAATAGCGGACCGTAGCCTGCATCACCGCGCGAATTGATTACATCGCTATTATTCGCCAGCGCGTAACCCACACTACAACCTTGAATTTCTACATTTTTTATATAACTTGGCTTAGAAGCCAATGGCGTAGTAATACAACCGCGCATATTAATTACTTTGGTGTCTTCTACAGTAATTGCACCAGTACGCACCACACTACCATCTAATTTGGTGCCTTGTGTATAAGCGCGTATGCCATCTTCGGTAAGGTTGTACATTAGGTCGCGCACAATTGGCAGGCCCACAAAGTGATCTGGGTATTGCTGCTCAAAATTAAACGGCCCCATTAAGGAGTCTGGCCCGTCGTTATACATATCGGCGCCTAAGCGCATACGCCCTTGTACAACAGAGTTTTTAATTACTGTGTTATCTGCACCCTGCATAAAAATGCCGTGGCCGAATGCAAGTACGGTTAATTTCATGCCGTCAATTAATACATTGTCGCCAGAAATTTGTACACCAGCATGTTTGCGTAAATACACTGCAGAACCGGCGCCCTTACCTAACATATCACCGTAGCCATACGGGTATGAACCGCGCACAGTAATGGTGTTATTTAAAAACTGTACGCCGTTCCCCCACACTCTAAACTCCGTCATTTGACGCGCGGGCCAATAGTCTGGGTTTTTATTATGGGCGGTAAAATCTGTTACATCGTGCTGGCCATTCGGATAGGTATTTTCGAAAGTACCGTTTAAAAAAGTAATGTTATCGCCCATCACATCGTAGGTTACTTGCGAGTGAATAGGCTGGGTACTCATACTGTTTAAGAGTTTAGTGGGTACCTGAATGGTTACACCGGTAAAATCCAATACATTATTCGCACCGTCGAATCGAAATACGGTGGTGTTATCAGACATTAACGCTGTAGCTTCATACACACCGCGCTTCATGCGAATGTGTTGATTGCTATTGGAAATAGCATTTTGCAATTCAGCAAGGTTTCGCACCGCCACATAATTTTGTTGTGCGTTGCGTACCCAGCACGATTTAACCGTGCCGCGAACGGGGTCACCCAAGTTAGTATTATTACAAGTTACGCCGTCTAGCTCGACAGAGTAGTTCCAGCTATCGCCAGCGCCGTAGGCCACTTCTTTTATATTAGAAAATGCACATTGCTCGCGCTCGGCGGCACAATAAGTCCATGATGCATCTGGGCCGGTTGGTGCTGGTGGAACAATTTCGCTGCCTTCAATAACTTCAACTTCCGCTAGGCTTAATGGGTTTGTGCCAGAAAGTTGTACACGCACATAGCGACCTGTGCGATCTATATTTATTTCGGTTGGGCTGCCCGCAGTATCATTAAAATAATAAGCACTTACACCCGCTTGACTAAGCGCACCGCTTAAGGTTTGCGATGTAAAGGGCACATCGGACACCAACACATAAAACGCCGATAAACGCGAGCTGCAGCAGTTGGTACGATTCCACAAGTTAACTTGGTCGATAGATCTAACTGAGCCTAGATCCACTTGCCACCAAGGTTGATACTCGTTATTGGTGTGGGTAATCGAGCCTTGATTCCAGTTACCATTGGTGTTGCCATCTACCGCACGGCTAGATACACCCTCATAGCCAGTGGATGATTGGGATGTAGCTTTACCAAGAGCAATATTTTCTCCACTTGCAAGCGTAACCACATCGAACTCGGTAATACTGTTCCAATTATTTTGGCTGTTACCATAACCTACAATACGCACATAGCGCGCAGAAGTATCATCCAACTCAAAATGTTGCTGCGCTAAGGTTCGGGTTGGTGGCGTACCCGAAAAAAGTGTTTGCCAATTGCCGCCATCGTTCGACACTTGAATGTCGATGGTTGCATCGCGCACATCTCCGCGAAAAAATGCTATTTGCACAGCATCCACAGTGTGTGTCGCGCCCAAATCATATTCAATCCACTGCCCAGATCCATTCGCCGACCAGCGCGTATCTATATTGTCATCTAAGGTATTCGCGGGCACATTGCCGTCATCCGCAGATGCAGTTACATTTAATGCGGCGTGAGCATTAGCCATGCCCAGCGCGCAAAGCAAAGAAATACAAAATTTCCTGCAGTGTTTGAGGTGAGATAGTTTTATCATTTTTGTTTCCTCTTGAAGGTTAATTCACACACTAAGGTGAAGCTCGCAAAACATGAAAAGCTGTGACATAAAATTCGGGCGCAAAAACGCACCCACCGCAAAAAGCAGTGTATTTTTTAAATTCATTTTTATTGGTGTTACTGTTTTAGGTGGTGTTTATTTTATTTTTATAAATATCTATTGTTCGCCAAACTTACTGTCGTTAAATATTAAGCAGATGCGCAACCCTTAATGTGCAAACCGCATTAAACTGTGGCCGGTGGGTTAATGTTTAATTTTCAATAAGAATCTACTCAAATAGCAACACACCGCGCCAACCTCTCTAACCAATTTAATTAGCGACGTTTACCCACACCGCGGCGCAACAATATTATTTTGCCCACTCGCACTCCACCGCTTTAAACCGGAACTGTGCACCAATCGTACAAATTAAAATTGGTTAGAACGAATAAAACGCCAAAATAAGCATTCCACCAACCCAAAGAGTAGAATAGACAATCTTGAAACACTGAAAATATAGGTAATGAAGAGGAAGAAACAGAGGAGGCCGGCGTTCGCCGGGCCAAATTGGTTAGAACGAATAAGGTGACACATTGAGAATAGCTCACAGCTTAAAGCAGCCAGTTAACAGCCAAAATAACTCTCCCAAGCTGTTAACTGACCTCTGTTTACTAATAAACCATCCATTGCTGGTTCCAACCAGTGTGGCAACTCCATTGAATAATAGAATCACCGTTGTTAGCACCGCCTGCGTTTACATCTACGCATTTACCGCTGGCGCGAGATTTTAAGCGGAAGTAGCCATCGCCCATGTCTTCTTTTAGCCATTGCTGATTGGCGTTATTGTGGCATGCCCACTGCACTACGTTATCGCCATCGGCAGTGCCTGCACCCAGTACATCTAAGCACTTATTACTGTGGCCCACGCGCAATCGCACGTAGTTATTGCCCATATCTTCAAAAGTCCATTGCTGGTTGGCGTTGCTGTGGCAACTCCACTGAATGATATCGGCACCATCTGCTGTACTGCGGCCATTAACATCTATACAGCGGTTGCTATTGCGCGATTGCAAACGCGCGGTTGTCACATTCGAGCTGCCGTCAATAAACGCGTCTAATGCTTCGGTGGGGCGCATGGTGTTTGGGTTCCATGCACCTAGCGTGTAGCCCTGCCAGTTTGATGCCTGCGGCTCCCAATAAAATACCCCTGTTGCACCGGCGTTTTGCGCCTTAGCAATTACATCGCTCACGATTGCTTTCGCTTCTGGGTGATCCCACGGCGCACCAACCTCGGCAATTAGCACCTCGGACCCATAGCGCGATTGCATATCGTTTAAGTTTGCCTCGCACAAACTGTTGGCTTGGCTCCAGCTATAACCGCTTGCGTTGGTAGGGTAAATAGAGGCACCTATTACATCCCACTTACCACCATTGGCTTGTAAGCCGTCAAATATCCAGCGGAAGTTTGCGTTGTCGTGGCAGTTTGCCAAGTGCACCACTGCCTTGGTATTAGGGAACACTTCTTTAACGGCATCGTAGCCACTATTCACCAACCACGCATAGTTTTGCATATTGGCGGATGCGCGCCCCTCTTCCCATAACATACCGTTGTTTGTTTCGTTGCCCACTTGCACCCATTCAGGGGTAATACCCGCATTCTTTAGGGCCACGAGGGAATCGTAGGTGTGCCACCACACCGCAGACATTAAACCGTCTAAGGTATAGTTGGTCCACGCGGCGGGCTTGTATTGCTTGCCTGGGTCAGCCCAAGAGTCGCTGTAGTGAAAATCGATCATAATACGCATGCCCGCAGCTTTGGCGCGCTGAGCTTTTTCTATTACGTCATTAATGCTGCTATACCATCCACCGGCGGGGTTTACCCACACGCGCAGACGGATGGAATCCATACCGTGATCTTTTAGAATTTGCAGCACATCTTGCTGCTGGCCCGCATCGTTATAAAACGTGTAGCCCTCTGCTTCCATTTCAGAAATCCAACTCACATCTGCACCTTTTGCCATAGCAAGGGCGTTTGAAGCCTGCAGCAAAATAAAGGTGGACGCAGCCATAGCGCATAGCGCTTTCTTTATAGATAAAGTCATAGTGTGTACCTGTAGGTGTTTATTATTGTTGTATCCGCCAAGGCTACCTTAGCGAATAGAGCCAATGCCCCCGCGCCAGCACCCTACCAGGACTACAGCCAGCGTCGTTTATAGAAAATTACTTCAATACATTCATAACCAACTAAATAGCCGGTTTGTTATTGTTATTAGACATAAAGTTAAACGTTTACCTTTCGGAACAAAAAAACGCACACGTATCAACCTAAAAACAAAGGTAAACGTTTAACATCAAAAAGTAAAGAATTGTTTGTTTTGTAGACATAAGATGAATTTGGCGACTAGGAAGGGAGTTTTATCAGAGGCAGCCTACAGCTATCAGCTTACAGCACACCGCTTAACCCCGACTGCGCCCTGTAAGCTGACAACTGTAAACTGTCCCCTATCTCTTAAACAATGGCTCACTGCCATCGCCCAAATTCACTTTTGGGGCGGAGCGTTTCTTTTGGGGGTCTTTTTTACTTGGTAATTTTTTGCCGGGTTTGCCGGCTGTAGTTTTGGTTTTTTTCTTTTTGGGGCCGGCGGCTTTGCCAGAGCTTTTTAGTTTTTTGGGGCCGTTGTAGGTACCCTCTAAACCTTTCACCTTGCGCGGTATTAAGCGAATTTTTAAGTAGCGCTCGATACTCGACATAGGGTTGAATTCTTTGGGGCTAATAAGCGTAATTGCCAAACCGGTTTTGTCAGAGCGCCCCGTACGGCCCACGCGATGCACATGCTCATCGCCGGTAAACGCTGCCGAGAAATTAATAACCAAATCTACATCTTTTATATCCAACCCGCGCGCAGCCACATCGGTAGCTACCAGCACGCGAATTTTACCGTCGATAAACCGGTTCATTACCTGCTTGCGGTCGCTTTGCGTAACCTCACCGTGAATATATTCCGACACTAATTTATTCGCGCGTAAAATATTACTCACTTTCTGGCATTGCAAACGCGTATTACAAAAAACTATTACGCGCTGCGCGTCTTCTTCCGCAATAAGCTTAACCACTAGTTTTTCTTTGTGGCTGTCGTCGTCGGCGAATACGCGCTGTTGGGTGATATTGCTATGACCTTCTTTAGCGCTATCTACTTGGATGCGCACAGGGTCTTGTAACAAGCCAGTAATACCACCTATCCCCTTGTGCTTTAACGTAGCCGAAAACAAAAGGTTTTGTCTTTCTTCATTACACACAGCGGCAATGGCAAGCATGTTTTCTTGAAAGCCCATATCCAGCATGCGATCGGATTCGTCCAACACTAAAAACTCTAAATCGGAAAAATCGACATTGCCATTTTTAATATGCTCGACCAAGCGGCCTGGCGTAGCTACCAATACCTCGGGGTTTTTGCGAACAGTAGCCACTTGGTGTTTGTAAGCTTCACCGCCCATAATTAAGCCCACCTTAATTTGTGTGTAACCGGCGAATTGCTCGAAGGCTTTTACGGTTTGCAAAGCTAGCTCGCGGGTAGGCAATAAAATTAATGCGCGGGTAGATGTATTAGGGCGCGGATCGTTTAAAAATTTGTGCAGCATAGGCAGCAAAAAAGCGGCCGTTTTACCGCTGCCGGTTTTGGCCGACACCATAATATCTTTGCCGGCTAAAACGGCAGGAATGGTTTGCACCTGTACATCAGTAGGCTTGGTAAAGGTTAATTTATCTAACGCTTTTTGCAGTGATTGGTGTAACCCTAACTCGCTAAATTCCATTATTCAGCAGGCCCCTGTTTGGCAATGCTGACTAATTCCGACGGTTTAAGCGATGCCTCTACCAGCGCTACATAGGCGGTAACAAAAGCCGTTTCTTGAAAAATTTTTAAGCCGGTATCTTCAAAGCGCACGGGCAGCGGCTTAGCTTTAAGCAACGCCTTGCTGTGGGACGGGTTCATAAGGGCAACATCTATGCCTTCTATTAGCTGAATTGCAGCTTCCATTTTAAACCCTTCGGCACCACCGGCGAACTTGCCTTTCTTCTGGCGCTCGCGAATAACTATCTTTTCTACGCGGTAATCTTCGGCAAGTTTGGCAACCGCAAACTGAAAATCCTTAACGCCTTGGCTGGTATCTGGGTCTTTTATTACTAGGCTGCGCACACGGCAATCGGGTATGTCGTACAGCCCTTTGTTACTTTCCAACAAGCATATGACGGCTTCTTTGCCTTTAATTTCGATTCCACATACTCTCATAATTCAACCTCTTACCCAGCGCTACAGGCGCACACATGGCGCCCATAGAATAGCGCGAATTCATAAAATGACTAATGGCGCAGATGATACAGCATTACTGGGCATTTGCGGCCAATAGTGCCAATAAAATGCCCAGCAAATACACATTGGTAACGCGTCCAACCTCGCTTGGTATAAAGCATAGCGGCTATCGCCTATAATGCCCCACACGCTTAAGCCACATGTGTTAAAACAAGTAATGAACCGCTATTTAGAACATTCAACCTACATAGACTGGCAACACCCCAGCATTAGCGCTCTTGCTAAGCAATTACGGGCTAGCGCCAACAATGAGCTGGCTATTGCTAAAAGCTGCTTTGAATTTGTGCGCGACGAAATACACCAGAGCGCAGATTACAAAGTGGACACCATTACCTGTAAAGCGTCCGATGTGCTGGCCCACACCACCGGTTACTGTTACGCCAAAAGCCATTTATTGGCCGCATTGCTGCGCGCAAACGGCATAGCCGCTGGGCTTTGCTACCAACGCTTGTCGGTACAAGGTGACGGTGCCCCCTACTGCCTGCACGGCTTAAACGCAGTTTACTTACAAAATTGCGGTTGGTATCGCATAGATCCGCGCGGTAATAAATCCGGCGTAAACGCACAGTTTTCACCCCCACACGAGCAACTGGCCTTTACTACCTGCAATAAGCTCGAGGCCGACTTGCAAGGCATTTGGCCTAGCCCGCTGCCGGTAGTAACAGATGTGCTAGAGCGCTACAGCACCTATACCGATGTGCTAAATAACCTTCCGGATATCGCGCTGTTTACCACAACTAGTGCACAGCCGTTACCCCAATGACGTCCAAACACGCCCGTCTTGACCGGTTTATAAGCCTTAACAGCAACCTTAATCGTCGCGATGTGCGCCTTGCAATTGCCCAAAAGCGCATTCTTGTAAACGGTAAACACGCCAGCACTATTCATCAGGTGGTGAGCCAGTTTTGCCATATCACCTTCGACAACCAAACCCTGCAAGCCAACGCACCGGTTTACATTATGCTAAACAAACCGGCAGGTAGAGTAAGTGCCACCAAAGATTCCACCCACCCCACTGTTGTGGGCTGCCTGCCGCAACAATTGCAAGCAAACATCCATATAGTTGGCAGGTTAGATTTTAACTCGACGGGGTTAATGCTACTTACCAACAACGGCGCTTGGTCTCGCCACTTAACCAGCCCAGAAAACAAAGTAAATAAAATCTACGAAGTGGAATTAGAACGAACAATAAACGATGATGAGTGGCCACAGTATATAAGTGCATTTGCAAGCGGCATGTATTTCGCGTTTGAAGACCTCACAACGCAACCAGCAAAATTAGAAAGGCTAACCGCCACCCGTGCGCGTGTGACTTTAGTAGAGGGCCGCTACCACCAAATAAAGCGCATGTTCGGCCGCTTTCGCAATAAGGTAATTGCATTACACCGCACTCAACTAGGCGCACTCCCTCTCGACCCAGCACTGCAACCGGGCGAGCACCGGCTACTTAACGACGATGAAATTATAAAATTGAGCAACGCAACGTTTACGAATGCAGATTTAAAATAACCACAAAAGGATAGGACTCTTATGCCACGCTTTACTCGAAAAATTACTGCAAACAAATACTACACATCCAAGTTTATTTTTCTTGCCTGCGCGCTATTAAGCATTTTTAGCGCACTTTGCCATGCAGAAAAAACCACCTTTACACTGCCCGGCATTACCGAGCCCGTTATGGCAACCCATAACACTTCGCCGCCCAGTATAAATAACAATAGCTTTACCCTAACGGCGAACAAAGGTACCGATTTATACACCACCTCTAGCGGCGAGAAAAAAGCTGATAACGTACCGAGATTATTATTCGAAGCAAAAAGTGATTTTATTTTATCTGCCAAAGTCACTTCACAATTTGGCGCCGATTACGACGGTGGCGGCCTGCTGGTTTATGCAGGCGAAAATCAATGGGCGAAACTGCTTATAGAGCAAGTACCCAATAAAACGCTACTTGTAAGCTCGTCCGTTACCAACACCAAAGGCGATGGCGCCTACCACGCTGTTATTAATCAGCCATATATTTATTTAAAAATTGTACGCTTAACTAATAGGTATTTTTTCTACTCATCATTAAACGGCAAAGATTGGCAAATACTGCGCGACTTCGCCCTAGGTGAAAACAAAAACGCCAAAATAGGCTTTTACAACCAAGCCCCAATTGGCGAGAAGATAGAAACTTTGTTTAGTGAGATTAGCTTTAGGGAAACGACTATTAAGAGTTATTGGCAGGGGGAGTGAGTACGGGAACTAGTTATTACTAACTTAGCCCCATACTATTTAATGCCATCAATACGCCATACTCCGCACGAAAAATATTGGCTTATTGATGGCACTTCACTCGCTAAAGTTCGGTGTCTAGCTCATAGATATATTCTGAAGGTGTTGGCCCTTTTTTAAGGCCGTATAGAGTGACATTTAAAAAGGCAGGTGATACAAAAGAAAAAGGGCGCCTTCGCGAGACTATTTTCGCAGGAAAGTCATACCCCGAAGAAACCACATTAAAATTCATAGCTTTACCGAATAGCCCCTCTAGCGCCTCCCTCGAAAACCTAAAATAATCATATGGGTACGCATGTATAGGGAACGATTGATGTGTTTGTATATATAGGATCCCACCAACTTTCAAGAGCTTCATTATCTGATGTGCAGCTAGATGTGGATATTTAAAATGTTCGAAAGAAGAGCACGAAATGATAATATCAAATTTCTCTTCTCCAAGGGTATCAGTTGCCTTATGGATATCCGCAACTACATCTACATCTATGCCCTTACAAATGTCGAGACCTAGATACTCAGCAGCTTGAGGAATCCAAGCATCATGCTTCGTCGACCTATCAGAGTCTGACCGAAGCGTACCTAATTCTAGCACTCGTGGTCTTTCAAATTTTTTCGATTCCGCTAAAAAAAGCTCAAGTGGAGAATGCCCTTGGCCTGAGCTATCCACTAGCTCTCTTTTTAAATCGCTTATTTTTCTTAAAGCCAACAGTAAATTAGAAATTTTTTTCTGTAATTTTTTCATAGAGATATACCTATTTAGCGCCATTCATCCTATGCCACTTAAACTAAGACCTAACGACATTCGATGACGACACGGTTATTTGCTCTACACGCTGCCAACCAGCTTAAAAGCCAAAGCTATATGTGAAATCACCTTATTGGCAACACATTCCTTCATCTAATATTTATCTACGCCTGCATATACTCCCGTCTAGCCCCAAACCATCTATTTAAAATCTTCTCTACCGTTTCGGGGTGATGGGCACACAATGAATCGCCAATTTCGTGTATGTCGTCCAGCATGCCAGCGTCGCGCTGTAAGTCGGCCAAGCGGTATTCCATTTCGCCTGTTTGACGAGTGCCCAGTAATTCGCCTGGGCCGCGCAGGGCTAAATCTTTTTCGGCTATTTCAAAACCGTCGTTGGTTTCGCGCATTACGCCTAGCCGCTCTTTGGCTTGCATTGAGAGTTTATCGCCGTACAGCATCACACAATGACTGGCGATGGAGCCTCGCCCCACGCGACCGCGCAACTGGTGCAATTGCGCCAAGCCTAGGCGCTCGGGGTTTTCAATTATCATTAGGCTGGCATTGGGTACATCCACCCCCACTTCAATTACCGTGGTGGCCACCAGTAATTGCAACTCACCGGCTTTAAAGGCTTTCATTACCGCTTCTTTTTCTGCGGCTTTTAAGCGGCCGTGCACTAAGCCTATGTTAATGTCTTTAAGAGCGTTTTTAAGTAACTCGGCGGTTTCTTCTGCGTTGGCGGCTGCGAGGGTTTCACTGTCTTCCACCAGTGTACACACCCAGTAAACCTGTTTGTTTTCTTTGCACGCAGCCAAAATACGCTCTATTACTTGCGGCCTGCGCTTTTGACTAATAAGCACTGTATTAACCGGTGTGCGGCCGGGTGGTAGCTCGTCTATTACCGAATAATCTAACTCGGCGTAAGCTGTCATGGCGAGGGTGCGCGGTATTGGGGTGGCAGTCATTACCAGTTGATGGGGAATGGTACCGTCGATAGATTTTTGGCGCAGGGTTAAGCGCTGGTTTACGCCAAAGCGATGCTGCTCATCCACTATAGCTAAGCCCAGGCTGGCGAATAACACATCGTCTTGGAACAGCGCATGGGTGCCAACCACCACATCTACCTCACCTGCTGCAATGGACGCGACCGTATCGCGCCGCTTACTGGCGGTGAGCTTGCCCACCAACCAAGCTACATTAAACCCTAATGGTTCGAGCCAATTGCTAAAAGCGATGAAGTGCTGCTCGGCCAGTATTTCCGTGGGCGCTACCAACGCCACTTGGTAACCTGCGCTAATTACATCCAAGGCCGCTAGCGCTGCTACCAGTGTTTTGCCGCTGCCTACATCCCCCTGCACCATGCGCAGCATGGGTTTACCCTCTTGCAGATCGCGGTTTATATCGCCCAATACTCGGGTTTGGGCAAAAGTAGGGGTAAACGGCAATTGCGCAAGAAATGCTTGGCGCTGCTGTTCTGCTACGCGCAGCACAGGGGAAGCCTCTGCCTGCGCGCGGGCGCGAGCTTCTTGGCGCGCTAGGTAATGGGCCAATAACTCTTCAAAGGCCAAGCGTTGCTGATAGGGGTGCAACCCAGCAATAAGTTGTTCTACCGGTGCGTCTGGCGGCGGCGCATGCAGGTAACGCAGCGCATCAGCGAGGGAATCTACCCCAAACATTTGCCCTACCTCGGGGGGTAAATACTCGGCGGGGTTATGGTGTTTTAGCTCGAGTAAAGCCTGCTCGGCAAGCTTGCGAATGCGCGGTTGGGTGATACCTTCGGTGAGGCCATATACAGGGGTAAGCGCTTCTTCGACTGGTTTAGCGCTAGGGTCGTCGACTATATCGTATTCTGGGTGGTAAAACTCAAGGCCGGTAGTACCCATGCGCGGTTCGCCGTAGCAGCGCACTAAGGTACCCGGCTCTAATTTATCTTTTTGCGCAGCACTAAAATGGTAAAAGCGCATCATTAGGCTGCCGGTGTCGTCCTCTATGGTGCAAGCTAAGCTGCGGCGGCGGCCAAACTGAATGTTAGCACTTACTACGCAACCCTGAACCACCGCGGCCATATTCAGGCGCAACTTACCAATTGGCGTAATGCGGGTGCGGTCCACATACCTGTGCGGCAAGTGAAACAGTAAATCCTGCAGGGTGTGAATACCCAGCTTGGCAAGGGTTTGCGCCAGCTTGCCACCCACACCTTTTACAACAGTTACGGGCAGCGCAGCGAGTTCGTTAGGGTGGGCGCTCACAATAAATTAAATAGCTGGCTTGCTGGCAATACTGCATTCGCCAATGGCTTCGCGCACCACATCTATAGCCTGTAAGCGCGGGAAACTTGCCCGCCATGCCAAGGCAATAGTACGCGTTGGCGCATCACCCGCAAACGGGCGGGTTACCAGCATATCTGACGATTGATGCCCGCTTAGTGCGGCCGACAAAGGCAAAATGGTAATGCCTAAGCGCGAGGCCACCATATACTTAAGCGTCTCGAGTGAGCTGCCCTCTGTGGCGGTGCGTATTTTACCGCGCGGATCATCAATACCGGGCTTTAGGTTAGGGCAGGCCGCCAGTACTTGGTCGCGAAAGCAGTGGCCTTCGCCTAACAGCAGCACGTTGCAGTCTGATAGCTCATCCGGCTGGATGGCCTCTTTCTCAGCCAGCGGGTGATCTTTACTCAACAACACCACAAACGGCTCTTCGTAGAGCTTTTGAGTAACCACATCGGCTTCGGTGAACGGCAGCGCGACCACAATTGCGTCTAAATCCCCTTGGCGCAAGCGGCGGCGCAAGGTGGCTGTGTAGCTTTCTTCCACATAAAGCGGCATATCGCTGGCTAATTTTTGAATAGCCGGTATAAGCTGCGGGAACAAATAGGGCCCAATGGTAAAGATGGCACCTAACTGCAAGGGGCTGGTAAGCTGGTTTTTACCGGCGGTGGCAATGTCTTTAATGGCCGAGGCCTGTTCTAGCACGCGGCACGCTTGCTCTACAATTTGGGTACCTAAAGGTGTAGGGTACACGCGTGTTTTGGAGCGTTCGAACAGAGCTATGCTCAGCTCTTCCTCTAACTTTTTAACCGCAATACTTAAAGTGGGTTGCGACACATGGCAGCGCTCTGCAGCGCGACCAAAATGTTGCTCTTGTGCAAGGGTAACGATGTAGCGCAATTCAGTGAGTGTCATAGCAAAATCTATTGAATAGATGAATGTGATAGGGAGTATTTTATATTTTGTCTGGAAAAAAACTACTGTTTATTGGTTACGGCGATATTGCAGGACGAACCAGCCGCCAACTCGCGACCAACGGTTACTCTATAACGGGTATAGCGCGCACACCGCGGCAGCTGCCGGAGGGAGTTAGCCAATGGCTTGGCAGCGCGCAAGACGCTGAAATACTTAACAAAATTAGCCAAACCGCGTTTGACACAGTGGTGATTACCCTCACCCCTGCAGCCCGCTCGGACGAAGGCTACAAAGCAGGTTATGTAGATCCCCTACAAGCGCTTAGCAACGCGTGGCAAGCCAGCAACACCCCTCCCAAATGCGTTATTTTTGTTTCTAGCACCAGCGTATACGGCCAAAATGAAGACGAGTGGGTGGATGAAACCAGCACCTGCAAGCCAACCAATTACAGCGGCCAACGTATTTTAGAAGCGGAGAAGCTCGCACTAAGCTTGGCCGAAAACGGAACAACAACTTCCTGCATTGTGCGCTTTTCCGGTATTTACGGGCCAGGGCGCGACCAATTATTAAGGCAGGTGCTAGCAGGTAAGGCAGGTACGGAAGCCTACACCAACCGCATTCACGCGGACGACTGCGCCGGTGTACTGGCGCATTTAATCCAACTGCACGCTTCTGGCCAACAGCTGGCCAGCCACTACCTCGCCAGCGACTGCGAACCTGTTACCGCCAAAGCAGCACGTCAGTGGCTGGGTAAACAACTAGGGTTGCCCGAAACTCATCTAAAGCGCGACCCAACAGCCAAAACGCGCGCCGGCAGCAAGCGCTGCAATAACAAACGCATACTAGAGTCAGGTTACTCCTTTATTTACTCCAGTTATAGAGAGGGCTATAAAGACATTATTGCCACATTTAAGCAGCAAGCTCAGAGCCAGCAGTAATTGCCCGCAGGCCCCGCCACACAAGGGGCCTAGTCATATATGGATACCCTCTAAGATGATGCGTACGCCACCCCCCTCTTTATTAGCAACAATTGATCTAAGCCAAACTAGATATTGCCGCCAAGCCAACTATATTTTAGTAAGTAGCGCGTAATGTCGGCTTATCTTTTAACCAGCACCCCGCCAGCTTTTAAGCCAGCAGATAAGTTAGTTCGTCCACTGGTTAGCACATTGCGCAAATAAATTTGCTTAAATGGAGAGTACCTTAGTGTCTGTAAACACCAGTATTTTGGAAATGCTCGAAAACCGCCAAGTTGCCTACAACATTACAGGCATGGATGAAGCCACAAAGCTGCGACTAATCCCTTCTACAAACATGGTATGCGTTGTAAAAGCTGTACTGGTGCAAGACGCAAAAAGCCGCTGCCAAGTACTGGTGCCATCCAATACAATTGTGGATGTAGATGCAATGTTCCGACATTTTGGCCGCAGCTTTGAGGGCATCCCCTGCCAAGAAATAAGCCCTCTACTAGAGAAGCAGCAATTAATTAGTATACCTGCCATACCGCGCTGGCAAGGCTTGCCCACCCTAGTAGACGCCAGTATTTTGCGCTACGAAAAATTGTTATTGGAATCTGGCGACGGCGAGCGCTGGGTGGAAATAAGCCAAGAAGATTTTCAAAGTATTATCGACGCCTCTAGTGTAGGCACCTTTGCTGGCAGCATGCCAAGCAGCGACAGCGCTGCCGACGACGAAGCGCAAATATTCGATTCAGTAAAACGCTTTACCCAGTTGCGCATTAAACAGCGCCTAGACGAAACTTTAGAATTGCCCCCCTTACCGGAAACCGCGCAGCGTATTATTAAATTGCGCGCAGACCCAAATGCCGACATTAGCGACCTAACCAATATTGTAGAAATAGACCCAAGCTTAGCCGCACAGGTGGTGAGCTGGGCAGCATCGCCTTATTATTCCGCGCCAGGCAAAATAAAATCAGTACACGATGCCATAGTGAGAGTACTGGGTTTTGATATGGTGCTTAACCTTGCTTTGGGCTTAGCGCTAGGCCGCACCATCACTTCGTCGGCTGCAAGCCAAAAACAATTAGATGATTACTGGCGTGCCTCCGTTTATTCAGCCGCCGCCGTAGAAGGCTTAGTTACCAGTATTGGGCGCGAACACCGTCCAAGCTTTGGTATGGCTTATCTCGCAGGCCTACTAAACAATTTTGGCTTTTTGGTATTGGCCGAAGTCTTCCCCCCTTATTTTTCAAACATTAGCCGCTTGCAACTGGCTAACCCTCATGTGCCCAACGCATCGGTAGAACAGTTTTTACTGGGTGTATCTGGCAACCAAGTAGCTTCGTGGTTGTTAGATAATTGGAATATGCCCGAAGAAGTTGTAGTGGCATTACGCCAACAGAATAATTTGGATTTTAAGGGCGAGCACAATGTGTACGCCAAGTTAATCTACGTGGCCAAACAATTGTTAGCAGCAAAAGGCTTTGGCTCGAGCTATCCGCAAGCCCTGCCCGACAGCTTATTCCAAGAGTTACATTTAGATAGAGAAACTGCCGAAATTACAATAGAAAATATTTTAGAGTCCGGCTCTGATTTAGATGAAATTGCTGAGAAAATGAGAGGGTAGTCAATCACTAGCTTGGCAGCGCTAATCGCTAGCTGAAAAATCAGAGAAAAGAATTAAAACCGCTCAAGTAGCTTATTGCTTAGAGCGGTTTTTTTTTGGGGGGGGGAGGGAAAGCGATTTTTTGGAATATGTTTAGAAGCGATATACCACACCTGCTACGGTTGAGATTAGCGTATCATCAAACACAAGCGGGCTATCTACTGCACTGCCAACCAATACTTTTGCGTTTACACCCACTATTGCTTGCCAGTGCGGGTTAACAATATGAATCCAAGTTGCACTTACCCCTGCGTGCTTTAACCCCTTGCTAGCGTTATAAACAGAGTAATCGGTAGCCAAAGCCTGCTCGGTAGAGATAGCAAAAAATGCATCGGCATATTTTTCGTCAACCCACTCGGTATCTACCTGTACACTCAACATATTCGAACGGTTTAACATAAACATTCGATCAGCCGCCAACTTCAATCTTAACCCGCCCACCTGCTTAGATAAATCTCGGTGCACGCTACCACCCAACGTCCAACCGGCCAAAGAATAATTGAGGTAGGCCCCCATTTCTAAGCCGTAATCGATATCCCCCAACCCTGTAAGATAAGCAGAGTCCGACTCTTCACGACCAAAAAAATAATGCACCAAAGGCCCATAACTGTAATTGCCATCAGCGGAAAAATTGTACCTAAGGCCATTAACCGCATCAAATTGCCAGCGATCCTTTTTAAATGCTATAGAGGGAAACCCAAGCAATTGCATCTCATCCGACCCTTCGTACTCGGGCATATATAACCCCACTGCACCAAGGCTAAAATAATTAGGGTTGGGCTGCTGCGCAAAACAATTACTGCCTACTATCAACAAAGCTATCCATATGCAGACAGCCTTCATATCTAACACTTTTTCAGCAAGCCTTTTACCGTACTTCTTACCTTGCTCTATACTTTCCCACATATTAATTTGCATGATTCACTCCCATGAAAACACTGATAAAATGATCCCATTTTTATCTAAATCAGTTTGCATAAGCGAGCATACAAACCGTTGACATAAGGCGATAGAAGTATACAGATCTGTATACCTAATACCACTATACATAGCGACGTGAATTGCGTTTTATGTGACACAATTTATTAATTGAAAGGGGGATAAGGCGGGAGCGGACTTTTAATACACGACATTTACACCATTATTTTACTTATCTTTAATATGCAGCTGAACCAATTTCTTAATAAGCTTCCAGTTATTTGCCATTTCTGTGTGTGCGACAGACACATCCATATTAAACTTCACAGTAAGGCCATCTAAAACCACTACAACATGTTGCGCCAATACTGCAGCGTTAGCTGCGCCCGCCTGTTGTAATATTTCCTTTATAAGCTCAATCAGCCAACGTTTAAAATTCTCGATAATGTCGCGCACGCGAGTCGCGCCACGCGGAAACTCTTCCGATGCCTTAATAAACATACAACCATGAAAATCTGCGCCACAAAACCAGTTTTCGTACCAATTAAAAATGGCTTTTAATTTAGCCATTGGCGTACGGCACGATTCTACAGTGCGCAATATTCCGGCCTGTAAATCTTCATCTCGCCGCTTTAATACACCTTCTATTAACAATTCTTTAGAGGGGAAGTACTTATAAAATGTCATTTTTGCTACATTAGATTCAGCAATAATGGTATCTATACCTACCGCATGATAACCAAACGCCGAAAACAACTTAGTAGCAGACTGAATAATATCTTCTTCTTTTTTAGACATAACTTTTACTTTTTTTATTAAACCATTAAATAAGAAATAGAAAATTAACCTGATTCAATTACAATGCCATCCATATAGTAGACATACCCGTCTACCCACCCTCTTAGCGCACACGCTAACTAAGCATACAAGCAAGGAATAATATCGATTTCCCCCACCACCTAAAAATAGGATTCACGGATATGAATATAGATAAATCTCTTCTGAACAACCCTAGGCTTCAAGCACTTAACATTATGAAAGGAACTGTGCCAAAAAGTGCTTGGGAGCGCAATGAGATTTTTACTAAAAATCTACGCAAAAAATTAAGCCAGCATGCCATCAACAACCATCCAGCCATTAATGCGCTAAATTCACAAAAAATTAACAAAGAAACACTACAGAAAATTCATTTAGATTATAGGCACGCCATTGTAAAGGTATTTACGGATGCACTAACAATGGCCATGACTCAAACCAGACAATTAGAGCCACGCTTACCAGCCGGGGCAAAACTAGCACCACGCTTTTTGCTAACCCTAAATGCGTTAGACGAGTTTGGCTTTAGGCCGGAATTAGATTCAAGCAACTACTATAGTGGCAACCCTGCTTTTGCCCACTACCCTCTCTATGAAGATGTACTTAAAGCGCTGGGGCTTAGCAAAAGTGCAATAGAGCAATTCACACCTAGCGATATAGCGCGAAAGTTACTGCACTTTTTAGAAGCAAGCTTTTCAGATTACACAAGTATCATTACGCTGCTAGCGGTTGCAGAGCTGCAAGTAATTATTTTTAGCCCCCCCTTGCGTAAGGCCACAGAGTTTCATTCGCTAGATGTGAATAGCGGCTACTACTTTGTTCACGGCACCAGTACCGACCACGACACCGCAGCAGCAGATGACGACCATGAAGAAGATCTTTGGAACGCGCTTCACCAAGCGTGCACCGAAACAGACTACAACCGCCTTGAGGCCACCGCGCTGGAATATATGAACCTATGGAATGAATTTTGGAACGAGCAACTCTCGCGCATCAACTCCAAAGTAGCTTACAACAATACAAACAGTACCAACGAAACAGCCGCACTAGCTTAATTTTCTAAGCTATCGCATACATCAATAAAAAGGGATGTTAAGAGCATCCCTTTTTATTGCACTATTTATTTCACCATTCAAAATTGCGCATTAGTTTCATTTAGCAACCAATACATTCAGAACAATACTATCTAAATTGCGTTGCAGTGAAATGAAGATATTTTTAAATATTAAAAACAAGTGAAAGAAAGTAGAAGTAATTGGCAAATAAAAAAATAGAAGCGCAATTTAACTTTATTTGTCACGTGCCACCTCCATTCCCATTTTTTTATTATTGAATAAACTTCAGCCCATCAATACTATACAGACCTGTATGTTTATAGGCATAAAGCCTAGCAGTAATAGCATTCAAAAACATAATCGTCTTTTAATGCCAAAGAAAATATTTTTCTCGAACGGTTTAACCTAACCGACCAGTTAATGTATCTAACTAGCATTATTGAAAACGGGTATTACTTTAACAATGCCCACGTTTTCACCCTGGCCTAAAAGACGCACACACAATTTAATCGATTAGCACTATCTATTCATTAAGGAAAACATCGTGGATACCTTAACTCCCTCAGATACGCTCGATTCAGGAATAGCTCAAGAACCAACTCCCCCGCAAACAAAAAACACCAAGACGTTTAGCTTTGCCACTTTGCTACGCCACCTTTGTTACCCGCTACTTATGCTGGCCGTGTGCTTAACGTTATTTATTGGCTTTACGTTTGATATCGATTTTGGCTTGTGCAACATGGTGTTTCTGGTAGGCACTATTGCCTACTTAGCGCTGTGCGAGCGGTTAATCCCCTATAAAAAGCAATGGCACCCAACTGCTAAAGAGTGGGGCCGAGACGCTATTTATTTAATTCTCACTATGATGGGTGGTGCCTCTGCGGTAGCAGTGGTTTTTGCAATAGCAGCTGTAGTATCGCCAAAGGAATCTACTTTAGGACTATGGGTAGAAGTGCCCATTGCGATTTTGCTCACGTCGCTTGGTTCCTATATTTTTCATCGCGCGGGGCACGACATACCTTTTTTGTGGCGCTTTCATGGTATTCACCACGCGGCAGATAAAATAAACGTCAGTAACAACGCCCTAAATCACATAGCAGATGTATTCGGACGCAGGCTGCTCGCACAATTACCCTTAATACTATTAGGCATTTCTACCCCAGCCCTTTTTATTGTGAGTATTTTTAATACAGCGCAAGGTTATTTTTCTCACGCAAACGTCGACGTAAAAATTGGTTGGTTGAACTATATAGTAGGCAGCCCAGAGCAACATCGTTTACACCATAGTAAAGATCTCGCCGAGGCCGGCCATTTCAGCGTAGATATCACCCTGTGGGATTTCTTGTTTAAAAGCTATTTTTGGAAGAAAGGAAAACAACCAAAGGAAATTGGTGTTACTAATCGCGCTTCGTTTCCGCCCTCTAATAACATTTGGAAAAATATTATTCACCCACTGCGTCGCAACATTACCTACCGCCAGTAACACGGCAACCCTACGTTAACCAACACATTGGTCACGCAGAAATGCGCGGCATCGTTACGCCTATTAATTATTTAGTTAAGGAATATTGACATGAAAGATTCAAACAAGAGCTCAAGCGAAAAGATTGCAGTTATAGGTATAGGTTGCCGCTTTCCAGGTGGGGCAAATAATTACACGGAGTTTTGGCAAAAAATTTTAGAGGGTAAAGATTGCTTAGTGGATACGCCTGCAAATCGCTACAACGCCGAGAGCCTATACAGTAAAGACAAAGCCAAACCAGGAAAATTAACCGGTGGACGCGGTGGTTACATAGATGGCTTTGACGAATTTGATCCCGCTTTTTTTGGCATTGGCCCACGCGAAGCAGAATACATGGACCCTCAGCAAAGAAAGCTGTTAGAAGTTTCGTGGGAAGCGCTCGAAGATGCGGGCCAATTGCCGCACTCGCTTGCAGGTAAAAACGTAGGTGTATTTATTGGTGGCTTCACTCTAGATTACAAAATTGTACAGTTTGCCGACCTAAGTTTTAAAGGCCTCGCCGCGCACACCGCCACCGGCACGATGATGACCATTTTATCTAACCGTATTTCGTACTGTTTTGATTTTAATGGGCCGAGTATGTCTGTCGATACCGCTTGTAGCTCTTCGTTAGTATCCGTGCACCTTGCTTGCCAAAGCTTAGCTAGCGGCGAAAGTAGCATGGCGTTGGCGGGCGGCGTGCTGCTACATATGACACCCCAATATACGATAACCGAATCGAAAGGTGGCTTCCTTTCGCCCGAAGGTTTATCGCGCACCTACGACGCAGATGCCAATGGTTATGTGCGTTCCGAAGGCGTTGGCGTTGTAGCGCTTAAACGCTTAGACGATGCACTGCGCGATGGCGACCCTATTCACTCCGTCATTTTGGCTAGCGGTGTTAACCAAGATGGCCGCACAAAAGGTATTACCGTTCCCAGTGGTGAAGCGCAAGCAAGCTTGATTCGCAAAGTGTGCAAACAGGCGGATGTAAACCCTGGTGAATTGCAATATATAGAAGCGCACGGCACTTCTACCCCAGTGGGCGACCCAATCGAAGCCAATGCGCTGGGTAAAATATTAGAAGAAGGGCGCGAGTCTGGGGCCAAGTGCTACATCAGCTCTGTAAAAGCAAACATAGGCCATACCGAAGCCGCTGCCGGCGTGGCAGGGTTAATAAAAACCACCATGGCCCTCAAACACAAAATTATTCCACCTCATATAAATTTAAAAACCGTAAACCCCGCTTTGAATATAGATGAACAACCTTTTGAAATACCGCGCGTGGCCACTCCTTGGCCAGAACACAAAGGCCCTGCCCGCGCTGGTGTTAACTCCTTTGGTTTCGGCGGCACCAATGCCCATGTTATTTTAGAAGAAGCACCTGCGCAGGCTTTTCCGTCAAAGCGTGCCAACCCCAATTACGCCATATTGCCACTTACCGCTCGCGACCCTGCAGACTTCCCCACCATGGTTGCCAATATGCGCGATGCAATAATTAGCAACCAAGAAAACCCACGCTTTTTACACGATGCCGGTTTTACCCTCAGCCATAAGCGTCAGCAGTTAGAACACAGCCTCGCATTTGTTTATAAAAATAAAGATGAATTGCTCCAGCATATGGACAACTTTATTGCCAACGAGGCCAACCCCAACATTGTTGCTGGCACGGTATTAGATACTAGTGATAAAAAATTAGTGTGGGTGTTCACCGGTATGGGGCCGCAATGGTGGGGTATGGGTAAACAGCTATTTGAACAGGAACCGGTATACAGAAAAGTGATTGAAGCCTGCGATAAAGAAATGCGCAAACATGCAGATTGGTCGTTAATAGAAGAATTAAACAAAAGTGAAGACGAATCCAACATGGCCGACACTTGGCTCGCACAACCTGCAAACTTTGCATTGCAAATTGCACTGGCGGCAATGTGGCGCGCTCAAGGCATAGAGCCCGATGCAATTGTCGGCCACAGTGCGGGTGAGGCAGCAGCATTTTACGAAGCAGGTGTATACAGCTTAGAAGATGCGGTAGCCGTTATTATTCACCGCAGTAGGTTACAGCATAAATTAAATAATACCGGCGGCATGCTGGCAGTAAGCTTAACCGAACAAGATGCACTCGCTCGCATCAAGGCTTATGGCAACAAAGTTTCTATTGCCGCTATAAACAGCCCAACCGCAATGACATTAGCAGGCGATGTAGATGCACTGCAAGAAGTAGAGCAAAGCCTTAAACAAGCAGAAGTATTTTGTAAATTTTTAGCCGTAAACGTGCCCTATCACAGCGCTAAAATGGATGTAATAAAGGACGAACTGTTTAAAGAGCTAGCCACCATTCGGCCCAAACAAACAAAGCTACCCCTTTACCTAACAGGAAGAAACGCCAAAGCAGAAGGCCCAGAATTGGATGCCGCCTACTGGTGGGACAACGTACGCTATAGCGTGCGCTTTAAAGATGCGATCGACAATATTGCCAAAGACGGCTTTAGTTTATTTTTAGAAATTGGCCCGCACCCAGTATTAACTCACTCGGTATTAGAATGTTTAGCTGCACGGCAAATTACCGGTAACATTGTTCCCTCTATTCGCCGCTTAGAAGACGAGCCCGCACGCTTTATGCAGTCGCTGGCCATGCTGCACAACTTGGGTTTGAAAATAAATTGGCAACCCCAATACGGCGGCGGCGTTATTACCACGCTACCCACCTACCCCTGGAAAAAAGACCGCTACTGGGTAGAGTCAAAATCGGTAGCGCAAGTGCGGTTAGGGCACAGCGCGCACCCGCTTTTAGGCCGACGTCTCGCCAGCGCATCCCCCGCATGGGAAACATTGCTAGATATAGAACAACAACCTTACCTTAGCGATCACCGCATTCAAGGCAACGTGCTATTCCCAGCGGCTGGGTATGTTGAAATGGCAGCGCAAGCAATGAAAGATTTAACCGGCGATACTGCAGCGGTTATTGCCGACATCAACTTGCTAAAAGCCCTTTACTTACCAGAAGCAGATACCAAAGCGGTGCAATTTAATTTCGATGCAGACTCAGCCCGCTTCACCGTGACTACCATGCCCAACGGAGAACAAGACCCCGTTATTCACGCCTCTGGTTGTTTGCGCACCAGCCAAACGCAACGCACATTAAACACGTTAGACCTAAAAGCTATTCAAGCGCGCAGCAGCAGCGCACTTAACACCGAAAAATGTTACGCCTCACTAACAAGTATGGGCTATCACTACGGCCCAGCTTTTCAACCCATAGAAAATGTATGGATAGGCGAAAACGAAGCGTTAGCGCGGATAGTGCCATCAGAACTACTTGGCGAAAATGCCAACAACCATCATTTTCACCCAGCACTCATGGACGCCTGCTTCCAAGTGTTACTCACAACCGAAATACCTTTAGCGCAACAACAAGGCGAGCAAACAGGTATTCGCTTACCCCTTACCATTAAAGAAATACGCACACAAAACGTTGGCAGCCAACCCATTTGGGCGCACGCTCAAATCACTCAGCGCACCGCGGATGAAGTGATTGGTAACATAACTATTTACGATGATCACAAAAAACCGCTAGGTGTAATACAAGGCTTCCGCGCCGCCAACGTGGAAACCGTTTCCAGCCAAGTGGGTTTGGCTACCATTGATAGTTGGCTGACTGAAGTCAATTGGATTGAAGCCCCCGTTAAAGCTGTAGAAGACACAACAACAGAAGGCTGCACATTGGTTTTTGGGGATGCACAAAGCCCACTTGTAGCAGCGGTAGTGAAAACATTTAAACTGCGCAATCAACCCTACTGCGTGGTGAGTGCAGGCGAACAATTTAATTTTCAACCAGAGTTAAACAAAGCAACGGTACAAGCTAACAACCAAGCGGATTTAGAGACATTAATTAGCTCTATAGAAGCTAACACTAAATGCGAAGCTATTTTGTACCTGTGGCAACTCGATGCACCGCAACTAGAAAGCTGCGAACTCGAACAGTTGGATGCGAGCCACAGCTATAATACCTACCCACTAATTACCCTAGCAAAAGCGCTTGGCGCTATTAAAAATAATGCGCGCTTAATTGTGGCAACGCGCTCTGCACAAGCAGTAAGTACTACCGATATTCCACAACCCCTACCTGCTGCAGCGTGGGGCGCAGGCCGCGTACTTTGGTTCCAAGAGTTGGTAGATAACCGCGGTAAACTGGTAGATCTCGATCAACACCACGCAGACTCAGACACGCACACTGCGCACATTGAGGCCGATCAATTACTCCACGAATTAATTTCGCAAGATGAAGCCGAAGTTGCGTGGCGTAACAACCAGCGCTTCTGCGCGCGCTTACAACCCGCCACTAACCTTTCGCGGCCACTCCCTTTGCGTTTGCGCACAGACGGCTGTTATTTAGTTACCGGCGCACTGGGTGCTTTAGGGCGTTTAGTTTGCCAAACGTTAGTTAAACGCGGCGCACGGCGCATTATATTAATGGGCCGCACTGCAATTCCCCCTCGCAAAGAATGGCACAAAGTAGACCCAACCAGTGCAATTGCCAGCCACATAGAATTTATTCAACAGCTTGAAGCCAATGGCGCTGAAGCAATACTCGCACCGGTAGATGTAACCAACGAGCACAGTATTAGCAGCTGGTTAGCCGACTTTAAAGAACAAGGCCGCCCACCTATTCGCGGTGTATTCCATTTAGCAGGCCAAGTTCGCGATACATTAATTGCCGAAATGCAACCAGAAACCTATAACGCCGCTTACAACCCAAAAGTACTGGGCAGCTATTTATTACATCGCCATTTGGCCGCAGAACCGCTCGACCATTTTGTAATGTTCGCTTCGGTTGCCTCTTTACTTACCACCGCCGGTCAAACCAACTACGCGGCCGGTAACGCATTCCTTGATGTACTGGCTCACCACCGCAGAGCACAAGGCTTGCCAGGCTTGGCAATAGACTGGGGCCCATGGGCAACTGGCATGATTGAAGAGTTAGGTTTAATCGACCACTACCGCAATAGCCGCGGTATGAGCTCGCTTTCGCCCGAAGCCGGTATGGATGTTCTCGAGCGTGTAATGGGCCAAAACCATGCGCAGCTCATGGTAAACACCGTTATCGATTGGCCGTTGTTTACCGCTTGGTACCCCACCTTACCACCGCTGATAGTCGATTTAGCCGCTCAGCAAAAAGAAGCCCAAGGTGAAACGGATCAAGGCGCGTTTATCGATCGCTTTAAACAAGCCGACGAAAGCCAACGCTTTGCTTTGTTAAGTGAACACTTCACTCATGTTGTGTCTGATGTACTGCGAATAAAAACGGAATTAGTGACGGCAGAAAGCAGCCTTAACGATTTGGGTTTAGATTCTTTACTCGCCATCGAACTGCGCGCACGTATACAGCGCGATATGAAAGTTGCACTGCCTGTAGTTACATTGCTTTCCGGCACCGTGGTGAATGAATTAATTAATAAAATTAACACCAATTTACTCGAACAAATTAGCAACGATACTGTAGCAACAGCCACCGAAAATAAAGTGGTTGAGTACACCGACGAAAACGAGTTCCCCTTAAGCCAAAACCAAACTGCGCTGTGGTTCCTTAAGCACTTAAACCCAGATGGCTACGCCTACAATATCGGCGGTGCAGTGGAGGTGCGCACAGACCTACAACCCGAACTTATGTTTGAGGCCGTGCGCGAGCTTATTCGCCGCCACCCATTACTGCGCGCCAACTTCGCGCAAAAAAATGGCCAAGCCCTGCAGTTTATTTCACCAGAGCCGCTAGAAGATATCGCGCTGGTAGATGTTGAAGGCCGCGAGTGGAACGACATCTACAACATGATCATTGAGGATTACCGCAAGCCATACGACCTAGCTTACGACTCGCTTATGCGCTTTAGGCTCTATCGCCGCGGCGACAATCAATGGGTAATAATGAAAGCCGTGCACCACATTATTTCCGACGCGATATCTACATTTACGTTTATCGACGAATTGCTAGCCCTGTACGAAAGCAAACGTCGCAATGACCCAATTACACTGCCACCGCTAAAAGCGCGTTATTTAGATTTTTGCAATTGGCAAAATCGCTTCTTGGCCAGCGCCGAGGCCCAGCGTATGCAAGACTACTGGTTAGCGCATTTGCCAGAAGAAATACCTGTTTTAAATTTACCTTTAGATAAACCGCGACCACCTGTACAAACCAATAACGGCGCATCGCAATTTTTTACTTTAGATAAGCACCTTACCGCACGTGTACAAGAATTTGCTAACCAACAGGGTATGACCGTATTTATGGTCTTAATCTCTGCTTACTATGCGCTGCTAAATCGTTACTCGGGCCAAGAGAATATTATTGTAGGCAGCCCAGTACTAGGTCGCACAGAACCAGAATTTGCCCAGCTGTATGGCTACTTTGTAAACCCGCTGCCCCTGCACGCCGATTTAAGTGGCGAGCCTTCCACCATTAAATTGTTAGAGCAAGTGCAACAAACGGTGCTAAACGGCTTAGACAACCAAGAATACCCGTTTGTAAATTTGGTGGATAAACTCGGTTTGCAGCACGACCCCAGCCGCTCCGCGGTATTTCAGGCCATGTTTATTTTGTTGGCCCACAAGGTATCTACTGAACAGTACGGCTACAAACTCGACTATATCGAATTACCGGAAGAGGAAGGTCAGTTCGATCTTACCTTATCGGTATACGAAGATATGGCCGACGGCCGCTTCCACTGTGTATTCAAGTACAACACAGATTTGTTTTTTCCAGAAACAATGGAACGCCTAACCCAACACTATCAATCTTTATTAACGGCCATGCTCGAATGCCCAGACAAACCTATTTCTAAATTAGACATGTTAAGCGATGCGGAGAAGACCTACTTGTTAGATATTTGGAGCGGTAAAACGCAAAAAATTACTGAAAATAAAACCATTATTGATTTAATCGATGGCCATTCGGCTAGCGGAAAAGATGCCGTAGTACTACCCAATGAGATGGGTAAAGCGCGTAAAGCTACTTACGCAGAGCTTACCGCTAAATCTAATCGCCTCGCGCACAACTTACAAAATATGGGAATAGGTAAGGGCTCTATCGTGGCCCTGTGCTTACCTAAATCGCCAGAGCTAATAATGACCTTGTTAGGTGTACTTAAAGCGGGCGCGGCTTACTTACCTCTCGACCCCGACTACCCAGCTGATCGTATCAGCTACATGCTTAACCACGCCAAAGTGAATTTAGCCTTAGTGGACAATCACACCCAAACGCGACTTAGTGAATGGCAAGGCAAGGCGCTTACATTAGCCGATAAATCACTTTCAACAATAACCAAAACAAGCCGCTTAGCCGCAGCAAGCCATGATGATCTAGCCTATGTTATTTACACATCGGGCTCTACCGGTAAGCCCAAGGCAGTACAGGTTACGCATGGCAACCTTGCAGCAATTTACCAAGGCTGGGAACAACATTACAAACTTAAAACCGAAGTAAGTGTGTTTGCCCAAATGGCTAGTTTTTCGTTCGATGTATTTGCCGGCGACCTAGTGCGCGCCCTGTGCTCTGGTGGCAAGTTGGTGCTGATAGAGCGCGATGTACTATTCAACACTGCCAACCTGTACGAAACCTTCGTCAACGAAAAAGTGGACTGCGTAGAATTCGTACCCGCAGTGGTGCGCGGGTTAATGAATTACTGCGAAAGCCAAAACAAACGTTTGGATTTTATTAGATTATTAATAGTTGGCTCAGATGTTTGGACAGTAGAAGAAATGCGCAGACTCCGCGCCCTGTGCCAAACAGAAAAAGGCAACAATAATCGGGTAGTTAACTCTTATGGGTTAAGCGAAGCCACTATCGATAGTACCTATTTCGAAGGCGATTTAGATAAATACGAAAACGGTAAAGTCGTGCCGATCGGCCGGCCCTTTAGTAACTGCGAAGTGTATATTTTAGATGCCTATCAACAGCCTACTCCTATTGGCGTACCCGGTGAGCTATGGATAGGTGGCGAGGCGGTTACCAACGGTTATTTCGCTGCACCAGAGCTAACAGCACAACGCTTCGTTACCTTAGAGTTAAACAACCGAGCAACACGCTTATACCGCACCGGTGATTTAGCGCAATGGGATACCTACGGTACGCTGCACCTTTTAGGTCGTGCAGACAATCAAGTAAAAGTACGCGGCCATCGCATTGAAGTAGGCGAAATAGAAGCGCAATTAAAAACCCACAGCAATGTTGCACAAGCGGTTATCACACTACACAAAGACTCCCGCCAAGAGGCACAACTATGCGCTTATTGTGTACCGCGTAAAGACTCACTCGATATAAAAGACCTGCGTCAACATTTAGGTAGTATTCTGCCCACCTATATGATTCCTGCTCGGTTTATGGTTATTGATGAGCTACCTCTTAGCCCTAACGGCAAGGTCGACCTCAAAGCATTACCAGAGCCCAGCATAGATAAGTCGCAAGAAATTATTGAGCCACCAGTCACCCTGTACGAAATACGTATGGCAGAACACTGGAAAGCGTTATTGGGTTTAGAGCAGGTGGGCTTGCAACAGGACTTCTTCGAAGTGGGTGACAGCTCGGTAAAACTTATCGAGCTTATTTATCACCTACAAACAGAATTCAATATTGCGCTTTCGGTAAGCCAGCTGTTTAAAATATCTACCCTGTATGGCATGGCCAAAACCCTAGAGAATATTATTATTGGCCGCGAAAGTGGTGCGCAACCTTATTTAATGTTTAATCAACACAATTCAGCTAGCGAGCGAAAAATCTTCTGCTTCCCGCCCGCCGGTGGCCACGGCTTGGTTTATCGTAATCTTGCACAACAAATGCAAGATCACACACTTATCTCGTTTAACTATTTAACCGGTGATGACAAAGTAGAACGCTATGCCAACCTGATTACACAGCAGCAGCCCCTAGGGCCTTACACTTTGTTTGGCTACTCGTTAGGTGGCAACCTCGCTTTCGAAATTGCTAAATTGCTAGAGGCGCGCGGTCACGTTGTTGCCAACGTGGTAATTATGGATTCCTATCGAACAGCCAAGGAGTTTAATTTTGGAGAACAACACCTCGCCGAGTTTGAAAAAGAATTAAGTGAACATTTGCGCAAACACGTGGGGTCAGAAATAGTAGCGACTGAGACTTTAGAGCAAGCGCGCGACTACATTGGCTTTTCTAGTCGCACACCGAATATTGGCACTGTTAACGCTGCTATTACGGTTATTTCTGATGAAGATAAGCTCGTGTTCTACGCATCGGGTGAGGAAGGTTCCTGGCATGGCTGTGCTACACAAGTAACTGTATTGAAAGGCGCAGGTAAGCACGCCGACATGCTAGATGAACAATACGTAGAGAAAAACGCACAACTTGCACTCTCTGTACTAGAGGGGAGCGAAGAATATGTTGCTTAACGTAAACACTTCATCAAATTCATCACCTAAGGCTGCCGCGCAAAGCGGCAGCCCCACGGTGTTGGCAAAAGGTATTCACGCAGCGAAGTGTATCACCGCTTCCTTACTGCAAATTAACGATTGCAACACTCAAAGCCTCGAGCACTACACAAACAATAGCAATCAAGATGAAACAACGCCCGCCAACCAAGGAGTGCCCCATGCAGCCAGCACACAAACAGCGTGAAACCATGCTAATTATAGGCGCGGGCTTAGGTGGCCTTTCCACCGGTTGCTACGCACAAATGAATGGCTATAAAACGCACTTATTAGAAATGCACGAGATACCCGGAGGATGTTGTACTTCGTGGGAAAAAGGAAAGTTCACTTTTGACTGGTGTGTAAGCTGGTTACTTGGCAGCGGGCCGGGCAACGAAATGTACGACGTTTGGCGTGAAATTGGCGGGCTGGATGGCAAACAAATTCGCCACCCCGAAGTATTTAATATTGTTACCACCGCCAGCGGTGACTCGGTGCGGTTTTATTCCGACCCCGAAAAACTCGAAAAACATTTGTGCGAAATATCCCCAGAGGATACAAAGCTTATAAAAAACTTTTGTAAAGGCTTGCGGCAGTTTATTAAGTGCTTAAAGGTTTACCCTTTTCTTAAACCAGTAGGGTTAATGAAATGGCACGAAAAGGCCCGCATGCTCGCCTCGTTTATTCCACACTTTAATTTAATTCGCAAAACAATATCGACCTTAATGACCGACTATTCGGCAAACTTTAAAAGTCCAATACTGCAAGAAGCGTTTAATTTTATACTTTATGAAAAGCACCCTAACTTTCCGGTACTGCCTTTCTACTTTCAGCTCGCCTCCCATGCCACGCATTCGGCAGGTGTGCCAGAGCACGGCTCACTTGGGCTGGCCCGCTCTATAGAGGCACGCTTTCTCAAACTTGGCGGCAAGGTTAGTTACAATACTAAGGTAGAAGAAATTCTAGTAGAGAACAACACGGCTGTAGGTGTGCGCTTATCCAACGGCGAAAAATTGTTTGCCGATATTATTGTATCGGCCAGCGACGGTTACAATACCGTTATGCGTATGCTGAAGGGTAAATACCTTAACGATACCTACCGCAAGCTCTATACCGAATGTATAACCAAACCCGATTTGGTGTTCCCCGGCTATTTCACGTTGTTTCTAGGGTTGGAAAAGCATTTTGCCGAAGGTGAGTATTGCACCACTTATATTCTACCCGAGGAACTGGCCGAGCAATTAATTGGTATCCGCCACGCAAGCATCAATGTGCAATTTCGCAACGCCCTCTACCCCGAACTAAGCCCGCGAAATACCAGTATTATTTACCTAAGTTATTTTTGCGATATAGCGCCCTGGCGCGAGCTAGCCGAAGGTGAAGAACAGGTGAGTCGCGATTTTAAAGGCGAGCACATTCACACCCTGCCGGTTAAACGCGGCAGAGCTTATCAATTAGCAAAAAAACAAGTGGCCAATTTGCTTATCGACTTTTTAGAAAAAAAGTTCCCTGGCTTACGCAATGCCATATCCACACGCGATATCGCCACCCCCCTCACTCAAGTTCGCTACACAGGCAACTACGATGGCTCGGTGTTGGGCTGGCAACCCTTTGTAGAAAGCGGTGAATCGCTGGAAGAAGAAGTAAAACGCAGTGGCCCGGGCCTACCGGGGTTACAGAACTTTTATTTCTCGGGTGTGTGGGCCACTACTGGTGGTTTGATACGTGCCGCTACCGCGGGTAGGCATGTAATGCAATTTATCTGCAAAGACGATAACAAAGCTTTTAGCGCTTATGTAGACCCCAAAGCCGTAGCGCCAACCCATATAGTGCTGCGCGAAAAAACGCCTTTTAATCGTCAGTCTAAAAATATCACACCCCCAATAACACCATTGAGCAGCCGCGAAAATTCCGTTGCATCGCACGAAACCGAACCGGCTTAACGCAAATTGCTATTCACATGGCCACTGTAGGTGGCCACTATATTTCGCTTATGCACAGCAAGGTATTTATGCTGTTGAGCAGCGCTCCGCACTTAAACACCGCTTACTGAGATTCGTAATTATGGAAAGTTCCCGTACGGCACTGCGCATTATATTTTTTATTTTGCTCCTCGACATAATGGGCGTAAGCCTACTGTGGCCGGTGGCGGCATTTATTGTGCAGCAATATAGCAACGATGCCATTATGCTTACGGTATTAACCGCACTGTATTCGGCAGCGCAGTTTTTTGCCGCACCATTTATGGGTAGGCTAGGTGATAGTTATGGTCGGCGGCCAGTGCTTATTATTAGTTTGCTCGGTTCTTGTATTGGCTACATTATGTTTGGTGTGGGTGGCGCTTTGTGGGTGTTATTAATTTCACGCCTATTAGACGGGTTTACTGCGGGCAATCAATCTGTCGCGGGCGCTTATATAGCAGATGTTTCAACACCCGAAACTAGGGCTAAAAATTTTACGTTGTTTGGAATGGCCTGGGGTGTTGCATTGGTGGCTGGGCCAGCATTGGGGGCAGTGTTTGGCGAAATAAGCCTCGCCGCGCCCGCCTTTTTGGCTGCGACCCTCTGCTTACTGGCTGCGCTATTAAGTTACTTTTATTTGCCAGAATCTTTGGCTCGCGAAAACAGAAATTCCACGCCAATAAAATTGGCAGACATCAACCCTTTTACCACTATTATTAAGCTGCTCTCCAAACCGGTGCTAGGCTCTATATTTGTTGTACTAATACTGTTTAATTTTGTTTTTAACGGTTTCAGTAGTACAGAGTCACTATACTTAGTAGAAAAATTTTCAGCTACACCGCTACAACTTGGCGGGCTACTTACTTTCGCAGGCCTTTCTCTGGTAGCAATACAAAAAATACTACCGCCACTTATTAAGCGCTTTGGCCACCAACGCGTTGCTGTTGTTAGCTTAATCGCTTTAGCGATAATGGCAACAATAACATCTATCACACCGGCGTTTAATCTTTTGTTTGGGGTTGTTTCATTGCGCACTATGGCCGCTGGCTTTTTATTTCCAATTTTAGGTGCGCTAATGTCCTCTATGGTTACCCCCAAAGAACAAGGCGCCTTAATGGGCGTAAATACAGCATTACACAGTGCTACTTATGTTTTTGGGCCAATATGGGCGGGACTTGTTTACGATCATCTTCATGCAAGTTCGCCCTACTGGCTAGGTGCGGTAATATTACTATTAACCGCCCTGTATTTATCTCGCGTGCGTTTATCACCGGTAAACCAACCTTTAAATAAACCAAATAATGACACTAGTAGCACATCTAATTTAACACCCGCTTCAGATTAACACCCAGCTTACTTATGCCGACTCTGCTGTTGCGAGCTGGCATGTTACGGTGGTGTTTATAAAATCTATTACAGGCTGTTTGTTTTTATCTACAAAGAAGTGGTCACCTTTAACTGTATGAATACCGGTATTACTTTCAAATAAATCAAACCAGTTTTCTAACGCTGCGGGTTTAAATTTCTCGCTACTGCCTACAAGCACACTCACGCCGAGCGGCAATGTATGTTTGTTTTTATTACAGTAGGTTTCGATAATTTTAAAATCGGCGCGCAGCGCAGGTAGAATTAGCTCCATCAACTCTTCGTCTTCTAACACCGCTTGCGGGCTGCCATTAAGGGCAGCTATTTTATCCAAAAATACTTTATTGGGTAGATGATAAGTAGGGGGTAGTTCGCGCTCTATATTGGGCGCTGCGCAAGCAGAAGCAAAAAAATGTACAGGTAATGGCTTATTCTTCTGCTCCAAGGCCAAGCACACCTCATAGGCAACCCTTGCCCCCATGCTGTGACCAAAAAACACAAATGGCTTATCTCGCAGTAAGTTCATCGCATTTGTTATTGCGTCTACTATTTCTTCCATGGTGGAATAAGCCGCTTCTACAAGACGAATTCCGCGACCTGGTAGTTGAATAACCGCCAGTTCAATATCTGCATCTAGCTGCTCGGCCCACTGCATATAAGTAGCTGCGCTGCCCCCAGCATAAGGGAAACACAACAAACGATATGTTGCCTGTGAACGTTGCAATGGAATATATATTAGCGATGTTTTTTTCATTGTATTAAGCCCTAGTAACCTATTTTTTACAAAACTATTGTTTTTAGAAAAATTAAAGTTACTAGAGCTTATACCGTATCCATGACACCGCTGTTAAAAGCGGTTCACAGGTTTAACCATTACTTAACATTTTGGCATTCAATTTATTTAGTGCACTAAACGCTAAAATTCTGTATTAAAAACTCGCTCGTAACCCCATCAATATGCCACGTCCAGCACCAGGTGCTACGTCTTTTACATAGCTTGTATGGTGGCGTATTTCTTCGTTTAGTAAGTTATTCGCTTTTAAAAATACGGCGGCTTCATATTCTTTGTTAGCAACATTTATATGAAAGTGATAATCCATATTTGCATCCACTAATACATAGCTAGGGCTGGGCGTTTCGAATGCGGCAAGGTTATCTTGCTTCGCCACATGCGTTGCACGCAATCTCGCCGCCCAATTATCGCTGTGCCAATTTAGCTGGCCGCCAATACGCAGTGGCGGAATACGCGGTAGATTGTCGCCACTTTGCAAACGCGCCTGCACACCATCGGTAAATAGGGTTATATCCCAATGGCTTGCAGGCCACTCCGCTAGCGGCAACGTTACTTCTGCTTCCCAACCTTGGAAATACGCATCGGCCTGCTCGTATTGCGCAATGGGTAGGCCTTCAAATTCTTCACCTGTACGCGCTAAGTAAACATAATTATTTACGTTGCTGCGGTATAACGTAAACTCTGCACGAATATCGCCTGTATGTTTGCGCCAGCGTATTTCCATATTGTGGGCAGTTTCGTTTTCTAACCCTGTCGCCATTAATTCATATTGCGCGGTGGCGCCATGTGCTACCCACGTTTCTGGGTCGGCCTTTAATTGGCAAGTTGTAATATCTATATTTGAATAGCGCTCTTCGCTAGCTGGGGCGCGCTGGGACACACTATAAGCCGCGGTTAAATTACTATTGTTATTTAATTTACGTACAACCGAGCCGCTTGCGCTAAACGTATTATTTTGTTCATCACAGGCATCGGGTTTAAGTTGCAGGCTTTCTGCCCGCAAGCCCGTTTCGAATATCCAATTTTCTTGCGTTAATTGCTGCACTACAAATACTGCATTCGAACGCAGTTTGGTGTGAGGGATAAACGCTTCTTCCCCTTCGGCTTGCATGGTTGCATTAGCAAGTTGCACACCCCAAGCGCCGGTTAACTCACCATTAAGCAGTGTTGCAGGTTGCTGCCGAGCAATTAATTTTAATTGGCTACCGCTGCGACGGTATTCGGTGCCAGTTTCAACTTCTAATTCAACATGTTCTTCCTCATGTTCTTCATGCTCGTCCTCATGTTCTTCATGAACAAAATATTCCAACTCTTGATGCTTGTATTCGGTATAGCTCGCACTAGCTTCTAATTGCTGTATTAGGTTATTGCTTAAATCCCACTGAGTTTTAAATTCCCAACGTTCTGTTTGCATGGCAATGCGCACTTTTTCTACTTCTTCGTGGTGCTCTTCTTCTGCACTCTCTTCTGCACTCTCTTCTACACCCTCTTCTACACCCTCTTCTTCATCATGCTCGTCGTGCCCTGCATGTACATGGGTGCCCAAGGGTAAACCGTAATTCTTGCGTACTTTGCCGTAACTTAAACCTACAAAACCAGCATCCAGCACCCAACTAGCACCGATGTTTGCGCTCCAATCTTTTAAACTTGAATTTGCTAATACACCGCTGCTTGAGTCTAAGTGTTCATCGGCGTGATCCTCTTCATGTCCCTCCTCAAGACCCTCTTCTTCCTCATGCTCGTCGTGTTCGTCATCTTCATGCAATGCGTGCAGCGCTTCAGATTCTGCTGCAACGGGTATGGTTAGTTCGCCCGCACGGCGACGCGAAGCATCTAAGTGAAAATTCAACGCGCCTAGGTTATTTTCAATAACAATAACTTGGCTGTTTAAATCGTTTACGCTGTTGTAGCGTGCCTCAAGCGCGACGGCGTTTTCTAGCGTTTGTTCTGGAATGCGGTTATCCACCACATTAACCACACCACCTATGGCGCCGTTACCGTAAAGTAAGGTTGCTGGGCCGCGAATAACTTCTATCCGCTTGGCGATTAACGGCTCTACGCTGTTTGCGTGGTCGGGGCTGGCAGTAGCGGCATCCAACTCTGCTATACCATTTTGCAACACCGCCACGCGGTTACCAGTTTGGCCGCGCACCACTGGCTGACCAACACCAGCACCAAAACTCGCGCTGTGAATACCCACTTGCTGACTTAGCGTTTCACCTAAGCTGCCACTGGCAGCATTGCGTAAGGCTTCATCTTTAAGCATTGTTATGGCTAATGCGGTGTCTTGCTGGGTTTGATTAAGCGGCGAACTAATTACATGCACTTCTTCTAAGTGATCAATGTGAGGCGTTTCTATTTCGCCTAAAGATTCGGCTTGTTGCGCAACCGCGCTGGTAAATGTACATGCAACCAAAGCACCTGCACCCAAAGTACCCGCACCCAATATACGTGCAGTAAAAAAAGTTTTCATTTTGCTCTCCGCAATCTTTCACACGCACGGCTAGGTCATTGCCAAACAAGCAATAACGCACTAGCAAATGCTTGCGATATAACGTTTAAATCGAAATAAATAGAATAAAAAGTTAAACGATGTAATGAGCGGGCGGTGCACGCGAAGAGGCAAAACTGTACGGCAGCGGGGCCGAAGCGGGCTGATATTGATAGGTTAAAACAAGTGGTACAGCAACAAAGCTGCGATACCAATCGGTGGAGGTAACCGCTGCAGCTAAACCTAAGCTATGGCCACAGAGGTCGCAATCTATTAAATGGCTATTTTGGGGGCTATCTACTTCGTTCACACCTGCTTTAGTGGTTGCTGTAGCTATTTCGCCTGTTAGCGCATGGTCGACATGGTGCAATGCGCCTGCCACATTAGCTTCTGAGCCGTGCCCTAAAATATGCGCCTGCGTGTAGTGGCCGAGCGAGAATGCCTGCGCGACAACCAATACACAAGCAGCAAGCGCAGCAAACCATCGAGCCGGCATAGCCCTGCCCCGGTCGGTTCGCCGCCTTGAAATAAGCGTATTGAAGCTGCCTAAACAGCGGTGTGTAGCGCGCATAACATTGAATTTGTATTAACTAGCCATTGCCGTTGTGCGGCGCATTCTACCGAATAACAATATGTAAAGCACGGTTGCCGCGTGCAACTAACAGTAATACTTGTTTTTTGTTACGTTTTAACGCGCGCTGAAAAGACTCTAAGTTAACAACTTGATAATCATTAGCGCCAAGCACTACATCACCTGGACGCAAGCCGCTGTACGCGGCATAAGATTTTGGCGAAAGCGCAGCAACGATTACACCTTCTCCATCTGGGTTATTTTCAAAACGTGCCCCCTCCAAAAGCGGATGTAGTTGACCGCTGGTTAACGCCGCGTGAGGGTCGCTAATGGGCACGTTAATGTCTAAGCGCTTACCTTTGCGAATAACCCCTATTTTTACCTTTGCGCCCACCGCCTTAACCGCTAAATGGCTGCTTAACTGGCCGCGTGAATTAATGTTTTCACCATCTACGGTTACTATAATATCGCCCGCTTGTAAGCCCGCCTTTTGCGCATCGGAACCTTCGCCAACCCCGGTAACTACCACCCCGTGCTGGCCATTTTTAAGGGCAAATGCTTCGCGTAAGTCTGGGGTTATATCTTGCACGCTTATCGCCACATGGCCCCGCTGCACCTTACCGTGTTTAAGTATTTGCTCCATGCTCGCTTTAGCCATGTTAATAGGTATGGCAAAACCAATACCCACATTGCCGCCAGCAGGGGCGATAATAGCGGTGTTAATACCCACCAATTCACCGCGTAAATTCACCAGCGCACCGCCGGAGTTGCCAGGGTTAATAGAGGCGTCGGTTTGAATAAAATTTTCGTAGCCTTCTATACCTAAGCCTGTTCGCCCCAGCGCACTTACAATGCCCGTAGTAACGGTTTGCCCAAGCCCGAACGGGTTGCCAATGGCGACTACGAAGTCGCCCACCTCTAGCAAGCTTGAATTCACCATTTTAACGTCGGTTAGGTCATCGGCTTTTACCCTAAGCACGGCTATATCCAATTCGGGGTCGCTGCCCACTACTTCAGCGATAAGGGCGCGGCCATCGATGAGCGAAACCTGCACTTCGTCGGCATCTTTCACTACGTGGTAATTGGTTAGCACCACACCCTTTTTTGCATCCACTATTACCCCAGACCCCGCACTTTGTTGCCGCTTTTGGGTTTGCGGTTGCTGGCGATAGGAATCTGGTACGTTAAAAAAATGGCGAAAGAAGGGGTCGTTTAGCAGCGGGTTATAGGCCTGTCGAAAAGTAGAGTAGGTAGCAATATTTACTACAGCAGGGTTCACTTGCTTAAGCATGGGGGCCAGCGATGGCAAGGGTTCACCATTTACACTGGCTGGAAGTGCGGCGTGCAGTTGTACACTTGCGCCCAGTAATGCACCCACTAATCCGCTCAGCAACACACTCAACCTAGCCGCCAAATAAGCCGCTCGCCCCCATTTGCGTATACGACAAGTACGAGTATGTTGTGTGAGTTGTGACATGGCCGGCTCCTATTGATACGCTTGGGCTGCAGGTTACTATTCGTTTTGCTGCAAATATTCGTTTTAGTGCTAACATTCGTTTTAGTTCTAGAAAGTTAATAGAGTGCTATTAGTGCAGCAAGTTTCCGCGCGCTTACATTTTACAAATACGCGCAGCGAATCAACCTTAAAATAGTGTTAAACCCTGCAAGTTCAACCCCCTTCACTTTTCCTGCAACTGTCTATGGCACTCTGCAGTACCCTCCCAACTCATCATAGCCCCCACAACCGCTATAACACCCGCTAAACCAGCCTAACTACCGCTGCACATAAAGCCCCTTACTTGACTGGCCAACAAGGTAAGATACAGTGCCCATTACATTTAGCTTACAACTGCGCACGCCTGCATCGTGCGGTATAAATGCCCTATGTCAGCAATGTCTATAAATTTTCCGCACGCCCTAAAAGCCAGTAGCACTTTTTGGCTAGTACATATGCTTGGGTTCGTCCTGTATATAGGGGTAAACCGCTGTTTCGACTTTTACTACAACCAGCACTTTAGCCTGCCACTAAGCCTACTGGTTACAGAGTTCGTGCTTATCACCTCACTTATTTTGGTGTTTCGAACAACCTATTGGCAATTGGGCTGGCATAAACGCGGCATATTCACCTTGCTGCCTGCTCTACTAATTGGCAGCTGGTTATTAGCATTTGCTTGGCAGGTAGTGTGGCAATGGCAGGCTTTTGGCGATGTGCTAACGGCTTTTGGGGATGCCCGTGCGCCCCAATGGCGCGAAGAGGCTATGCGCACATTTATCGGTAGTTGGAGCAACCATTTTTATATGTTTTTTAGCTGGGCGGCACTGTATTGCGCCGTTGCAGCAGACCGCAACGGTTTAACCAACCAACCTTCGCCAGAATTCGATATTAGTAATCGCGCTACACGCCTTAGCGTGTTATGTACGGCACTACCGCTAACTGCGTTTATAGCTTACGGCGCACGCTGTTGGTCAGAAATACCTATGGCTATGCCTTCTGTGACTATAGCTGCCCTAGTTTTTATTCCCGTTGTCTTTTTCTTTTTGCAGTGTTGTTTATTAATTCGCTTTGATAGCAGCATAGGTAACAGTAGATTATTGGCGCAACTGCCATTGTTAATTGGCCTTGTGCCGGCAATAGCCATAATTATGAGCGGAGTGCAAAACGCAACTAACGCAATAATAGTAAATATATTGCAGCCACATCTTTTGATTGATGCGCAAGCAATGAATACGGCATTGGTTGATGCAAGCACCGCCACCGCAGGAGCTTTTGAGCGGGTTAATCGCCATGCGAGCTACCATCTAGGCTGGCTAAACCAGCAGTTAAATATGGTAGGTCTTGCTGCGCTTGTTATTTTTATCGCCCATTACTTTAATAAAGCACCCTCGCTTAGCCCCGCTTCACGCTTACTTAACTGGCAGCAATTTATTAAAAGCAGCGCACCTAGCTTTTGGCTCTACAACCTTTCTGGCTGGTCTATTCTTGCCTTTTATTTTTCTGTTATCCAAGTATGGGAACTGGCACAACTTAATATTGGCCTGAATATATTTGTTACTATATCCACAGTTATTGCGGGCATTTTATACAGCCCCTATATGCGCCAAATGCTAAAAAGTTACAGCTTTTTAGATACCAACCCTATTATTTTTGTTTTTAAAATACTATTAATTTGTATTGCTGTGGGCCTCGCTTCGGCATGTATTTTAAATACTTTATCCTGGCTGTATGTATTTGCCATGTTCGATGATGTGCAGTACTTAGCCTATGAAAAAATAGCCCGCGAGGAATTTCTATTTCTTGGTAATTGGGCGTTTTATATTGGCGCTTATTTTTTATGGTGTTTGTTTTACTCTATTAGTGTTACCTACCGAAATAAAAAACAAGCAGATGTGCAAGCCATTCAAATGGAAGCCGATTTAAAAGAAGCCCAATTAAATACGCTTTCTGGTCAACTCGATCCACACTTTATTTTTAATGCCATTAACAATATTCGCGCGCTGGTAAAAGAAGACGGCGAAAAAGCGCGCGCTGCACTGGTTACCCTATCCGATATATTGCGCTCTTCTGTGTACAAGAAAAGTAAACTTAAAACCCGCGTAAGCGACGAGATAGTACTAGTAAATAACTACATCGCCTTGGCACAAATACAACACGAAGAGCGCTTACGCTACAGCGAAACCATCCACCCCAATGCCATGCCCGCATTTATTCCACCCATGGTGTTGCAAATGCTGGTAGAAAACGCCATTAAACACGGCATTAGCCACCTGCCAGATGGCGGCGACCTGCACTTAAACATTAGCCAGCAGGGCAATCAATTAACATGTTTTGTCGCCAACAGCGGTGTAATAGAGCAGCACCATTCACGCGAAGGGTTTGGTATTGGCGTTAGTAATATTCAAGCGCGCATAAATTTACTTTATGGCAATCGCGGCCACTTTAGCTTAACCATGCAACCGCGTGCAGATAACCCAAGTGAACAATGGGTAGTGGCCACACTAACTATACCTTATGAAACCAATCTCCATACTAACCCACCTAGCAGCGCGCTTAGAGGTGAACAATGAAAGCCTATGTAGTAGAAGATAGCCGCTTGGCTAGAAAGGAACTTACCGATTTACTGGCTGAGCACACAGAATTAAATTTAGTGGGTGACAGCGGCCGCGCAGACGAAGCCATAGAGCAAATAAATAAATTGCGCCCGCAACTGGTGTTTATGGATATAAACATGCCAGGCAAAGACGGCTTTCAGGTACTCGAGGCGCTAGATTATAGCCCCAGAATTATTTTTGTAACTGCATATGCCGACTACGCAATTAAATCTTTCGATTACGATACAGTAGATTATTTGCTTAAACCTATTTCGGCAGAGCGCTTACAAAAAGCCCTAGATAAATTACAGCGCGAACCAACCCAGCAAGCCGACCGTGAAGCAGAGCCAAACTATACAGATACACCGGTAGATACCACTGCGCAGCTGGAAGAGAAAAGCCGTATATTTATTAAAGATGGCGACCAATGCCACTTAGTAGAATTGGCAAAAATTATTCGCTTCGAAAGCTGCGGCAACTACACGCAAGTGTATTTTGATAGTAAAAAAGCTTTTGTTTATAGAGCTTTATCTAAAATAGAAGAGCGACTACCAGATTTAACGTTCTTTCGCGCCAGCCGCCAGCATATTGTAAACCTAGAATTTGTTACCGACATTCAACCCTGGGTAAACGGCGGCTACCAGCTCACTTTGAAAAACGGTGAACAAATTGCGGTATCGCGCAGGCACGCTACACGTTTAAAAGAAATACTTAGCTTATAAAAGTTACGGTGCCTATTGAGCTTAGGTTAGCTTGCTGTGTATTAAAGCTAGGAGTACCGATGTGCATTAATCTTCATCGGCATCCTCACTTATAAACCATAGGCGCAACAGCTCAATACACATCCCCATAAAGGCACCCACCACTAGATATTTCCACATGGAATCACTACCCATACCAAGGGTAGTGAACAACACAATACTAAATGCTACACCTATGCCTGGCATTTTAATTAAGTCTTTCTCTTCTTTAGTCATTTTATAGCGCTCCAAATACGTGGTTTTATGTTGCATAGCTATTTACTGCTAAGCAGTAATCTAATTTGAAAACAATACTTTCTCTGTGTTAAACAACTTATTTGCCACCACCATTAACGCTGCGATTAATGCAGCGTTACTAATAACCAACGGCGCTACAGCAGATAAAGTAAGCGTACCTTTAATCACCTCTATATTGGCAACAATAAGGTTTATTACTGGCATCCACTGTGTGCTGCTATTCCACTCTAACACCCCGTTAAGCACTAGCATGGCTGGAACCATAACGAGTATCATCAAGAATGATGCCGACCCCTGATATTCTTTAAGAGTAGATGCATTTATACCAATAACAGTAAGGCCAGCGGCAATGGATAAGCATAGAGGTATTAACAGTACCCACAACAGCAAAACCTCGAAAAATGAAATAAACGAAAGTATTTTCTCTATAAACGCTATATCGGACACCGCACTCGCAATAGCCAGCGATAGAGAATACGTAAGCAAGGTAGCTAAGCTAGAGAACATACCCACGGCAGTTACACTTAACCATTTAGATAAACACACTTTGGAACGCGATACCGGGCTTATAAGCAGCGTTTCTAACGTTTTATTTTCTTTTTCGCTGGTTATTAGTTCTGCCGCAACCGTCATCATTGCGGTGAATACCCAGATTACGATAATAAAGTTGAACGCCATACCAAGGTACTGGCCGACCACTTCTTTTTCTTCTTTAACTAACTTATCTGATACCACAACTGGCTCTAGCAAATTGCCTTGCTGTACTTTATCAATACCCAGCATATCGAATTTTTCGGAGCGCAATGCATTGTTTGCATTTTCTGCGATAGCTTTAAGCTTATTAATAAGTTCACTGTATTGATTTGTTTCGCGATGATAGATTGTTAGCAGAATTTTATCGCCATCATTTTCAACGTGAATATACGCATCCACCAATTCGCGTTCCAATGCCTGCGTAGCTTCTATTTCTTTATCGATTACCTGTTCATTAAACTGCTTTTCCATTTTCAGGGCAGTGTAAAATTGGGGCAGTATTTGTGTCGAATTTATGGCGAAGCGGTAATGTCGCTCTGCCTCTTGTTGCGATTTAGCGCTCGACATACCCACAATTAAAAAGATAAGTAACGGGGTCGCAATTAAAGGAACACCCAGGGTGATAAATAGGTACTTTAAATCGCCAATTAAATCTTTTAAATCTCGTAAAATTAAATGCCACATAATTCGCTCCTTGCTCGCGCGTTTAAACGGGCTTATCACTAAGCACATGAGTAATAGTGCGCGCTAAATCTTTCCCGCCGCAAAAATCCTCTAACGTGCCATCGAAGTGCACAACACCTTTATGTAACACAACAATACTGTCACACAGCGATTCCACTTCATGCATATTATGGGTAGAGAATAGGATTGTTTTGCCCAACTCTTTTTGCTGCCGAATAAAGTCAATAATATTCGCAGAAGCCATCACATCTAGCCCCGTGGTGGGCTCGTCTAGAATAATAATTTGGGGGTCGTGTAGAATGGCCCGCGCTATTGCAGCCTTTTGCAACATGCCGGTAGAAAGATCTTTTACACGCTTTTCAAGGTAGTGAGCGAACCCCAATCGGTCGGCCAGTTCATTCACACGGGCAGTTAAGTTGGCTCCTTTTAAACCATATAGGCCGCCAAAAAATTCAAGATTCGCCAATACACTCAAACGTTTATATAGCGCTGTGCTCGCCGAATGAAACCCCAAGCCAAGCGCGGCTTGCTTATTGGTATGCACATCTAAGCCATCCAGAGTCACATTGCCTTTGTCGGCGCTTATGGCACCAGTCAGCGTACGCAGGGTGGTGGTTTTGCCTGCCCCATTCACACCCAGCAAACCCGTTACGGTACCGGGCTTACAGTTAAAACTTACGCCCTTTAGCACCTGAATATGTTTGGCGTGCTGCAATTTTTGCTCTTTTTTATTTAACCTGTAAGCCTTGTGAATATTATTCGCCGTTAACATGCCCAAATCCCCTAAACACTGTCCGATTTCCATAGTGCTATAGTGCCTTCAACTTCGTCAAAATGGGGTGTTTTATGCTAAATGGTAAAATGCCGGTATAAGTGGTAGAACTAGAACCTAGACTAGCGACATGCAATTATTTCGAGTCAGCTTAAAGGTAAAAAGGTAGCAATATGAAAGTGAGCGAAGCGTTACAACAGCGCAAATCTGTGCGTGCCTATTTAGACAAGCCCGTGCCACAGGAAGTAATTACTCGTATATTAAACGCCGCCCGTTGTGCGCCTTCAGGCACCAACACCCAACCCTGGGAGGTGGCCGTAACAACAGGCAAAACCCGCGATGACATTGCCAATAAAATGGTGGCAACGTTCCGTGCAGGGGGTAAGGGCCACATGGCCTATAATTACTACCCTACCGAATGGAAGGCACCTTTCAAGCCGCGCCGAGTAGCTTGCGGGCTACAACTCTACAGTACCTTGGGCATAAAAAAGGAAGACACCACTCGCAGAGCTGAACAGTGGGAAGCAAACTACCATTCCTTTGGTGCCCCCGTTGTAATGTACTTTTTAATGGATAAAATTATGGAAACCGGCTCATTCATGGATTACGGCATGTTTATCCAATCCATTATGCTGGCAGCAGTTGAAGAGGGCTTGGCAACCTGCCCGCAAGCAGCGCTGGCAGAATACCCCGACATAGTGAAACAAACCCTAGGCTACGACGATAACTACATTGTGGTTTGCGGCATGGCACTGGGCTACGAAGATAAAAGCGCCCTTATTAACAGCTACCGCACACCAAGAGAAGAAGTAGCTAGTTTTACACGCTTTTTTGATTAAGGCTTGTACTGTACCTAGTGGCGTTTGAAAAGCGCCACTGCCTATTTAATCCCTACAGCTTTTTACAATTATCCCACCCTCTTCACGCGCCCTTTTAAGATGATTGTGGTATCGTTGCCGCCTTGGCGGGATGCCACAGGGTAAAATACAAATACAATGCGCAGAGCACACTTTTCGCGCCCCTCTCCCCCGCACCTTGCACATGTATTTACAATGGATCAGCCCAATCGACACTATGCGACCAACAATATTACGCAGCTGCATAGCCGCAGCCCTTTGTAGCGGCATATCCTCTACTGCAATAGCCGGTACCTTCTACTTGCCCACGCAATTAGCGCCCGAGGCAGAAGCGCGAGTTGAGCGCCTATTTGTACTGGCCAATATGCCAACCATTAAACGCCCCATAGCAATTAACGACGTGATTCGCGCACTAGAAAAAGTAGGCGATAAAGACCCGGCACTTAGCCAAGGTATTCGCCAGTACATTGCGCGCTACAACAAAACCGTAGGCTTAACCCATATGTCTGCCGAAGCTGGCAAGGGTTCCAGTAGCGATCACACCCTTAACAACCGCCGCGGCCAAGGCACTAACAGTAAGTTTTACGGCTCGCTAAACGGGTATTGGGCGGTAAATGACTTTATGGCCATTAATGCCGGTGCCATAGTGCGCGAGGGCACTGTGGAGGGCAATGATGTAAGCTTGGAAGGCTCCTTTATCTCGCTGGGTTGGGATGCGCTGCAAGCCGATATTGGCTATCGCACCCAATGGAGCGGCCCATTTCAAGACAGCGATATGCTAGTGACTACCAATGCCGCCGCCATGCCCGGCATCACCCTGTCTAATAGCCAGCCATTCACCGATTTTGGTATTCGCTACGAAGTATCGCTTTCTAGAATGTCGAAATCGGACAAAATAGAAAGCCAAGCCGACCCCAGCCAAGACCTAACCGGCTACCCTAAACTACTGGTCACTCACCTAAGCTTTGAGCCCCTTGAAGGTTTTGCCATTGGCTTTAACAGGCTGCTTCAGTTTGGCGGCGCCGACCGCGACCAAGACCCTAAATCGGTTTTCGATGCGCTCTACAACGCCAAAGCGGCAGATAACATTGGCATGGAAGGTCGCGACTTTGGCAACCAGCAATCATCCATTACCACCCGCTACACCTTTAGCGAAGGTTTTCCATTTTCGGTATATATGGAATACGCAGGGGAGGATACTTCCGCCGCATCAGATATTCATTTTGGCAACAGCGCCATGATGTACGGTTTGCACTTACCTGTTTTGCCTTACCACTTCGACGTCACCTACGAGCACGCCGAATGGCAAAACGGTTGGTATGTAAACAGCAACTTTGGTGACGGTATGCAAAACGATGGCAGCATGATTGGCCACTGGCAAACCAATATGCGCAAAGCGCTTGATAACAGCGGCGGCAATGCGCAAACGCTAAAAATTATTTGGGATAACTACGCAGGCTCGTCACTTACTGCAACCTTGCGCACAGTGCAAAGCGACAACAGTATTGCAGGTGGGGGCGTTAACGGCCAAGAGTTAAGCCTACAATATGCCCGCGCTTGGGGGCCAACAATTGTGGGCGCTAGCGCAATTAATGGCGAAAATGTATTGGGCGAAAGCTATTCCTATTTATCGGGGTTTATTAGATGGTAATCAGTAAAAACATATTTTTTATATTCGCAACACTGCTCGCCTGCGGCGCCAACGCTTACGAATTTAATTTAGCTGCTGGCCTGCAAAGTTATAGCGTGCAACAGCTAGAAGAAGACAACAGCTTACCCGATGAAGCTGAAAGCGGCACAGGCCTACACCTTGGTGCCAGCGTAAAAAATAATTACGGAGACAGTAACAAACATTGGTTTGGATTTGGCGTAGATATAGACCGCATAATGGGGCAAAAAATGCTCGCCCTGCGCGCTCTAGATTACGAATACGAACTAAACGAAGCAATGCGCATTGGCGCTTTTTTTGGCGCAGCCACACTGGATACAGGCCTACCCCAAAACGGCTACTACACAGGGGTAAATGCCAGCTACTTAAATATTATCGATAAACTAGACCTAGTTGTGGAAGCTCGCTACGGCAGCGGCCTAGCCCGCGATCGCAAATTAGCAAGCGACCCAAGCGGCGATCGCACAGATATGTTTTTAGACTTTACCAGCATCGCACTTAGCTTGCGCTGGAATTTTACGCGCTAGCCATTGCTTAATAGCTAGCTGCTAGCGACTCGCTTAAAAAAATCACACAGCGCTTTCGCTTCAGTTTGCACTTGGTAGTGCGCTTCAATGCGCGCCCTGCCATTTATTCCCATTTCAGCAAGCTTGCCAGGGTTAGCCAGCAGTTGTGCTAACGCACCATTTACCGCCTGCTGGTTTTCTACCGGCACCACCAGCCCATCTACCCCTTGACGCACTACCTCGGGCCAAGCCCCAGCTTCGGTTGCCAATACTGCGGCACCACTACTCATGGCTTCAAGTACGGTTAAACCAAAGCCCTCGTTATTACTCAGTGCACACACTAAATCCATCACCGAAAACAGTTCCGGCAAAGCCGCAAATGGTTGCTCGCCTAAAATACGAATCCGCTGCGTTAAGCCAGCGGCATCTATTTCGCGCTGCAAACTATCGGCAAACGGCTTATCTTCGGGCTTAATAGCACCCACCACCAATGCGGTAAAATTAGGATTGTTTTTTAATTGCGCTATACAACCGCGCACAAACAAATGCACCCCTTTTTGCGCGCGCACCCTGCCAAATATACCCAAAACGTGGGGGGTAACTATTTGCCATTTTGCCAATATTGCTTGTCGATTGGTGGCGCGTACGTATTTGTCGCTGTGAATACCGTGGGGAATAATCACATCGGGCTTGCGCACCATATAGCTCGCTGCCGCTTGGCAAGTAGAAATAACACCATCCATACGGTTAATAAGCCAACGCGTTAAGCCACTGTGATAACGCTGCGCAGTAGACGTAAAAACAATTTTTAAATTCGCGCCAAATACATGCTTTAAAATAAGCGCCTGTATCATTTCATCGTTGCGACGAGCGTGAAAAACCACAGGGCCAGTGCTTTGCTTTAATAGCTTGCGCGCCTGTTTAAACGAAATGGCAATGGATGTATCGGGCAGGTGATGTGCCCCCAGCACACGCAGGGGCATTAATTCTTGCTGATAAGGCAGAGTTTGCAGCATAGTAGACGTCACGCCAGAAAAGCGCGAGTTGGAGTTGCCAACAAGTAATGCTATTAGTTCTTTATCCACTGTGATTTGCTGCTTTATATTTACCAAACATCTATTAAAGGCGGTGTTGCTTTATGCCGAATTGCGTTTCTACTAATTTACCGTCTTTAACCGCTTGGCGAATATCGCGATTGTTTTGCCAGGTTTCTTTACTCTCGTAGCCGCGTGCGTGATCTAAGTGCACAACCACAGCGCTATAACGAATTTGCTTACCTGCAATACCTGCATTTTCTAATCGTTCGCCAAACTCCCGATCTAATCCACCGTAACGCAAACGCTCGTCATAGCCATTAATACGCAGCGCATCGCTTTTAAAACACGAAGCATTGTGCCCATTCCACGTTGGCTTAGTTGGTGTGATTTTATTTAACAAGCCCGCCAAACGCCCCGCATTTAATTTCATAAACCCCTTGGTGGATGGCATACCGTTATCACGCAACCAGGCAGGCACAAAACAGCGGCCATATTTAATATCTTCTCGGGTAATTTTTTGGCTTACCGGCATATTTAGTTTTAAATATCCGCCAGATAAAAACCGGCCTGCTTCAGCCTGCTGACGGTGCACAGCAATAAAATCGTTGCGTGGCACACAGTCGCCATCAGTAAACACTAAATACTCACCTTCGGCTTCGACAATGGCTTTGTTCAAAATTTTACATTTTTGAAAACCGTCGTCTTCCTGCCAAACATGTTTAACAGGCACGCTACTTTGAGCGGCAAATTTCTCTATCACACGTTGCGTATCCTCTTTCGAACCATCATCCGCAACCACAATTTCAAAGTTATCATCGGTTTGGCAATCAAACCCCCACAATACTTTTTCCAACCATTTGGGAGAATTGTAGGTAGAAAAAATTACACTTATTTTTGCTTCGGTAGCCATAGTTTTACTTAACTCGATCGCCGTTATTACCGCCAACTATTTTGGCTTTTAAATTAAAGTGTTTATCTAGCGCTTGCCACTGAATAACATTACCGTCTTCGCGCACGTTGTGCTTTTTTAACGATACGCCTTGCGAAGCAATAACAGGCACAGGCTTAGGCCGGCAGTTTTCTGTGCGGCGAACTTGAGTACCGTTCAACAAACTCATCGCCTTAAACCACAAGTCATCTGCTCTGGGTGCCAACCTATCGTATTCCGCCTTGTCTAATACTTGAACAGGCAACGCCTTTGGCGGGTAAAGCACACCGCCGTAGCCGATAGCTAGAGTATTAGCCTTGCTGGAGTTAGGTGTCGCGCTATTCCACTGCGAATAAGGCTGTAGTTTACCCTGTTCATCGTAATTTATTTCGCGACACTCATGGGCAACAATACAATTAGGGAAGGCTATGTGCGCATCCACTAAGCGGCGCAACCAGTCGGTAGGGTACATAACATCATCATCGCACGTGACGACAGTTTGCTCAAAATTCAAACGGAGTGTTTCTACCAATTTGCGATGGGAGCAGGTTTCATTTGAATAATGAATCTCAAACCTTTGACCCACCAATGCCAGCAGCTTTGCCGGTAACTTTGCTTTCAAGCTATGGTGCAACCAAAGCATCACTTTTGTTGCAGCCATATCCTGCGCCAAAAGGCTTCGAATAGTGAGGTCTAAACGGGCGAGACGGCTTTCAATTGAAGTTAGCGATATAACTAAACCACTTGGCGCAGGCGATGCGTCGACCCCTAGTTTTTCGATGGGGGTCCTGCGCAGGCGCCAGGCCGTTTTTAACGATAGCGGCAATTCTTTTAGCTTCACGTACACGCCTAAATTGATAAATTTTCTGGAAGCGCATTCTAACAGGCTTGCGGAAAATTAACGAAAAAACGCCGCGCAAACTGGTAAGGAAGCTCTAAATAACGTGATCTTAGCTCTAGTCCGTCAACACCCCCGCCTGATAATCCGCAATCGCTTGATTGATCTCCTCCTGCGTGTTCATTACAAACGGGCCGTATTGCACTATCGGTTCGCGCAGGGGTTTGCCGGCTATTACAAGCACCCGCGTCACTTCTGCGGCACTGTTACTTAGTTGCAAGCTGCCGGCTTCGCTTAGGCGGCTTACGGTTTGGGCTGGGGCCGGTGTATTTTGTGGGCCAATTGCCGCTGTGCCATCGTAGGTGTATACCAATGTGTTGTGACTATCGGCCAGCGATATATTTACGCTGGCGCCCTCAGTCAAATGCACATCTAGGTATAGCACCTCGGTGTCTACCACTTGGGTTACACCTTTTATAGCATGGGTTTTGGCGGCGTTATCTGTTACTTCTGTCGCACCAGCAATGGCTTTGACTGTTGCTCCATTAAGCTCGTACACAGGGATACGATCTGCAGCAATATCATCGTAATGGGCTGGGCCCATTTTGGCTTTGCTGGGCAAATTTACCCACAATTGAAACCCGCGCATTTTACCTTCGGTTTGCCTAGGCATTTCAGAGTGAATTATGCCTTTGGCGGCGGTCATCCACTGCACGTCACCATCGGCCAGCAACCCCACGTTTTTCATGTGGTCGCGGTGCTCCATTTTACCCTGCAACATATAAGTAACTGTCTCGAAGCCCCTATGCGGGTGGGGTGGGAAGCCGCCAATATAGTCGGAGGCTTCTTCCGAGCCGAACTCGTCAAGCATTAAAAAAGGGTCAAAGCGCTCTGGTCGCGGGCCGCCAAACACGCGCAATAGCTTTACGCCATCGCCATCGGATGTGGCGCGCCCTTGAAGTTGTTCTACTACGGTGCGGTTGCTCATGCTGCCTCCTCGCCCACCAACGCCGCTATTTTTGCACTTGCGTCGGCCAAGCCCTGCTCACGTTTGCCAGAAAGATTTAACCCTTCGGCGTAAATAAACTCTACGTCGTTTAACCCTAAAAAGCCTAAAAATGTTTTTAGGAATGGCACTTCTACATCGCTGGCAGCGTCTTTGTGGTAGCCACCGCGTGAAGTAACGACATACACTTTTTTGTTTTCTAACAGGCCCACAGGCCCCGTTTCGGTGTATTTAAATGTGCTGCCAGCACGGGCTATATGGTCAAACCACGCTTTAAGCCCCGAAGGTACGCCAAAGTTGTACATTGGCACCCCCAACACCACTATGTCGGCATCTTTTAGCTCTTGAATAAGCGTATCGCCTATTACTGGCTTGCCTTCACCAATTGCGGTAATAGTGGCTAGGTCTAAATGGGGAATGGGCTCGGCGGCTAAATTGCGCTTAACAATCTTTACGTTTGTATTTACCTTGGCATTTACGTCTGCGTATTTGTTTTGCAACTTTGTCACTAGCTCTGTAGAGAGCTGGCTGGAAACACCGCCCTCGCCGAACAGGCTAGATTCTACATGAAGGATGGTTTTTACTGCTGATTGTGATTCGGTTGTCATGGCTATGGCCTCGTGTTGTTAATCATTGAAGCCAGTTTAAATCTTATATTCTGATTAAATGTACGCTATATTCGATCTAAATGATCAAATTATTTAATCAATAAATCTATTTATGATACCTAAAATAAGCTTGGAACAATGGGCGGCCTTTAAGGCCGTAGTAGACGAAGGCAGCTTTGCCAAAGCTGCAGAGGCGCTTAACAAAAGCCAGTCGGCGGTGAGCTATGCCATAGCCAAGCTCGAAGAGCAGCTACCTACACCCGTGCTTACCCAGCAGGGGCGCAAAGCGGTGCTTACCGAAGCGGGTAAGCAATTGTATCGCCACGCCACCGACCTACTCGCGCAAGCGGCCACCATTGAAAACACCGCTAAATACTTAGCCAGCGGCTGGGAATCTGAGGTAACCATTGCCGTGGATGCCCTGTTTAGTATGGGCGCGGTGTTTTGCGCCTTGCAGCATTTCTCGGTAAGCAGCCCGCAAACACGGTTACGCATATTGGAAACCACCCTATCGGGTACAGAAGAAGCATTACTTGGCCGCAAAGCAGATTTAGTGCTTACCGGCACCATTCCACCGGGGTTTAGCGGCACGCGCTTGGGCGAAGTATCAATGATTCCGGTGGTGGGCCAGCAACACCCATTGGTGCAACTTATGCAGCAAAGCGGCCCCATTACCGAACAAGAGCTAGGTCGCCACCGGCAAATTGTGCTGCGCGATACGGGCACCAAACGCGAACAGAGCAGCGGTTGGTTGCGCGCCGAGCAGCGGTGGACAGTCACCCATGCTGCAACCAGCATTGAGGCGGTAAAAAACGGCTTGGGATTCGCCTTTTTGCCAAAAGAGAAAATACTGCAAGAGCTAGAAGCGGGCAGTTTAATTGAGGTGGCGCTTGCCGAAAAAATGGAGCGATTTATATCACTCTATTTAATCAAGACAGAACGCCAAAACGCAGGCCCCGCCACCCAAGCTATTGCTCAACAATTAGTTGAGCGCTACGGCAAACCGCAACCTAAATGCGTAACTTAGCGGGCTTGCTCTACTAGTTTGTGCTCTAGCAGCCAGTCGTAGAAGTCTTTGCTGCGATACACTCGGCGCCACGCATCGTGGGCCATATCTTCGTGGTTGGTAAAGCGCACATTGTCGTGGCCCAATTCTTCTAGCTTGTTTAAGCCCGCATAAAAGTATTGGGTACGCACCGAGTAATCGCGCCCAGCTGCAAATTGCCATACCGGTATTTTGTGCTCGGCAATGGGTGCCATTAAATCTGGGTGACCCCAGCCTACAACAGGCGCAATAGCGGCGAACAACTGCGGGTGCTTGCTGGCCATATACCAAGTACCAAAGCCGCCGTAGCTTAACCCCGTAAGGTAAACGCGACTGGCATCGGTGCGATAATTTGCGTGCGCGTGGGTGAGCATAGCGAGTAAGTCTTGCTCCACGTAGTTCCAGCCTATGGGCAGGGTAATATCAACTTTGCTCATGTCCGCCTGCGGTACGCCATCCATAGGGCCGCCGCGCGCAAACATCGGGCCGCGTTCGGGCACTCCGGTTTCCAAGCGCTTAGGCAAACTGGCTAAGGTGCGGCGTTTTATATAATCTGGGCCGTTTTCGCGCAAATCAAACATGTGTAACTGGGGCGAAATAATAATAAACGGCAAAGGCTGCTTTTGAATCCACGCTTCATACAATGGCCCATGGGCCATTACAAAATCTAACTCGCTTACCCCATCGCCACGCTCGCCATTGCCATGCAAAAACAACATAACCGGCCAATCTTTATCGGGGTTATCGGCGTAGCCCTGTGGCAGGTAAACCAAATACTCGCGCTGCGTATTATCGAGCGAGCTGGTATAGGGAATGCGCAATAGTTGCTCCGTCGATGGAGCAGATTGTGAGGTGTTCATAACCGACATACTCTTGCAACCAATTAACGCGGCAAACACACATGCCGCAGCGAGAAGTTTGTGCCATACGGCTTGTTGCAACCACGTGTTTAACATAAGCCTGCCCCTGTAGGTTTTATTTTTCTTGTAGGATGGGCAACCACCAATTTAGCGGGGTTACACCATCCTGTGGGTCGTAAACATTGCCATAAAACCAAATAGAGCCACTGGCTTCGTCTATATGGTCGTTCAAAATAGCTTCTATTTCTTTAAAGCCACAGCTTACATGAATAGAAAACACCAACATGCGCGGTGTTTCGAAATCTAGCGAACCACCCAATTGTTCGATTAGTGGAGTTAAATCCTGCGCCAATAAGCTTAGCGATTCGCGAGCAATAACACGAATACACAGGTTGCCCGAATGTTTGGTTATTTCGAAACTGTTATCAGCCTCGTCAAACTTTATTGCGTCGCCGGAAGCCAAGCCTTTTACAAAGCACGGTGAGCGAACAAGCTCGTATTCGCCATCGCCCAGCACTTTAACCTGCATTTTTTCTGCTACGGGTTCACCATCTGGACGCAGGCCAGCAAAAACTTCGACTTCTTTTAATTCATTCATGTTAGTTACAATGTTATCTGTTAATTTGTAGGGTTAGAGCGGTTGGCTAGGTGCCAACCACCGTTTTGCTATTAAGGAGTGTTTATGTTTAGGTCCCTCATCGTCGCCACGGCGACCACATTGTGCCTTGTTAGTGGCTGTACTACCAACTCTGTGACAGGCGAACGCCAGTTCCATACTATGTCGTTTGAGCAACAAGTTGCCTTGGGTTCTGAACAGTACAACCCCTCGCAGCAGCAGCAGGGCGGGCGCTACGTAGTAGACCCAGAGCTAAACCTGTATGTAAGTAACGTAGGCCAAAAACTGGCAGCTTACTCCAAGGTAAAACTGCCCTACGAGTTTGTGGTATTGGATAACGATGTACCCAACGCATGGGCGCTGCCCGGTGGCAAAATTGCCGTTAACCGCGGCCTACTTATTTTACTTGAAGACGAAGCCCAGCTCGCAGCGGTATTGGGCCACGAAATTATTCACGCCGCGGCAGAGCACGGCGCATCGCAAATGATGAAAGCACAAATGCTGGGCCTTGGTGTTGCAGCGGCCGGCCTAGCCAGCAAAGATAGCGACTACGCCACCTATATTGGCCTCGGCACCGCAGTAGGCGCGCAATTGTACCAAGCCCACTACGGTCGCTCGCAAGAGTTAGAATCGGACAAATATGGCATTGAGTACATGGTTAAGGCCGGCTACGACCCGCAAGCCGCTGTAGAGCTACAGCAAACTTTTGTGAAATTATCTGAAGGTCGCCAAAGTGACTTATTAAGCAATTTGTTTGCTAGCCACCCACCTTCACAAGAGCGCGTAGAACGAAATCGCGAGCTGGCGGCTAAGCATTCAGGCGGCGTGCGCAATAAAGCCGCGTACCAAAAGGCCATTAGCCAACTTAAAAAAGATAAACCCGCCTACGATGCGCACAACGCCGCACAAGAAGCAGCAAGTAAAGAAGACTTTGCAAGCGCCCTAAGCAACGTAAATAAAGCCATTAAATTACAACCCCAAGCGGCGTTGTTTTACATTACCAAAGGCAATGTTTTACGCGCACAAAAAAATAACACCGAAGCCTTGGCGGCTTACCAAAAGGCGCGTCAGTTAAACCCAGATTACGTAATGGGGTATTTAGGCGAAGGAATTACTGCATTTAACTTAGATAAAAAGAGTGTTGCCAAAACGGCACTGGAAAGCAGTATGAAGATATTGCAAACCCCAATTGCAGCATTCCACCTTGGTGAAATAGCGCGCGAGAAAGGCGATAAGCAAACTGCCCTAAGCTACTATCAATTTGCCGCCAACGACAAAGGTGAATTGGGTCAAGCTGCGCAAGAACGCGCTGCACAAATGCAAGGTTTAGCTCAATAGGTTATTACTTGATAATCCCCTAGGCGCCCGCCTAGGGGCTGTTAGCTGTTAGCTGTTAGCTGTTAGCTGTTAGCTGTTAGCTGTTAGCAAGCATAATTGCCATCTTTTCGACGACGTTCACACTCTTTCTTGATATTTTCGCAGGCAGTCACTTTCCCTGGGGCTGTGGGGTTACCCATCACACATGCGTCGTTTTTAGCTACAAGCTCCTGGTTACTCAGGCCGCGCAAGCCTTTGTCACACGCGGCTAAGCTAAAGGCGCACAATATTATTAAGGCAAATAGTCTAGTAGGTTTCATATCCTTCTCGGCTAATTCTGTTAGGTGAATAGAAAGGGTATATACCAAGCTTAGCTTATTCTCGAAAAATATCAGGAAATTTAAAAAATCACTTTTTCTGTATAAGAATCAATCAATTTAATGTATACAGCGACAGCTTTGTGAACAAGTCGCTCTTTTTCAACCGGGCAGTAAACGCGCACGCTTTGAGAGCAAACACAAAAAAGGCCGCCCGTAGGCAGCCTTCTTTAAATAACGCTTGTTAGCTTTAACTTAGAATTTTACTTCTACGCCTGCGCCCAAGAAGTTATCATCTGTACCCGCATCTGATTCTTGTGCAGTGTAGTAGAAAAACAATTTTGCAGCTTTAGATAGCTTGCGATCTGCACCAACGCTTACAGTCTGACCGCCCGCTTCGTTAATATCACTTTGGCCCGCTTGCAGCTTAAGCGCCCACGCGTCTAATTTGTATTTAGCCGAAACTAACCAGCCATTTTCTGAATCTGCACCCGCAGCTTCATAAGCTTCGTAAAGTGCGCCCAATTGAATATCACCCATGCTGTATTGACCAACTAAACGAGTCGCATTTGTGTCTTCTGCTTCAACGTTTTCATCGCGTGCCAAAGAAACGTACAAAGCATCTTGGGTGTAGCTTACAGAGCCAGAAAGACCGTTATCTACATCTGCATCTTCGCTGTTGATAATGGCAAAGCTACCGCTAAAGCCGCTCGCGGTTGGCGTAGAGTATTGCACTACATTGCCTGGGCGATTGTCGTTTACGGTAACCATGTGTTTGATATCACCAGCCAAATCGTTAAATAAGTCGATTTTGTTTTGCGATACTTTTAAAGGGGTGTCGAACTTACCCGCTTTTACGGTACCGAAGTCACCTTTCAAACCAACAAAGATGTTGCGCTGACTAAATGGGCTATCGCCTTCATCACCATCGGCAAAATCCACTTGGAATTCAGCTTGGTAAATAACTTCCAGGTTGCCACCTTCCAACTTTTCTGAGCCTTTTACCCCAATGCGAGAAGCGTGACTAACTAATTCTGTAACACTGTCTGAACCATCATCTGCGAACTGGTAAGCAACATTCGCTTTACCGTACAAAGTTGGCTCTGCGAAGGCTGGTGTAGCAATTAAAGCGGCAACAGCCAATGGCAACAATTTGATTTTCATGGTCATCCTCTATGCGATTAGGAGGTAAAAGATTAATTAGGTGACAAAAATATTGCACTTATATGTAAGAACGGCTGCAAATATATGTACTTAACATTACAAATATATGACAGGGCGCGCTAAAAGCCAGTTTCCTTTAAATTACTTGTTATTTATGCATACAGTGCAAGCTTAACAGGGCTTTTATGTCTATTTTTCGTTCAATGGAGCATAGAACAAATTAAAAATATGGCAAAAATTTAACCCTACCAATCGCCGTAGCATTCACTGAGATACGCACAACAGCAAGTAATATGACGCAATAGAAGGTTAGTTAACGCAAACAAACTAGGCGAGACAAAGCCACAATACTTAGCAAAGGCTTGGAATAGTAGAAACAGGGAGATACGGGGGTATGAAGTCGCCCCCCAAATAGAGAGGCGATTTAAATATTACGCTAGATAAATAAATATTGGGGTGTTTAACAATTAATTACAGCTTAGCTTCAAGTTGCTTTTCAATTTCGGCTGGGGAAATATGACGCACATCCATGCCGTGCACTAAATAAATTACGTGCTCGGCAATATTGCGCGCGTGATCGCCAATACGCTCAAGTGCGCGCAGTGCCCACATAACATTCATTACCCGCGAAATAGAACGCGGGTCTTCCATCATGTAGGTAATCAGTTCGCGCATAGAGCTTTTGTATTCGCGATCTATGTCTTTATCGTCGCGGACTACTTTCATGGCGGCGTAAACATCAAAACGGGCAAACGCGTCTAATGAGGTATTTACCAATTTAAGTACGTTACTCGCCAAGTGGCGCAATTCAACATAACCGCGCGGCGATTCGCCTTCATCATTCAAGGCTATGGCCATTTTAGCTATTTTATTGGCTTCATCGCCCATGCGCTCAAGGTCGCGCGTAGCTTTGGCTACCATAAGCACTAAACGCAAATCTGACGCGGCAGGTTGACGGCGAGCGAGAATAAGCGTGCAAGCTTCATCCAACTCAACCTCTCTGCGATCCACTTCGTCTTCGGTTTTTAATACTTTCTCTGCCAAGCCGCCATCTGCATTTTCGATCGCGTTCACGGCGTCGGCTACTTGATCTTCTACTACGCCACCCATCTCTAACAACTGGGTACGCAACTTTTCTAGATCGGCGTTGTACTGCTGGGAAATATGTTGATCGAGCTGTAACTTATCCATAGGTATGGCCTTAAATATGCGCGAAACTCTTAACCGAAACGGCCTGTAATATACGCTTCGGTTAGTTCGTGATCTGGGTTGGTAAATACTTTTTCTGTATCGTTAACTTCTACTAAGCGCCCCATATGGAAATAAGCTGTGCGGTGTGAAACACGCGCGGCTTGCTGCATGGAGTGAGTAACGATAGCAATAGTAAAATTCTCGCTTAGCTCAGCAATTAACTCTTCTATTTTAGCTGTTGCAATAGGGTCTAGCGCGGAACAAGGCTCATCCATAAGAATAACTTCTGGGCTTACCGCAATGGTACGTGCAATACATAAACGCTGTTGCTGACCGCCGGACAAGCCCGTTCCTGGCGCGTGAAGACGGTCTTTAACCTCATTCCACAAGCCCGCTTTTTTCAAGCTGGTTTCTACTATTTCGTCTAAGTCTGAGCGACGACTAGCAAGGCCGTGAATCTTGGGGCCGTAGGCCACATTTTCGTAAATAGACTTTGGAAACGGGTTGGGCTTTTGGAACACCATGCCCACACGTGCACGCAATGGCACTACGTCGAGTTGCTTATCGTAAATGTCCATGCCATCCAAAGTGATGCTACCCGAAACACGGCAGATATCGATGGTGTCGTTCATGCGATTTAAGCAGCGCAAAAAGGTAGACTTACCGCAGCCCGAAGGCCCAATCATTGCGATAACTTGGTTTTTGGCTATATCCAAATCTACGTTAAATACGGCCTGCTTCTCGCCGTAGAACACATCTACACCGCGAATACCAAATTTGGCGTTTTCCGTAAGGGGCACCCCCACGGTTTTGGTAATTTTTTCTACGCCGCGCGCTATTTGTTTATCTTGCATTATGGGCTTCTCTATTTCTGCCGTTTCTACTCTTTCCAGTGTATCTAGTGCTGTCATGATAGCAAACCTCTTTTTACCAGCGACGCTCTAAGCGCGTGCGCAGCCAAATGGCCAAAGTGTTCATGGTGATAAGGAAGGCCAGCAACACCATAATAGCGGCCGATGTACGTTCTACGAAAGCGCGCTCTGGGCTGTCTGCCCACAGGAAGATTTGTACAGGTAGCACGCTCGACGGGTCGGTAATACCTGCTGGGATATCCACAATAAACGCCACCATACCAATCATTAGTAGCGGTGCCGTTTCACCTAATGCTTGCGCCAAACCAATAATTGCGCCGGTGAGCATACCCGGCATAGCCAGCGGTAATACATGGTGGATAATCATCTGCATTTTGGAAGCGCCCATGCCTAGTGACGCTTCGCGAATGGACGGTGGAACCGCTTTAATGGCTGCGCGACTCGAAATAATAATGGTTGGCAGAGTCATTAAAGTAAGCACCAAACCACCTACCAAAGGCACCGAGCGCGGCATTTCCATAAAGTTTAGAAATATTGCCAAGCCCAGCAAACCAAAAATAACCGACGGCACAGCAGCCAAGTTATTGATATTTACTTCGATAAAGTCGGTAAATTTATTGCGCCCTGCGTACTCTTCCAAATACACCGCTGCCGCCACACCGATAGGAAAAGATAGCGACAGGGTTACCAGCAGTGTAAACAAGCTACCCATTAGCGCGCCTAAAATACCTGCTAACTCCGGCTCGGATGAGTCGCCCGATGTAAACAATATGGTATTAAATTTACGCTTCAACTGACCGAATTCCACCCAAGAGGTTACCCACTCTAGTTGCTTCTCGCTTAACCTGCCCACAAATGGCTCTGCGTCGGAAAGGCTTTTGTAATAAGTATCCAAATCATCATCGGCCAGCACCCACAGAGTTTGAGTTTGGCCAATTACACCGGGGTCAGCTTCAATAATATTTTGAACTTGATAGCTGGCACCAATACTAATAAGGCTATACAACGCGCGCTTATCGTTACGCGTTTTAACACCGTCGAATCGCTTAAGCAGCGCCTTGCGAATTACCGCATTGTAGTCGCCTACAGCAAGCTGCTGAGGGTCGGTTGCATCATAAATACCTAAAGTATCTGCATCTAAATGCACTTCTAATTGCACATAGGTTTGCGTGAATGCACCGCTACCTTTGCTGATAATTTCGGTAAACAGTATGAGCAATGCCAATATGCCTACGCCTACAGACGCGATACCAAACGCTTTAAAACGGCGCTCTGCCGCGTAGCGTTTTTTTAGGCTGCGCTCAACTTTTTGAGCGGGCGTTAAGGTGTTTTCGGGTTGTTTTTTCATTAGTCGTACTGCTCCCGATATTTTTTCACAACGTGCAAGGCCACATAGTTAAGCACCAAAGTAACAACAAATAGCATTAAGCCCAAAGCAAATGCAGCCAGTGTTTTGGGGCTGTCAAATTCCTGATCGCCCACTAGCAACGTAACTATTTGCACCGTAACGGTGGTAACAGAATCGAGCGGGTTCGCAGTTAAGTTTGCCGCCATCCCAGCTGCCATCACAACAATCATGGTTTCACCAATTGCGCGCGAAGCCGCCAACAGCACACCACCAACAATCCCTGGCAGTGCAGCGGGAATAACCACCTGTTTAACCACTTCCGACTTGGTTGCCCCAAGCCCAAGTGCACCGTCGCGCAGCGATTGCGGCACTGCGTTAATCACGTCGTCAGACAAAGAGGAAATAAAAGGAATAATCATCACGCCCATCACCAAGCCTGCCGCTAGGGCACTTTCTGATGTGACCGTGACGTAATTGTCTAAGCCTATGCTGTAAGCCAAATCTCGAATAAACGGCGCAACCGTCAAAGCGGCGAAAAAGCCGTAAACCACCGTGGGAATACCGGCAAGAATTTCGAGCAGTGGCTTTAAAAAGCCGCGCAATTTACGCGGTGCATATTCTGCCAAATATATTGCCGACATAAGCCCAGTAGGCACGGCAACAATTAAAGCAATAAAGGCAATAAGTAACGTACCCAAGAATAAGGGCACAGCACCGAAGCTGCCGTCGCTGGCCACTTGGTCTTTGCGAATGGCCGTTTGTGGGCTCCACTCTGCGCCAAACAAAAATTCAGTAATAGGTACGGCGTGGAAGAAGCGCAACGATTCAAACAAAACCGACAGCACAATACCGAGAGTGGTAAGAATGGCTAAACACGCGCAGCCCAACAGAGCGTAGCGAAATGCAGTTTCTACCTGATTGCGCGCTTTTAACTGTGGATGGATACGCATCCACACTAGCGCACCGCCAATTACCATGGCGAGCATAACTAGGATGCTCTTTAACCACACGCTAATCGATTCCATTTCAGTTATGTGGTGGGCCGCCGCTAGCACGTAATCGGGAGCCTCGCCTATAAATTGGCCATCCACTACCGAATAAACTTGGTTTAGCACCAAGCCTCGCTCAGCTTCACCTAGCTGCCGAATCTCTTCTGGCATTTGCTGGGTGGCAACAAACTGAATAATTTGATCGTCAAAAATACTCCAGCTACCTAACAGTACAATCGCGGGCACTGCCGCCCACAATGCTGTGAGCATGCCGTAATAAAACGGCAGTGAATTGAGTGCGCGAGCACCGCCTGTATCGGAGGTGAGCGCTAGTGAGCGCCCCCGGCCAAGTGTATAGGCTGCAACAAACATGACAGCCATAAATATAAGTAGTACTGAAGTATCCATAAGCGTCGGATTAATTAATACCTAGATAAAGAAAACCCAGCTACAGTGTGCTGGGTATTCTATGCAGTTTTAAGACAGTGCAGATTTTATAGTGTGTTGACTACAGTGTCATGCACCGCCCGCTGCTATATAACCTTAAAGACTTTGCAAAGGCTCTAAGTTTTTAACACGCTTGGCAATTTTAGCGCGCTCTTCAGCACTTAATGGAATCATGCCTTTTTCTGTTAAGTAACCTTCGTCACCCCAAGCGCGCTCGGAAGTGAATTCAGCTAGGTACTCTTCAATACCCTGAATAACACCAACGTGTGCCTTCTTAACGTAGAAGTACAATGGGCGAGATACGGCATAGCTGCCATCAGCGATGGTTTCAAAAGTAGGTTCTGCACCATCAATTTTGCTTGCTTGTACTTTATCTGCGTTTTGATCCAAGAAGCTAAAGCCGAAGATACCAAGCGCATTAGGGTTAGAAGCTAACTTCTGTACGATTAGGTTGTCGTTTTCGCCAGCTTCAATGAAGTGGCCATCTTCACGGATTACGTGGCAAATAGCTTTGTACTTGTTTTTGTCAGACTTTTTAAGATCGGCTATCCAACCAAACTTCTTACAGCCGCCTTCCATTGCCAATTCAACAAATGCGTCGCGAGTACCAGATGTTGGCGGTGGGCCCAACACTTCAATTTTAGACTTAGGCAAACTTGGGTTAACGTCAGACCACATGGTGTATGGGTTGTCGATTAACGTAGCAGAGCCATCTGGATTTGGGATTTTCTTCGCCAACGCCAAGAAAATATCCTTTGCACTTAAGCTCAAACGCTTAGCTTCGATGGCGTTAGCCAATACAATACCGTCGTAACCAATAAGTACTTCAACTACTTCTTTAACGCCGTTCTCTTTACACATGTCTAATTCAGACTGCTTGATGCGACGCGAAGCATTAGACATATCAGGGAAGGCTACGCCTACTCCGCCACAAAACGCTTTAAAGCCACCGCCAGTACCGGTAGATTCAACCGTTGGCGAACGGTAGTCAGTAGCTTTACCAAAACGCTCGGCAACGACTTTAGAGAATGGAAACACGGTGGATGAACCCACAATGCTTATAGAATCGCGCGCAGCCATGGCTGAAGTAGACGCCAATGCACCAGCTGTTAACAAAGCGCCAATAAGAATACGTTTCACAGTAACCTCCCGGTCAATAAATAGAATACTTGCCTAAGCTGGCGGCGCACAAATTTGTGGGCGCCAGTTGATAGCTGGCATATTAGGATGGTTGTGTGACAGATATGTTACAGTTTTATAAAAATATAAACCGCTGCGCGACAATGCCAAATTACAGCCATAAAGAGCGAGCAGCCACTCCGCTTGTACCCCTTTGGTAGCACGGCTCTGGCGTAATTAACCGCTAAATCGTGCATAAACATTAAGTTTTGATTGCAGCTGCTGTACTAATTCGCAACCACTTCGCAATAAATTAGTGCAAAACAGGGCGTTTTTTCGGCTATTAATGCCATCTGCGCCGAATAACGGCTTGGCGTTAGCTACCGAGCTTTAATCGCGTTTATAATCTGCGCTAATAATAACTTACCAAGTGTTCAAACATTGTCATGCCTTCCTTAAACAGCTCTAGCCCGCCTTGGCTTTTCCGCTTCGTTCAATCAATAGTTACTGCAATAAATGCACTAAATGCGCTTTTAGGCCTTTGCGCGGCATGGTTGAGTGTAATGCTCGTTGTGCTTATGTCTTACATTGTTATTAGCCGCGCCTTGTTCGATACTGGCTCGCTTGCGCTGCAAGAAAGCATTACATACGGCCACGCCGCGCTGTTTATGCTGTGCATGGGCTACACCATTATTTTGCGGGGGCACGTACGTGTAGATGTATTCTACCGGCGCTTTTCACCGCTAAATAAAGCTTGGGTGGATGCACTGGGGGGCTTATTACTGCTGTTGCCGTTCGCACTATTTATGACATATGTCAGCTGGGACTTTGTAGTGCGCGCTTGGCAAATTCGCGAGGCCTCTAGCGACCCCGGCGGTTTAACCATTGTGTATTGCCTTAAAACGCTTATGCCAGTAACAGGCATTTTACTCGCCCTACAGGCGCTAAGCGAAGTGCTAAGAAACCTACTTAAAATTACCTATATTTACGAAGATAGCGCCGATAACGAGGAAGATAGCCCATGTTAGAGTATCTTCCGTTAATCATGTTCGGCGTAGTATGCGCCGTGCTGATGCTGGGCTACCCAGTTGCATTCACCCTTGCGGGCGTATCGTTAATATTTGCCGGCATCGGCATTTACGCCGGAATATTTGAGCTACAGGAGATGCTCGCCTACACCGAGCGCGCCTACGGCATAATGACCAACACATCACTTATAGCCGTGCCCATGTTTATTTTTATGGGGGTAATGCTAGAGCGCTCTAAAATTGCCGAGGCACTGCTGCACAACCTCGCTCACGCCTGCGGCCGCGCACCTGCGGGCCTGGCCATTTCGGTAGTGCTGGTAGGCACGCTTATGGCTGCCAGCACCGGCATAGTAGGCGCCACGGTTGTTACCATGGGGCTTATGTCGCTACCCACCATGTTAAAGCGCGGTTACGACCCCGCATTAGCCTGCGGCACCATTTGTGCAACTGGCACTTTAGGGCAAATTATTCCCCCTTCTATTGCACTGGTATTACTGGGCGACGTGCTATCGAGCGCGTATCAACAAGCGCAGCTTAATTTAGGGGTATTTAACGCTACACCTATTTCAGTTGGAGATTTGTTTATTGGCGCCATGGTGCCCGGCATTGTGCTGGTACTACTCTATTTGCTGTACTTGGCGTGGATAGGTGTATTTAAACCTGAGCTCGCACCGCCCAACCCAGATGACACGCCGCCGCCGGCTAGCGAGCTAATTAAAAGTATTGTGCCCCCCATTTTGCTCATGGTTTTAGTGCTGGGTTCTATTATTACCGGCCAAGCCACACCAACCGAAGCCTCTGGCGTTGGCGCACTAGCGGCCACACTACTTGCCGTTGCACGCAGGCAATTTAGCTTAAAAGCCTTGGCATCGGTTGTGCGGTCCACCGCCAAGGTGACCACCATGGTATTCGCCATTTTGCTGGGCTCGGCTTTATTTTCTTTAGTGTTTAGAGATTTAGGCGGCGAACAATTAATACACGGGTTTTTCCACGATTTGCCCGGCGGCACCTTTATGGCGGTGCTTATTGTAATGCTGGTCATTTTTTTGCTTGGTTTTATTCTAGACTTTATAGAAATAACGTTTGTTGTGGTGCCAATTATTGCACCCACACTGCTTATGATGGGCGTAGACCCCATATGGCTAGGCATAATGATTGCCATAAACCTACAAACGTCATTTTTAACACCGCCTTTTGGCTTTGCATTATTTTATTTACGCGGTGTAGCGCCCCAAACAGTTGCAACCTCTGCAATATATAAGGGCGTTATTCCGTTTATTATTTTACAAGTACTGTTAATGGTATGCTTGGCGCTTTGGCCCAGCTTGGCAACATGGTTGCCCAATCTATTACGCTAACAGGTTAACAATTTAAATTAGCTTGCCGAAAACGAATAATCGTCACTACGGCAAGCTAAAGGGGAAAGATATGTCCAGTTCAGATTTAGACGAAGAACCCACCCCAACAGGTGAACTCGTTTTACAAACCCTCGCCCTACCCAAAGACACCAACTCCAATGGCGATGTATTTGGCGGCTGGCTTATGTCGCAAATGGATTTAGCTGGCGCCATCGCTGCACGCGAACTGGCCAAAGGCCGCGTAACCACTGTCGCCGTAGGTGCCATGCACTTTTTGCGCCCCGTACCTGTCGGCGCAACGGTAAGTTGTTATTGCGAAATTTTAGAGGTGGGTCGCTCATCCATAAAAGCGTTAATCGAAGTGTGGGTAAAACATTACAGCTTCGAAGAGCAACAAAAAGTCACCGACGGTGAGTTTGTTTATGTGTCTATTGATAATGCAGGGCGTACTCGGCCGGTTTATATGGATAGGTAAGGGATAGGGAACAGATTACAGGCTATGCGAGCTTAGTTCGCTTTGTTTGCATAGTGCTTTTATACCCTATATAAACATTTGGCTCTTTTTGGGGTAGCTTGGGGTATGTAATTAGATTGTCACCGAGCACTTTTTTAAGTTTTTTCTGAGCTATTCATTTATTTTTTGCTGAACTAATACCAAACCATCCAGTCTAATATTGCGCTTGAACGCACACTTCTTAGCTTTAAAGGAATTGGCAGTATGAAAGTATTTTTGGTGTTAACAGGGTTAATGTTTATAAGCGCCTGCAGCAATAACCTCTACTACAATCCCAAATACATTAAAGACGGTAAATATGGCGGCTATGCAGACGATTTAAACAAGTGCGAAGAGCGCGCGCGCATTGTTTACCCAGACGACCCAAATGCCACAGATTATTGCATGCAGCAGAAAGGATGGATTCCCACATCTAACGTTGAGTTATCGCTTTAATATTTCTAAATATTAAATTTTAAACATAAAAAAAGGGCAACCCCATAAGGCTTGCCCTTTTTTAAAAGCGAGATCGAGGCTTAGATAGCGACGATGTTCTCAGCTTGTGGACCTTTTTGGCCTTGAGTTACAGTGAACTCAACTTGTTGGCCTTCAGCTAAGGTTTTGAAACCCGAGCTAGCAATTGCACTGAAGTGTGCAAAAACGTCTGGTCCAGATTTCTGCTCGATAAAGCCGAAACCTTTAGATTCGTTAAACCATTTAACTGTACCAGTAGTTGTATTAGACATAATAATATCCTGAATTTTAAATATAAGTTTGCCTTCAAAAGGCTTGAATAGCGCGAAAATAGGCTGAAATTTAAAAACTACAGGACGAGGATTACGAATAAAACAGCGAAATGGAGTATAAACAAGAGGCTTTCTTTCTAGCTGAAGCCATAGTATAGAGCTGTTGAGCTAATGTACAGCTTTATTTTCATACATTAGTTCAACTACCAGCATACGTATCTGGTTACTTACTACTGTTTTTTACTAAATGGTATTTCCGTTGCAGCTTGGCTCTCGCTTGGCGATAGTAAGTAAACTTAACTGAGCAGTAGCAACATGGAAGAACAGAAAGGCGTAAAAAGCTTCTTTGTTAAAGCTTAACTCTGTTATATCGCGATACCGTCTTACTTCCACAACGACTGTATCCTCAAAAAGCCAAGGCGCATAATAAACAGTGAACGCAATACTAGTAAACACAATAAAAAGAAGTGCATAGTGTTTAATTGGCTTAACAATATCCCCGAGTATTACTGCAATAGCATATGCAAAGCTACTAGCTATATATAAGCCAACAAAATTGTAATACAGCATCCCAAACGAAAACGCCATCACGCCAAACAATAGGTAAAATTCTAATACCTTAGGCGAACCAACCACTGCGTGATTTTTAGGGCTAGTATAACCATAACGTTTATAGTTCATGTTTTCCCTCTTGCGCTACGCTAATATTGTTAAAGGTACTTCTGAATAAAAAAGCCCGATGGCGGCTTCGCCTTATCGGGCCTACAATTTAATACCAGCAAGACTCTTCTTTAGTTTTGTTTTTTACCGTCTATTGCGTCCTGCATTTTTTGGCTGTAACTACTTTTTTCTATTGTCCAGGTTTTACCACCATCGCTCGAACCGCGAATGGCTTCCCACCCCCACTGGCCGTTAGAAATCATAATTAAGTCACCTTTTTCAGTAAGGTAAATTGATTCAGCCAATACAGAGTCATCTAATATTTTTTGCCAGCCTTCTTTTTCCCACGGTGTTTTACTTGCATAAATACCACCATCTCTAAATACACCACCTTTTTCCAAAACAGTACCGTCGGCTAACATTAACGGCGCTGAAGCTTTAACTTTATAAGGCGAATAGGTTTGCACCCAACTCTCCCCACAATTTGTTGTGTAGTAGGTATTGGCAAATACACCGGCAAAACCGCCACTCTTACCGGCCAACACGCCAATAGAATCGTTGGCGCCGCCCGTTAACCCTATTAAGCGCTGATCGTTTGGTATGGGGTATTGTGTCCACGCTTGTGAGACGTAATCAAAACAATGTACCGAGCTGGTTTCTGTAGAGGCAAAACCTAAACCATTAGAACGCGGCCAAACCCAAGCATATGTTTCGCCGCTCCACGCGCTCCACGCTACCGATGCTTCTATTAAAGCAGTCCAATCACCCGACTCTAAATCGTCAGAATAATAGACGGCCAATGTTGGTGGCTTATCATCGGCACTGCGCGCCTCTTGACGCACACCCAAGTACCAGCGCTTTGTTTGTTTATCTTGATCAATAAATAAAATAGTACCGTTAACAAGGTTACCTGTATCTATTTCTATAAATTCAAATTCTTTGTTTATTTTGAATAGTTTTGCGCTCTCGGCACCAACAATAAATCGCACATTGTCATCTGGGTGAAGTGCTATAGAGCGAATAGGCAAAAAGTCTGGTGCTTGTACAACTGTTTTCCAAAAGCCCTTTGGTGTTCTAACATGCATGGTGCCCATGCGGCTCGCACCAGCAACATAACCGGCCTCTAAATCGGTTATCGCGTTCATGCCTATCGGATAAATCGTTGCAAAGCCCTCGGCGATATCAATGTCTTTGCGCGGCTCTAGCCAACCGGAATCCACTGTGTAGGTTTCTATGGCTGTCCACTCTGGCAAGTATTTTTTAATAAGCTCTGCGTTATCTAAATACTGCTTGCTTCGCCCAATACCAGCATTAAGGTTTATAGCTGTAAGCACTACGCGCCCTAAATCGGATATTTGATTTGGCTTTACTACAATATTGCCAACGATAGAGGTATTAAAATTTCTTAGCGAGTACGACACAGTACCCGGCGCACCCACAGGTGCTTGCAGTGCGACTAACTTATATTCCCCCGCTGGTAGGTTACCCGCAAGAAAACTAGTATCGCGATTAATGTTTTTAATGTCGTTCAAATAGTATTGCGTGGGGGTAGCTTTTTTAGCACCGCTTGCATAATTAGGCGGTAATACCTGCTCTAACGTTATTTTGCTTACATAATTTAGCTGAGCAGAATTAGACGTTATGGATACAACAACGGCGCCCTCACCGGGCTTAAAGGGGTGCTTTACGGGGTTATTGGTTTCTGTTGGCAGTACAACTGCACAGGCTTGGGTTAGCACAATTAGGGTAACGACTAGCAATCGTTTTAATATTATAGTTTTCATTGTCATCTCTCATATTATTATAATTAAACTGTGAGCTTTGCTATTCGCTCGCAGCCTTCACACTTCACCTCTTTTCAAAATAAGCTTCCTCGCTAATTTCGTGGTATTTACGCACCTTGGTTAAATAGTCGCTATAGGATGCATATACCTTTGCGAATTGTTTATCATCCGCGGCCAACTCAGCAAACACCTCTTCAGACAGTGTTTTTAAACTGGCAATTACGTCATCGGGGTAGGGCCGTACATCTACATTATGTTTTTCTACTAGCTCTGCCAACGCGGCATTGTTGCGCGCTGTGTATTCGTCGAGCATATCTTGGTTTACCGCGCGGGCGGCAACCTCTATTATTTTTTGTAAATCTTCAGGCAGGCTGTTGTAGGCGTCTTTGTTAACTATAATTTCTAATGTGGGGCCAGGTTCGTGCCAGCCTGGGTAGTAGTAGTATTTTGCAATTTGATGAAAACCAAATGCGAGATCGTTGTAGGGGCCAACCCATTCGGTTGCGTCTATTACACCCGATTGCAGCGAAGTATACAGCTCACCGCCAGGGATATTCACTGCCGTACCGCCAGCGCGGCTAAACACTTCGCCGCCCAACCCAGGGATGCGCATTTTTAAACCCTGTAAATCGTTTATAGAGTTTATTTCTTTATTAAACCAGCCGCCCATTTGCACACCGGTATTACCCGCCGCAAAAGGAATTAAATTAAACGGTGCATAGGTTTCGCGCCACAATTCTAAACCGCCACCGTAGTGCAGCCAGCCGTTTAGCTCTTGCGCGTTCATACCAAAAGGAACAGAAGTAAAAAAGACAGCGGCGGGGATTTTACCTTTCCAATAGTAGGCAGCACTGTGCCCCATTTGCACACTACCCGAAGACACAGCCCCAAACACGCCCAGCGCCGGTACAATTTCGTTAGCGCCATGCACGCTCACCGTTAAACGACCGTTACTCATGGTGTTAACCATTTTGGCAAAATTTTCTGGCGCCAAGCCCAAGCCGGGGAAATTTTTAGGCCAAGTGGTTACCATTTTCCATTCGTAGTGCTGCTGTTGCACCACATCACCCACCAACTGCTGCTTATGGGGCGCCTTGCACTTTTGCACTACCAAGGCAGTAGCCAATACTCCAATTATAGCAACCGCCGCAAGCAATGCCGCGGGCAACCAAGCCGGTGAATATCTCGTTTCCATTTCCATTCTCTTTAATTATTTTTTTACTTTTTTGAGTTTGCAATTAGCCACTCAACGTTAGCGATTAAATAGCTTCCAGCTTCGCATACTGTAGCACCAACCATTTGGTGCCTTCGGTACTAAAGTTTACCTGCACTCGCGCGCTGGGACCCTGACCCTCAAACTGCAAGATTACTCCGTCGCCAAATATTGGGTGGTACACACTTTGGCCTAGGCTAAAACCTTCTGTAGAGGTTGTGCCGGTTAACAATGGGGATGTGGAGTAACTACTGGGGCGTGTAACGGTAGTGTTAATACGCACTTCTTCAACAAGCTGCTTAGGAATTTCCCTTACAAAACGCGATATAGCATTAAAATTTTCGTTGCCATACATGCGGCGGCTTTCTGCATAGGTAAGCACCAGCTTTTTCATAGCGCGGGTAATGCCTACATAAGCCAGTCGACGCTCCTCTTCTAAGCCACCGGCATCTTCCATACTCATTTTATGGGGGAAGAGGTTTTCTTCCATGCCCACCAAGAAGACCAGCGGGAATTCCAAACCCTTTGCGCTGTGCAGAGTCATCATTTGCACCGCATCTTCGTACTCATCGGCTTGTTGATCGCCGGCATCTAGCGCAGCGCGATCTAAAAATTCTGCCAGCGGAGATATCTCGTCGTCTTCGGCATTAAATGCGCCGCAGGCCACAACTAATTCGTTCAAGTTTTCTAGTCGCGCCTGACCGCGCTCACCTTTTTCTTTTGCGTGAAAATCTTTTAAGCCAGATTCATTAATAATAATATCCATTTGATCTGGCAAGCGCGCCGCAGCAATACTGGCTTCTAACAGCTTTAACAATTCGTCGAACGCTTTTAATGCATTTGTTGCGCGAGCGGTAAATACACCATTGCGAATAGCGCCCAACATGGCTTCGTACATGCTAAAGCCTTGCTCGCGCGCCATTAGGCGAAGAGTATCCACCGTTTTGCTGCCTATACCGCGCGTTGGCGTGTTAATAACCCGCTCAAAGGCGGCATCGTCTTGGCGGTTTAAAATGAGTCGACCATAGGCCAGGGCATTTTTAATTTCTAGGCGCTCGTAGAATCGCTGACCACCGTATATGCGGTACGCCATGCCTTCGCGAATAAACGCTTCTTCTAGCACCCGCGATTGAGCATTCGAGCGATACAGCACAGCAACGTCTTCGCGAGCGCCGCCATCTTTCACCCATTCAGAAATGCGCTCGACGATATAACGCGCTTCATCTTGCTCATTAAATGCAGAATATAAATCGATAAGCTCGCCATCGGCGCCCGATGTCCACAGTTTTTTACCCAGTCGCTGCGAGTTATTGGTAATAACCGCGTTGGCGGCTTCCAATATGGTGCCCGTAGAACGGTAGTTTTGCTCTAAGCGAATGGTGTTTACGTTTTTAAAATCTACTTCAAACTGCTGAATATTTTCTATTTTGGCACCGCGCCAACCGTAAATAGATTGGTCGTCGTCACCTACCGCCGTAATACAGCCCTCTGGCCCTGCCAGCACCCGCAACCAGGCATACTGTACCGAGTTGGTATCTTGAAATTCGTCCACCAGCAAGGCGCGAAAACGGTTTTGGTAGTGTTTAAGCAACGTGGGATTTTTTAACCACAACTCGTGGGATCGCAATAGCAGCTCGGCGAAATCCACCACACCAGCACGCGCGCAGGCTTCTTCGTAGGCGGCGTATACCTGCTTCATGGTGGCAAGGAACGGGTCGTGCCCCTCTTGAATATATTGCGGCCGAATACCTTCGTCTTTTTGACCGTTAATAAACCACTGGGCTTGCTTGAACGGGAAGCGACTGTCGTCAATTTGCAGCTCTTGATAAACGCGCTTAACTACGCGCAGTTGATCGTCGCTATCCAATATTTGGAAGTTTTGTGGCAAACCGGCTTCTTGCCAGTGGGCCTTTAATAAGCGGTGAGCAATACCGTGGAAGGTACCTACCCACATACTGCGCACGCCACTAGGGCCTAAGCGCTCACCCATAATCTCATCTAGGCGCGAACGCATTTCGCGCGCGGCCTTATTGGTAAAGGTTACCGCCATAATCTGGTGGGGCGAAAGGCCTTCCACCTGAATATGCCAGGCGATACGGTGCACCAGCACTCGCGTTTTACCGCTGCCAGCCCCCGCAAGCACAAGAATATTACCCAGCGGGGCGGATACCGCTTCGCGCTGGGGCTCATTTAAACCGTCAAGTAAGTAAGATACGTCCATGGCCGGCATTGTACCTTATTCGCCCAAGCTGGCGAGAGGAAACATGTATAAATAGACAGCAATTTCAATTAATCCCTACTAATCTCAGCCCAAGATTGGGGCAATACAGCTTAGGCACCCACTTTCCACTCACCGAATAAAGTTAAAATTGCGGCTTTCGGGCTTTATTTAACTTGAAGAGATAGCTAGGATGGGCCACCCAACTTTAGGTTTACGCGCTGGAACAGGCTCCATTTAATACCGTTATGCTAAAACGCCTTACCTACATACTGCTCGCCCTGTTTGCCCTGCAAACAACAATGGCTATGGCAGACGCCCATCAGTGGCACCAGCTAGGTAACGCGCTAGAGGCCGACAAGCACCTTAGTGATAATTCTCTACACACCGTAAACCTTAAAGGCGCCAGCCAAGCTAGCGACTCTGGTACATCGGACTGTCACAACTGCGATCATCACTGCTGCCACGGCGCTCACGGCACGCCCTTTGTTGGTCGCGAGCTAGTATTAGTTATAAGCTCACCCACAATACAAATTCCGCAGCACGCTACTGCCGCCCCCATTAATCGCAGCACCAGCCTTTACCGCCCTCCCATTCTTTAGTTTTCGCACCCCAAAACCGCCTTTTAATTGGCGCGTACGCAATTAGCGCTACAAATAACGCTACAAACTTTTGTTAAAACTAAACTGCAGGATAACTCCATGCACTTAATACGCTATTTATTGGTGTTTGCCGCCACCTTGTGCGCGGTAACTTTTGGCACCGCACACGCTCAAACGCTAACCTTGCCTCAGGCAATAGAAAAAACGCTTAGCCACAACCCGCAGCTGCGCGGCTTTGAATTTAAACATAAGGCGCTAACCGCGCAGCGTAAGCAAGCACAACTAAAACCACAATTTACTTTGGCGCTAGAAGCCGAGAATTTTGCCGGCAGCGGCGAAATTGCCGGTACGGATTCGGCAGAGATTACATTGGCGCTGTCATCGGCAATTGAACTTGGCGACAAGCAAAACGCCCGCATTACCGTTGTCGATGCGCAACAACAATTAGCCTTAGCGCAACAACAAATTGAAACCCTAGACGTACTTGGCAATCTTTCGCGCGATTTTATAAATGCACTGGCACTTCAAGAACAAGTAAGCCTTGCAAACTATTCTGTACAACTCGCACAAACAACTCTCACTAGTGTAACCAAGCGTGCAGAATTGGGCGCTGCACCAGAAGCCGATGTACTGCGTGCAAAAGCGGCGCTTAGCCAAACTAAGCTGCAAGCGCAAACACTGAAAACCGAATTAACAATACGCTTTACTCAACTCGCTAAAAACTGGGGCGAACCTGCAGCTAGCTTTAACAGAGTACAAGGTGAACTCTATACCTTTGCACCCGCGCAAACCTGGCAAAACTTGCTTGCTAGTATTGAGCAAGGCCCCGCAATTGCGCAGCTAACCAGCGAGCAGCGTATTGCCAAGGCCCAGTATCAATTAATAAGTAGCCAAGCGAGTAGTGACATCGAATGGCAGCTAGGCGTTCGGTCTTTTGCATCAACCGGCGACACGGGTTTAGTCGCCGCGGTGAGCATGCCGCTTGGCAGTAGCAAGCGAAATCGTCATTCAATGAATGCCCAGCAAGCCAAACAAGATGAGCTTGTCTATCAACAACAACATCAAAAACTGCAACTGCAGGAAGTGTTATTTAAAGCCTACCACCTGCGCAACAACGCAATTAACGCTGCACATACACTACAACAAAACATACTGCCCAACTTGCAACAGGCGCTGGCGCTTACTCAGCAAGCCTACGAGAGTGGACGCTACAGTTACCGCGATTGGTTAGCCGCACAGCAGGATTTACTTGAAGCAAATCACCAACTCATTCAAACCGCCGCAGATGCACACAATCAACAAACAATGATTGAACAGCTAACTGGGCAAGCGCTGCCAAAGCACTAAATAATTACGGATTAACAACTATGAAAAACTACAACAAGACGTTTTTAATACTTTCTATGCACGCATTGCTCTATACCGGTATTACAAATACTGCCCATGCCGAGCAAGCAGGCCACAACCACCAAACAGAAGACGTAAAACATCATTCTCACCATGAGCACGAACACGAATCGTTAGAGCAATATTATTCGCAACAACATAACGATAAACACGACCACGCCGATACTCACGAGCACGCACACAAGCAAGATTCACATAACGAGCACGATGATCATAAAGATCACGAAGATGAGCATCATCACGACGACGAACACCACCACGATGAAAGCTCTACTATTCCCGCCGCACTAGCAAAACAGGTAGGCATTAAAACCAGCAGCGCAGGGCCTGTAACTTTACACCACCAAACCATCAGCTACGGCACGTTAACAACCGCACCGGAGCAACTTAGCCATGTACGCGCTAGGTTTGCCGGCGTAATTTATTCGGTTAAAGCCAATATTGGCGATTATGTACAACAAGGGGATGTGCTTGCTGAAATAGAATCGAACGAAAGCCTTAAACGTTATGCCATACTCGCCCCCATCAGCGGAACGATTATTCAACGCCACGCGAACGCAGGCGAAATGACAGGTGAACAAGAGCTATTTTCTATTGCACGGTACGACACACTGTGGGCAGAACTAAAAGTATTCCCCGCGCAAAAACAAAAAATTAAAGCAGGGCAAGAAGTGCATATTGTTTTAGCAAACACCACCATTGCAGCCACTATTAACCACTTGGTACCGGCAGGTGATAATAAACCCTATGTATTAGCGCGCGCAGAAGTAAGTAACACCCATGGCGACTTATCGCCCGGCGTGCTAGTAGAAGGCCGCATAACCACAGAAACACACACGGTGAACTTAGCCGTAGCCAATGAAGCCATTCAAACCCTGCCGGACGGCACCGGCGTATTTGTGCAGCAAGGCGATAGTTACACCTTTAAACCTCTACAACTTGGCAAAACCGATGGCCGCTTCACCGAAGTGCTAGCCGGTTTGCACGCAGACGAACATTACGTTTCGCAAAACAGTTTTTTGATAAAAGCCGATATTTTAAAAGCCGGCGCCGAGCACGTTCACTAACCCTATTGCGATAAGTAGAGATGAGCCCATTATGATTGATGCCATTTTACGCCTCGCTATAGAGCGGCGAGTGCTTATATTAAGTTTTATTATTGTAATTGTTAGCGCCGGCTTATGGAGCTACCAAAAATTGCCTATCGATGCCGTACCCGATATAACCAATGTGCAGGTTCAAATAAATACCGAAGCGCTTGGGTACTCCCCAATTGAAACCGAGCAGCGTATTACCTACCCCATAGAAAACGCATTGGCGGGTATACCTAAGCTAACTTATACACGCTCTCTATCGCGCTATGGCCTATCGCAGGTAACCGCTGTATTTGAAGACGGCACAGATATTTATTTTGCACGCAACTTAATTAACCAACGTTTAAGTGCGTTAAGTAATAGCCTACCTGCAAACATAGAGCCTCAGCTAGGACCAATTTCTACCGGCCTCGGCGAAGTATTTATGTACACAGTACAGGCCGAGCCCAACGCCACACTTGCCAACGGTAACCCCATAGACGCAATGGCATTAAGAGAAATTCAAGACTGGATTATTAAACCGCAATTAACACGGGTAAAAGGTGTAGTAGAAGTAAACAGTATTGGTGGTTACAACAAGCAATACCATATTACCCCACAGCCTCAAAAGTTATTGCAATTTGGCATTAGCCTGCAACAACTTGCCACAGCACTAGAAAACAACAACCTAAACACAGGTGCAGGTTACATTGAAACTAACGGCCAACAGCTTTTGGTGCGCTCGCAAGGTCAACTGGAATCACTAGACCACATTAAACAGGTTATTGTTCATCAAGTAGATGGTGCCCCAATACGTGTAACAGACATTGCCGAGGTTGCCATTGGCAAAGAATTACGCACTGGCGCTGCCACTCAAAACGGCAAGGAAACTGTTTTAGGCACTGCCATGATGCTAATAGGCGAAAACTCCCGCACAGTTGCGCGCGATGTTGCCGCCGAGTTACAAAATATTCAGCTATCGCTACCTCAGGGTGTTTACACCGAAGCGGTATATACCCGCACCACGCTGGTAGATAAAGCAATAAATACAGTTACCAAAAACTTACTAGAAGGCGCACTACTGGTAATTGCGGTTTTATTTTTTCTATTGGGGAATATTCGTGCCGCGCTTATTACTGCGGCCGTTATCCCGCTCACTATGCTCGCCACTATTACTGGTATGGTACAAGCCGGCGTATCCGCAAACCTAATGAGTTTGGGCGCGTTAGACTTTGGGTTAATAGTGGATGGTGCCGTTATTATTGTAGAGAACGCAGTACGGCGTTTATCGCTGCACTACAAGCAACACCCACAACAGCTGCCGCTACGCGAAAGGTTAGAGCTTGTCTATCATGCAACTAACGAAGTTATTCGGCCCAGCCTATTTGGCGTAGCCATTATTACTGTTGTGTATATTCCTATATTTTCACTTACCGGTGTTGAGGGAAAAATGTTTCACCCTATGGCCGCAACAGTAGTTATCGCCCTGCTTGCCGCTATGATTTTTTCTCTTACTCTTGTGCCAGCAGCAGTAGCACTTTGCTTGCGCAAACCGGTGTCAGAAAAAGAAAGTGTCGTTATTACTCAAAGTAAAAAAATCTACCAACCGCTGCTTAAACGCGCGATAAAAGCGCCCAAGATTGTTTGCGCATCGGCAACATTACTTGTTACGTTTTGCATATGGCTAGCCACCACACTGGGCACAGAATTTGTGCCAAGGCTAGATGAAGGCGATATTGCCCTGCACGCTATGCGTATACCTGGTACCGGTGTAGACCAAGCCGTAGCCATGCAAGAAGTACTGGAAGCAAAAATAAAAACATTTGCCGAGGTGGATAAAGTATTTGCAAGGCTGGGTACTGCAGAAGTTGCCAATGACCCGATGCCACCTAACGTTGCAGATAATTTTATTATATTAAAACCACGCGACCAATGGCCCAACCCGAGCAAAGCGCGACAACAACTCTTTGCCGAAATAGAACAAGCGGTAAAAACTTTACCGGGTAACAATTATGAGTTTACCCAACCAATTGAAATGCGCTTTAACGAGCTTATTTCTGGTGTGCGCGCAGACTTAGGCGTAAAAATATTTGGCGACGATTTAGATGTGTTACTCGATCAGGCCAATAAAGTACTCGCCGTACTACAAACCTTAGATGGCGTAGCCGACGCCCGAGTAGAACAAATTGAGGGCTTACCTACACTTACATTACTACCTAAGCGCAAGCAATTAGGGCGCTATGGCTTAACAGTAATGGATGTACAGAATTATGTTGCCGTAGCAATTGGCGGTAAACATGCTGGCATATTGTATCAAGGCGATCGCCGGTTCGAGCTTATTGTGCGCTTACCAGAGAACCTGCGCACCAATATACACGGCCTTCAAGCGCTGCCGGTTCCGCTGGCCACAGGCATAGGCGATTACGTACCATTAGGTGAAATAGCCGATATTAAAATGCTCGACGCCCCCAACCAAATTAGCCGCGAAAATGGCAAGCGCCGCGTAGTAGTAACAGCCAATGTACGCGGTCGCGACCTAGGGAGTTTTGTAAACGAAGCGCGCCAAACCTTAAATGCCAACGTTCCGCTGCCCTCTGGCTATTGGCGTGATTACGGCGGCACCTTCGAAAAAATGCAATCTGCCAGCAAGCGTTTAAGTATTGTGGTACCGGCAACACTTGCGCTTATTCTTATAATCCTAACAATTGCATTTGCGTCGTTAAAAGATGCGCTAATTATTTTTACCGGCGTACCACTAGCGTTAACCGGTGGCGTACTGGCTCTGTGGCTGCGCGATATGCCGCTATCTATTTCTGCTGGCGTGGGTTTTATTGCTCTCTCTGGTATTGCCGTGCTCAATGGCTTAGTTATGTTAAGTTTTATTCGCGACCTGTGGCATAGAGATAACAATCTATACCAAGCCGTTACCCAAGGCGCCCTTACTCGCTTACGCCCAGTGTTAATGACCGCACTCGTTGCAGGCTTAGGCTTTGTGCCCATGGCATTAAACATTGGCACCGGCGCAGAAGTACAAAGACCCTTAGCCACAGTAGTAATAGGCGGAATTATTTCATCTACGCTGTTAACCTTGTTTGTATTGCCGAGTTTATATTACTGGGTTAGAGCTAGAGAGAGATTCTAGGGACAGGAGACAGGAGACCGCTATTTTTGAGTGCCCACGGGGAGTGTCAAAATCTTTGTGGGCTTTTGCTTATTTTTCAGAATGGACTTAAAAGTATTCATAATTTTTAAGTCCATTCTGAAATTAGACTTTGTATTAGCTGCTTATCTCTCCAGATAGAAAAAATATAGGCCAAATAGTCTTCATCCGCATCCATTTCTGGCTCAACAGGCTCAAAACTTGGAATACCTGCCCACCAAGATTTATATTCGATAGAAAAGGAATTCTGTTTATTACCTACTTCAAAGTAAGTCTTTTTACTCTCCAATCGATGAAAATATTTAACCTCCACATCGTTGCAAGCCAAACTCCATTTATCCAACCCTATTTGAAGAAAAAGGCTTCCCCCAGTGCAAAATAGAACTACCCATTGCCCCTTGACGCAACAACAATTCCCCGCAGGCTTTCCTTTAAAACCGACCACATTGTCGATCATCCCCGTAAAACTATTAAGCTCAACTAGCTCACTACCAGAATAGGGTTTAGATAAGATAATGCGATGGGGGTTAAAACTAGATTTCACGTTTTATATCACAGCCAAATTTGAGTAGACTATATCTTAAGAGCGTTAAATCAACGCTTTCCACTCGCCGGATTCCATCCACTTAAGTATTCCCCCGTCGAAAAGAATTTCATCTTCGAACTCTACCGACTGCTCTCTAAAAGTTTTCGTTCCCAAGAACTTCCAATAGCAACGAGATCTATTAATTAACTTATACCCAGATGGAATAGTTAATCTACAAATGCTTAGCATTTCACCATCAACATCTTCATCTGCAGTAATCATTGCCCCTGCATGTAGCCCACCCTCTGCAGGTGGGCGAACAAAATCGCTTAACGCCCGAGGGAACCACTCAAGGAATGTAAAAGTAACATCAGTTTGCGCGCAGATATAAAATGGGGTGCCGTCTTTTAGGGTATGGTCAGACACTTCAAGAATGGAAAGAAAGCCGTTGTTTTTCACAAACATAATGCTCGAGTCTTCATCCTTATTAAAATTTGCTAGTACTTCACATCCGACCGGCAGATCTCTATGGTTAGAAATTTTAGTGATGGGCTCATTTAGTTCATATTTCGGTTTTCTTTTCCACATATATTAACCTATTGCCATTATCTTAATGGCACCATTATCTTTTAGCTTTTGAAGATCAATTTTTTTCTTTCGAAATTTAATGTTTCTACCACGCCGTATTTTTTATCAGATTGTTCACTCTTATTTTTAGTTAATCCATTACCTTCATAATATTGATTATTCCCAATTGTTTTGTGCATACCTAGCCTATTTGTCAATACATCTATCGAATCCGAATCAACTCCGCTACGCTCCAAATAGGCTGAAAATTCATTCTCAGAAGGCTTCCACTTATTTTTAAACGCGCCCTCTTGAAGAGCAGCAGAAAATAGCTCGTTATATTTTTTCTGATATTCTGCATTCATTGTTAAATCAGTAAAGCTCTTAGAAAACTCCTTTGGCAGTTCCCTATTGGCGAATTCGCTGACATTCTCGAATGTTGCTGATACGCTTGCTACGCCGGTAATTGGGGCGGCTTTTTCAGTGTCGACAACGACCATCATATAGTCGGCGTCTTTTTTATGTTGCCCCTGCATGTAACCCACCCTCTACAGGTGGGCGAACAAAATCGCTTAACGCCCGAGGGAACCACTCAAGGAATGTAAAAGTAACATCAGTTTGCGCGCAGATATAAAATGGGGTGCCGTCTTTTAGGGTATGGTCAGACACTTCAAGAATAGAAAGAAAGCCGTTATTTTTAACAAAGTATATTCTTGCGGCTTTGGAATCACTATATCTATTAAAAACACTCATCACACTTCAACTGGTTGGCAATCGTTTATATGAATCTATTTTTACAGCGCATTCATGTGATTTGCATTTCGGTTTATTCACCCCCATACCGAAAATCTCAATCCACCTCTATCAATGTACTTAGCAGTCCAACAATGGATTTATCCTTGCCATAGCTATTAGCAACCAATTGATTTATTAATCATTTCTCCAGCTGCCAGCCTTCATCCAATCTAGCATCCCTGCGTTAAACAGGACATAATCCGTGAAGCGTACACGCTGATCTTCAAAAGTTATCTCTGGGTTATACCTCCAATGGCACCTTGACCTATTTATAACACCGTATCCAGACGGTGATTGGATTCTATAAATACTTAACATTTCACCATCAACATTCTCATCGGCAGTAATCATTGCTCCCGCATGAAGCCCCCCATCAGCTGGAGGCTTCATGAACTCAACTAGTGCTTCTGGAAACCATGAAAGAAATTGAAACGTTACATCCGTTTGAACATTAACGCTAAGTGGCTGCCCACTAGCCAAAATACTTTCTGAGACATATAAAATAGACAACAAACCATTATTGTCTATAAAAATTATCCTATCTTCATCTGTATCTTCGGACAAATTAAATACTTTAAGAACTCGGCACCCCGGGGGCAGATCGGTATATGAAACGATCCTAGAAGGGGGAGTATTAAGGTCATATAACGGCTTTTTTTTCCACATATTCTTACCCTAGCGCCACAATTTTTATTGCCTTGTTTTCTAACATTGTTTGTAGGCCAACTTTGTTTCTTTCAAAGTTTAGTGTTTCTACTACACCGTATTTATTTCCACTAACAGCCCCTGTATTTAGGGTTAATCCATTGCCCTCGTAATGCTGATTTGCCCCTACGATGGTTTGCAGGTTCTTTCGAGCCTTAAGTAACTGTATTTCACTTTCATTAGCACCACGAGACAATAAATACTCTTCAAACTTATCTTCGTCTGGCGTCGATTCATTTTTAAAAACTTTATCTTCAACCGCTTTAGAATATTCAGATCGATAACGCATTTGGAATTCGTCATTCATAATTTCGTCAGTTAACTCTTTAGGAAATTCCTTTGGCAGTTCCCTATTGGCGAATTCGCTGACATTTTCAAATGTTGCAGATACGCTTGCTACGCCGGTAATCGGGGCGGCTTTTTCTGTGTCGACAACAACCATCATATAGTTGGCATCTTTTTTATAATCTAAACCTAAAATACCGGAGATAACAGATAACAGATAACAGATAACAGATAACAGATAACAAGAAGGATTGATATTTCAGAAGGAATTTACTAGCTATCAAATAATTTTATATCACATACCATTAGAAGAATAAAAATAAAATATGTTAAATTTAACTTAAGACCAAATTTCGACAAGAATCCGCTGCAACTCATCATCGCTACAAACGGAAAAAACATAGCCCATACAACCTTCAACTTCGTCGGCCACCAAATCTCATTCATATCGACCTGTTTAAAGAATCAATCTTCTTTGAGAGAAAAATAAAGCTACACACATACCCTTAGAAAATCACAATTACTTACGGGTGTGGAATTACTACCTATTTCAGATTAAATTAATTCTGTAAAACCATTAAATTCAACTAGCTTCCCGCAATCGGATGGTTTAGATAAAATCATCCCCTACCTTTAAGGTCTTTAAATACCTGTCAGCATATCCTCCACATGCAGCCCGCCTTCTACAAATGGAGGAAAACGATCAAGTTATTCATCAATCGAATATTTATAACAGCAATATCTCAAGAAGACTTAAATCAACGCTTTCCACTCACCAGATTCCATCCACTTAAGCATCCCTCCGTCGAAAAGCACATCATCTTCAAACTCAACCGACTGCTCCATAAAAGTGTTTGATTCCAAAAAACCCCAGTTACAACGCGAACGATTCATTACTTCATAGCCGGATGGAATAGATATACGAACGATACACAACATTTCGCCTTCAACATCTTCATCTTGAGTAATCATTGCCCCTGCATGTAGCCCACCCTCTGCGGGGGGGCGAACAAAGTCGTTTAATGCACGAGGGAACCAATCAAGAAATTTAAACGTGACATCCGTTTGCGCGCAGATATAGACTGGAGTGCCATCTTTTTTTATGCGGTCAGTCATATCTAGTATAGAAAGAAACCCGTTATTTTTGGTAAATATAATACAGGAGCTTTCACTCCGCTTAAAACTTGCTAGTACTTCGCATCCGATCGGCAAATTCCTATGATCCGAAATTTTAGTGACGGGATCATTTAACTCATAGATTGGTTCTTTTTTCCACATATATTAACCTATTGCTATTATTTTAATTGCACCACTATTTTTTAGTTTTTGTAGATCTATTTTTTTTCTTTCGAAATTTAATGTTTCTACCACACCATACTCTTTACCAGCTTTTTCATTCTTATTTTGAGTTAATCCATTACCCTCATAATACTGATTATTGCCTATAATTCTGTGCATTTTCAGCCTGTTAACCAATACACCCACGTTATCATCATCGACACCTCTACTTTTGAGAAAGCTAGAAAGCTCCTCATCTTTAGGTTTCCACTTGTCTTCAAAAACACCCTCTTGAATCGCAGCAGAAAATAGCTCGTTATATTTTTTCTGATATTCATCATTCATGGTTAAGTCAGTAAAGTCCTTAGGAAACTCATCTGGCAGTTCCCTATTGGCGAATTCGCTGACATTTTCAAATGTTGCAGATACGCTTGCTACGCCAGTAATCGGGGCCGCTTTTTCTGTGTCGACAACAACCATCATATAGTTGGCATCTTTTTTATAATCTAAACCCAAAATGCCGCAGATAAGCTCTGCATCTGTATCGGCATCTTCTATTTGGTCGAAGGTTGTCGACCAGTATTTTGCGCCCTCGCCCGTTTTGCCTTGCAATGGCAGGCCGAGCAAGCCGGTTAAGTTGTCTTGGCTCTTAACGGCATCTTCTCGGCTCCACTGATGGCGCACCTCCATAAACCGCACATGGAATCGCTCTTTAGCAACGTCTCCTGCCTTAGCTTGCGCTATTAACTCTGCGTCGGAGTATTTGGGTTGATAGCCTTTTTCTTTTATTTCTAGACCCATGCTTTGTAAGCGGTTAGCGGCATCATCTAGCGATGTAGGTGATACGCCTTTACGGCTGGCCAAATCAGAAACCTTGCTGGCTTGATGATTGTGCGAGTGCGGCTGCTCTACATACCCAGTAGCTGCCAGCGCTTGCTCGGCCACGTGTACCATTTCGGGGGTGATCATTTCGCCTTCGGGGAGTTGGGCGGCGGCTTGGGCCAGCGCTTGGCCGGCTTTGTCTACTTGGGCTTGCACTTCTTCGCTGTATACGGCTGCTTCGGGCTCATCTAGCTCGCTTGCGCTATTAAGTGCTTGGGCTATTTTTAAGCCTTCGGCTTCGGCGGCAGATTGGGGTGGGCCTTCGGGTATTGCCTCTTGATAATATTCTGCCCAGGTAGCTACGGCACCTGCGCTGCCGCGGTATTTTACCGCTAAATCGGCTTCTAGTTGGCGCCACTGGTAGTCGGTGAGCTTTTGGTTTTCTGGTTTGAATTTCGAGTCGATATATTCATCAAACTCTTGCTCTACTTTTATATTGCTGGTTACCCCGCCACCACCACCGGTTTTAGGGTTATCACCAATAAATACATTGCCAGAACCAATAATAATTTTACCGCCGCAGTTTACCCCATCGAGCATGCGCGCAGCAGGCTTGCCATTAATAAGCACGCTGCTAGAGCCTTCGGAAATTTTGCGAATACCAGGGTGGTGCGGTACCAGCATGTCGCCTTTGCGCGCGGCCGGCCTAGAATTGATAAGTACGTTGGTGCTGCCATTAATAATGGGCGTTGGGGGCGAGGGCGGGTGACCGGTATCTATATCACCGAGTCGCGCCGCAGGCATTGCGCTTTTAGAACCCACGTTAACCTCCTTGCTGTTGAACTATCCCTGATTACCCAATAAGCGTGGGTATCGTTTGCTAGGCTGAATTCTACCGGAAGTCTCGTTGGGCCTAACGAATTTACGCGCCAAGCTAGCGACGAATAAGTAATAGCGAGAACTAGGCCATAAAATCTCGATTGAAGCGCTCAATCCTTAACCTAATTGCGCAATCATACAGGTAATAAAATATTTAGCATGGCTTTACACTGGCGGCATTGTTGATGCGAGTTCGGTCCTATGCTTAATTGTGAATTAACCCCTAGTTTTTGGCGCAACGACGCTTTTATCCATTTGCGCAAGCAAATAGACACCAGCTTTGCTGCACATTTAACCCCTGCTTCTAATTCTGAATCGGTTAACTTTCAGGCACTAGTTCGACAACTGTATAACGACAACCTTAGCGGCTTGCGCTACGCCAAAAATAAAGGTGGCACCGGCCACGGCTTAGCCGCACAAGCACTGTTTGCTGAAAGTTTAGGTAGGGTACCGTCGGGCGGCATTGGAATGGGGCTAACCATTCATTTAGATATGGTTGCGCCGATTGTGGATCAACAGGGTAGCGCGCACCAATTAGAAGAATATTTATTACCCGCGCTGCGCGGTGATATTATTTTTAGCCACGCGGTATCTGAGCCACACGCGGGTTCGGATATATCAAACATTCAAACCACGGCAGTTAAAGACGGAGACGGCTGGCGTATTGACGGCTGCAAATCGATGATTGCGCTTGCGAGCTTGGCAGATGTACATTTTGTGGTAGCGCGTATTCCAGGCCACAAACCACCCTTTAATAAAATTAATTTTTTAATACCCGCTGCCACTACGGGTGTAAAAGTAAGCAGCGCAACCCCAACCCTAGGCAATAATGATTGCCCTATTGCGAATATTACTTTCGATAATGTATGGGTAGCCGACAGCAATAGGCTTGGCACGGCAGGTATGGGCATGATTCATCAAATGCAGCAATTTTCGCAAGAACGCATTTTATCGTCGCTGCGCGCAAATGAGGTAGCACGTATGTGTTTAGCTCATGCAGAGCACTTGCTCACTAAGCCAAATAACCTAAACACTCTAAATAACCGCCACAACACGCCAAACCCCAATACTGCATCATGCGTTAACAGCTTAAATAAATTACACACACTTAAAGCCCAATTAAACGCAAGCAAAGCCATTACCTACAAAGCTATGGGTAGGTGGATTGATAATGGTGACTACCATACACTTTCGTGTAGCAGTAAATTGCTCTCTTCTAGATTGGTGCGCCAAGCGTCTATTTTAGCTTTAACCGCGAGCAAAACCCTTGGTGAAGAATCCGATGCTCAGCTAGTTCATTACTTTAACGATGCCAGGCTCTATTCAATTTCTACTGGCTCCGATGAAATGATGCTTAAAAGCATAGCCGCTTCCGAAAAATATTAGGGCACCTTATATGACAATGTTGAACCTGCCAGATTCTACAGAAAAAATATTTAGCGATTTAATAACCGATTATTTAGACACGGTTGATTTTCACACGCTAACAAACGGAAACGTTGTTTTCGAACAATTTATCAACCACTTAACGGAGCAATTGGAAAGCCTTAGAATTGTTAACTCATTATCTGAAAGCGATTTAATAGCCGCATTACTGTGCATAGCTAAGCATGTAAGTCGTCAACCCAATATTATACTTAGCCAAAAAATTGTAAGTAATTTAGCCAGCATACTCGCACCATTAATTAGTCAGAAAATACTGCAAACTACTACCCAACAATACGAAGCGTGTATTCCTCCCTTTGCTGCGGCAATAAGCCTGCTAGGTTTCGCATATTATATTTTTAACGCAACACTTACCGAAGTAAGAGAGCGAGAGACCTTTGGCAAACGCTTAGTAGACAACCAACATATAGAATTCACATTAGCCAACTTACAAGCAAAATTACTCGCTTTCGAAGCCAATGTAGAGTTATGTTTGGAAAATAGCTTATCTGCGCCCATGCAAATCCACACACAATTAATACATGTTCAACAACTTGATTTACTAGGTGGCACGCTTACAACAGAACTTGCAGATACATTCTTACAATTCAGTGGCGGCAGGGGGTATATAAAAGGCCATCCTGCGGAGTATTGTTATCGGATGGCCTATCATCGCTAAGCGTTACTTTTTGCTAATACGTTTTAGTAATTCATCGGCGCTTTCTTTGCGCTCGGAATACCTATCCACTAAGTAACTTGCTTGGTCGCGGGTTAATAGTGTGAATTTAACGAGCTCTTCCATTACATCTACTATTCGATCGTAATAGCTTGAAGGTTTCATGCGGTTGTTTTCGTCAAACTCTAACCACGCTTTAGCCACAGAGGATTGGTTGGGTATGGTGAGCATGCGCATCCATCGGCCAAGTACGCGCAATTGATTTACAGCATTAAACGATTGTGAGCCACCACACACCTGCATTACTGCAAGCGTTTTGCCTTGCGTGGGGCGCACGGCGCCAATTGAAAGGGGTATCCAATCTATTTGCGCTTTCATAATGCCAGTCATCGAGCCGTGACGCTCTGGCGAGCACCACACCATACCTTCGCACCACTGCACTAACTCGCGTAACTCTTGCACCTTGGGGTGCTCTGCATCGGCGTCGTCTGGCAATGGCAAGCCGCTGGGGTTAAAGGTTTTTGTCTCTGCACCAAAGGCCTCTAAAATACGCGCAGCCTCTTCGCTAGCCAATCGGCTAAACGAACGCTCGCGCAACGAGCCGTACAACAAAAGAATTTTTGGCTTATGCGTACTCTGCGTTGTTGGGAATAAGCTTTGGGCATCTATTGGCTTAAAACAATCGGGGGCGATATTAGGTAAATCTGTCACTGTAAAATCCTCTTGTTAAGCCAGCTTTAATCAAACCAATGACGAGTACGGTTGGCAAAAGCAACCAGGCTTAACATCACTGGCACTTCTACCAATACGCCCACTACCGTTGCCAAGGCTGCGCCAGAATGCAAACCAAACAATGAAATGGCCACCGCTACCGCCAGTTCGAAAAAGTTAGATGTACCAATCATGCATGCCGGTGCGGCAATATTGTGGGGCAGCTTTAAGCATTTTGCGCCTGCGTAAGCGATTGCAAAAATGCCGTAGGTTTGAATAAGCAAAGGGATGGCGATAAGCACTATTGCCATAGGCTCACTTAAAATAGTGTTGGCTTGAAAACCAAACAGCAACACTACGGTTGCGAGCAAGCCCACAATCGACCATGGCTTTAACATGCCCACAAAATTATTTAAGCGAGTGTGATTATCTGCTGCATCCAGTGCTTTGCGTGTAGCTATGCCTGCAACCAGTGGCAATACCACATAGAGTAAAACCGATAGCAGCAACGTTTCCCACGGCACAGTAATATCGGTTACGCCTAATAAAAACGCGGCCAAAGGCGCAAAGGCAAAAATCATAATCACATCGTTAACCGATACTTGTACCAGCGTATAATTTGCATCGCCTTTGGTTAATTGGCTCCATACAAATACCATAGCGGTACATGGCGCTACACCCAGTAAAATCATACCCGCTATATATTCACTTGCGGTGGCGGGGTCGACTAAATCGGCAAACAGTATTTTAAAAAACAACCAGCCCAACGCCGCCATTGTGAACGGTTTAATAAGCCAATTGATTAATAGTGTTAACACTAAACCTTTAGGTTTTTTGCCAATATCTTTAATGGATGCAAAATCCACTTGTATCATCATGGGGTAAATCATTACCCAAATAAAAATCGCCACGGGAATGTTTACGTGGGCCACTTCTAAGTGAGCAATTGCGCTAAACGCACTCGGCATTACATAGCCAAGGCCTACACCAGCTACAATGCACAGGCCTACCCAAACACTTAAGTAACGTTCAAACAACCCCATTAGATGATTACCTCAGCCAAGTTTGGTGCCGGTATTTGCTGCTCTATATCTTTTAAGCGCGCTTCTAACTCTTCGTCGCTTAATAGGGCTTTATCTAGCTCTAGTAATTTATGCGCACGCGCTTCTATTACATCCATTACTGCAAAAAAGAGTGCGCGCATTTTTTCATCACTGCCTTCTAATTTAGATGGGTCTGGCAAACCCCAGTGCACTTTGATGCTATTGCCAAACCACACAGGGCAACTTTCTGCGGCTGCGCTATCGCATACGGTAAACACTACATCGGGCGCAAAATCTTCGTGCTCATCCCAACTTTGACTACATAAGCCTTCGGTACTAATACCGCGCTCGGTTAAAAACTGCAGGCTTAGTGGGTGCACTTCGCCCACCGGCTGGCTGCCCGCGCTGCGCGCCTGTAAACGGCCTTGGCCAATGTGATTGGTAATGGCTTCGCCAAGCACACTGCGACAGCGATTGTGGGTACAAATAAATAAAATTTTCATAGCGTTCACTTAACTTAGGGTTAACAGCGGTTGGGCCTGCAACACATGGCCTCGAGCTTTTGGGAAAGGGTTGTAAGGGTAGCCTGCTCTGCAGTGTGAGCCTGGGCAATGATGCTGAGGGCCCAGGGTGGCAATTGCGGGTTTATGGCATAAAACACCCACTGCCCTTGGCGTCTATCACTTAATACTCCGCATTCGCGCAATTGCGCTAAGTGACGCGATATTTTCGGCTGGCTTAGGTCTAAGGCCTCTACCAATTCACACACACAAAGCTCTTTATGGGCATATATAAGCAGCGTGGAGTGCAAACGGGTTTCGTCCGCAAGGCATTTAAATAGCTGTACAGGGTGCATAGGGCCACCAATGGTTATGGAGCGGCCACTATATATGGTTTTTCATATATATGAAATATCAGATATTAATCGATAGCAGTTAATCGGTAATCGCTAGAAGCTAAAATTTTAGCGAGTGCAGGATATAGCTCTTATGGAATGTTATATTGCTTTAGGCTGTTAGCTGTTATTTTAACGGTTTGATTCGCCGTTAATGAATAGCCAAGTTTGTAATCACACTCTAATTAACCACAACGCAGCTAAACCATGTATAAATTAATACTTTTAAGCGCGCTTTGCTTATTTACTACCCTGCTTACCGCCTGTAATCAACAAGCAAATAATAGTCAGGGCAATAGCGATAACGGTAACATTGTTTGGACAGACGAGCAGCTCGCTAAAAACATAGCATTACAGCCAATTGCTAGCGATGGCGACGAAAGTAAATTTTATATTCGCCTGCAAGGCAGCGAGCAACCACACTACCACGACGATCACGATTTAACCGTAGAGGTATTAACCGGTACTGCGGTTATTCACTTTAAAGAGTCGAGTCAAAGTGTAAAAGCGGGCGATACGATAGTCATTAAAAAAGGCACCTACCACTGGGCAGAAAACACCGGCGCGGAAGCCAGTGTAGTAATAGGTACCTTCACACCCAAATTACAGGGCAAAGATTTTAGATTGGCAGAATAGCAATTGCGAATGGCTAGCGATTAATCCCCGCTTTTTGCTTCCACTCTTCTATAGAGGGGTTTTTGTAGCCAGGCTCTTTGGCGGGTAACTCGGTTACGGCGGCTTCGCGTAGTTTTGCCATTCGGTCTTGTACGGTTTTAAATTCTTTATCCGATAGCGCCAATTTGGTGTCGCGGCCTTTCTGAAACTCGCGGGCAACAAAGTAAAAGCTCACCACTGCACTCATAATCCACCACATACGCTCTGGCACGGTATCCAGTGCCAAGTTCAGTACTTGAAACTCTTCGGGGTTGCGATAGCTAAGGGAGAAGTACCAGAATATTGCGACCACAATAAGCGGGCGCGGCATGCGATTGACGCCATCCCATAGGCTGTCCCACCAGGTTCTGTTGGCGCGGTTGGTAAACTCTTTAGAGTAGCCTTCTAAGCCCGAAATAAACTGCTCGTGGGCATATTGATCTTGGTCTGCCTTACTGCCGGTGAAGGTTTTTTTCACATTAACAACGGTATCGCCTACGGTCTCTACACCTTTGCTGAACCAGCTAAATGGATTCACTATATCTTTTAAACTCATGACTGCCTCCTACACAGGTACGCGGAACGATTCCGCACGTTTTAACCAACCATTTCTAAAGCGCGCCTGTGATGCATCGCGCTCTATAATCGCTTCATAAAAATTCACCCGCTCATCTACCATGGCGTTAATAAAGTAGTTGCCCATTTCAGCATGGGCTGCTTTTACTCTGCGCATGGTTTCTGGGCCACACACGCCATCCACAGTAATTAACCCAAAACCCGCTAAATTCACTACCGTTTGAGCAAACTTCATGGCACGAATTGGCCCGTGGTTAATGGCGCAGTCAAAAGTTAAGGGTTGTATTTCGTCGGGCAAGCCATTGATACGCGGCTTGTAGTAGTAGTTGGCAAGGTAGATTTCTTTCGCAGTTTCAATATCCATTGCTTTAACATCTGCAATGCTGGCTGGGCGACCAAGCCATTTGGCGTAGGTTAACTGTGTTACCCCAAAGTTAGTTGCGCCGCCCCGATCATCTGGGTCATTTACGAACCCGCCTTCGTGGGCAAGAATAGTGTTGACCATCTCATCAATTGTCATCGCCTGCTCCCTGTTGTGATTCCTGTTGTGATATTGTAACTAGGTGTGATTATTCACTTTTAGAATATTCAAACCATGAATGTGTTAATTACACTATTAATTACATTGTTACCCACTATGTTATGAAAGCCAATCAGCTATTTGACTGAGTTTTCACCAAATAGACACGCTTATTTGCAGTTTTTGGTGTGAAAAATGGTTAAATACCCTTGGTTATTCACACCCTTTCAAACCAATAACCTTTATATATAGGATAGCCAAAGTTCACGCGCTGTAGCACGTGTCCCAAAAGATGCTTAAGGATTAGTACCTCTATGTACGCTGTTATTTTTACCGCCACTACCAACCCGCTTGACGATGAATACAGTCAAACCGCAGCAAAAATGCGCGACCTAGCGTTTAGCAAGTACGGTTGTTTAGAGCTAAACAGTGTTTGCCAAGGCGATCAGGAAATTACTGTTTCCTATTGGCCCACTTTAGCGCATATTAGCGCTTGGCAAGCAGACCCCGCCCACCGTGCGGCGCAAGCACTTGGCAAGCAAAAATGGTACAAAGCATACTCAGTACAAGTAACGCATATTGAGCGCCAATATCAGCAAAAATGTTAATAGGGTGTTCAGCTTACTTTTGCTTTACTACAAGGTGTTACACACTACACCTCCAAAATACGATAGCATTCGGTTAGCCCGCCTTTTGGCGCACGAATCCACCAAATTCCAGTTTTTATTCATACATGGCATCACACAGGGAGATCTTCAATGAAAATAGTCACTACTGGCCTTATGGTTGCACTGCTATGCAGTTGTGCATCGCAAGACCCAAGGTTAAAAGACGTAGAGCCAACCATTTCTGAACAGCAACAACGCGAGGCACAAGCCAAGCTATTGGAAGCTCAGGCCACTAAAACACTCGCGCTAAAACGCAAAATTGCCGTTGGCCGCCTATCTAACGAAACAAGCTATGGCAAAAGCCTATTGGGCTCGAGTAAAAACGATGTGCTAGGCGAAAAAGTTTCCGATATGTTTGTGCAATCGTTAGCGAACAGCGGCAACTACTTAATTTTTGAACGCCCAGATTTAGAACTACTAGAAAACGAAGCTAGGCTTACCGGTGAAACCGTTAATTTAATTGGCGTAGACACGCTGGTTATTGGCTCGCTCACTCAGTTTGGCCGCAACACCACCGGCGAGTCTGGCTTTTTATCGTCGTCTAAAAAACAAGAAGCCACTGCTACTGTCGATTTGCGCTTGGTAGAAACTAAAACAGGCCGCGTGTTTGCGTCTGTTACCGGTACTGGCTCATCCTCCACCGAAACCGCCCGCACTATGGGCTTTGGTTCTGTAGCCGGTTACGACGGCAGCATTAACGACCAAGCAATTGGCGCAGCTGTAAACGCCGCAGTAGAAAAGCTAAATAAAATCATGTTGGAAAAAACATGGTCTGCAGATGTGCTAGCCGTAGAAGAAGGCCAAGTATTTATTAGTGGCGGCAAACACCAAGGTATTAAAACCGGCATGAACTTTGATGTTTTCACCAAAGGCAAAGCGGTTAAATCGTCTACTACGGGCAGCGTTATTACTCTGCCAGGCAAAAAAGTAGCTGCCATTAAAATTGAAGGTTTATTTGGCGATTCAGAATTGGAAGAGGGCGCATTTGGCTCTGTAACAGAAGGCTCGGTTTCTGGCCTAGACGTTAGCACATTAGAAGTTAGGGAGAAAAAATAATGAAACTATTACTTGCATTTACACTTGCCTTATTTATTACCGGTTGCGTAAACAAGCCTACACACAACACAACAGTTGTAGACGATAGACCACGCATAACCTTCGATGCCCAATTAAGCACCGCCGCAAAGCACTACTCTGTATATATAGACGGCATAGCTTACGGCAGCTTAGATAATTTTTTATCGGATGAAAATGCGCTGCGCATTATTTCTGGCCGCCATCAAATTAGCATTACCCATAACGGCGCGGTTATTAAAACCTACGATGTGACGTTGGGCGCGAACGAAACCCGAGTACTAAAGGTAAGCCATGATAAATAAGCGCATTGTAATAATAACTATGGCGCTGCTGTTATTGGGGGGTTGCGGCGCAACTTCCCAATACAAGTGGGGCAACTACGAAAGCAATATGTTTGAGTACTACCACGAACCCGGCCGCAAAGATAAAGCCGTGTCCGATCACTTAAAAATGGTTGCCTCCCCCGTAGCGCAAGGCCAAAGGCTAGCGCCAGGTATGCTTGCAGAAGCCGGTACTTTTTATATGGAACAGGGCGATTTAGCCAAAGCCATTGAATACTATCAATTAGAAAAAGCAGCATGGCCAGAAAGTACAAAACTCATGGACGCGCTAATTGAAAACTTACAAGAAAAGGTAGGGCCTAAATAATGTTGCAACTTTATTCTCGCCTTACTCGAGTAAGCTTAATTGTATTGGGGGCTGTATTTTTTTATGGCTGTGCATCTACAAATTCCGGCCCGCGCGCCATGACTGAATTTGAACAGTTGCGGCCAACATCTATTTTAGTGGTACCCGTTGTTAATAAATCGGTAGATGTAGAAGCGCCCACGTACATGTTAACCACCTTACCCATGGTGTTAGGCAATAGGGGTTACTATGTGTTCCCTATTAACACGGTAAAAACTATTTTAGATCACGAAGGTTTTTACGAGCCAGCCGAAGTACACGCTCAGCCACCCGAAAGCCTAGCTGCTATGTTTGGCGCCGACTGTATTTTGTATGTGACCATTCACGAATGGACCTCGCAGTACATATTACTAGCTACAACTACCATTGTTGATTTTGAGTACCGCTTAGTAAATAGTGATGGTCACCAATTTTGGCACGCCAGAAAAAAACTACACTATTCACCACAAAATAATGATACTGGTAACCCGTTAGCTAATTTAGTGGGGGCCGCAATTTCTGCAGCGCTTGAACGCGCCAAGCCCAATTACTTGCCATTAACGCGTCAGGCAAACGGCGAAGTATTTTTGTACAACGGTACCGCAATACCACCTGGGCCATATTCGCCCAAGTATCAAACTTACTATTCGCAATTTGATGTAGCCCCAGCTACAAATAAAACAACTGAAGAGCAAAAAACGGCCCCCGCAGCACAATAGCAAACAGTGTTCAACTAGGCCTACTGGCGTTTTGCTCAACAGGCCTACATTCAATTCGTCAAAGCCCGAAACGCGCTACGCTTTCGGGCTTTTTTGTGTTTCCAATCTAACTTAAAGTGCTAAGCTTAGGAGTAGCCGAAATAAAATCACTCTGATTTTAAATATATAAGAAATAAGCTCAATATGATCGGAATAACAGGCCGTACACTCCCACCACACCGTATACCTAAGGGCATACTGCTCTCCCTGTTTATTGGTGCATTCAGCCAAACCGCCTACACAAGCGAAAACGACCCACTATTTGAGCTAAGCCTAGAAGAATTACTCCAAATTAAAGTGGTTACTGCAGCTTCGGGCTACGAACAAAAGCTTGCGGACGCGCCAGGCTCGGTGACGGTGATTACCAAGCACGAATGGCAAGCCGCCGGCGCCCGCGCGCTAGAAGACGTTTTGGATATGGTACCCGGTGTGCACATAAGCAAAACGACAACAGGCTTAGTTGCAAACAAAGCTGTCATACGCGGTATTTCTGGCACATTTGGCCAACAGGTACTCGTATTAATAGATGGCGTACCCATTAAATACCGCCAAGATTCAGGCCAAACCGTCGGCAGCCGTATAGCCCTAGCCGGCTTTGAGCGTGTTGAAGTTGTGCGCAGCCCTGGCTCGGCCATTTATGGCGCTGATGCTGTGGGCGGTGTAATCAACCTTGTGTCAAATAAACAATTAGATAACACCCTTACCCTGCGCACGGGTGAATACAACACACACGACATAGAGTGGACGCACCAACACAACTTTGAAGAAGGCGTATGGCGTATCACAGCAGCACACCAACGCAGTGATGACGACCCCGATAAAATCGCCACAGACGATTTGCAAACTGTGTTTGATAATATATTCGGTACCGATGCCAGCCAGGCACCGGGAAGAGTAGATGAACGCTACGCAATAGATCAAATTAACGCACAGCTAGATTGGCATAAGTTAAGTTTACAAGTTCACTACTGGAACAATAGCGACAAGGGGGTGGGAAGTGGCGTTGCAGCAGCCTTAGATAACAAAGGTACCGCCAGCCTAACCGATACCCAATTTAATGCCAGTTATAACCTGTATAACGATGCACAGCAATCGCTAGCGTTTAACGGCGCCTACAACAAACAGCAATCGCGCACATTCTTATATGTTTTTCCTGCGGGCACTCAATTGCCCATAGGCGCAGATGGCAATATTGATTTTAACGAGCCGGTTAACGTTGTTACATTTACCGATGGCTATATAGGCACCCCAGGCAACAATGCTAGCGCTACCGATGTAAACGCCACTTATCTTGTACACTTAGGCAAACACGATACCCGTGTTCAGATTGGCTACCAAACACAATCCTACAAAGCCGTAGAGCGCAAAAATTTCGGCCCCAGCATTATAGATGGCAGCCAAACCGTGGTAGACGGAACGCTGACTGATGTGAGCAATACACCTTACGTTTATATTCCACCATCTGATCGAGATTTAACATACCTATCGATTGAAGATACTTGGCAAATTAGTAGTGACTTTCGCGCCTCTCTTGGCATGCGCTACGACCAGTATTCCGACGTTGGCAGCACCTTTAACCCGCGTATAAATTTGCAATGGCAAGCATCAAAAAATATTACATTTAACACCTATGGCGGCACCGCCTTTAGAGCGCCATCGTTTACAGAGTTGTACGCGCAAAACAACCCAGCAGGCGTAGGTAACCCCAGCTTAAAGCCCGAAAAAGCGCGCACTTTTCAAAGCGGTATTAACAGCACTATACGCTTCAATAAATCGACTGATGTAACCGTTAATATTTACCAATACAAAATAAACAATATTATTGAATTTGTAAGCCAAGCAGAAAGCGGCATTCAACTGGCCAGCAATACCGGTGAACAGGCCGGTTGGGGTTCAGAGTTAATCGCCAATTGGCAATTTGATAAAAAATTGCTCATTAAAGGCCATTACAGCTACTTAGATGCGCGTGATAAATTCGATAACCGTTTATCCGATGTCCCGGTACATACCTTTTATATTCAAGGCCACTATAAACTCGCAACCCACTGGCAGCTATTTGCGAAAAGTAAATGGCTATCTGAACGCTCGCGTAAACCTGGCGACCCACGCGAAGCGCTAGAAGGCTACAACATAACGTCGTTAAATCTTGCTTGGGCACAATCACGCTATAGCGCTGCCTTGAGCATAAGCAACGCTTTTGACACAGACGCTCGCGAGCCAAGTACAGGCAGCCTGCCAGATGATTACCCATTATCTGGTAGGCATGCAATGCTTTCTGTTAGCTATAGCTATTGAGGCTTTTCGCACTGAGGTTATTTCGGTCTTGTAGCACACCGGGCATACACAATTGCGCAGCGGTATTGAGAGCACCTAATGTGTATTAAGCCACCAAACGCCCTACCAAGCCGCGCATTTTGTACGCCGCTAATTTAGTTTTTAGTCGCAATTTTTTAAGCATAAGTAAGCTACAACGTTCATCCGCGAGTAAATTTTCTGCCTCTGTAAAGCCCCCTAATTCTATTTGTTGTTTAGCAAGATGCAATAGATGGGTAGCTGTATAAGCAAGCACATGACGCCTTAAGCTTGGTTTAACCTGGTTGACCTGTACCGCCATTTTTAAACGTTTGCTAAATGGGCACTCTTCTTTAGGTGCATTACTGTTGCACGCACGATTAGTTGCATCCAAATGGTAGTGCGATACTCGCTTATGACTATAGGCAATTGAGCTTTCTAAACTTAATTTAGCCCAAACGTCTTGATCCTCTCCCATTGGCTCCCCCTCTGGAAAGCCACCTAAGTACAATAGCACAGAGCGACGAATACAGATTGACGATGTCATAAAGGGTAAATCACCACGTGCCGCAATCTCGAAATAATCATCCATAATACCTGTATGTTTGCCATTTTTGGTAAACCGTATTTTTGGAACAATAAATTTATCGCCCTCTAACTTATAGTAGTTAGTAGCATAGGCTCCGGCATCGGGAAAGCTGCCCATTAACACCTTAATTTCGGCTAAATAATCTGGCGCCCAACTGTCATCTGCATCTAATAGCGCAATAAAATTACTTTTCGCGTGTTGTATACCGGTATTTCTCGCCTTCGAAACGCCACCATTTTTCTGTTTAATGATACGTATGTCACACCTTGCTCGTACACCAGCCAAAAAGCTTTCTAATGTTTTTACACTGTTGTCGGTAGAACCGTCGTCAACAATAATAATTTCTTCTGGTAGTGTAGTTTGTCGCAATATTGATTTAAGCGTATCAACAATATGTGCAGCTTTGTTATAAAGGGGAATAACAACTGTAATTGTTTTTTCTAGTGCCGACATTTTACGCCCTCCAATTTTTCAAAGATTTAGCTATCGCATTTTCTACTGGCAATGTTGGCGCAGTAAAACCAGTGCTCAACCCCAAGCAAATAGCGCCAGCCAATTGCGCTGCATCTATATCGCCAGTATCAAATTGCAAATGCTCTGCTAAACCTATTTGTTCGCACCAGCCTTTACATTTACTGTGATAATTTAGAGAAACAACCGGTGTATTAACTAAGTAGGCAAGAATGCTTGCGTGTAATCGCATACCCACTACACACTTAAAGCCAGCGAGTAATTGCATAACCTGCAACGGGTTTGGGTTATAGGCAACATGTTTAACCGGAATATTAGATGGTAGCAAAGCCATTAATGCGCGGTGAACTTGCTCATCGCCCAATGTGGCATGCCCATTAAAATCAAGCATGGTTATTGGCTCACCGGTTTGGCGATACACACTAATAATGGCGTTGGCAATTTGCTGTAAACGAGCGTTTTCTGCAGCCAGATTATTTTTTAGGCGCTCACTTGGGCACAAGCAGAAACACACACCAGACCGATCCTCTGTACTAAACGAAACGCTTTCATTAAGTAAGAGTAAAGGCGCTAAATCAAAAGTAAGTGCAACATTTGCCTCGGGGGCGAGAGATTTTGCCATATCAAAGCTTGCTTTATCGCGCACACCAACGTATTCACATTCGAGTAAAAACTTTGCACAAGCCTGCTCTGCATCACTACTTGCAAACGGCCCTAAACCAACACCCAATGCCAACGCATTATTCTTGTTAGACAATTTAATAAAGTGACGCTTCTGATTAATATCGTGACTATTATGCAGTACCGATCCACCACCAAATACAATTTGATTAGATTTTGCAGAGGCGAAATACTGGCGAATTCTATTTTCGCCTTTAAACATTTGTTTGCTGGTAAGTGTTGCGGCAACCTTTTTATTATCGGCCAAAGTAATTGGTCTTGGCGTGCTAATTAAAAAATCTTTTGCGCCCAGGTATTTTTCTGCGCCCCACGCAGTGGCTTGCATAAGGGCGTCGTCGCCACTGTTTAACATGCCATAGTAACCATTTAAATAAGTTGTCATTACACTCTCTCTTTACTTACAGTGGGTGCATTCTTTTTTCGAAGCGCCCGGTGCCAAAGATATGCCCAACCATAAAGAGGCAGGCCAATATAAATACGCTAGTATTTCTAAATTTTCGAAAAAGCTATAGCTCACGGTAATTACACAAACACCCAATGCGGTTAATGCAATTTTTGAGCGCTGTGCCAACCACAATAAATAAATACTTGTTAGCGCAAGCGGTATTGCCAAAGCCAATAAACCCACAATGCCTTTAACAAATAGCAAACCGTACCAACTGTGATGAGTGCCAATAGGCATATGCTCTACAATTTTGGGGCCGCGCTCGACCACACCGTGCCCCCATATAGGTGCTTCGTTTTGCCAGCGCTGTACGGCCAAGCGCGCCAAAGTGCCACGTACTCGAGTGGACCCAGGGCGACTTTCTTTTACTTGCTGATAGGAATCCATTACCCAGTTATAAACTGGCTCGCCCAATAAAACTAAAACCGGTAAAACAACCCCCATTGCCACCCAGGACAACGGGTTTTTTAAATTACCCAGCACAATCATAATGGGCACAATGGCAAAAAATATTGCCCAGCCAGCGCGGGACTGACACAACATACACATTACAAATGCACCAAATATTCCTGCACAGCGCCAACGAACATTTTTTTCTTGCATACACAATATGAGATAAAAGCAGCTTAATAGGCCCGCAGCAGGTGCCCAAGGGCCGGTAAATTGCCAACGTGCCATACCAGTTTCTGGGTTCATACCAAACAAGCGCACCTGAAATACTTCGCCGGGCCCACCTATTGCTTTAAGTGGCGATAAAAATAAGTCGCCCGGCAAACCCACTACATAAGCAACAATTCCCAACGCCGCAAACGGAATTGCGCTGGCCGCTGCGATACAACACCCGCGCGCTATTACTGCTGGCCGAATAGATATCATGCTGCCCAACACAGGAAATAATGCGAGCAACGCCCAACCTTTTGCCCAACCGATGGACGATTTAATTGTTAAGCCTGTACCTAATTGGCGATCTATATGGGCAACCAAAAGCGCTAACAGCATTACCAACATGCCTAACACCCAGATCCACGCTATGGGCGAAATTTTTAATAGTGGGTTAACGCCAAAATATTTTGCACCCAGCAGATAAACCTTGAGCAAAAATACTGCCAGTACAAGCCAACCAATTAGCGAACCCAATACGTAAAGCCCGCCGATCATATAAACAGGGTAGGTAAACGCTAGGGCATAAAATACTAAGTATTCTTCAGCACTAAGGCGATCAAGTAGTCTCTGTGCCATAACGTAAATAATCCAAACGTGATAAATAAAATACCTAATCCACCTATTGCAATTGCAATGCCAGTATTTGGGCTCTTAGGCTTATCTGGATAAGAAGGAATAGATAAAATTTGCACGGCGGGGTACGAAGCAAAAATATCTGATTTACCTGCCTCTAATTTTGCGGCCGCAGAGGTATAAACGGCTTCCGCCAATGCGTGTTCGCGCTCTAATCGCTCTAGCTCGGCGGCTTCGCGAGAATATATTTTCATACGGTCTGCTAATTTTTGCTCGCTTATATCCATATCGCTAATTTCTGCTTTTAGACCTTGCAAACGCGCATATGTATCAAGCAAAGATGAGAATAAATCTGCACGTTGCGGCGCACTTTGCAAATCCATACCGTGCAGAGCATCTGCTATTTGAATACCCACTACTTTTTTACTACGGGTCAACAGCGATTCTTTTACGCCGTCGTAACGCGCTTGCTGTGCAACTACTTTAGGGTGCTTGTAGCCCCAGGTAGAGGAATATTCGGCGAGTTTCATCGCGCTATCATCCAGTTCGCGTAGGTAACCTCTGAATTCTGCGTCACTTTGCAATTTGAAAGCTTGCCCAACCAGTGCTGGCGAAATAGCTAAATCGATACTCAATTGGTTTACATAGTCTTCTGTTTTGCGCAATTCCGAATGACTAGTCATTCTTTTATTCTGTAAAGCACTTTGCGAATTCATCAACTGAGCGACTTGGTCTTGCGAAATAAGTAAAGCGCGCTGTTGAAACTCCACAATAGCTTGACGCGTAGCGGCCACCTTATTGCGGTATTGCGCTAGCACGCGCTCTACTCCGCTATCGCGACGAATAATTTCGTCTTCGCGCAAGCGATCTAAGGCTTCTTGAAACGATTCGTATAGCGCCTCCGCATAAGCCTGAGCACTCGCCGGTGAGCCGCCATCTACATGAATAAACAAAATTGATGTGCGCTCACGCAGTTCTACGCGCGGCGGGGTTAGCAAGGGGGATTGCACGTTTAACTTTTCGGCTGCGCCGCGCATTACTTCGCGGCTTTTTAGAATTTCTTTGTAATTCACAAGCGGGCTAAACGCTGCGCTACCAAACGGGGTACGTGTGCTTTGGTTCGCTTGCCCTACTTGATCGATGCTAAAGCTGCTGGACGAACCCGAGCCAGGTAGCACCACAGACATAGCACTGGCATAGATAGGCGCGCGCGACAGGTAAAGTAAAACAACAGCAACAATTAACGCGTAAAAAAATAAGGCAACCCACAGGTAGCGAAAACTACGCAGTTGCCACAACTTACGTCGAATGTAATCGCGCGGCGTAACAGGAACAGGCAGCGTATTCATTGTCATTATTCCATTCGCCTTGTTTAGAAAATCACATTAAGCGGCGTGATAACTTCGCCTAAGGTTCGCGCAAAATCTCGCAGGTTAGATACATCAGAGTCGTAACAGGCGATTGCATCGTTAGGCATCAAGAACGGATTAATGTCTTCTCGGCCAGCCGAGCGCATTAGTTGCTCTATAGAGCGCTCGATAACTTGATACTCACTGGTAAGCGGATTGCGGCTCGCCAACACCACTTTGCGCGGTGCGTTAGTAAGTTGCGTACCGCCCACGCAGTTTGCTGAAACCACTGCCTGCAACAACGTAGTACCGTAGGGTAAGCTGCTGCTATATCTGCCTACTGCTGAGCCGGCGTTATCGGTCGAAGGCACCGTCAGGTTCGACATAAAAACGCGAAAGCCTTTAGGTGTTATTTGCGAAGGGCGCACTAGCGCCGATTGAAAACAGCCAGTAGTAGGCACAACAATATGATCACCATTTACCAAGGCCACATCTTGCACCGGATTACCGCTTACAATGCCGCTTAAATTCAGCTCTATTTGCCAGCCGTTGCGCACAAGAATTACTTGATCTAATTTTGCATCGGGGCGAATACCCGACGCGGTGCGAATAGCCTCAACAATTGATCGCCTAGTGGCAAAGTCACCTACTGCCGCTACGCGTTCCGCCACAATGCTTTCTTGATGGTTTTCATTAATGCGCACGCGGCCAGGCTCAAACACAGCGCCGGTTACGGTTACGTTAATTTCTGCCCAATGTAATACTCGAACACTTACACGCGTAAACTCGGGTTTAAATATGCCGGCACGCACTAAAGCAATTTCAATTTTTTCTGCTGTACCAGCGACACCTATACCAGCAATTCGAATAGGCGAGATAAGCGGCAGCTGGATAGAACCATCTGGGTCAACAACGTATTGTCCGTTAAACCCCTCACCGTTTTCGATTTGCACATCAAGCATATCACCTGGGCTTAAGGGTAAATCTTTGTTGTAAATAGACACAGGTGCCTGCGCAGATCCAACAACATGCCCTTGTAATAGCGCTTGATCGGCACGGTAATGCGTCGCCTTGTGCTCATCACCTACGCGCTCACAGCTTTTGTTGGATGCGAACACATATTTAGAGGTATCGATATGAGTTACATGCTCACCATTTTCATCGCTGTTGCCATAAAACTTTTGCGATGGGTTTGCAGGGGTTTGAATAGCATGCTGTTGCGTGCAGCCAATGCTGATAGCGGCAATAACACAAACCAACAGACCCTTACTCGACTGAATGGCTACCTGCTTAAGGTGAGATAAGAGCGAATTTTCAGTTTGCATTACAAATATTCCGTATAAGGCTAATGGCGCTGATGTATTACCTAAAACACTCAGTTCGCCGGTATACCTATAGGGATTGCAAGGCCCATACCAACCCCAAAATAAAAACTAACTCTTTGTATTTATTGATATTTTTATTTTTCTCTACAGAATGCAACGCGGCGTTTCGCAGAATGAAAATAGGTGATTTGCAGCGCTTGCAAATCGCAAAAACGAATTTATTACTAACTACACAACCGCTGGCGCACATTAGGCTATATTAAACCTGCAATTTGCTTCATTTAGTTATAAAAGAATTCACGCTTTCCACTAGAATAAATATTAGACCTTAGCGATAGCGTGGTATTAGCGACAGCGCGGTACTAACTGCAGCCGCAATAAGAAAGGGCCCACGCGCATATCAATTCCACCCAACACCTTTAAGCCGGCTTATTTAAAACCATATTCTGCGCTGCTAAAGGTATAGCCAAAAATCGGAAGCAGTATTTTTTATGTCTAAAAAAATAGATGCCTACACACAGCATGTAATGAGCCGTATTGATCCTGATGTATTTAAAACGCTTAACATAGTTCAGCTAGAAGCAATACGTACTGCCATTAGTGCCAACGCGCCATTTCGCCAACACTCTATTGACCTGCGCGGCACCATTCCACTGTACTTCAGTAAACTCTATTTTGTTTTTCTAATAGGTAAAGATCGCCGCTCCGACACACGCAATAAAGAAAATATGCGCATAAAAGCTTCTAAGGGCATTAGTTTTGTAATGTTTCTATACACACTGCTCGCCGTACTCACCCCAATTATTTTGATTATTCTGTATGGGTTAAAAACCTTGGCGGGCATTGATATATTCCCCGATTCGCACTTAGAAGATTTATTACCGAAATAAAAAAGCCCGGCATAACCGGGTAGAGAGCTTACTGACAAAATTAATAACTAAAAATTCGGTTGATAAAAGCAGTTGAAGCAGCAGTTAAAATTGCACCTAGAGTAGCAGGCTGAGCAGCAACCCACGTTAATAAGCACCTTTTGCGGATACCACTGCAGGCAACGTAAGCAATAGTATTTTTAAATCCATCCTTAAAGATTTTTCTGCTACATATTTTGAATCTAATGCTATTTGTTGTTCAAATGTGGTATTGGCTCTACCCGAAACCTGCCACAAGCCAGTTAACCCAGGGCGAACCTGCAAACGGCGCTTAGCTTTAAAGTCGTATTCGGCCACTTCGCTAGGTAAGGCAGGACGAGGCCCTACTAGTACCATATCACCGCGCACAACATTCCACAGCTGGGGCAATTCATCAATTGAGTATTTACGAATAAACTTTCCTACACGGGTAATGCGCGGATCTTGAAAATATTTTTTACACACACCGTCTCTATCGCTAGCGAGGCTGGCAGGGTCTACGTAGCGAGCATCGTTTGCCATATACATAGAGCGAAACTTATATAAGGTAAAAGTGCGACCGTGCTTACCTACACGCACCTGCTTGAAAACAACTGGGCCGGCACTTTCCCATTTAATTAATACGTACACGGTTAATAATAATGGCGATAGTGCTATCACACCCAGTAGCGCACCTAGCTGTTGCAACCAAACTGGCAAACCGGCATCGCTGCTTCTACCCAGAGCGGAACCAATAATTTCAGCTATAAAATGCAGACTATTTTTTCGTGTATAATGAGTTGTGTTCATGGCTAACCCCAACAGAATTTAGTTAATCTTTTTCACTAACAGGAGTATTGCAATGGCTATGCCACAAATAGAATTTAATATATCGGCCCGCATGGCCCGCTCCGCAGGGCATTTAGCCAAAGCAAAACATTCGTTTAATTACATTATTTTTCATAAGTAAAAATATTTATTAATATGCTTTGCAAATTGCGAAATGAAACGTAAAAAAAAAGCCAGTGCGGGTTTATCGCACTGGCCAATTTGTTTTTAACCGCAGTTAATTGCTACGTTTTCGCATTCATTATACGCCACATAAATAGAGGGTTACCTATTACATAGCGATTAAATTTCGCCTTTGGCTCCATAGCCAAGCGGTATATCCACTCCATACCCAACTCTCGCATCCACACCGGCGCCCGAGGGATTTTACCGGAATAAAAATCAAATAGGCCGCCAACCGCGAGCGCCGTTGATGCCTGCAAGTTCACCTTGTTTCTCGCTATCCATTTTTCTTGCATGGGCGAACCCATTGCCACTAAAACTATATCTGCACCCGACTGATTAATTTGTTGCACTAGCAGCTCGTCATCTTGCTCACTAACAAACCCGTGATGAGTACCAGCAATGCGCAACCCTGTAAAGGTTGCCTTTAAATTTTTGGCGGTTGCCGCTGCCACACCTTTTTCACTGCCAAGTAAATAGATCGACCACCCTTCTGCGATTGCTCTGCGACAAATATGCGGTAATAAATCTGTGCCATTTACATTATCGCGCAACTGCACCCCAAGTCGTTTTGCGCCCAAGCGCACGCCAGACCCGTCGGCCAATGCGCAATCTGCGCTGGCTAACACCTTTTTAAAATCGCCATCGCTATATGCCAAGTTAATAGAATTTACATTGATAAAATATCCGCTGCGACAGTTGCCCTTGGCATTTATATTGGTATTAGTATTTGTATCAATATTGGTATCGGTAAAAATCCAATTAAGCACGTCGGCGAGTAACCAATTATCTACATGCACACCCAGTACATTAAAGCGACTCGCTTCACGCGCTTTATTTGATTGGTAAAGTACACGGCATACTATCGCCTTAATAACAATCGCCAACTGAAAACGCACTGTTATATTTCTCTCATGTTGGCGTAGAGTATCACCGTGACTGCAATCTATACGGCCAATGGTGTGTTGAATTTCGTATATGCTAAACAAACCTGGCTTAAGCGGCGTAAGAGTGAGTATATCCTCTTCTATACACACATATTTAAGGCTTACGCCCGCAAGGCTTATTTCGTTTTTAACAACATTTAGCAAATGTAAACTTTCACGCAGCAAGCCTACGTTCCAACGTGTAAGTTCCACAACGCGGCCGAGGGCATCTTGTTTTAATTCGCTGCGTGTAAATGCCTTTCGTTGAAAAATAGCCAGTAGAGTGTTCAAAGCATGAACGGGAAGTAACAATGCCAACACTGTGAGAGCAAGTATTTTGTCTACTAACACTACAGAAAAAGGATAAAATTTTTGTCTTTGTAGAGAGAGGATTTGCATAGGTAAGTCCGGGTTCGTTTAGTGATACACAGCTAGTGATACACACCTATTGCAGAACCCATACCAACACACATATTTGTAGTTAAGTTATTGAATTAAAAAGTATTAATTTAATTTTCTTTGAAATTCTTTATTTTTTTGTAACCCTAATTCCTATATTGCAAAGCCCTATTTTTTATAAAGCAAATAATTGCAAAATAGGAATCACGGCGCGAACGCCTTATCGCGCTTCACAACGGCGCTACATAAGTTTTGCAGTAATTCACCGGTGGGCTTCGCGCGAAACACACGCGCGCACAAACGCCTGCCAATAGCTTGAGCATAACGGCACAGAGTAAAGCGCAGGCTATCCCACACACTAGCAATATAAGTACTACGTAAAGGGCCAGCACTATAGTGGCGAATATAGTCGCGTAAATCTGGGTTGTGATTATTGTTCCAGCGCTTATCTAAAACCAACACGTGCGGGTTTTGCTTTGCAAAATGAATAACATGGCCATTCTCGCCCCAGCCTACGCTATCTTCTGTGGGTATTGGCTGTGTGCGATTAACTAACACCTTAGCCACAAATGCACGGCTGTTATTATCATTATGGAATATTAAAACCCCAGAATTAACTCTATTGGAATAACCTTTGGCGGCGTAAATGCTTTTACCCGGTTGGTACACATGACTTACAGGCGGGCAACGCGGTTTTATCTCCGCATCCGCATCCACAAACACCACCCAGCGGTACTCTTTTTTTAACGCCTCATGCAACAGGTAGATTTTTAGCCAAACTATTTCTAAATCCAATAAAGTGAACTTTGGCCAGTCGACTACACTGTATACATAACCGTGCTTAGCGGCATAGGCTCGCTGAGATTCAATATTTTTGCGGAACCGCCAATGGTAACCGCCTGTAGCAATAGTAAAGATCAAGGTATCGTTCATCGTATATGGCCCGCTGTATGCTGATGAGTGCGCTTAACAAGGTTAATGTGTCTCTGCGTTTTACACCTTTGCACGATGGATGCCAGCTTTTAGGGGAAGGTTTATGCTCGACACAATCGGCGCAAGCGCCACACGTATTTTATTTGTAGATGATGAACCCTCTATTCTTAAAAGCCTGCGCCGCGTTACCCGAAGCATGAGTGCTGAGTGTATTTTTGTAGATAACGGCCGCGATGCCCTCGCATTAATGCGTGAAAACCCATTCGATGTGGTGGTATCCGATATGCGCATGCCCGAAATGGACGGCGCCACATTGTTAGCAGAAATTGCTCGCGATTACCCCGAAACCATGCGGCTGGTGTTATCTGGTTTTGCCGAGGATGATTTGATACTGGCGGCCATCAACGAAGGCCGCGTGTGGGGATTTATTCATAAACCTTGGGACGACCACCAACTAATTGTTACCCTGCAGCACGCCGTCACTACCCAACAAATGATGGTAGAACGGGCGCTACTGCGCAGAACGGTAGAACGCTACACCAGCGAGCTAAAAGAGAGCTTTGTAAGTTTTGTGGGTGGCTCGCTGCCAATGCAGGCGGTATACAATCAAATTGAGCGCGCCGCCCCCAGTAATGCTTCGGTATTTATTACCGGCCCAAGCGGCACAGGTAAAGAACTCGCCGCCGAAGCGATTCACAAACTAAGTGAACGCAAAAACGGGCCGTTTATTGCCTTGAATTGCGCAGCTATTCCCACTGAGCTGATGGAATCTGAAATATTCGGTCACGTTAAAGGCGCCTTTACAGGAGCGGTAAGCGCACGTGACGGCGCAGCCACCCAAGCGCACAACGGCACGCTATTTCTAGATGAAATAGGCGAAATGGACATTTCTCTACAGGCCAAACTACTGCGCTTTATTCAAACCGGAAGTTTTCAAAAGGTGGGTGGAACCAAGCAAGAGAATGTGAATATACGCTTCGTTTGCGCCACCAACCGCGCGCCCTTAGACGCCATAGCCAATGGCACTTTGCGCGAAGACTTATACTACCGCCTCAATGTAGTGGCACTGCACCTGCCCCCGTTAAACCAGCGCGAAAACGACCCTATTTTACTTGCCAATACATTTTTACAGCGCTTCGCCGCACAAGAGCGCAAAGAACTTGTTGGCTTTAGCAGTGAAGCTTCTAGTTTAATACTGGGGTACGACTGGCCAGGTAACGTAAGACAACTGCAAAACTGTATTCACAATGTGGTGGTAATGAGCGCAGGCCCCCTTATTACCCCCAACGATATCGCTATAGCCCTGCAGCTAGACCCACAACAGGTAGCGACAATTATTAGCAATAAAGCTCTAACCAAACCGTTTACGCCTAGCGCCGCGCCCATAGCCCCCAATGCCAGCAAACCCAATGCGGATGAACTGCAACCCTTAAGCAAAATAGAGAAGAACTACATAGAGCTGGCCATTGAAGTGTGCCACGGCAATGTAGTTAAAGCCGCATCGGCACTTGGGGTAAGCCCTTCTACGCTATACCGCAAAATACAAAGTTGGGAAGCCAAAGCAAGTTAACCGCTTTGCAATTTGCGAATGTGTGCTCAGCACTTTGCAAATTGCATCTCGCCTTTGCGTTTTCTTTTTCGTTTTGAATCTATTATCGGCTTGAACATAGCGCGTCATGCATCTTGTGCCTGTAGGCACGGCTTTTGCTCTTACCCTGTAAAGCATTACCTTACAGCAACGAGAGACAAGCTCCATGTGGAAAAAATTACACCACCTTCGCCGCGACCGGTTGTTTAGCAACACCGGCTGGATGCTTCTCTCTGAGGCAATAGCCAAGGTTAGTCGCCTGCTTACAGTAGTGATTATGGCCGCTCTGCTAACGCCATTGGAGTTCGGTATTGCATCGTTGGCGCTCGCTTGCCACGAATTAATACGTGTTTTTAGTCGCGCTGGCGCCGGGGCACGCGTTGTGCAGTGTGATGCGAATCAACTACCCGTCACCGCGGCTAACGCATCACTACTGCAATGGCTTGTGTGCCTTGGCCTAACGGCTGCACAAATAGCAGCAGCTAATTACATCGCTCAATTTTATAGCAACCCTGCGCTTGCGCCGCTGCTTACACTCATGGCACTTACCTACCTTTGCTACCCCATAGTTGCAGTAAAAGTATTTATGCTGCAGCGGCAAAACAATATGCAATATTTCGGCTTAGCTTGCGCCATTTGCTTATCGGTAGACAACATAGCAACCATTATTTTTCTGTTGCTCGATATGGGCGTAATGGCGGTAGCCTACGCAAAATTACTGTGTGCTGTTGCATGGGTAGTTATTTTTAGTCGCGTTAAATTAAAGTCTTATGCACCTAGCTTTCAATTAACGGTATTTAAAGCTTTAGTAAAGCTTACTATACATATTTTTATTGCCGATGCGTTACGTGTGCTGCGCTCGCAAGCAGATATATTAATAGCGGCGCGCTTACTACCCGCGGAATTATTTGGTTTATACAGCTTCGCCAAAAACGCTGGCGTAGGCCTAAGCCAGTCGATAGTAACGGCCTATGTAAGCGGGCTTTACCCATTTTTATGTGAACGGTTTCGCGCGCGCGAAGTCGGGCAAGCTAGAAAAAAGGCGTTTACCTATGGCGCAGCCATTAGTGTTTTATTTATTGCGCAATCAATAGTCGCACCATTTTACGTATCGCTTTTTTTCGCCGAGCAATGGCAATCTGCAGCGGTTATCGTTTCTATTTTATGTTTGGCCGGTATACCCGCTATTTTTACCGACACTTACGCAATGTTACTGCGCGCCGCCAACCAAACGTTTAACGAAGTGGTGCTTATTTTTTATTGTGTTGCTTGCTTAGCCATATCCATATGGGCACTGCAACCGCAAAACGCGCTTGCTTTAGCTTCAGCCAGTTTACTGGGCGGGGCCTTTTGGTGCCTACCTCTACTATTTTCATTTATACAAACCAAATTTAGCTCTGGTGTGTTTCTTAAAAAGGTACAACTATGAATAACACAATTAACAAGCCTATATTTTCAGTGGTTATGCCTATGTATAACGTTGCAAAGTATGTGGCAACGGCCATTGAATCGGTACTTGCGCAAACCTATGGTCAATTTGAGTTAATTTGCGTAGATGATGGCTGCACCGATAATACGTTAGATATCGTTAGCACCTATAAAGATCCCCGTATACGTGTTATACGTCAAAAAAATATGGGGCTTTCTGCGGCGCGCAATACCGGCATCAGCCATGCTCGCGGTTTATATGTAGCGCTACTCGATTCCGACGATTACTGGGCTCCCACTAAGTTACAAATGCATTTAAGCCATTTTAGAAACAACCCAAAACTTGGCGTAAGCTATAGCGCATCGCAATTTATTGATGAAGAGGGCAGCCTGCTAGGCATTGGCCAGTACCCCAAGTTAAAAAATATTCACGCACAAGATATATTTTGCAGAAACCCAATAGGTAATGGCTCTGCTGCGGTACTAAGAAAAAGTATGCTCTTGCAAATGGGCAAGCACGTATACAACAACGGTGAAGTGCGCCTCACTTATTTTGACGAGCGCTTAAGGCAATCGGAAGATGTGGAGTTTTGGTTAAGAGCGGCACTAACAAGCGATTGGCAGTTTATGGGTATTGGCGAAGGGTTAACCTTCTATCGCGTTAACGCCAGTGGCTTATCGGCTAACTTAACCAATCAATACCAAGCTTGGCGAGTATCTGTAAAAAACAACTACCATTTAAACCCAGCATTTTTTGATACATGGTATTCAATGGCCTCTGCATATCAAAAACGCTATTTAGCAAGACGAGCCGTGCAATCTCGCAACAGCTTCGCTGCATTAAAGTTTTCGGTTGGCGCTATACTCACCAACTGGCGAATAGTACGCGACGAACCCTCTCGCACCTTAGCAACCTTGGGCGCTGCGCTACTTTCTATTTTACCTAGTAGTATTTACAACCCGCTAGAACAATGCGTAATGCAGCTCACTAAAGCTGTGCAACAACGTAGCCTCCCGATTTAGGGGGCTATGTTTAGAGGGGTATGCTTAATAGTTTTTCAAGTATTAACAGGTAGCGTAATAGTAAATGTTGTACCCTTTCCCTCGATACTATCTACATGAATATACCCACCAAGATTTTTGACAATGCCATGAGAGATAGAAAGCCCTAACCCTGTCCCTTTACCCACTTCTTTAGTGGTGAAAAACGGATCAAATATTTTCAGTGCTAACTTAGGGTCCATTCCTTTGCCCGTATCGGATACGGTAATTTTTATGGAATTATTTTCTAAGGCTGTGTTTATGTTTATTTTTCCAGTTTCAGAAATTGCATGAGAGGCATTAACCACAAGGTTGAGGATAACTTGAGAAAACTCACCAGAACTACCCATTATCTCTGGCACATCGCCGTAATGAGTTATTAACTCCGCTTTGTATTTAATTTCGCTGGATACCAGCTTTAGCGTATTCTGAATACACTCATTAACAGAAAAGCATCTATCACCGTCTGTGTCTGGCCTAGAAAAATCTTTTAAGCTTTTAACTATTCCGGTAATTTTTTCTAAGCCAAATAAAGAATCTTCTATAACCTCCTGCATATCAGTTAGTATAAATTCTATATCATTTTTTTCTACTATATGAGTTATATCTTCATAGTTGATTACTGGCTTTTCTCGCAAATCAGCTAATTGAGAAAAACAGGTTGCAAGCGCACAGCGTACGGCGTTTAGTGAGTTTATATTGCTTTTAATATACGCGGCGGGGTTATTTATTTCGTGTGCTACGCCGGCCGATAGTTGGCCTATAGATGCTAATTTTTCTTGATGGAGAAGTTGTTCTTTTTGTTTTTTTAAACGGTTGTACGCCGCCGACAATGTCTGGCTAGCTTCGTATAGCTCTCTGGATTTGTCTTCGAGAAGCTTATCGGCTGCATGTCGCGCTTTCTTCTGCCGTTCGTAGGCAGCTCGGTAATCAATTTCACTCATATAATTTTAACGTCTATTAAACATTCATCAGCCCCCTGATGCACGCACTGACACTGACTTACAGAAACATCTGCTTTGTAGTGCTCAGCCGCGCCGATTATTAAACCCTCGGCCAATACGCATAATTTTCTCGGGGAGTAGTAACGCATTTGTAAATGCGAATCGGATAATTTAGTACAATTAATGGTGGGAAGCGACGCATTGCTATAAAGCTTATCCACCTCTTTGTGAATAACCCCGTGAATGCTCGATAGCAGATCAAATATATTGGTGTGCAAATCACAAAAAATTGGGAACTTACTATTCAACTGATGAAATAAATAGGTACCAAAACTTCGCACCAACTCATTCACCGGCACCCCGGTTAGCTCCGATAACGCAACAACCAGCCCTACTACCTCGGCGTCGTCGTAGCTCTCTGCCGAAATGTATATGCCCTCGGAATCAGGCTTCACTTTTGCGAGAACCTGATCCCATACGGCCATAGAAAAGACTTCCTCGACCATATCATTTAGGGCTATTAGCACCGCACCTTTCATGGGTAACACCGTTAGCTTGTATTAACAATATTCACTATTAACTTTGTTTTAGCAAAGCGTTCATAGAGTTCAATTTTGTTAATTTGATTTTGATTCAGTTTTACCCCTGCAGGCAGCAGTAAAACCTTATTGTGGGTGCGTATGTCATTAGCCAGAATCATACCTGGCTGCAACTCATGCACCTCTGAGGCAAGTATAGTAGAAATATAGTTGAGTGCTGCATCATCTACTTGCTCAAAAAAATGTTTCACCACGGCTATGTCGTAATGCCATGCAATGCGAGATTCGATATATTTACGCGCCATTGCATGGCCCTCTACCCCAGAGCACATACGCCCGCGATGCAGCTGAACATAATCGCTTACTACCCCCAAAATTCTTGCCGGCATTGGGATTTGCTCCGCCTTCAGTTTGTTGGGGAAGCCTGTGCCATTTAAACGCTCTTTATGAGTAGCAATAATTGAAGCAACCGGCGCCAAAGCAGGCATCCCATTGAGGATTTCCTCACTAATTGCTACTTGAGCCTTATATTGCTCGGAATGCTCATTTTCCTGTTCGTTCGCATCCTCTATCATCTCCCTCTCGCCTAACACCAAGTAGCCAATATTATGTAATGCAGCTGCGATATATAAATTTTCTAGCTCAAGCGCCGATAAACCTATGGCCCGACCTACCGCTGTTGCGCTTTCGGCTATAAAGGCACCGTAAGACCGCCCCTTACCACTTAACCCTAATAATTTAAGCACCGCGTGAGTTAGTTCATGCACGCGCATTTGTGCATGGTTGCGCTCCATTTCCAGTAGGGTTAATGCTTGATTCACCTCCATCGACTTTTCGTTCACTTGGCTATTTAAACTTAACGCCAACCGCCCAAGCTTTTTATTTTGAGACTTTTTTACTAGCTCTAAACGACGACGTTCTTTTTCACCCTCCTGAATATCCACTGTTTTTTGTAGCACATCCAGTAACGCCTCATCCTCCCAGGGCTTAGATATATAATTAGATATTTTTGCCTCATTGATGGCCGATTGAAGCGACTGTAAATCGCTATAGCCGGTAATAAGAATACGCTGTGCCTGTGGGTGGTTATCTCGCACATAAGATAAAAACTGCGCGCCATTCATGTTTGGCATACGCATATCTGAAACCACAATATCGACATTATTTTGGCTAAGTATTTGTATACCCTGCTGCGCAGACTCTGCACAATACACTGTCCAGTTTTTGCCACGCACTAAACGTTTAAACGCTTTCAATATTGGCAATTCATCATCTACAAATAGTAGTGTTACACTACTGCAGTCATTAGGTGCCATCGCTTGCTTTGCCATAGTCTGTCTCCATTTTAATGTTGATATTAACGAAAACTGTAGCTAACGCTTACTTCGTTATTTTCTGCAATATCTAACATCACTTTATTTTCAACGCCCACGGCATTCAGCTCTAACACTATTTTTTGTACATGTAGCGGTACTTCTATGTTGCTATTAAAGTGTCCCATAGAATCTGTTTTACCAATAAATAGCAACTGCGCGTCTGCTAGCGCCGCGTCGTCCCATTGATTAATATATTTATTAATGGATTTTATTTTAATTAGCTTATTTGCCAGTACATTTCCGGCGGAATCTACCGCATCGACCCTTAACGCTAGGCGTTTAAAATCGTCGAAATTAAAGCTCTCGGCAACATATAGTTGCGTTGAATTTTCGGCGGCCGCCGCTAAACGTGTTTCATCTGGGGTAAAGCTTGCATTGGTGGTGGTTAATGCTGAAGTTTGAGAAGCAGGCGCTGGCACTGCTTCACCACTCTCGCTGGCACCCTCACTCGGCAGCACGCTGCCTGAGCTAGAGCTAGCATTTAGGTTTGCACTAGAACTTGCTGAACCACCTCCGCCACCACATGCAACCAATGTTAAACACAACGCCAGTAAAGGTACTGGTATTTTTAGCTTTGAATTACTATTTATCATCTTGCTTTCCTTTATGTTTTAAATACGTATCTAAATGTATATATGTTTTTCTGTTATCTATTTATTGTTCGGGTACGAATGCGTTGTCGTCTCGGCAAAAATAGTGTGAAGTGCGATCACTAGATTGATACCAATTAGTTGCTTCTGCGCCAGAGCTTTCCACCCATTGTTCGTAGGCTGGATACGCCCAAACCACATCAATATATTCACTTGGATAACACCAGTTAGTGTGAATTTTTAGCGCCCACGGTAGATTTGCTTCATTTTTAAAATATCTACCCGTTTGCGGATCGGAAGTATCGGCTTTGCGGCCAAACTGAGTTTGGTCAAATAGATCTGTGGGTGGGTAATTAGCAAAGTGAACTTCTCTACCGCGATAATCAGTGCGGTATATAAAAAAGTCCAAGGCCGAATGATTAAGCGCGCTGGGTGCATACGAAAATGTCACATCTAAGCTATAGGGAACTGGGTCGTGCGTTGCGCAATCGCGTTTGGTATTGAAGTGCGAGCAAGCACCTTGTTCACCGGTTTGTGTATGCACATGCGAATTCGACCACAGGCTTATCACAGCATCGGTTTGATACTGCTCTGGCATTTTTTCATAGCGTTCGCCGTTTATCGTTACTTCTGCATTCGCGATTATATCCGGCGCTAAACCCATCAAACGCAACGCGAAGCCACTACTTATACTGGCACCACGCGCATCAATAAAACCCGATACTTTAAAACCACTAATATTCCCGTTAGCATCAAACATGGTTTGAAGTTGTTCGCGCACAACTAAATCGTTCATGTCGTAATCACCAACCTCGGGCCAATTATCTTCGTAGGCGAGGGTTACCCAATCTTGGTTACTTGGGTAGTAAGCGCTAAACGCGCGGGTGTAGTTGTTAGGGAATTCGTCTTCTTCATCGATAACACCATCACCATCGCTATCGTTTGCCTGAGGAATAACCGTGAGCGATGTTTTTTCTATTGCAGTACCTGGGGTTGCTTTTACAGAAAATACGGCATCGTTAAAGTCGTTATCGCCCCAGCTGCGCGGTAAATCCTCAAAGCCGATAATCACTTCTTCAACATGGTCGTCATATAACAACACGTTGTGTTGTTTCAGGCCTTCTGGGTCTGGGTTTAGGTGGGTTAAAGAATAATAAAAAGGGCTTGCGGTGGGTTTAACACCTGTGTCGTACCAAAAGCCATTGGCGGCAATAAAAAAGCCGATACTTGTACCAGCGGTAAAAGAACCAATACTTACTCGGTGACCATTAGTTAAATGGGGGTAGGATAAATTGGGGAAAACAATAGTTTCTCGCACATCGTGTATCGAAGCTGGTGGATTCGCCGCATCATAGGTGAAATAGCCAAAGGAGTTTTTGTAGCCAGCGCCCTCGTGAATAAACGTGATATACACTTCACCGTCTTCCACCAGTGTAATATTCGCGCCAGCATCACCCGTTAAAAAAGCTTCGTTGACCCTCGCCTCTGGCAGCGCATTGGCAATGCGATCAAAAAACGCCGCGTCGTACTGACCGCGCGCGTAAGTAAGGTTGTCAGGCTTGCCGGTGTTTTGGTTGTAGCCGCCAGGCCAAGCCTCGCCCGAATTAAAGTGCCACTGGTATTGGCCGTCTATTATTTCGACTGCTTTTACGCTTTGATTGATAAACACACAGCCCGATGCGAATAACAGCGCTTTTAATTCTTTACTTAACATGATGTAACCCTGATGCAGTGATTGAATAGATTTGTTTCCAACACTGTTACCAGATTCATGCCAATTTATTTTTTATATAAATATCAATAGGTTAGATAGATAAATCACTTTCGCGACCTATAATTTTGCAGATTGCAATTCGCATAAAGCGAATCAATTGCAAACTCAACCCGCTCTTTTCGCACTTATTACCTAAACTTAATTATCGGCAGGCATTGATAACTCGAACATATAACGAACACCGGTATAGAAGGAATCTTTAGGCATACAAGGAAAGCAGGCATAATATCCCCCAGCTATTCCCATAATCATAAGAATCCACGGACCACCCATGAAAGAGCACTTATTTAACTTCCACGATGTATTTCTGCTCATTACCACCGCTATTTGCCTACTACTGTGTTTATTCCAGTGGCTAATTTTTGAAAAGCGGCCCGAACGAGGCGTGTTAGCGGGGTTTTTGTTCTCGTTGGCTGTGACCAATATCACTGTTTTGTTTATGTGGAGCGACAAAATAATCGTGCCCCCTTTCGCGGTAGTATGGATTCTGCCCTATACCCTTATGGCTAGCCTGCTGCTACATGGCCCATTGCTATTTTTATATGTGCGCATGCTTACTCGCCACAATGCCGAGCTGCACAAATTCGATTTGTGGCACCTTGCGCCATTAGTCGTGCTATTTGTAGTGATGGCCAGCCTAGGCATACACAGTGTAGACCTACTACAACGTACAGAGCGCCCAGCAGAAACGGACATAATTGGCATTATTTGGGCTATCGCAAAAATCCAACCGGTTGTTTATTGTGTAGCCGCCGTACTTTTAGTGCAGCGCTACATTAAACGCCTACAGCACCAGTACGCCAGCTTTTCGCTGACAGAACCTGTGTGGCTAATGATGCTCTCTGGCGGGTTTTTATTGAATTGGGGTTGGTCGTTTTTAGTGTACTTAATTGCTAAATTTTCTAGCCCTCAATTGGCCGATAAACTTGGCATTGCCGATAACTATGTCACTTTCGTACTTATTATTGCGCTGTTCGTTTACGGCGTGGCCCATGCGCAAAAATTACTAAGCACTAAACCCGATACCCCACGCGAAACCCACGAAGACAATTACGACAAGCGTGATATAGACCGTATAGTGCAAGCCATGGAAACCGACCTGCTGTATTTAGAACACAATGTGAATTTAGAAAGCGTGGCAGAGAAAGTAAAACTTAGCAGCCGCACTGTGTCGCAAATAATAAACAAACACTTTGGCACAAATTTTTACGAATATATTAATTCCTACCGCATAGAAGCGGCAAAGCGTATGTTGGCCGACCCCGCATACAAAGAAATGACAATTTTAGATATTTTGATGAAAAGCGGCTTTAACAGCAAATCGGCATTCCATCGCTTTTTTAATCGTTTAGTGGGCACCTCACCTACGGCATATAGAAAAAAAATGCTCACAGAGAAAGAGTAAACTTCGCACCCTTGTTTATAGAGTCACTAAACCACTAACATTCACAATTTATTTTAATACTCTCTTATTCCCTCCTTTAACACCGTCTTCGCTTAGGCGGTGTTAACCTCCTTGTCACATTAATCATTTATACAAGAATAAATGACAATATTTTATGTATACCCTATTCAAAATATAACGGTGGACTAAACTATTTGTATCTATATATAAATGCATCGTGTTATTTGCAACCTTACCAATATTTAACAATCAATGAGGCCAGATAGATCTATACGAGTTATTTTTTCATGCCAGTTAGATATAAAAATATCGCCGGCTTGGCATGAAAAGCAAGGATAAATGCAAGGAAGGTGCTTACCACTCGCCCCCTTTTAATTCTATTAGGTGAGAAAAGCACCACCCACACTTGTAAAACTGGGCATAGCGCCTAAAGGGGAACACATGCTATTGCCATTGGTAAAGGAATTAACGTCACCCAAGCTTGTAGAAAACAAGCGGCTGCTGTTCTTTTTGTTTTTTCTTGCACTCAGTGCCGTTGTGCTTACCTCTTGGCAGAGCATTGCTTACCTTACTGGCAAAAACCAGCGCTTTCAATTATTGCGCCAAGCCACCATGCTCGAGTTGCAGCGGTTGGAGTCGCGGGCTGCGGAGCGCCTAGCAATAAGTGCTATTGCGCTAAGTATTGTGGCTCAGTCGCCAACACTAAGTAATTATGCCAACCAAACTAGTGAGCAAAACGAAAAAGTATCCGCTTTATTCGACTCGCTTATTAAAGCTTGCCCTGATGTATTTCAGATTCGCTTTTTAGACAAAAACGGCAACGAAAAAATACGCTTTGAGCGCAACAACGGCTCTATTTTTCAAACGGACAGTGAAAATTTACAAAGCAAAAAAAATAGGCGCTATTTTCAACACGCCAGCAAACTGGCAGCCGGACAAATGTATGTATCACCACTAGAACTTAATATGGAATACGGTGAAGTCGAATTGCCTTGGCGACCCACAATACGATTGGCAATGCCCGTGTACCCCAGCCAAGGTAATTTTGAAGGCGTTATAGTTATCAATATAAACGCCCAAGTGCTGCTTAATTTTTACAAAAATAGCTCACAGAAAGTAAAACTACTTAGCCCAGATGGCCACTATATATTGGGTGAACAGTCTCCAAATTTATGGGGCTTTATGTTTAATAAGCCCGCACCATTCCCAATACAAGAGAAGGCTAAATGGCAAAGCCTACTAAATCACACCCAGCTAGACACCGTAATTAATGACGAGCACTGGGCGGCGCGGCGCACCCATGTAAACACTGTAATGCCTGCAACACTTACCTACAGCAATACCCAGCAAGTACTTTGGTATGCAGTTGTGAATGAAGATAACAACACCCCAACCAGAGAGCCCTTCGCATTTATCCCTATAGTGGTGACCATTTGCCTGCTAAGCGTTTTAAGCTGGGTATGGACGAGCAGCATCAACCAAAAACGGCGTACCGAACAAGAACTTGCCCGCTCAGAAAAAATGGCCTCACTAGGCGGCCTAGTTGCCGGTGTGGCGCATGAGTTAAATACCCCCCTAGGTAGCGCAGTTACCATAGCCAGCACCATACAAGAAAAAACTAACGCAATTAATTCAAGCCTAGCAACTGGCTCTATTAATAAGTCAACTATTGTTGAATTTGTTCAAGATATGGAACATGCAAGCAAACTCTTACTTAGTGGCTTGCACCGCGCGGCAGAGCTTATTGGGCAATTTAAACTTATAGCCGTTGATCAAACGGGTGAACAGCGTAGAAGTTTTCAATTGGATATTTACTTGGCAGACCTATCTGCCACGCTGGCGCATCAATTTAAACACCGAAAAGTGGATTTACTATTAGATTTTAAATCCAATGCCGAAATGCACACCTACCCTGGCGCCTTATCACAAGTTGTCATTAACTTAATTACCAATACCCTAACTCACGCATTTGCAGAAGGCGACGTGGGTGAAGTCATTCTCTATTCCAGAGAGGCATCTACCGACCACGTTTGTATAGGTGTTATTGATAACGGTGTGGGTATTTCTGAAGAAAACATAAGCAAAATATTCGAACCATTTTTCACTACCAAACTGGGCCAAGGCGGCAGCGGGCTTGGCTTGCACATAACATTCAATATTGTGACCAATATTTTGGGCGGCAAGATAAGTGTTACTAGTAACCAAGCCGAGCGACGCACCGAGTTTATCGTCACAATTCCAAAACATTTTTCTAACAGCGTAACGAACGACAATAATTAGGATTACCGCATGAGCCATTTCATTGCAACCAACAATTCTGTTCAAGCTTCTAGTACGGCGCCGGCAACGAACCCGACGATGGATTTCGATATAATCGACGATACCGATCAGAATACGCCGATACCAAAGCGCAAAAATGGTAGTTGGAAAATTCTAATTATCGATGATGAAGATGAAATTCACCAATCAACAAAATTTGCGCTTAAAGGAACAAAAATACTCGATAAGACCATCGATACTTACCATGCTTACTCGGCTGCCGAAGGCCTGGAAAAAATTCGTGCAACACCTAATTTGGCATTAATTTTATTAGATGTAGTAATGGAATCTGCCGATGCAGGCCTGCGCCTAGTAGAGACCATTCGCAACCTAGGCTATACCGAAGTGCGTATTATTTTGCGTACAGGTCAACCCGGCTATGCACCAGAACTTACGGTAATGAGCGAGTATGATATCAACGATTACCGCACCAAATCTGAACTTACGCGCACACGCTTAATAAGCTGTTTAACAACCGCATTTCGGTCCTACCAACAAATTCACATTATTAATTCCAGCCGCCATGGTTTAGAGCTTATTATCAATAGCGCCAAGGATATATTTAAACGCCGGAACATTAATATGTTTGCCAGAGGCGTGCTTACCCAGCTTATAGCGCTGCGCGGCGAACCAGCCGATGGCATTGTGTTTTTACTTTCTGATTCCGGTGACCAAGATCTCAGTACGGAAAACTTGCTAGGAAGCATGGAAGTTATTACCACTACCAGAAAATTTGAAAAGTTTTCTACCAGTAACTTGGCAGACATGCAACAAGAAGAAATTTATCAAGCCATCTACCGAGCATATTTTTCTAAACAAGGTATAGATTTAGAACATGGCTTAGGTTTGCACTTCTCTTCTAGCGAAGGTAAGCAGCTTTTTATTTATGTGGATGAGTTTTCTGATTGCGATAGCCAACATGCAACCCTACTGAAAGTATTCGCAGGTAACATTGCCATTGCATTCGAAAACCTAGCACTTATCGAGCGATTGGATGAGCTTGCCTATATTGACCCCATTCTAAAAATTCCCAATACCAACGCCCTTAGCCAACAGATAGAAAACTTAAGTACAACGAATCAAGCGCTATCACTCATTACTGTTCATATCAATCAAATTGAACACGCAATTGTTGTGTTTGGCCACACTATTGTTAACCAAGCATTAGTAGATTTGCGCGAAAAGTTTATCACCGAGCTAACCCCCTCACCCTTTTGCGTGGCCAGCGACGGCAAAGAAGATCTATTTTTACTAGTACCTTCCACCCACAATTACAGCCAAACGATAAAAAATATTCTCGATCAAAAAATATGTGTAGATGGTATTACTCTTTCGTTTAGTGCCATTATTTCCATAGCAGATGTAGAAGAAGATATGGATTCACAAACCGTGGTACGGAACTCCATTTCTGCACTTATATTGGCTGCAACACAATCAGGCACCAACAACGTTGTAAAATACGACGCTAAAATAAATTCAGCGCTTAATAAACGCATACTTATGCAAAGTTCACTGCGTGAGGCATTAGAGTTTAATGGCGGAGTGCAAGCCTATTTACAGCCCAAGGTGAATTGCGCCGACGGTAAGTTAGTAGGGGCAGAAGCGCTGTGCCGTTGGGAGTTAAACGGAAATGCGATTGCCCCAGATGAGTTTGTTCCTATCGCCGAGGCCGGCGGCCTTTCAAGTAAATTAACCGATGCCATGTTAATTCAAATAGCCAACTTTGCAGAAAGCCGAAGAGCGAAAAACCTGCCCGTTTTACCCGTGGCAGTTAATCTTTCTATGAATGAACTGCATATACCCAACTTTGCCGACTCTATGCACAATCATTTACTTTCGCTAGGGCTATCACCGAATACCATCGAGTTTGAAATCACCGAAAACGTAATGATGCTGGATCCAGATAAAACCATTTACGAGTTAAGTCGCTTACGCGAATTGGGCTACTACCTCGCCATCGACGACTTTGGTACGGGGTATTCATCATTAAACTATTTACATCGCTTGCCAGTTCACTGCTTAAAAATAGATAAAATGTTCATTAATCAGCTAGATATAAACTCAGCCAAATCAAGCTTAGCCGCCACATCTATTTCAATTGCAGAGAAACTGGGCCTAACCGTCATTGCCGAAGGCATAGAAACGCAGGAACAACACGATGCGCTTAAATTTTTAGGCTGTAATATTTGCCAGGGGTATTTGTTTGGCAAACCAATAGCGGCAGAAAATTTTAATAGAACGCATAGTATTCGACAAACCTAAGAGAACCACAAAACTATAGATCGATTAGCTACGAGTTTTACGGACTTACAGTAACTTGAATATTTTGTTGCTTTACTTTCGCTACCAGTAGTGACCGAATGTTAACCCTATTGAACTACCCTCATTCTTCGTGAGTGCCAGCCTTACATCACTATTTACATTTAACTCTTTTCTCAAATGGAAGCTATATATATACCTACTATTCACATCGCTTAGACCAGTAGCCACTCTTGCTTTGGCTACAGCCCGCACTGTTTCAGACAAAGTTAAAGATAAATCAGATTGAAACGAAACGTCAAAAACTCCGTAGTCAAATATGTTCTTCTGGGCACCAGCAATTACATAACCACTCACGAGGTACCTAGAAGCATTATTCGTCCAACTAAGCCCAGTACCGGCCTCTACCCTTGGTACAAGACAGTCAGGTGAACACTGCTCATTTAATTGCTCAACGCCTATATTCAACATCCATCCTCTACGACTATCATTTGGCAAACCTGTAGCATTCGAGTTAACTGCTTTAACGTTTACGATGGATAGCTGGTGCAAGTCTACCCTGCCGTTTTCAATCAAAAGAGATAACTCTCCCATGGCTAAACCCGCGTGCGCCACATGTGCGGCACCATAGTCGAGCTCATCATAGTAGGCCGGCCTTATATGCAGCTGTATTGCCGTTTCACTACTGCTCTTGTTATTCAAAAAGCCGAAACTTGAATAACTTGCTTTTCGCCCTGATTCTGGCCCAACAATCTGCTTTGCAGGTTCAACTCTCGGTGCCGCCGGCAAGGTAAATCGCATTGATAGAGCTAAACGATATTGAGACTCTAGTATATCGCTTTCACTATCGGAATTTTTAATGATCATATATTGGTAGTAGTCCATTATCACGTCCAATAGACGATACTTATTTTCCACCTTTAGACTTATAAACTCTGGTGAATCATAGGTTATTTTTCTGTTTATCAATCCTAGAAGTATTTCTCGTTCAGCAACATTTAACTCTTTAAAACCTTCGTACAATATACTTTGCCGTGACGGAACGATGGATTTATTCAGCACAACGTTTTCATCATTTATTGTATTCTGACTTAGATTTTGAATTATTGTTTGCGGTAAAACCCAATAATCTTGAGGGGGAACTACATCTATACCGTTAGCCAGACTAATTATTTCTGCCATTCGGTAGGCGCAATTTTTATTTAAGAAAAAGTATCTATATTTTTTCCCTCGAAGCTCCCATATATGAGCGAGTATCAACTCCACGTCGGATGGACCTATGTCTAACTCATATTCCCATAGGTTACGTAGTTCATTTTGACCATAATTGTGCGAATGGTAAAAATACTGATGATGAGTGAACCCTGCGTCATAAGACCCCACAAGCCCTTTTATTACATAGGGAAGCATACTTTCGTTTTCAGGTACTATTGCGCCGAAATTTACTGTAACGTCCTCCAGCCGTTGTTTCCCTTCACTCCCATCACCATTTAACTTTAAAAGCAAATGACCATAGTAAGACGCGGGGTTACCTAAATAACCAGTAGCGTAAACCACACTTAGCGACTTAACTTGATTATAACCAGTCCAATTGTCATATTCAGAACAGTCTATTTTTTGGGGTAAATATTTATCTAGCTCAAGTTTACCATTTAGCCAAATATAACGGGCACGAAACACACATTGGGCATGCTCATTTGGCAGCCCAGCGTCTAACTTGAAAAACGCATCGATCGTTGCCTTTAACTCTGCATGCGGATCTTCCGAACCTTTATCTGATAAGAAGAAGCTGGGAGAAGAAATTGCACTTTTGGCAGAAAACTTGCCACTTTTCGTTTTCTCATATACGAGCAACTGCATCCAAAAGGGGTCGTTAGCTAATTCTACTAATATTTTAGAATCGTAAATATCGGCGGCGTGAACTTTTTCTGCAACAGGAAGAAGAAATAAAAAAGAAAATAATACGGCGGGAAGAAAATATTTTATATGCACCACAAATGCTCAGCAGGATTGGCAATGCCCGAGGGCATTGCTCTAGACAAAACTAACCTGCAATCTTCGCAGATACAATCGAGTATAAAGCCTCTGCTTTTTCCACTTGGGTCTTGCTCTCATAGCTTGAAGCAGTAATTACTTCACGAAATTCAGAGCGTACACTAGCTACAACTTCAGCTTCTTTATCTGCTGACACTTTGAGTATACTCAGTAGAGTACTCAAGTGCTCACCTTCACCACGTGCAGTGTCTTCCACCAAACTATCATAAGTTTCATAGATAAACGCTGCTGCCTGAGCATTTTTACCACTACAGGTTTCTGGGCTTGCTGTCGCAGAAGTTACAGCAGTAGTACCAACATCCCATATAACGTTAGAGATTACTGCAGCAACGTCATGCTTTGGAAATAACGCAGCACCAATCCCACAATCAGAAAAGGGGTTAGGACCCGAGCCAACAGGCTTGTCTTCTGCAACAACAGAAGCACTAGCAGTTAATGCTGTTAATACAGCCAATAATGTAATTTTATTTTTCAAAGGAAATCTCCATTTATATCGATAGACCTCAGGACCATACTCCAGAGGCCGTTGGATATTAACTAGATAAGCCCGAAGTGTCTACATTAACTGGCCTTAATGTATTGTTTAATCGCTAGCGATTGACGCTGGCAGTACAATTAGAAACACTATTTTCGATAGCGAAGTTCCACTCATTTTAATGATTATCATCTAACGAATAAGGTGAAAATGTAAATTAAACCGACAGCCATGCGGTAAACACAGCTGTCGAGAAAATAGAAATACACTAGAATTAACTCTAGAAATCTCTACGCAGGCCTCAACTCCCTACACAATGTAGAAAATATGGCTTCGTTGCCAATATCTATTGCTTGCTGTAGGCGTGCTTCTATATCTGCCACCGAAATAATACCCTGTATTTGATGGTAGGCACGGTCTATTACCAAACAGTAGGCCTGACCGCTTCCTTTTAAGCGAGCGACTATATCTGCAACGGTTGCGTTGGCAAGCTCTACCGTATCAAACGCTTTAAGCTTATGCTTGGGCTTCATAAAATCTGAAATTGTGAGTTCTTCACGGCTGTAACCATTGGCAACTTTTTTCATTACTTCTTGGCTTTGCAAGTCGTTAAAACTCACAACACCAATAAAGTTATCGCGTTCATCTACAACTACTTCTAATGCGGTATGGGTTTTGGCCATTAGCTCGGCGGCTTCACTTGGCGACAGGTTTGGAGTAACAACTAATGGCGTAACCCGTGAAAAATCCATTACACACTCTAGCGCGTTAGAGTCTAAGGAAAGCAGAGTCTTGTGGCTAGATACGCGCAGACTATCTTCGTTATCGGTTTGATATAAATGTAATTTTTTCATTGCTGTAGCTCCTTCAAGCTAGGCTTTTAACTCCATTTCGGGTGCGTTTTTTAACTGTTTGCAACCGAAATAGTTTATTTAGGGCGTATTCAACCGCTAGGTAAAAAGCCGCTTCTTCGGAGCAGTGCTGTGCAGAGCAATCTACTTTGGTTTGATTTGATAGGTAGATAGCAATATGACAGTGCGCTATTTGCGTAGGCGCTATATCCGATTGGCGAAAGGCTACTTCAATACGTGTAATGGTATCGTTCACACGCGCAAACGACATACACTCTGCTGCCACTGTGTAGCGAAGTGCAGCATCTTCCGCGCTGTCGCGAAAGGCTATTGAGACAATCATGTTTTTTCCTAGCGATAAAAATTAATCGAAACACATTGCGCAAATACGCAATATTTAAAAACGATAAAAGCTAGGCAAGGGGTGGGGCGCGTATAGCGTTGCTTTTTAGGCTGCGCGAATAAAAGGTGGGAGTTAAAAGTTCTGGGTTAGTAGTGCAAGCCGCAGTAATATTAAATGGTGCACTGTAGGTATTGGCGCTCTGATCGGTTTCGTCTAGCAGTGTCTCAAAATGGGCACTGTCTATATCGGTGTAGACTATATTATCGAAGTTATCTGCAAGGCGCGACGAATTGCCATCGGCGATAGATACCACCGAAGTAAAAAGCAAAACTGCGACGAGCAGAATACGATTCATAAAAATTAACACCTTAAAATGTTAGCGTCTTTCACAACATAATGGCGACAACCGCAGTTTGCAAGTAGAGCGTTATATTTATTTTGTCTAATCAATAGCTACTTAGCACTACCGTTGCCCTCAACATTCATTTGCTGCCTAGCAATTGCGTACAGCACATGCTCTTGCAGTGGATGGCCATAGGTAATGGCTGGGTGTAAAAAGTTATTACCGGTATTAGCCATGCCCAAACGCAACATAACCGCTTGCGAACGCAAATTGGGCACCGCGGTAAACGCAACTATTTGCGCTAGCCCCAGTGTTTCAAACCCATAGGTTAAGGCGGCTTTTGCAGCTTCGGTTGCGTAGCCATTACCCCAATGCTCTTTTGCTAAGCGCCAGCCTACCTCTACACAAGGGCAGCAGGGCAGGCCCTGTGGCGAATGTAAACCTACAAACCCTATAAATTGGCTGGTAGCGCGCAACTCTACCGCCCAAAACCCCCAGCCGTTAGAGGCAATAAGGCTTTGCATTTTATCGGCTACTTCATCGCTTAATTTTCTGGTTAAGCGACGCGGAAAATATTCCATCACCAACGGGTCGGCATTCAATTGCGCGAAAGGTAGGTAATCGCTTTGCTGCCATTGGCGCAGCAGTAGCCTCTGCGTATAGATCATTCACGTTCAGGAGGCAGAAACACCTCTTCCAAGGGTAGGTTAAATGCCTGCGCAATTTTAAAAGCTAACTCTAAAGACGGCGCGTAGCGATTAGCCTCTATGGCAATAATGGTTTGACGGGTTACCCCAACTAGCTCAGCCAGTTGTTGCTGGGTCATCTCTCCTGCCATAAACCGCTGTGTACGAATGGTGTTTACAATATTGGTTTTTGGCACGGGTTATACACCTACCCTAGCGTAAATAATGACAGAAAGGGATTTTACACATTCTGCGACCACCCAAGCCAACAATACAATATTTGCCAATTGCAATGCCGTTGCCCCTAAGTACAACCCCACAAATACCCCTACCAAACCCAGCAATAATACATAGTGCCCATTACGTGTAGCCAATAGGCCCATTAACCTATCGCGCTCATCCTCTGGTTGCGCCGCATCTTTGTACCCCACAACACCCTGCACAATAGCCACCGCAACAATGAGCACAATAAAAATTACCACCGTACCAATCATCAGCCCTGTAATTGCCGTTAAGGTGGCCTCGGGCTGCGCTAGTATGGCGTATGCCTTATAAAAGTAATGGCCAAACACCAAAAGGGTAATGATTACCGCGGCGAGGTGTAATCTGTCTTTAAATGTCATGTTCATAGCGTAAGTCTCCATATTGTATGCTTAGGCATACCTAATGTATGTCATATAAAACAGAATGTATACTGTACATTACATATAGATTAAATATCAACCACCTTTTGCAGAATAATTATCAAGAGATAACACATAGGTTGAATAATCGATAATTGATAGAATTCCGCCGGAGTTACATTTGCAGGTATATTTACGCTTTACTAACACAGGCATCAGCCAACACTAAAAGGAACTTACCATGCCCTTCACACCCGTCCATATGGGCCCAGGCATACTGCTAAAAGCGGTTTTACAAGGCAGCTTTAGTTTGATGGTGTTTGGCTGGGCGCAAATAGTAATGGATATTCAACCCTTGCTTGTTTTACTCACTGGGGAGGGGCATCTGCACGGGTTTTCGCATACCTTTGTGGGAGCGAGCTTGCTAGCCATTTTCGCAGCAGTTACCGGCAAGTATTTAGCGCCTTTTGGCTTGTTTGTTTTGCGAATTCCGCGCACTAAAGAGATTGTGTTTCGTTGGTGGGTCGTGGGCCTAAGTGCATTTATCGGTTGCTTTAGCCACGTAGTGCTCGACAGTATTATGCATGCCGATATGCAGCCCTTTTACCCCTTTGCCCCCAACAACCCTATGCTAAAAAGCATTTCGGTAGAAGCGCTACACAAGTTGTGCTTGTATAGCGGCTTAGCAGGGGCGGCTATTTATTACGCGGTGCTCTGGTTTAACATTAAACGCGCAAACAACTAAAGCCAGCCTTTTTGCCGCGCTATACGCGCCGCATCAATGCGGTTGGTGGCGTTAAGTTTAGAAATAGCCTCCGATAAATAATTGCGTACCGTGCCCTCCGACAGGCATAGGTCGTTGGCAATTTCGGCAGTTTTTTTACCGCTGCCCGCTAAGCGCAGAGCTTTGCGCTCTTTATCACTTAACGGGTCTTTATCGTCTAATGCGGCAATGGCCAACTCGGGGTCGATTGTTTTCTTGCCCGCCATGGCTTTATAAAGCACTTCGGCTAATATTTCTGATGGCGCATCTTTTAAAATAAAACCGTACACCCCAGCCGCTAGTGCGCGGCGAATATACCCCGCTCTGCCAAAGGTGGTAACAATAACTGTGCGCAGCTCGGGAAATTTTTCGGCGAGTACTTCTGCCAACTCAATACCTGTAATGTTAGGCATTTCAATATCGGTAAGTACAATATCTATTGCATCGGTTTCGCTGTGGGTGCGGTTTAAATATTCAAGCGCAGCTTTACCATCTTCCACCTGTGCCACTACGCGAATATTTTCTTCCATATTTAACAATGCCGCGAGTGCGCCGCGTACCATGCTTTGATCTTCGGCTAACAATACATTAATCATTGTGCTTGCTCCTGCAACTGTATTTGCACCATAAAGCCTTCGCTTGTATCTATAACAAATTTGCCTTGCAGCTCTTCTACGCGCTCGCGTATACCTTGCAACCCGTTGCCGCACTGCACTTGCTGCGCTTGGCTTACAGTACCGTTATCTTGCACAGTAAGTGTAAATATTTTGTTTTCGCGGTGTGTGTTAATTTTTGCGCGGGTGGCATTACTGTGGCGTAAAATATTGGTAACCGCTTCGGTAAGTATTAAACTTAGTGCGGCTTCTGTTTTAGGTGACAAGCCAGATAAATCACATTCCACCTCGGTAACTATGCCCTTATCCACAAGCCTATCGCTTAACTTATTAAGCAACTGCTCCATGGTTTTTGCTTTATAGCCGGATACGGTTTGACGTAATTCAGAAAGCGCTTCGCTGGCAATGCGGCTCACTTCGCCAATCTCTTTTTGCCCTTGCGCCGTTTGCCCAGCCGCACATAACTTTTCTGCCAATTGCGATTTAAGCACTATAGAGGTGAGCGTGTGGCCGAGAATATCGTGTAAATCACGGGCGATTCGTTCGCGCTCGGCAACGATAGCAAGCTGCTCTATTTTTTCGTTAGAGCGGTGATCTTTATAGCGGGCGATATCTTCTGCGCGGCTCATTGCCGCTAGAAAAAATAACCCTGTAGTTAACAGTACACCAGATGGTATAACCCAGTAATTAAATAAATCGAAAAACCATGAAGATAAGCAAAACAGCGTTAGCAGCAATACATACAACGCTAAGCCAATTGCCAGCCGAAAATAATAACCAATAAAAAAACCACAATAGCCAATAAGCGTGCTCGTTCCTGTAGAAATCTTAGGGGTAACCAAACAAATTATCACCATTGCCAACAAATACAACAGCGATACACGCAACGAAGAAAAAGCAATTTGAAAGTAGCAAAAAACAAATACGGCATAAGTTGCCATACCCGCTAACAAACGCGTTGTTGTAACAGAGCTATCAAAAATAAGCGGAAAAAAATAAAACAGCGAAAACGAGAGCGAAGCAAAAATCCAGCGCGGCGGGCGGCGGCGCTGATAATGCCTGCGGGTAAACGCCAGCCACGGGCCTTCCGAACGCTCTAGCTTTTCTATGAATGAAGCCATACTATCAACCTGTTTATGGTAAGAGCCGCCACTTAGCCCTAAATACTTTTATGAGGTGTGCCGATAAATTCTTTTTTGTACGCTGTTGTTAACTTTTGCCATTTTGGCCGACGCAAATGAATGGTAATGCCACCAATTACGCAGGTAATTAAGCTCATCAATATAACAGAGCCTGTAAACGCTGCGCCACTTGCAAGCCACGGTAGCCTTGTAATACCTTCCGAGAAAAAAGCAGCCATTAAACCAACATACGACCAACTCATACAGTCAAAATGCAAACGCAATGCATGCGGCGTGTGCGGTAAAGCCGCCACAATACCTATGCATACCGTAATAAGAGAAAACAAAGCCGCTATGTGAAACGGCCCGAATACAAACAAGTTATGAATAAATAAAGCCGAAATATTAAGGGCCAGCATTAGCATGACATAGCTAAAACCCCAGAGCTTGTGGCTTTTGCCACCTTTAGGCTTTGCAAGTACCCGCCAACCCACTAACAGCGCTAGCACAGCACAAAGAGTGTGAATTAAACCTACTTGATGACTACCGAAGTAACTTAATAGGGCGATTAACATTTCTCACCTTTTATTTTAGCCATGTGTTCATTGGCCATAAAAATGCCATCCTTAGCGTACAACATCCTGCTAAAGTGAATGTTTACTTAGGGTGTTCAGTTAACACTACATACCTGCCAGTGCTTGCTGCGCCAAACCATAGTTGGGCTGCAGTTTTATAGACGCTTCAATATCTTTTTTGGCCTGATCGGTGTTACCTAGCGCGCTGGCAGCCATACCTCGCCAAGCTAATGCATCGGCGTAACCCCAAGTGCGTGTTTCACCGGCCGCTTGGTAAGCGTTAATCGCTTTAGTTAAGTAGTCGAACGCGGTTTGTTTGCCGCCGCCCCATTGCTCTGGCGTGTGAAATTTATTAACACCAGTAAGCATAAGCACCATTGGGTTGTGCTTATCGGCGTCGGCGGCACTCGCTTCGGCAAACCCAGCTTTGGGGCCATAGGTCATTGCCATAGAGGGCTCTAGGAATGTCATCATGCCGTACACGCTAGATAACAAACCCCACGCCTCGGCATTTTTGGGGTTGGCTTTTACTTCGTTTTCTAAATCTAGCATTAGCGGCTGCATTATATTTTTTGCCGCTTCATTGTTTTGTTTGCCCAGTGCCAGTGAACCCAACCGGTAGCGAATAACCAGTTGATCGTTCGGTGCCGACTCTGCAAGCATATTCTCTAAGGCCATAGCGTGACCGTTGTAATACGCTTGCTCTGCTGTTTTTAGCGATAGGGTTTCTGCTTGGGTAATGGCAGCCCCCAATGTAAAAATGGCGGTAGCTATAAATTTGGAAACGTTCATTTTTCTATCCTTGCGTTGATGAAGTTAAAGTATGAATAACGACCAAGTTCACAACCCACAACAGGTGGAACCGGCTAACTGTCGATGGAACCAGTTTGCTACAGCGCAAGTAAAAAAATAATGGACCTTTGTCACTACATGAGCTGACAAATGTCATGTTTATTCAATAACAAAGGCAGCAGCGCAATCAGCATAGTTTTTGACTATAACCACAGTAGCTGAACCCCACCTTCGCTTGAGGTAAGATACGCGCCAAATACATTTAAGTGACCACTAGCCCCATGTTGATTGTTATTTCCCCCGCTAAAAATTTGGATTACGACACCCCCATGCCCAAGGTGAAAACCACCAAGGCCGCTATGCTTGAGGACAGCGCCGAGCTAATCGAAGGCTTAAAACAGCTTGCGCCACAGGATGTTTCCAAACTCATGCATATTAGTGACAAGCTGGGCACTCTTAACTACGACCGCTTTCAAAGCTGGAGCCTGACCTTTACCAAAGCCAACGCCCGCCCAGCAGTTTTAGCCTTTAATGGCGATGTATATGTTGGCTTAGACGCCTACAGCTTTACCGACGAAGACTTCGCTTTTGCCCAAGACCACCTGCGCATACTTTCGGGCCTGTATGGCGCGCTGCGTCCACTGGATTTAATGCAGCCCTACCGCTTGGAAATGGGCACCAAGTTCGCCAACAATCGCGGCAAAGATTTGTACGCCTTTTGGGGAAGCAAAATTACCGATGCGCTGAATAAGCAGCTTAAGAAGGTAGGCTCGGAAACTGTGGTTAACTTAGCCTCTAACGAGTACTTCAAATCGGTAAAACCTAAAGCGCTAAACGGCGAAATTATTACGCCCGTGTTCAAAGAGTGGAAAGACGGCAAATATAAAATCATTAGTTTCTTCGCGAAGAAGGCAAGAGGCCTAATGAGCGCCTATATTATTAAGAACAAGCTAACTCAGGTTGAACAGCTAAAAAGCTTCGATTGGGACGGCTACACATTTAACAAAGCAATGTCCGATGGTAGTGAGTTAGTATTCACTCGCAAGCAATAGTGCATAAAAGCTCACATTGCTTAGCGCAAGCATAGGATTGTGAGCAATATATGGCATTACGAATACTGGTAGTGGACGATGCGGGGTTTGTGCGCGACACCATAAAGCGCAGCCTGCGTCAGATGCTACCGCAATGCGAAATAAAAGAAGCCGTAGACGGTCGCAAAGCAGTAAGCCTATTAAAGACGGGTAAGTACGACATAATCTTATCGGATTGGGAAATGCCCGAAATGTCTGGTGATGAGCTGCTTGCATGGGTGCGCGAGCAGCCAGCCCTCGAAAAAACCCCGTTTATTATGATTACCAGCCGCGGCGACCGCGACAACGTGATTACCGCTGTTAAAGGCGGCGTTAACGACTACATCACCAAGCCCTTTACCCCAGACGAACTACAGCGCAAAGTAGCCAAACAATTAAAACGCTTGGGCTACACCAGCAGCCGCACCTCGGCCCAAACCGCCGCACAAGATTCCGCCGCTCTACTTACTGGTGGCGCCAAAAAAGCGCAAATACAAAAGCCTAGAGTAATAAGAGACGCCGCGGGCTTTGGAAAACCTACTGCCAAAGCAGCCAGCCCTGCCGCAGCCACTTTTAAAGGGCGTGCTTTCTTGCGTTTTGCCGGGGTAAGCAATGCCTGTGAATGCGCGGTAAAAGATTTATCGCTGCAGGCGTTAAGCGGCGCCATTATGCGCCCTGAGCACAATTTGAGCTTGTTTGATCAAGCGGTAGTCGACTTAGAAAATGAACAGGGTGAAGCCGTTGCCCGCCTTAATGGATACATTCACACGTTACAATCGTTGCAACCTGTTCCAACTGCGACAGGAATCAAAATAATTATTCGATTTGTTGATGATGATCCTGCTAAGCTTGAGGCCCTATCCTTAATACTGGCAGGAAAATAGGTTTGACACAGAAACCCTTTTCGCAAGCCTGCGAAAATAATAAAGACCCAATTTTAACGGAATTAAAGCGGCTTTTTACCAAGGTTCACCGCGTATTGGAAATTGGCAGTGGCACCGGCCAACACGCCGCGTATTTCGCGCCCCAGTTGCGTCACTTATTTTGGCAACCCACCGACGTAGCCGCCAACCTAGCAGGCATAGAGCTGTGGGTGGCAGAAGCGAACGCCAAAAACCTAGGTGTATCACAAGTATTGAATATGGAACGCCCAAACTGGCGCAATTTCCGCTTCGATGCCGTGTATTCCGCCAACACAGCGCACATTATGGCGTGGCCTTTAGTGCAAACTATGATTGCTGGCGCCGCCGCAGAATTACCACAAGATGGCCTATTCGTGCTGTACGGCCCCTTTAACTACAACGGCAAATACACCAGCGACAGCAATGAACGTTTCGATGCGCACTTGCGCGGCGTAAACAGTAACCAAGGCATTAGACACTTCGAAAAAGTGGACGAATGCGCCCAAGCAGCGCGACTTGTACTGCAAGAAGACATAGCCATGCCCGCCAACAACCGTTTACTGGTGTGGAAAAAACGCTAAGTACCCCCTAGGAGGCTCTAATGCTAAGGATTTACGGCGATATACAATCTGGCAACTGTTACAAAGTAAAATTACTTTGCCTGTTACTGGATATCCAACACGAATGGGTGCACATGGATATTGTCGCGGGAGATACACGCAACGAGCTTTTCCTGCAAAAAAACCCCAACGCCAAGGTACCCGTTATTAGCTTAGATAGCGGCCGCAACCTGTGGGAATCTAACGCCATACTCAACTACCTCGCAGAAGGCAGCCCCCTGCTGCCCCAAGACCCATTACAGCGTGCAACCATACTGCAATGGCAATTCTTCGAGCAATACAGCCACGAGCCATACATCGCCGTCGCCCGCTACATCAATAAGTACCTAGGCCTACCCGCCGAACGTGCAGACGAATACCACGCAAAACAGGCTGGCGGCCACAAAGCACTTGCGGTTATGGAGCAACACTTGGCTATTTGCCCTTACTTTGTAGGCGAAGCCATGACCATTGCCGATATATCACTCTACGCTTACACCCGCGTGGCCCACGAAGGCGGTTTCGACTTAAGTGCCTACCCAGGTATAAATCGCTGGTTTGCGCGCATAGAAGCGCAACCTAAGTTCCAATCTATGCAACAGCTATTAATTGCCGATGGAGGGTATTAATCCTCGATACTCGCGCTTAGGCGCTCTATACTCGAGCAATCTTCATTTCCTACATTGTTTTCGTCATGGTGATAGCGAGAATAAATTTTAAAAATTCACCCAACAAAGAAGAAATGAGCATGAGTAAAGGTACAGTTAAGTGGTTTAATGCAGACAAGGGCTTCGGCTTTATTACACCTGCAGATGGCGGCAAAGATTTATTTGTTCACCATTCAGAAATTCAAGCCGGTGGCGGTTACGCCACTTTGAACGACGGCCAAGAAGTTGAGTTTGAAGTTGGTCAAGGCCAAAAAGGCCCATGTGCAAACAAAGTACAGCCGCTATAACATTGGCACAGCTGTAAGCAAGTGTACCCGCATTGCGCAGTTTGCATTGCGGGTGATTTAACTAACGCCCGCCCCTATTCGTCATCGCCTCCCTTAGCCTATCGGCAAATTGATCTGACCCACTCTTAGTACCACAAGGCGCATATGCCCAAAGTGCCCCATCCAGCCGATCTGAACCAACGGTTTCCAACAATACTGCACAACCGGTTTCGGTTCGCACCAAAGTTTGGCCCGCGATTGTTTGCTCTGTTTTCACCGCTTCTGCTTTTATAGCAGGGGCTAAATTAGCTAATCTTTGCGCTTCTTGTCGCTGCCTGTTTACGCGCGGATCGAAGGCCGCAGTGGGGTTAGAGTTGGCGCTTCGCGAAGCTTGCAGGGCTTGCTCAACACTTACTGACACCTCACTATCGTATCGAAACAATCCGCTTTCACCCGTGGTAACCAACTCAGTTTCTACTGTTTTTACTTCACTAACGTTTGGCTCACTTTTATTAGCAGAGGGAGCAGCAATGGGCTTAGGCGGAATTGGCACGACTGGAACAGGCATTGGCGGTTCAACCGGAATGGCCGGTGCAACAAGCTGCGGCACATTAAGCGTTACCGTAACCGACGTACTTTGCGGCGTGGGGCTTGCCTTAAGCCAAAGCCACAGCAGCGTTAAGCCTACCGTATGCAATACAAGCGACAGTAACCAACCTACCGGTATACCAGCAGAGCGAATTGGCGACGGCTCGTCCCACTCCATGTTTGTCACTGGGGTTGTTATCATCGTATGCTTAGCTAATATTGAATATAAAACCACAGGCAAAACTAAACGCCGCTAAAGCGTAATGCTGTATTCAAGTAGCGCACTGTGAAATATGGTTATTCGACTTAGCCACAACTATTTAGTTCGAAAATTATTAACAACCCCAAATAGGCATCGCCATGGCACTATTCAGCTCTAAAACTTGGCCGCAATGGATTGCCGACTACCGCCTTAGCCACACCCACCCAGTTAACGAAGCCTGCCATCTGGTGGGTATTCCAGTTATTGTTATTTCGCTTTTCTGGCTACCCATTGCATGGCTAACCCATACCCCCTACTGGCCAGCAATTACATTATTTATAGTGGGTTGGATACTGCAATTTGTGGGGCACTACTACGAAAAAAAATGGCCAGAATTTTTTAACGACTGGCGCTTTTTATTTGTAGGCGTGAGGTGGTGGTTAGATAAGGTGGGAATAAAAAAGAGTTGCTAGTTGCTAGTTGCTAGTTGCTAGCAATTATTGAACAACATTCTATACTGCTAATTCTTCAATGGTGGGCAGTGCCCACCCGCGAGCTGTCCACTAATAATAATCACCCTACTTTATGATTATTCCCCAAGGCATTGTTATATTTTTTATGCCACGCTAAAAATTCGGTTTCGGGAACGGGCTTAGAGAAGTAGTAACCTTGAAAACAATGGCAGCCCAAATCTAATAATGTTTGCAGTTGACTTTCGGTTTCTACGCCTTCCGCCACCATAGTTAAATCTAAGCCTTTTGCTAATGATGTAATCCCTCGCGTTAGCCTTCTATCTTGCTCACTGGTATCTATATTGGCAATAAACGATCTATCTAGTTTGATAATATCAATTGGTAGGGTACGCAAATAATTAAGCGATGAGTAGCCTGTGCCAAAATCATCCAAGCTAATGGTAAAGCCAATAGATTTAATTGCGTGAACCACTTTTTGCGCTTTGTCTGGGTCGGCAATAAGCACCGCTTCGGTAATTTCTATTTCCAGTAAATCGGGGCTAATACCTGCGCTGGCAACGGCTTCTTTTAGCACTTCAACAATTTTAAAAGAGCGAAAATGCCTACCCGATAAGTTCACGGCAATAGGTACGGGTTTATCAAACCTAGCAGCCCATTCTTTTAATTTTTTGCAGCACTCTCTTATTACGTAGTAGTCAATCTCGCGAATAAGAGGTGTTTCTTCTGCATAGGGTATAAATTTATCTGGCGTTAAAAAACCCTCTTCCGGGTGCTGCCAGCGCACCAGCGCTTCGCAACCTGCCACCTCGCCGGTTTCTGCCAGCACTTTGGGTTGAAAATAAATAATTAATTGATTATCTAAAATGGCGGGCTCTAAATCGCGTTGAATCATCAAGCGGTAGTGCACTTCTTCCTGCATACCGTGCGAAAATAAACTAAACCTATTTTTACCACCGTCTTTAGCATGGTACATGGCCACATCGGCGTGGCGCTTAAGCACACCCACTGTTTCGCCATGCTGCGGGTAAATGGCGCCGCCAATCGAAACAGCGGTTTTAATTTTATCGTCTTTAATTACAATGTCTTCACTTAACGCAAACAGAATATTATTTGCTATTTGGCGCGCATCAAACTCGGTTTCTATATCGGTGGCCAAAATAATAAACTCATCGCCACCCAGCCTGCACACTAAATCTTCTGCCCGCACAGAAGCTTTTAACCTTTGCGCCACACCAATCAATAACTCATCGCCATAATCGTGACCCTTGGTGTCGTTAATGGTTTTAAAGTCGTCTAAATCTAGCAGCAAGCACACAAACTTGTTACCACAGCGGCGGGCGTGCTCAATGCATAAGCCAAAGCGCTCGTTTAATAAGGCGCGGTTTGGCAAGCCGGTGAGGTTATCGTGAAACGCGCGAAAACGAAATTCTTCTGCAAGTTTTTCTAACTCTAGAGTGCGATGACTTACTTGCTTTTCAAGCATCGCATCGCGTTGCTCTACCTGCTCAAGCATGCTGTTGAATGTTTTTGCCAACCTGCCTATTTCATCTTCACTGAATATTTCTGCGCGCAAACTGTAATCGCGGGTTTTGGCAACTCGCTGCGAGGTGTTATGCAACGCGAGAATGGATTCAAATATCATCCCCTGTACAGCCAACGACAATAAAAACGCCACCCCCAATGCAATAACTAGCGTAGTTATACTGAATAAAATGGTTTTGGATATACCAGAGCTTATCTCTGCATCAGAAACATAAACCACCAGTGTACCAATTTCGTCGCCACTAAACACAATAGGTTTACTTATCGAGAAATCAGCGCCCCCTACAATATACCCATCTTTAGTAACGTGCTCTGAAAATACTTTTTCGGCTAAATCTAGTACTTCTACTTTTAATATTGCGGGGTCAGATTTAAACGAAGAGAGAATTTCTGACGTGGTTTTTTCATCATCAAACAGTACAGAAGCAGAAATATTCTGGCTAATAATATTCGCTTCAATATTTAAGCGTGCATCTAAGTTTGTTTTGGCTGTATGGTACTGCATTGCAAAAATAGCAACATCAATTACCAGCGTGGTAACAAATACAATGCCTAGAGTACTGGCTAGTATTTTTGGCTTTATATCTAAATTACGTAAAAAACTCATTTGCCCTCCTTCTGCGAAAGGCGCATTAGCTTAGAGCTAACATTGAATTTCTTATCGTCTAATAGGGGTTTATTTATTTCAAATTTAAGCTTACTCTCTTTGCTATATAAATGAATATCGCCACGCTTTCGTACATCGTCACCCTCAGTAATTATAAGCGTGTAGTCGACAACACCTCTAGCATCACTGGGGTAACTCATTCCTTCAGCCAAGTAAAACATATGGCAAAGTATTTTTTTTGACGCTGCATCTACGCCCGCAGCGTTTGCTTTACTTATATCTACAATGTGTAGTTGATTCGAACCTGTCTGCTTGCCCTCTAGTGTTGACAACTGATAGAGATCTTTTTCACTATTGCTCAGCACACACAAATTAAACGTTTGGTTTTCAAAAACGTAAGGGGTTGGCCATTCGATAAAATGGGAGAAATAGAATAGGTAAGCACTACGCAACGCACTCACATCTTGCTTACCGGCAAGCGCGCTTTGCGCACTAAACGGGAAAGTAAGTATAACGATCAATAAAACATGCTTCGCAATTAATTGCATACAGCGCACTTAGTACTCATGTGTCAACGTAATCATGCCATGCGGCCCCACATACATGCCCGCAGAAGAAAAAGCCTCTCGCACAGCTTGAATGTCTTTGCTACCTATATTCTTTAACTGTAACGCAATAGAAGTAGATTCCGAATGCTGATAGCGCAGTCCCAAATCGATAGTGTTGATATCTTCTATTTCAGCCTGAGAGGTTTCGTAATTAGATCGATACATCCACCAAGCACTAAATGTAAGCGCATCAGTAACGTTATAATTTGAACGCAACGAAAGTGTGTTCTCCCAACCTACATAATTTTTTATATTCGACTTGGTGATAGACGCTTGCACATCCCACTTTCTACTTAATTGGCTACCCAGATTAAACTCATAACCAGAAGACTCGAATTCTTCATTGCCATCAAATACAGCATGTTGAATTAAAGCTATGGGCAAATTCGGCAAAGCAGGGTACAACTCAGGCTCACCAATAGGTGCAACACTAATGTTGTACTTATACTCGTTTTTAAATAGCGCAGCATCGATATAACTATTGCCCCAAGTAACCCGGTAGCCCAGCTCTAGTGCATCGGTAACGGTATTGCGGTTCCCCCGCATATCGCTAATAACAATAACAATGGGCAAGGGGTTACCAAGTGTATTGGCAGGAATGATTTCATAGGGGGCGTTTTTCGCATCGGTTAGCGCACGGGAAGGGGTAGAAGCCGCCCGTGAGGCCGCCGCCCAAATACGCTGCGAATCGCTTACCAGCCACATCAAACGCATTGATGGCTGTAGGCTGGTACCACTTATTTGGTTTTCATCTACACGAGCAGATAAGGTAGCCTGCCACTTATCACTTAGGGATATGGTATCGCTTAAAAACGCACCATAAGAGGCAATATTTTCATTTTCGTCTATAAAATTTATAAAATAATCTACTTGATTAAACGACGACAAATTAATTGAAGAGTAACTAAAGCGGCTATTCACCCCCATACTTAACGCGTGTATTCCCACCGTGCCACTAAGCTCTAAATCCGCCTGCAGGTTTCTTGAATCCCAATAATAAAAATTACTTTGTCGATCGGTTTGATCTAAAGCGGTGCGCACATTCCAGCGCCAATTTTCATCCAATGCGCGCTGATAATTCACTTGGATAGAGCCACCAATTAACTCTTCACTTTTAAGAATATATTCTCTACGAACTGGGTCGGTAAATATATTGGACCATATTGGGCCTATATCACCACCAAAAGCTTCAACATAAATTTGTAAATTACTTTTATCATCGTTGCGCTGTACTTGAGTTGATACCCGCCAATCGCGACCATCCTTTTCTTGCAGGTCGAATTCGGCATTTTCTAAACCGGCAATCACCCCAAAATGACCGCTAACGGCGTAATCCCAATCGTTATTTAATTTGCCCGATTGACGTAGATTTACCCCCTGTCGGTGGTGCTCGCCCGCCCACACTTCAACATTGGTGCTGGGCTTTTCGCCAGCAGAGTAGGTAATAATATTTATTATGCCGTTTACGGCATTAGCGCCCCAAGCAGCAGCATTAGGGCCGCGAATAACTTCAATTTGTTTTATATCGGCTAAGTTGTAGTTAAGCTCGTTCCAATTAACGCCACTGAATACGGAGTTATACAGGCTTTTACCGTTAACCATTACCAGCACAAAGCGGGAGAATTGGCCGCCGGCCCCGCGAATACTCACCGACCATTCGTGTGCCCCCACCTGATCGGCAGTCACACCGGGCGCCATGCGTAATGCCTCGGGAATATTGCGCGCACCCGATAAGCGGATATCTTCGGCACTAATAACAAAGGCGGCATAGGGTACATCTAACCCTTTTGCGCGGTTTTTACCCGCAGATTCCACCTCTATTTCCATATCTACTAACTGCTCAATACCCATTTCTATTAGGTCAGCGGCGGTTTGCCCTTCGGCATACGTACCTGTAGGTAGAATCAAAAACGAGGCTGCACACAGTGTGGCTGTGTGAAAAGTTTTTTTCATGGCTCCAACTCAATATTCCAATATCCCTTTGAGTATAGTCGGCTATTTATACTCCGCAGGCGCAGTGCAGCCTCTGCTTATGCTTTTTTTGTTGGGATTACTCTGGCTTATGCCAAATCGATACGATTTGCCGCAATTTAACGACAAGAAACCGGTTACAATGCGCGCCCTACGTAAATATCAACATTCATTCAGGACCCAACTTTGAAGCGCCTTACTTTATATTCCGGCCCCGCGTTTACCTGCTACTTTATGTCGTTTGTTGTAGGCCTATTATTCGCGCTAGTGATGCCCACCTTGAGTGTATTAGTGGCCAAGGGGCTGGGCGTACGTCCGTTTTTGGTGGGAGTATTTTTTGTAGCTATGGCTGCGAGCAGTATTGTGTTCTCTCACATGCTGGCCACTTGGTCCGATAAAGTTAACGACCGCCGCCCTCTAATAATGGCCGGTATGCTATTTGGCGCGGCGTCGTGTTTGGTGTTTGCATTTTCTAGTAATTATTGGGTGCTGCTAGGGTTGGGCTCCACCCTGTTTAGCCTCTCGTTTGCGTTTACCTCGCAAATGTTTGCCCACGCCCGCGAATTTGCCGACCAGCGTTTAACCCTTGGCCAAAACACGCTGTTTAACTCTATTGTGCGCGCAGGTATCGCTGTTGCCTGGGTATCTGGGCCGCCCATCGGGTTTGCGCTGTACAACTATTTGGGTATTCAAAGGCATTACACCTACGTGGCCATTGCCTATATTGCCGCCGGGCTTCTTGCTTGGCTGGCGCTGCCCAAGGCAGAAAAATTTGATACCAGCGCCTTGGCGCCCATCCCAGCCAGTCACAAGCAACAAGTAGTAATAGCGATAATTGCCTTCGCGTTTTTATATGCCTGCAACCAAACCTACTTGATTGCGCTCCCCCTGTATTTACCAGAGCACCTAGGTTTAGACAGTAGCTACGCTGGCTGGATTATGGGTACCGCTGCCGCGCTAGAAATACCTATTATGATTTTTGGCGGCTGGCTAGGCACGCGCTACCCACTTATTGCGCTTATACGCATAGGCGGCCTGTGCGCAGCGGCACTTTACCTAGGCATTTGGAATGCCACAGCCCTATGGCAGTTATTCGTACTACAGCTACTAAACGCGGTGTTTATTGGGTTTGTGGCCGGGCTAGGTATGACGTGGTTTCAAGATATGATGCCCGGCAAAGCGGGCGCGGCATCGGCACTGTACTTGAACGCCAATAATATAGGTAACTTACTGGGCAGTTTGGTTATTGCAGTATTTGCCGAAGCCTTAGGCTACCGGCATATCTTTTTGATTATGATTGCCATTGCGGCTTGCGCGGTGGTGACGCTATCGTTATTGGATAAGAGATAGCTTACAGGAACAGGGAACAGGGAACAGGGAACAGGGAACAGGGAACAGGGAACAGGGAACAGGGAACAGGGAACAGGGAACAGGGAACAGGGAACAGGGAATGAAACAGGCTTGGCGATTTTCCGTCAAGCCTTTTGGTTTTTTCTTTACAACTCCGCACTGGAACTGGTTTATTCGAAGTTAGTTTTTTCGCCTTCGGTTCTGGCTATAATTGTTGCGCAGCAGCTGTCGCTAAATACGTTTACGGCGGTGCGCATCATATCCAGAATTCTATCGGTAACCAGTAGTAAGCCAATGCCCTCTAAGGGTAAGCCTACAGCGGTAAGAATAACCGTAATAGCCATAAGGCTTGCAGAGGGTATGCCGGCAACGCCAATAGAGGTGAGCAGCGCAATAAGCACAATGGTAAATTGCACACCAATGGTTAAATCTAAACCGTACGCCTGTGCAATAAACATGGCTGCCACACACTCATACAATGCGGTGCCGTCCATGTTAATGGTTGCGCCCAAGGGTAAAACAAACGAGCTGGTGCGCTTAGATACCCCAGCGTTTTTCTCTACACAATCCATTGTTAATGGCAGCGTGCCCGAAGACGATGCAGTCGAAAAAGCAGTAAGCAGGGCCGGCGCCATAAACGCAATTTGGCGGTAAGGGTTTTTCACTCCTCCCAAATAACGCAGTAACAGCGGCATAACAACCAGTACGTGTATGGCAAGTGCAAAGGTGACGGTAAAAAAGAACACTGCCAAGTTGGCCAAAATTTCCAACCCGGTACCAGCAATAGTAACCGTAACCAAGCCAAACACCCCCAGCGGGGCAAATTTCATTACCAGCATGGTGATTTTCATCATCACCTCAGAAACGCCGGTCCAAAAATTCATTAACGTCTCGCTGGCCGCCGGTGCCACGCGCACCATAAAAAAGCCGAACAACAAACCAAAAGTAATTAGCCCCAGCATTTGCCCTTCGGCAGCCGCCTCGACCAAATTGGGCGGTACCATGCGCAAAAATACGGCAGCTACATCACCCAAACCGCGCCCTTCTACTTTGGCTAACTGCTGGTCTACTTGCTCGGTAGAGCTAAGGTTTAATTGATCGCGCGCCGGCTCACCGTTAATTTCACCCGGCGTCATCACGTTTACCACCAGCAAGCCAACCAAAATGGCTATGGTGCTGCTAAGCGCATAAAAGCTTAATGCCTTTGCGCCCAAGCGCCCTAGATCTGCCCCTTTACCCATGCCCGCTACGCCGCAAATAATGGACGACAGTACCAGCGGCACAATAATCATTTTTAACGCGTTAAGAAAAAATGTGCCTATAAATTCACCGGCATTCACAATGGCCTTTGCCCAGGTGGCATCGCCAGCAAAATTGACTACGCCCCCCACCAAAAATGCGGCTGCAATAGCGATAAGAATTTGCCAGTGAAGTTTTAGCTTTAACATAGGGGCGCCTTATTATGGTAACGAGCTAACAATAAAGACGTGCGATTTATTCGCGCGGACTCTTTGCTCGAACTTATTCCGAAGGTGGATATTGCAGCTAGGTTTTACCACAGCCATTACCACAGCTGCAAATGCGGTAGGTGCATGTGCCAGTATTAATCCACTAGCGCATCTTTTAACTTTTTACCCGGTTTAAAGGCTGGCAGCACACTGGCTGCAATATTGATAGCAGCCCCCGTTTGCGGATTGCGACCTTGGCGCGCGGCGCGCTCGCGGGTAATAAACGAACCGAAGCCTACCAAGTTAACCGAATCTTTGCGCGCTAACGCGTTGGTAATATGGTCAAAAATGGCCGAAACCGCATCGTCGGCTTGCCTAGGTGAAAGGTCTGCGGCATTGGCCACGGCTTCAACAAGATCAGATTTACGCACTAGTAGATTCCTTTTAAATAAAAATACACATACAACACAGCTATTATTGGCCAAACCGTTAAGTTCACTCGCTGCGCAACCTATGCTTGTCAGGTTACACTACACGCTCTAATTGTAGATGACGAAAAGTAAATTATGACCGCAACCCGCAAATCCACTCGGCCATCCAAACCACTTAAAGCTACCCTTGTGGCTTATGCAAAACTTATGCGCTTAGATAGGCCCATAGGTATTTATTTAGTGCTCTGGCCTACACTGTGGAGCCTGTGGATAGCCGCAGATGGTTTGCCCGATTGGGATGTGTTGGTTATTTTTGTGCTGGGTGTAGTGCTTATGCGGTCTGCAGGCTGTGTAATTAACGATTTTGCCGACCGCAAGATAGACGGCCATGTGCGTCGCACAGCAAACCGCCCCCTAGTTACTGGGTTAATAACCCCCAAACAAGCGGTGCTATTTTTTGTGGCATTGCTGGTTATTGCGTTTATTTTGGTGCTATTTACCAACCCACTTACCATAAAGCTTTCGTTCGGCGGGGCGCTACTAGCCTTTTGCTACCCCTTTATGAAACGCTACACCCAGTTGCCACAAATAGTGTTGGGTGCCGCTTTTGCGTGGTCTATTCCTATGGCCTTCGCCGCACAAACCAACCAGCTACCCGAAGCCATTTGGGTGCTATATACCGCTGTTGTACTGTGGACAGTGGCCTACGACACCTTCTACGCAATGGCAGACAGAGAAGACGATTTAAAAATTGGGGTGAAGTCCACCGCTATCCTATTTGGCGATCAAGATCGCATCATAACCGCCTGTTTGCAGCTAATGGCACTGGTGGCTATGGCCATGGCAGGGGAGCGCTTTGGGCTAGGCTTTAGCTTTAAGGTGTCTTTATTGGTTGCAGGTGGTCTTTTTGCCTATCAACAATATTTAATTCGCAACCGCGAACCGAACGCGTGTTTTCGTGCATTTTTGCATAACAATTGGGTAGGTTTAGTGGTTTTTCTCGGCATTTTGGTGGACAAGCTCATAACAAACTAAACACCAAAATAATGAAATAAGTGCTGTGGTGTGCTATTTGTCATAAAACGGAAACAAAACCTTTAAATAATCAACCTACATTCCGTACTTTGTACAGACGAGAGTCAGGTTAGCTGTAATGATTGAAAAGACGATTTTAGTAGTTGATGACGAGCCGCCAATTCGCGACATGTTACGTGTTGCACTGGAAATGGCAGAATATGCGGTATTGGAAGCCGGGGACGCACAACAAGCACACAGCTTAATTGTCGATAAAAAACCCGACCTCATTTTATTAGACTGGATGCTGCCAGGCACAAGCGGTATTGAATTGGCCCGCCGCCTTAAGCGCGACGAAGTTACCAGTGAAATTCCTATTATTATGCTTACCGCCAAAGGCGAAGAGGATAATAAAGTACAAGGCTTAGAGGTGGGTGCCGACGATTACATCACCAAGCCCTTCTCACCACGTGAGCTAGTAGCGCGCCTAAAGGCCGTATTGCGTCGCACCGACTCAATGGGCATTAGCGAGCCTATTCAAGTAGAAGGCCTGTGCCTAGACCCTATAAGCCACCGCGTAACCATTAGCGATATGCCTGTGCAAATGGGCCCTACAGAATACCGCCTACTAGAATTCTTTCTTACCCACCAAGAACGCGTTTACACCCGCAACCAATTGCTCGACCACGTGTGGGGCGGCAATGTGTATGTAGAAGAACGCACGGTAGATGTTCACATTAGACGCTTGCGCAAAGCATTATCCCTTGAAGGCCACGACCGTTTTATTCAAACTGTGCGTGGTGCGGGTTACCGCTTTTCTAATAAGGTCGCTCTAAAGGCCTAACATCAACTGATGTTCGACTCACATTAAGTGCTTTTATGATACGCAGAGGTTTTGCCGTAGAGCTGCGCTGGTTTGTACTGTCTATGGCAGCCGCAGCCATAGTTGGCGTAGCAGTAGGCTATTTTTTGGCAGTAATGTGCTTAGCACTGCTGCTGTACGTGTGCTGGTTGTTTTACAACATCACCCGCTTAGAAGCTTGGATAATTGCAGCACGCCGCAAAACCAACCCGCGCAACGAGCTATATGGCATTTTTGGTGAAATAGCCGAAGACGTAGTGCTGCTGCGCAAACGCTACCAAAAAGAAAAGCTGCGTTTACAAGCGGTGGTTAGCCGAGTACAAGATATGACCTCGGCACTAACCGACGGCGTGGTGCTACTAGATTCGCTTGGTAATATTGAATGGTGGAACGAAGCCGCCAAGCAAATGTTCGACCTGCGCGATGTAGATCACGGCCACAAATTAACCAACATTATTCGCCACCCGCGTTTCGTAAAATACTTCGAAAACGGCAAATACGGCGACCCACTTGAGCTAGAAGGCATCCGCCACCCAGACCAACACCTGCAATTTCAAATACACCCCTTTGGCCAAGGTGAACGCCTTGTGGTGCTGCGCGACGTAACGCGCGTTTATAAACTCGAACAAATGCGCAAAGACTTTGTGGCCAACGTATCCCACGAGTTGCGTACACCCCTTACAGTGGTGCGTGGCTACATCGAAACACTGTCCGATGCGCCCAGCATACCGCCCGCGTGGGCACGCGCTCTAACCGCCATGCAGGGCCAATGTCAGCGCATGACCGCGCTTATCAACGACCTAATTACCCTAACCAAGCTAGAAACCGATGAGCGTGAAATACGGCAGGAAGCCGTCGACATAGGGCCACTTATTCAAACCATAATGAGCGATGCCCAAGCATTAAATGGCGAAAGCACGCACACGCTTATTCATAAAGGCGACGATAATTTGGTATTGCGCGGCAACGAGAAAGAGCTTCGCAGCGCCGTCTCTAACCTTGTGTTTAACGCTATGAAGTACTCGCCCGACGGCTGCAAAATTGAAGTGCAATACACCGCCAACGAGCACGATGTAGTTATTAGCGTAAGTGATACTGGCGTGGGCATAGACCCCAAACACCTACCGCGCCTAACCGAACGTTTTTACCGCGTAGACGGCGGCCGCGCCACCACCATGGGCGGCACAGGCCTTGGCTTAGCCATTGTTAAACACGTGCTGTTGCGCCACGATGCCCAATTGCGCATTAGCAGTAAAGTGGGCAAAGGCAGCACCTTTAGCTGCCACTTCCCCAAAGCTCGTTTAATTAAGCGCGCAAAATAAATAAACGCGGCAATTACTTACAATTGCCGCGCTCTTCACACACGGTAAGCACAGCCGGCCAGTTTGCATCGGCTTCGGCTATTTTTTTGTTCATATCTTTTTCCCAGCGCTTAAACGAAAAACGGCTGTAATTAAGGTACAACTTACCATTTACAATCTTCCAGCTATCTGGGCGAATACTGGTCACGTAACCGTGGGCCACGGCAAATGAACAATAGCCTCCATATTGTGGCGCGTAATTTTCTGGGTTTAATGTAAACAATGCCAAATTCTTTGCATTGGCGAATTTCCACGTTGCGCCATTCCAATTATAGGTAAACTCATCGCTGCCCTTTACCGCATCATCGCCCGGTTGCAGGCTGTAGTAAGCCACTACGTCGTAGCCCTTTATAGCCCCATGCTTAGCATGGGAATAAATAGGCGGGTCTGCCGCCAATGCACTCACCGAAAAACACAATAGCAACCACCAGTGCAACCCAAGTTTGCGCCCTATACCTAAACCCATTAGACAATCGCTCCTACAAAATTGTACAGTTAACAACGCCAGCTACTGCTGCGTTCATATCAGTATGGCTTTACGCCCTACACAAGCATAGACTCTGAGATTCACAATTGATGCTCGAAATGCAACGCCACTATGCAATATAAATTTATACCCAGTATTCACCACATAGATGCGCAAAGCTGGGACAGCTTATTTGCACAGAGCAACGGCTACCCGTTTGTACAGCATGCGTTTTTAGCCACACTAGAAAATACCGACTGCACCAATAAAGCCAGCGGCTGGCAGCCGCACCACCTAACGGTTACCAATAGCAGCGGCCAATTAGTAGCAGCACTGGTATTATTTTTAAAAAATCACTCCTACGGCGAATATGTATTCGACTGGAGCTGGGCCGACGCCTACGCACAAAACGGCTTAGATTATTACCCCAAATTCGTTAGCGCCATTCCCTTCACCCCCGCCACTGGGCCAAGGTTTGGTTTTGCCGAAACCCTAAGCGCAGAAGAAAAAAACAATTTAGCCAAAGCGATGGCCGACCACCTACAAGCGTTTAGCCAAGAGAAAAACATAAGTGGCGTGCATATTTTGTTTCCATCAATGGAACAATTTAATTTACCGCTCAACACAACCAACAACGTTGAAGAACCATTAGAAAGCCAATGGCAGCAACGCATAGGCTGCCAATACCAATGGTTTAACCAAGGTTACAGTAGCTTCGAACAATTTTTAGAATCTTTTAGTTCACGCAAACGCAAAAATGTAAAAAAAGAACGCGCAAAAGTAAGCCAGCAGAATATTACGCTAACCATGCGCAGTGCCGATGCTGTGCCATTAGAAGAGTGGGAAACATTCTACGCCCTTTACCATCACACCTACTTAAAACGCAGTGGCCGCTACGGCTACCTCACTAAAGCATTTTTTTTATCGCTGGCAAAAATATTTCCAACACAAGTACTACTTTGCCAAGCGTGGCGCGACCATGAAATGATTGCCGCTGCACTTTATTTTCGCGACAACACAACACTGTATGGCCGCTACTGGGGCGCAATGGAAGAACTAGACGGCCTGCACTTTGAAGCCTGCTACTACCAAGGCATAGAGTACGCCATTGCCAACGGCCTACAACGCTTCGACCCTGGCGCACAAGGCGAACACAAAATTCAACGCGGTTTTGTACCCGTAAAAACCAGCTCGCTACACTGGCTAGCCCACCCGGGCTTTCAACACGGCGTGGCTCAGTTTTTACAAAGCGAGACGCAACACATGCAGGGTTTTATGAAAGAGGCGAGAGAGTTGCTGCCGTTTAAGGAAGGGATTGAGCTGCCTGCGGAGGGGTGTTTGTTGGGAATAAGAGAGGAAGTTAAACAGAAAGCCTTCGAATAGCTGTAACCAAACTGGCCACTTAATCGCAAGCCGTCTTTATACTGATATAGATTTCTCCAAAATTCCAATACGCGATAGTTTATGAAGCCCCGTGCTTGTAACATACCCTAATCGATCTGGATTAATGTTAACTTACTGACCCGTGGAATAAAGTTAAAACAAGATATGGCTTTATAGCTACAAATTGTAATTGGGACTTAATATACAGTGGCAGCTGAAAAACCGGTATTATTAGCTCCTGATTTTTAGCAGAAACTGCTACTTAAAACCCTACCCCCGAGAGCAATACTTGGTTCAAATTTTCACCATGTTGCTAGTGGGCGCCAGTTAATGCGAACTAGCTCTTAAAATTACATTTAGCTAAACCCCCAACGTATCTCACTCACGCAACCTATGGCATATTACGCTGTATTGATTTCTATTTGATACTACCCCAAGGCAGGAGAGCCTTTCAGACTAACGAACCAGTAACACTTCTCTAATATCGGCTAAACGTTAAATTATTCGCCTTGCTATTTGCATATGGCATATGCCATAAACTCATGCCGATAAAATATGAAATCAACTAACAACAACCGAATAAAATGTTAAACGTAAATATTCTTCGTCATATAGCACGGCAACAAACAGGGAAGTATTATGCCCTCAATATTAGTCCATGGGCTATTAATCGTCGCGATAGGCTTACTACTAAACATTAAGGAGATGGATTTGGGATTACTGCTAAAGGAAAAGGTATGCATCGCAAGTGGCATATCAGGGGTTATCCTGCGAAACGGACAGCCTGTACCCGATTTAATCGTCAGAAGAAAGCTGAGCTGGAAGTCAGAAAACTGGGACGAAATTGAAGAGATAAAAACGGACCCAAAAGGTAAATTCAGCTTTTCTACTCGCTGGGAAAAAATTCGGTTTAAATTTATGACTCAACCCGCATTCATTACCGAAATAGATGTGCAGGATGATTCATTAGTAGAGCCCATTATATTTTCAACCACAAAACTGGCCATAGAAGAATATGCTGAATTCGATGGGATTCCCAATAATTTTAAATGCGAGCTTACCGATGAAATTAGAAAAGTAGATACAAAGTACGGATTTATTGGTACCAACTGCTATTGGGATTTAACCAACAAGGAAGATTAAACGATGGGATTCGTTACACCAGATTTTGCCGCAACACTTGCCACATCAGCATACTCAGTGAACAATGATTTTCAGTTAAAAGTCTTATTAAAAGATGAAAACTTCTCTAAAAATATGGCAGCACGCTCTATTGTTAGCGCAACAGTGGGTAGTCGCTTAATTAAAGTAAAAGATGCTTTTGCTTTGTTCATACGAGGGACTGGAGATTTCGAAAAGGATGCATTTCTTCTATTCAGAGGAACAACCGGCAGAAAGGGCGGAGCAGATGTTATTACCGATATCCGAGCAGGCTTAACAATTTCTAGCTCAGGGTCTTTTGTACACTCTGGATTTAACCAAGTATTTACAAGTCTTAAGAATGAAGTTGACCGGTTCCTGAAAGAGCATTCCGACCTGATAAATATTCACTGCGTAGGGCATAGTTTAGGCGGAGCAGTGGCTAGTATTGCAGCCGACTGGATTAAGAACACCTTTCCAGTAAAAGTGAAATTGTACACCTTTGGCTGCCCAAGAATAGGCCTAGGAATAGACGGCTTCGCCCAAGCTACAACCATGAGGCTTGGTAAAGAGAACATCCACAGAGTATTTCATTCCAACGATGCCGTCACCATGGTTCCTGTATTCCCCTATACCCACGCTCCTGTTCCCAATGGTGCGCATGGCATTGGAAACGGTAACCTGCCAATTAGTGTAACAGCTCATTTTATGAAGGGTTATGCGGATTCAGTATCTGGTAAAAAATGGGAAAACTTGAACGATATGCCAGAAACATCCTTAAGTATTAACTCTATTAAGCAATGGCTATCCAGCGCTAGCGAAGTAAACGCCGCAGACGCGAGCGTATGGCATAAATTTAATTACGCATTAGCATTTATAATTCAAGGCTCTTTGATAAAAGTTCAGGCCCCATTTATAGGTGGCTTAACCCTAGCAGACCACTTGGCCATGCTACTACTTAAAGTGGTCGCACTAAGTTCGGAATTTGCCAACTGGGTTTTTCTACTAATTCGAAAAATGATGAAGATGCTTGGGATGGCCGCACTAAAAACAGCCGAAGAACTAACTGAAACACTTATGCGTAACGTACTTACGCGAATTATGCTACGTATAAATAATGAAGTTAGGAAGGCCTTAAACAGTTTATTTTAAAAACTTCTGGCACTCTTGAACCACTTAAGAGTGCCTACACTTCGCTGCGCTTATTCATTAAACGGACAATCATTGCGAACAAACACACGCTCATAGGCCAAATTTAGTTCGGGAATTTTGTCTTTATGCCTTTCGTTTAGCACTGTGTACAGCGGCTCGGGTTTACCCAGTTGCACTTGGCCTATAAATTCCTCCAAACCTAACGATGTAACAATTTCCTTTCCGTCTTGAGTCCACAATACATAATCGCCTCGGCCTGCATTAAGCATTTTAAATGCGGAATCTAAAGTAACTACAGAGTTCAGCATAGCAAAGCCTTGCTTTTTATATTTATCGTAATAATGCACGCCAATAATCGGTATCATCATATGCTTGCGCATATTTTCGGGTGTGACTTTTTTGCCGTCTAACCGGTAGTAAATCCACTTTTCTACAGCAAGCACGGGCGTGGAGATATAAACAACATTTTTAGCACTATCTATTGCGGCTTTTACCCTTAGCAGGTCTACATCAATGACGACGGCTTGAACTGATTGGTAGTTGCGTTCAATGGGTAGCTCTACCACATTCAGGTCGTAACCGGCCAACTTGAAAGCACACTCCACCTTACCCATGGAGAAGTCTCTAAAAGTAACTAAGTCTGGCGCCACACCTACTTTTAATGTGTCTGCATTCGCATATTGAAGCAGAGTAAAAGCGAGTAAAAGCCGGATAACTTTAAAGTGCATATTCAAAGCGCATATACCATCCTATGGACCATTTTTATCTTCACAGCTAATAGTGTGCCAAGAAACCAGAATATGCATATATGGCCCCTAAGACATTTATTAGCATAGCCTATATGAGGCTATTTTTCTTCTATATATTCGAGCACTACCCCCCCTAAAACCAGTAATAAAAAGATCAAAGACTCGTTAATATAGAAACAGCAATCATCAAGAAGGGCCCGGCGAGCCAAGTAATTAAACTGACTAATTTGGTTGTGCAATAACTCGCGCCATTCAAAGCAATATTTTTCTTTCCAAATATAAGTATCGATGCTTGTTCCAGTGTGTGGCACAAGCCATATGGAAGTACAACCCTATTCACTTTCCTCACTCTCCTCACAACGAGCTAAATTAAAGGGTTACAAGAAATACCGCAGTAGACTTATTGTATTGCATATTAACTGCAAACTTCGCAGCATACTTTACCTGTATTAAAGTTTAGATACTTAAGCTTCTTTCTCTAATACCAGCTAATAAAAGAGTAAACACCTAAACGATGCTTACTCTTTTAACATGGTAATAAATGTTTAATTTATTGTACGTTGTAAATACTCAACTCGTGAATGGACCACCAGTGTGAGCTATCCGAGCCAGCCTGAGCTATAAGTACATAGCGAGCGGTCACGCTGGGGAAATCTATTACCGTTACTCCGCTACTATCTCCTGCACCGGTTGCCACTGGGCTGCCCCAATTAGAACCATCGTTAGAGACATAAAGTTCATAATTGCGAGGGTGATCATCGTCACTCGCTGCGGAATCTAAAACAATACGGCTAAAGGTTTGCACAGTGCTCAGGTCAATTTCGAACGTCTGACCATCGCGCTGGGTCTGGCCCGTGGTCCATCGTGTAGACTGGTTATTATCTATGGCATTGCCAGCCGCGCTATTTCGCCTGTTCGCGGCTAGAGACCAGGGAGTGCTATCGAGTAGCTCTATAGTCGGTTGTGGGTTATCTGAAGGCTCACCAAAAATATTTAAGTTGTGTATAGACCACCAATAGTGTCCGTCACCTCCCGTCTGCTCTATTTTAACGAAGCGAGCGCTTACTGGAGTAAATTCTATTGTTGTGGACGCGCTTACTGCAGCGCCAGAAGCGATAGCGCTCCCCCAGTTTGAGCCATCGTTCGATACATAAACGGCGTAACCCCGCGGATAGTCATTGGCACTGCCTGCTGAATCCAGCTCAATGGCCGCTAGCGTGTTGAGTTCTCCTAAATCTACCTCAAAACTCTGCCCTGCTCGTTGGCTTTGTGCTGTATCCCACCGCGTATTGGGTGAAGAGTCGATAGCGAATTCGGCTTCTGCGCCATTTACCGATGCAGAAACTGTCCAGTCACTTCTATCTAATGCCGGGTACTCTGGCTCTGGCGGAATTGGCCCAGAATTGAATATGTTAAATTCATGAATGGACCACCAACGGTTAGATGAGCTGCCGGTTTGTAAAATTCTTAAGTAGCGAGTGGTAACAGTATCTAGCTCGATAGTTGTAGTGGAGCCGTTACCGGCTCCCGTCACCACTGGTACTCCCCAGTCGCTGCCATTTGATGAAATGTAAACCTCGTAAGCCCTTGGGTAATCTTCTGGGTTCTCGGTGGTAGCAAGTACTATTGAATCGAAAGTTAGCGCGTCTTGAAAATCAATATCAAAATACTGACCTGGCGATTGAAACACACCCGTCGCCCAGCGCGTACTCGCCAAGCCATCAAGCGCCAGTTGCGCGCTACCAGAACCGTTTGAGGCACTCACTTCCCAAGCATCCCTATTAAGCCCGCCATCTGGCCATGGCCCGTAAACGCTAACCAAATCCCATTTAGGCCCAATCACATCACACCCTGCCGAGCCAATATCCACTCGGCCTGGGCACCCCGCTTCATCGGCAGCATCGTTGGCGGGCCCGTTACCACACTGAATGTCGTTAAATGGAATACGTCCATTCGTTGCCCCCTCACCAAGCACGGCTTTGATGTCGGTACATATATCGACAACGTTAAGCTCGCCAATGGGAGTAGGTGCTGTTTTGGCGCTTAGCCCATGATCATAATTACTGGAATTACAGTAGCAAACTCCATTCACAGAATAGCTGTCCTCCCAGTTGGGTGCTGGGTTCCACTGCGCGTAAGCCGAGCCCGAGACAACGCCCGCTAGGCCCAACAAGAACCCAGAAATAGAGCGGGTAAGATTTGGTTGAACAGAGATGTGTAGCATTATTATTTGCCTCTTTAGAGTCGATGACGAATATGTTTTTCTGTGTCTTCATAAGCTCACTGCGCGACTATTGATCATATACACATTAATTTCTGCAACGCTGTTCACGCTTGCCTCAAACAAAAATAACTTTGTTCAAATGTTAGAAGTTCAGCAACTTTTTAGCAGGCGCGTTAAAGAACATGTTGGAAACTATTTATTCTGTGCGTCTAAATTTACTCGTTCCCAAGCTCCTGCGTGGGAACGCCTACCCAACCTGCCACAATTCGTAGTCTTATTTGCGCCTCATTGGGTTTATGCAAAATCGTTAACGCTCTACTCCATACCTTACAACTTTCAATACAAGGTTGGGCTCTAGGTTTGTGCTTGTTTGGAATTAGCAAATCACTGCTATCTTGTTCTACTAAGCAATGCGCTGAATAATGACATCGTCCGACTCACAAATGGACGGCAAAGAATTTCATTTAATATCTAGCTGAGCGAAATTTGAGGGAAATTCTGCAGTAACTGGCGTTTTATAAAAATTTCATAAAGGTTGTTGCGCCTATTAATTTTGGTAAGAAGGGGGCGCCAGAATTAACTCAATGATTGAGAGGATGTAGCAGAAAGTTGAACACATTCACCTAAGCCCAGTTAAGAAGGGTGATGCCGATTAAGCCGAGCATTGGCGTTATTCCAGCGCTATGTATTATACTGGTTCGGCTGGGTTTTTTTATGTTTACGCAGGTTGGTAGATTCGTAGGCATTCCCACGCGGGAGCGTGGGAACGAGGGTTTTTATTCTTTGAGAATATAAGCGGGGATTATTTGGTACTACGCCCTGCTACTGCTAGGACATACATATTTTTTATCTGTCCAAACCCAAAGAATATGGCAGATATTTTTTGAAGCTGTGATGGGTATTGCCATTATCAGCGTGGAATTAGGGTGATGTGAAAGCAGGTAATCGTAAAAGTAAAAATTTATATACGCCAAACCAACCACATCCAAACCTAATTCAATTTTCCTTCTACAAACCAATTACAAAGGCATATACACACCGGTTTTAATGGGCTTTTCCATGCTCGCTAATTTTTTGGCTTTAATATTTAAACTCTGTAGTAAAAGCTGAAAAGCACTAATAGGGTCTACAAGCTCTTTATTGTTATGCTCAAATCCCTCTATTACCAGCTCTTGTGCATCTGTAAGCTCACCAGCTAGGTCATATACTCCAGAGATCAATTCATCAACCCCCATTTTTTCGTTTATATATACAAGCTTATCTCTTATTTTTTCCCACTGACTTGCACTTAAGCCCGATCTTTCAGCAAACCGTCTACGCGCTTTATTTACGTGTACCTCTATAGAATATTTTTTCCCGTATTCTATTAGGTCACACATTAATTCATCGTTCACATCTACCCCAACAGCGGCTAGTGTCTGCTGTGTTTTCTCACTGGTCAGTTGCTCCTCACGCCAGCCCCATTCGGCAATATCCTCATAGCATTCCAGAAAGAACTCCTTTGGGTCATTAATTTTTTGAAGCTTGCCACCTTCTGGGATATTCGCTTTAAGCGCTTTCACCAAGCCTAATATAGAATCAGATTGCACATAAGAGATATTATGCCCTGCAGGGCGACTTTCGTATTCAGCGTGAGGGTTTGAAGTAACACATACACTTCCAGACGCAAGCTTGCAGCCAACCTCATAAAAAAACGAGACATTGTTTTTGTCTTGCTCTGAAGCTGCCTCATAAATCACAGCCATAGCCTGGCCTTTAATATTCCAAATAGAGAGCTTAACAATTGCGCTGCCCATATAGACACAAAAATAACCTGTGTGGCCCGCCCCTATTTTTTTAAGCTCCGCCTCCATAAAGCCGAGCCGTTCTTTCTCTTTCCAGTCATCAACAACCGCGGGCTCCAACTCCATATCCTGAGCGGGTAACACAGACATAGCCACTACGGTATCCGTGTTCGCCTGTCGTTTTACAAACCGGTATATTTTCCAACCGTAAAACGCCACCACAACCAGTACCAACAAGAATATAACACCGAGTATTTGCAAAAACATAAAACTCCCTAACAACAAAAATAATCCATAGGATTCAATTAGAAGTAATTTAAATAATTTTTAATATAGATACAAAGCCAGCTAACGCTAGCCTCTAACTGGAAGGTTAAACATCCAAGCAGTCACTTAAATAAGCACAATGGTGGGCACCGCCCACCTGAACATAACTTTAAAATAGCACGCTTTCTAATTCAGTACCTACCGAGCTACATTTTAACGCTTGGTGACACTCGCTATTAGCTACAACTTAGTAATCTGGCGAAAAGAATGAACTAATATTGCTTGGAATTATGTGGTAACTATATGGGATATACATAGCCAACTGTACTGGACCAACCCTAACCCACTGCACCGGCTGATCCAAACCTTGCATAATTACGCGATAATCTTTACCTAACGCAGATGTCGTAGTATTTACATCTTTAGCGACCAACTCTATTATATTGCTTCTATACTGATGAGGGTTAACCACGCTAACATCAGGCTCATCATATGCAATTAATTCCGTGCGCCCTTCAACGGGTACGGACTCTGTAAAAGCGGTAAGTTTTGCTAGCAGCTTCTCTGGGCTTTCTAAATTCTTGGGTATATTCGTTTTAGCCCGTACTTTTACTTGGCTTGTATCTGGCCTGTCACCAGATACAATTTCTATAGAAGAATCTACAGATACTAATGGCAGAACAAAGCCATTTTTAACGATGCTCAACTCAATATCCTTTTGCGCTTTGGCTATGGATAGTGCGTTTTGTAGAGTTTTTAATATTTCCTTTTCCCTTATCTCCTCGTTTCTTGAATCATTTAATACTGTAACTTCAAGAAGCAAGAAGTCTGCCTGCCTTCTGAATACCACACCGGGCAGCTCATCACCAGAGGCGCGCATTCCAGTAACAATCACCTCCTCAACGGCTTGTGCCACCGCCAAGGAACCAACAAATAATGAAAGCATCGACAAAATTACACAACAAATAGTATTCCTCAAAACCGACTCCTTATAAATTCAAACACCACATAAACAACAGAAAGATAGCGAATTATTTTCGTTGCCATCCTTTGCTAGAGCTAAAACCGAGACCACTTACCGTCTAGATACTTATAACCAAAGGGCGATATAGCATAACCAAGTTCCCTGTACCCTCGGGCAGCAATGCTCGACGCCATGTCAATAGCTTTCGAATCGTTTGAACCAACAATAAGCACAACATTTCTAGCGGGAATAAACACTACAGGTTCACCATCAATTTCGAGAGTTAAGCGTTTTAAGTAGCCAAACCCCATAAGAATAGAGGCTTCATAATTTTCATCCGCGAAAAAGAGGTATGCTCGGCCATTTCCTTTAGTATCAATTTCACGTAATTGTGCTTCAATTTTAAAGTAGTAGCTCTCAATATTTTTACTGGCAATATCTCGAATAGAATCCTTTATACCGTGTTTTTCAACCTCTTTAGGCGATACAAAACGCATACTATCAGCAGAATCAAACACATACATTAAGTATAGGTCTTCATTTAATTTCTCGTAAAAAAGTGGAATATCATCTTTATCGTATCCTGCTTCTTTAAGTTGCGCTATAGACGATTCAATGTAGGTATATGGTTTTATGACAGGCAGTATGCTTTTTACATCACTATTAGACAAAGTTTTTTTCTGGTTTTTTATCGACTCTAGTTGATCATTAAAAATAAGTTTAATATCCCGACCTCCTGATAAGTAAACGTCGTAGGCATTATCTAAGTATATATTTAATTCGTAGCCCTCCATGCCGCCTGCATGTAGATGAAGATCACCTACAACGCTAAATTCTGAATCCTTAACCTTCTCTTCCAGGTACCGATTAAATTCCAACGTAAATTCATGCTTAGATATAAGTGGCTTACCGGCATATACACACACCGGTAGTAATAGCGCCAACACCAAAACTATTTTTATTCTCATCCTTTCCTCAATGCCTCCAATTAAAGCCCTAAAGCCAAACTAAACAACTATTACGTTAACTATTAATATACGCTACCAATGGCGCACCACTTTACCAACCATGTTCGCTTCAGGCACCATTCCCCAAAGGCGGCTATCCCGCGAATTATTTCAGTTATCACCCATCACAAAATAGTGTCCAGGCGGCACTAAAACTTCGTAATTCCTATATCGAAATGGAGGGCCTAAATATTTCACGGTGTAATGTTGCTCACCAATTGATTCAGAAAATAAGCCAGCCTCTACTTCTTTCGAGACGATTTCGCCATTTATTGTCAAATTAGCACCATCTAATCGAACCTCATCGCCAGGTATTCCGATTATTCTTTCAATATATATGCGAGTTTCGCCAGGCGGATAAAGTGCAACTATTTCTCCTGATTTGGGTTTATTGTTAGGGTTATCTGAGCGGAATAAGCTCACACCCCAGGTTCCATAATTCCCATAACCAGACTTCTTCACCAGAATATAGTCACCAGGCATTAACGTAGGCGACATGGATTCAGAGGGTATACTGAAAGGCTCATATAAAAATGAACGCGCAGCAAAGCTAAGTAATGCTACCGCAAGGGGGATAGTTAGCGCACCCCACCAATAATTATAAAACTTGTGTTTAACCACATTGGTTTCGCTTTGCGCAATCCTTAATGCATGTACTGTAGCTACGATGGCTAAGACCAACCCCAGCCCGCCTAATCCAAAATAACGCTGGGCGTAGTAATCACCTACTGCCGTAACAATAAGCACCAAAAGGTAAATTAACGCTAACCAGCCCCGTGATAAATACAGGAAAGCCAGTGGAGGAATAAAAAAGGCCAAACAACCTACAAATATTTTCCTTAACACTTTATGTCCTTTTAGGCTTGAACGTTTATTTATGGCCGCTTTTTAATATGCCTTTTTGCTGCTATGTTCCATTCGAGTTGTTTAACAAAGTCCCCTCCGACGTTTACGAAAGGGGATAAACTAATCCTATATGCAGAAGCAGCCGTAGTCCCGCAAAAGCTTGCCCCTTACTTATTTGAGGTGATTCAGAAAGTAAGCAGAGCGTCAATACTCGTCACTCTGGCAGAGTATCAAACTTTGGTAGCAAATCTAATTCTTTAACCCAACCAGCTTTGCTAGATGTAAATATATTAGCCGTTGGCGATATTTTAATATCTGTATCTAAACAACCCGCTGGCACGGCGAGCATGCCAGCATCGTGAGTACTTGGTAGCGCCGAACCACAACACCCACAAAAAGCTTTTTTGTGGCGGGTACCAGGCAGGGTAAACGTAACCACCTCTTCAGCCCCAGCCAACCAAACTAGCTTAGCTGATTGTGCAAATAAATTTGCCGCGTGAGCGGAACCAGTATCCTTCTGGCAGTACCTACAGTGGCACAGAAAAAAGCTCTCGAACTCGCCTTGTACTTCAAACTTAACACCACCGCAAAGGCAAGAACCCAAATATTCGGCCATAAGCCCTCCGATTCAAAAGTTGTAAACACAGCATTTCGCCCATGACCGGGGCGAGAAATTCAGAGGTCCAGCACGCTATACGCACCATAGCTTTAAAAATATTTTCTCCCTTTTACAAAGGAGGCTAGAACGATAATAGCGATACACAGGCGATCTGTGAAGCAGTGAATTACCCGTATAGCCTCCCCTTACTACAGCTAAAACGACTAGGGGAAATCAAACCCATCTAAAGCCGGATGGATTTAGCTTTTTTAAACCCACCGAACCTGTCTTTTTACCTCGTAGCTCGCGCAAAAAATCACCCTTCACATTTACAATGCCGCACAAACAAATATGAGTATAAAGTTTCTCAACGCATTAAAGGGGGCTTGCAGACGGGCAGATTAGAACTGAACTTAGACTTATAAAAAACTTCTTCAACAGAACCTTCTACCATAGTAGCTACGAGATCCCAACTAACTTTGGCTTCTATTGTCAGGATAAATTAAAAATCGCCACCAAAAGTAATGAGCTAAAGGGTCTATTTATAGTAAAAAAACCCAATAATATACTTACAGGAAAAGATAAAACATGCTCTATTTGGCCCGTTTCACTTTAGTTCACCAAGGCGAAATTATAAGAATTTATCTTTATTAATTCAGATTAGTTATACGTTATTTAATCTAGAATGTTATTTTTTATTAAGGCAAAGCCATATAAAAACGTAACTAACAGAGCCTACTTCGCCAGTTTTATGGTAATTTTTTTGAAACCCGCTCTGCCCTTTTACCTAAATATTTGCATGTACTTTGCAACGAGCACCGCACAACACCGCCGTATTATTTGGTAAAAACAATCAAAGAAGTCATATGTGGATACTCCTGAAAAAGCCAAGGGCTCCCCGGAGAAAAAGTACTTTCCTCTAGCGAAAATACATCAGCAGACAGCCGAGGCATGAAATACATCTGATGGGGAGGAAATGAAATCAACTCACCAGACTCCTCAAGATAAGCCCGATTATTTGCGGACATCATGTATACCAAAGACCCTGCTACTGCGGTAGGCAATTCATTCGCTTCGAATTTTTTAGCTATTTCATCCATCACTCGCTTTGTGCTCACACCGGCGTATAGGCGAGCAGTGTGATATTCAAATGTAGGCAACACAGTCTCCACGGCTTGTTCATTCAAACAAGCAGGTTCAAAACGTCCATTTGGGTTGCGCATTACTAAACAAGTAAAATTATTACTGCCCTTTTTTATTGTCTTAAAAATTCCGTCACGAAATATGACGAATGACGCTGAATCTGTAATGTGTTTTGGTGCGGCTTCACTCGCATAAGCAATCTCTTGCTTTTCTTCGTCTGTAATAGCGTCAACCATAACCGCTAATGAAGCCAAACCAATTACCGATATAATTTTAAGGATTATTTTCATTGCACTTTTCTCCTGTGTATTAGCTTCATTTGATTTTAGCTGGACTATCCATAAAAAAGTTGAGGTGTTCGATGTGTTATTGCTGTCAAACGGTGACTGTGAGCAGCCACAGGCACCTAATTTAAACATATGCCTGTTATTAAAAATACATTTCTTCTCATGACGCACTCTCCATTTTTTGTTGTAAATAGAGTGCTTAACGCAGGGGCCGGAGTGAAAGCGAGCGCTTTGAGGGAGATAGGTGGACTCCCTCACCAATACTAAAGCGGGTTGATATTGTAGATCTCACAAAGAATAGAGTGCATAGCGAAAAACACTGTCACCGGCATTGATCTAGCAAAATCTGATATTCAAGTTTACGCTTGCAAACACAAGCGAGTACAGCCCAATAAGGATATGACGCCAAATTCATCCTCATCAAGCTTGCGAACTCAAAAGCAACGTTGATTGTATTCGAAGCCAGCGGTACTTCCAACTACTGAAAGCTAGGTACGTTCAGCCATGGGCATGATGCGCTACAAATATCAGCCGAGCTGGTTTCTAGCGTAAGGCAGAAGCCAAAAAAAGATAATAAGACGTTCACGCAATAACCCAATTGACTAAAGCGGCGAATATCAAGCCTAATCGAAGGTGCCGAAAATGGATTTTTCGACTTGTTGCGTAAAGTGTTATGCGCATTTGGCGACGTTTGTACTCGTTCTGACTTACTTAATTTAGTCCATCTTTTCCGGCAGGTTTAAATTAACGCTTGCACTTACTTGTCGATACGGAGCTGTTTGATAGCTTTTTCATATCATGGCGGTTATGGTTTCTCTACTACTATAGTGAGCAGACAGTTGTTGCACGCTCAAGCAACCAACCGCACGCACACGAGCACATATAACTTTATAATTTCCGCGCAACCATAAAAACAACAACATCTTTAGGCCCATGATGCCACTGGCGTTCAATTGTAAATCCAGCATCACGGACTTCGCTAGCCAATTCAGATTCCGTCAGCACATACACATCAGGCATTACCCCTAGGAACTTGCCTAGAGGTACAAATGGTTTAATAAAGCGGAAGTACGAATTACCTAGGCAAACGGTACTACTAACGAAAACACCACCAGGCTTTAAAATTCTAGCCACTTCAGTGAGTACAGACTGCCTATCTGGTAGTAAATGAATAACATTTAAACCCAAAACAGCGTCCAAACTAGCTGCACCTGCATTAAATTCTGTCAGAGTGGAACGAGTGAACGTAATGTTTGCAACACCTGCATTGCTGGCTTTCTCACGACCAATATTAAGCATGTTCTCAGATATATCAATTGCATCAATATGCAATACATGTGATGCGTGATGTATTGCGGTTGTTCCTGTTCCACAGCCAAACTCTAAAAGCCGCATTTTTGGCTGTAAAAAGCTTTGCGTTTCGGTGAGTTTTCTCTTATAGGTCTCCTCGTCGGAAACTGGACTTTTTGCATACCCTTCTGCTTTTTTATTCCAGTATTTTTCGGATGTATTCATATAAACTTCCATTACTCAGGTGGGGACTTCCCTGAAAATTCCGTGTCTCACTTCAGTCAGCAAATGATCCAATCATTTTATTGCTTGGAATATAAGTTACTACGATATAGATATGAAAAATGTCTAGCCTAGTTCACCGTGCCATTTTGCGAAGAACATTTGTGTATTAGCGTAGCGACCACACAAATGAGCGTATTAAAATGGGACCACGTGTAGCTATTTGTTAGGTTTAATTTTTGATATTGCCGCCAAATACTCCCTTGAGCCCTCTACAGATATATATTCACACGACACTAATTTTTTACCATTGCGCTCAGTTCCGAACACTAGATAAGTAGAGCCAACATCAAACATGTAAGCGCAACTACAATTCGTACCGTGTCGCTTTCCACTTAGATATGTAATTTCGGTTCCTTCGCCTTTAATCCACTCCTTGACTTTCAACTTTATACTCGATGACTCCAGTATCTCTTCTTCATCCTTTAATCGAGAAACCAAATACTCTTTTGCAACGACCTCCCCAACCAATATGTAATCGACATTTTCTTTGATGGCAGAGTAAGGACTCTCCGAGGACCGTACCACCTCGTCAAGTAAGCAGCTTTTCCCGTAACTATTCGAGAAAAAGAATAACAACACAAACAGAATAACAAATTTCATGTCACTTAACGCGTCAATAACCGGCGCAGCTTTGCTGCGTCCGGCGCCGAAGGCGCGAAGTTGATTGATTTGTTATAAGTCATTTGCACCTTCAATGATGCGATTTAGTCTTTTAGAAATGCTCTTCATTCCAGACTCCATTTTGTTACTGAGTAGGCCGCTTTGAAAATATTTGGGTTTCAGTGATTCTGTTTTTAAGTATTCATCATGTTGATAAATGAACTCTAAATATCCTTTTAACCTTTCAGCTGACGTTGTTGACCTACGGAGTTGCTTTCTTAAGCTCTCTTCAAACCTCTTTATTTCTAATTCTTCATCGACATCATGGGTAAAAACGTATATTTCACGCGCTAGTCTATTTTTTGACCAGCCTAGTTGATCTAGAAGTGATTTTATTTCTTCTTGTAGTGTTTCGGTTTCCATTGTCCCTATTTGTCCCAATGGCCCTTGTTAAGGTTGTAACTGTCCCAGCGGGGACAATTACATTTTATTTAAGGAGAATAACCATGACTAAAGGTAAAACCCCTATGAACAAAGCCGCTGCTTCACGCATACAGTCTGCAACCGCCAAGAACACCGGAGGTAAAGTCTCAAAAGGCTCGTTCGCGGCGAAAGCTCAATCAGCTGCTGCTAAAAATGCAGCAAAACCGGCCAAGTGAGAGAGGTAATTGTATGCCTGATTCATCAAATATGACTGATGAAGAATTAGACCTCTGGTCTGATATTAACAATCCCAATAATGATGCAGATATGGATGACTGGGCTGATGCTCATAATCCTAACAATGACGATTATTTGGGAGAGTAAATCTAAAGAGTCTGAGGCTATGCCTCAGACTCCTTGCAGGCTTTAGCATTTTCCTCAAAGGCTTTCAAAAAACCATTTTCATTTACCTTATATCTTATATATGAAATTTCATTCATTGTATCTTCAAGGGCGCATAGACATAGATCTTTTTTCTTCCCGTAAACTCTATAAGAAACAGGTTTCTCATAAGAGCTAGAACAGGCTTCAAGAACAGCATATTCAACCGCTAAAGGGTATCTGTTGTCAGTGATGGCGTAATCAATGAACTGGCTTCCGCCATAGGCCAAAACTGCTGCTAGTCCTGCGGCTTTAAGTGGCTTTTTAATTGTGAACTTTTCAATAAGACTTGAGCAGGTTTTGCAGTGAAATTTAACCGTTGCTCCTATTTCAGCCTTATCTCCACAATTGCATGAATCTTCCATTTTTACTCGATCTTCCTTATGACTTATAACGCCGCTATTACCGGCGAGTTGTAGTTGATTGGATTTTTGTGCTATTCAAGCACAAAAACCAAGCGACGGAAACGGAGTCCGGTAGATAGCTTTGATACTTATGATGACCTCCTCCTCCGGAGACCAATGGAAACCTTCTAAACTTAAATCACCACAACAAAAGTTAATTAAAGAAGGAGATCATCATATGAGATTTTATACCATTTCCCACAAACATTACTGCGGAATAGATTTGCATACCAAAATGATGTACGTCTGCATACTTGATTCTGATGCTAACATACTGATTCATAAGAATATACCTACTAATGGTAAGGCGTTTTTAAAGCTCATAGCCCCCTATCGTGAAGACATTGTCGTAGGCGTTGAGTGCATGTTTTCTTGGTATTGGCTGGCTGATTTGTGCGCCAAAGAAGGCATCGAATTTATCTTAGGCCATGCACTTTACATGAGGTGTATTCACGGCGGAAAGGCCAAAAACGATAAAGTTGACTCGGAAAAAATCGCACGCATTATGAGATGCGGCGATTTCCCTCTCGCCTATGCCTATCCTGCCGAGCTTCGGCCTGTTCGCGACCTCATGCGTAGACGAAGCCATTTGGTTCGCATTAAGAGTGAGATTCAAAGCCATATTAGTATCACCAACTACCAATATAATCTTGAGCCGTTCGACAAAAACATCGTTCACAAAGGTAATCGCGAAGGTATAGCAGATCACTTCGATAACGCTTCTGTACGGCTTAATGTTGAAACCGATATTGCCGTTATGGACAGCCTTCACGATCAGATACGGAACCTCGAAAACTACATTATCAGGCATGCGAAAGACTACGATGGCCGAATGTTGTACCGATTAAAAACAGTTCCTGGGATTGGCGATATTTTGGCTTTAACAATCATGTATGAAATTCTATCGATCGATCGCTTTCCAACGGTTCAAAAGTTTTGTTCATACTCCCGTTTAGTTAAATGTGCGAATGAGTCGGCTGGCAAAAAAATGGGGACATCAGGCTCAAAAATAGGTAACGCTCATCTAAAATGGGGCTTTTCTGAAGCGGCTATTTTATTCATACGTGGAAATGATAAAGCTCAGAAATATGTTACTAAATTAAGCAAGAAGTTTGGCAAAGGTAAAGCGCTGTCCATACTATCCCACAAATTGGGACGCGCTATTTATTTTATGATGAAAAGGAACGATGTCTTTGATATGAATTACTTTTTTCGAAATAGTTAAATGTTTAGGGTAGCGTGTTTGAGCTAGCAGGTATAACTAGGGTGCCGAGCATAAAGATCCTAAGCTAAGTTATCCGTTTAAGCTTCGAGCTTACTCTTAGCCTGATGAAAAAATGCCAACTCTCTCGCTTTGATTAGACAGAACACACTACCCGCCCTACGCTTTTTTGATGTGTGACTGCCCCTTGACTGAGTGATCTATAACTGGATACAAAACACCGTAAGCCCGATTCTTTGAAGCGCCAGATCCAAGGGTAACCGATAAATTTCTAGTAGCGCCTTAGTAAAGCTAAGGCATCCAGATTACTTCAGCGAATGAAAGCGTCGAACGTTAATTTGGACTGACTCTCAATAGGTGTTTGGTACAGTTACCGCTAAGCCTTCCATGAAATTATCGTCAGTAGAAACATTCAAAATTGCTTTTTTATTAACTCTAGGCATTAAACCAAGGGTTTTGGTGAGTTATTGTTCTTTGACAGGTCCGGTCATATAGGTGTTACGTGATTAGCAATCCTTCATATTGCCTTGGAAGTAGGGCAAACTCTCCCCATTTTAAATTTTCGATACCTAAACCCAGACCATCTTCTTTCACAGCGCCGTACATGATAACAACTCTGCCAATAGAGGTTTCGGTAATTCCCTTTTGTTGCGCGATCTCTATCGTGGGCTTTATCCGAAAATCGCGCACCGTTGAACTACATTGCAACTGCGTCATTCTTTTGTTGTGTGGCTTTGGGTTTTCAGCGAGGCAATAAATATTTTTAATGATCCCGAAGTATAACCGGGGTATTTCGTCTTCTATTGTTACATCTCGAACATCATGTAAAAGATCGATTAGTCGAATAGCAAGCTTACCATTAGGAAAGTGGTAATATCTGTTTATATTTTCGTCAAATCTTCTGCAAATCCCAGCGACAGTAGTTATTTTACTTGGAAGTTTAAATGACTCTCCACTGTGCCGTCCCAAAGGGACTTCAGTCAATTTACCATTGATATCTTCTACTGGTGTTTCATCATATTTACCTGCAGGAACTTCAGGCGCTTCTGGTCTTTGCTGTAAAAATCCAGAGATTACAACAAGATCTTCATCATCAACTGCCTTCTGAGCCTCTTCATAATTATCGTATCGTTTCCCTTCAGGACGCATTGTTCTAAGATCACATTTAACCTCTTTATATTTGCCCATGTGAGCAAAATATGCATCTCGGCCATTTGAAAAATAGTCTTTATCTTTAGGGACCCTAATAAGAATGGTATAGCAAACCGGACAAAATATTTCACTTTCCATTTCCGCAGTATACTCAGAAGGTAGAATCTTATCGGCTTGATCCCTTAAAAGGCTTTTGCTTCCACCATCAAAAGACCAGCCACTGAGCCTGTAAGCGAACTTTATTCTTTGATTTGACTCTTCCTTTGCCATAGTTATCTCTCAGAATTGGTACACGTAACGCCGCCAGCAGGGGCTAGAGCACGCAGTGCGGAAGTCCCTCTGGCTGGCTTTGTTAAAGCTCTGCTTAACTTTGCCAATTAACATACTCAATTTTATCTGGCTCAGGCAATAAAGCATTTAGTATTTTATTAGATATACTATTTCCATGAGGCTCTACGAACATATTTACATTGTCATGGGATATTTCAACAATGTTTTCTTTATCATCACTGCTAAGCCCGTCCCACCACGCTGGTGAGAGAAAGTAGTTTTCAAAATTACTGAATATGTATTGAGCTAAGTATGTTGAAATGTCTTCTTTTGATTTAGACATAAGCGACTTTACCAAAGTTGTGCAGGTATTGTGGCAATGCTCCAACCACGAGAGTACAATATAACTCTTATGCCCATCATAAAATGATGTAAATGATAGTAAGTCAGGAACCACTTCAAGATCTGATAAATCTTGAAGTTTAGTGTTATCAAAGGCGAAGTCTGGATTAACTGAACCACTAACCTGAACTGGAAATGGGTTTGCATACTCAATTACAACAGCCCGTATATCGCTATAGTCATTCCTCTCTATGCCTTTATCAAATCTCTCTTTCTGGTAGATATTGTCCCGCAGTCCTGCTTCCGCCCCAATATTCGTGAAGAATGCCTGCTCCTGTATTTCGGCCTGCCTATAGGCAGGCTTCCCTTTATCTAGGCCAGCATTTACCTCATACATATCTACCAAGGCCGACTTCGTATAATACTCTCTAGCAAATGAACGAAAAGCGAGCTTGAAGCATTGTTCCTCTGATTTTGTGAATGCCTCCTTTTCTAAGCAAGAAAATAGTTGGTCATCGTGTTTTTGGCAGAAGCCAGTAAATGTAGAAGCGTTGTTGACGCCTATTCTTTCAGGTCGAATCTTTCCATTATGTTTCTGAAGGCTTTCTAAACCTAACTTAATTCCTAGAACATGGCCATCTACAGCTATTGCTTTTAGGCTAGAGCTTTTTGGCACTGTGTGGGCTTTAACGATCTTTTTCGCACATTCGTCATGAAGGCTTTTTGGTGCTGAGCATATTTTTTTTGAGAATTTATCCCGCATTGATTTGGCGGCATCCCATGGCTCTACTGGATTTTCATTCTCTCTATCTCTGTGACATTTTTTATATTTTTTCCCTGATCCGCACCAGCAGGGATCATTTCGTCCAATCTTACCTTTCCCCATTAATTGCTCCATTCTAATTTGGTGCTTTAACAACACAATATATCCCACCCCACCACCTATCACCTATACATCCCCATCAAGACTGGTATGCGCGTTAGGTGATTGAGCGTTAATTTCCAAGTGCACAACTAAATACGCTTTAGTTGTGCAGGTATTGGGATTAATTTCGTTTAATTTCAAATTAAAGCATGCTTTATAAATTAAATATACCGTGTAAAAGTAATTATTCACGCTTTGTTCAATGTAATAATACGGCTGTAACGGATTTTTTTTATTAATCTTTTTAATCTGTTTTTACGGCGGTGTTTATTATGGGTAGTTGTGCCGGTATGTATAGTTTACAAAAAGTGGCTTCAAGCTAGCCATCGGCGTTGCATTAGGCGCCAGACTATTTGAATGTGAGATGCAGGGGTATTTCATAGCTATGAAATAGAACGGTAGTTAAACCACGTGCGCTGGTCGCTTTGTTGTTCTGTTATTTGTTTTTACCTTTCTATATTACAACCTGTTCGGCAACACTGCCTGTAATTTAAAGTGCGTGCCATCCAAACGTGTATATTGGTGGGCAGTGCCCACCGTGCAAGAATTGCCTATATATGGTATTCGAAACATTTAGATAATTGACGTGCCTAATTAATAGCGTGGGTTATTTCTGATTTTGGCCCTTTAAATCACCCCTTGCCACCCCAGCGCTACACCGCTAGATTACCCCTTCACGTAATGGGTTAATTGGCCAACATGAATACTTTGCAACTTTCTATATACGCCATGGCTTTGGGGTTGTGTGCCTTTACTGGGCTGCTTGCTTGGCGGGCGTCGTTTCGCAATAGGTACTTTTTAGTATTTATGACCCTACTGGTGTTAATGCTAGGTTGCGATTGGTTAATGCACCACCCTAGTACACCGCTTAAGAATTTATGGCTTGTTATTTTAATGGCGAGTGCACTATTGGTTGGCCCATGCGCGTTGCTATTAGCTAATTCTGTAGGCAATGCGGATTTGCACATTAATTGGCGCAGTCACGCAGTGTTGGTTATTGCGGCTTGGTTACTGTTAACGCCGCTGGCAACGTCTATTCACTTCGGCACCGAATTCGTCAATGCAGCTGCCCCTGTAACCAAGGCGTATGCTTTTTTTATTCACACTGGTATGTCGCTTACGGTTGGTTTGTTTTTATTGCAAACCCTGTGGGTGCTGCGCACTTGCTATGCCTTGCTGCAGCGGCGCAATGTACAAAACAAGTGGCTGTTTTCTGAGTTAGCCGACCCCGGCCTAAATTTGTTGCGCATTTTAGTGTTGGCCATTGTTATTAATGCTGTGGTTTCTATAGCAAAGGTGCTTTATTGCGCCCTGTTAGATGGGGTGTATATGCCCATTAATATTGTTATATCTGGTATTCATTTATTAATGGCCATATTTTTGGCCAGCTCTTATATTAGTTTGGTTGTTGGGGCACAAGGTAAGGCAGAAGCAATAAGGCAAACACTATTTAAGCCAGAGGCACATCCAACCACACAAAGTGATACCACGGCCAGTAAAAATTTTGAGCCAAGCAGTAATAGCAATAACAAAACTACTGCCGAACTTACCGGAAAGCAGCAAGCGCTGCTAAAACAAATTAAAGCGGCAATGGATGTAGAGCATTTGTATAAAAAACCCAGCTTAAGCCTACGCGATTTATGCGACCACCTAAACGAAAGCCCCCACAATATATCGCAGGTAATTAACGAAAGTGATTTAGGTAATTTTTACGATATGGTGAATAGCCGCAGGGTGGCGCTGGCATCCCAGCTTTTACAACAAAACCCACAACGCACGGTGTTGGATATTGCTTTCGATTGCGGGTTTAATTCTAAGTCTTCTTTTAATAGCGTGTTTAAGCGGTATACGGGGGTAACGCCTAGTCAGTACCGCGCTTGAAGCTTGTATACCAAGCAATACCCTCAACGGCAAGCTTCGTACTCTACCGCTATAAGGCCGCCATTAAGCGGCAGCCTGTTTGAGGTGTTTATTTTGATCTTGGAAAAAAGATGCTAATTGTTTGCTTATCTTTTATTAATGCTCTCATAACCATAATGAATTGCTGAGGGCTTCGCTCCAGTAATGCAAGCCTATCTACGTACTCTTGTGTCATGTTTTCTATTAAAAAATAAATCATATCTGCGCCATTTAATTTATAACGCATATGGTTCCACAATTTTGGACAAGCCTGATGCAATGCACGGCTTGAAGCTGCCGCTTGCCCCAGTAAACCCTGTATTTTAAGTAACGTGATAAGCGAGCTACCCAGCCCACCTTTTAGAGATTTTGACTTAGATCTTAACTCTACCAATCTTCTTTTTGTTAGGTGTATTTCCGCTGAATTGTTAATAATCTTTTTAGTAACTTGAGCAGCAATAATAGCTCCTAAAGCGACAGCTGTTTTTTTACCAATTACCTTACCGGCTTGTCGTTGTGCAGTATTGCTTAGTAAGGATGTTGCTTCCGACAAATTATCAGCATTTATATTATCAATTACACCAAGCGAAGCGGCTTTTAAAACCCATAATGTGTCTATTTTTTCCGGTATTTTTAAAGCGCCTTGCTGTGTAATTTCAGTTATGGCCCAACTAGGAAGAATAGATATGTATCTATTTATAATTGCGTATACGATTTGTGCGAGCGGATTATCGATAGTATTAATTTCGAAGCTAAATAATTTTTGAATTGAAGTTGTGACAAGTTGATAGGCCGCGTTGTTTTCCGCCCCCACATTGTTGAAATTTTCATCTCCATTAACATATAGTCCATCGGCTGTACGCTCTACTCCACTAGCTATTTTTTCAACATTGCCAACGGTTTTTGCATGTAAGCCATCAATAAATCCAGCCAAAGCTGGCGACCTATCTTCTATTGGCTTTAAGGCCTCGGCAAAAGTGGAGTGGCGCTTTAGCTGCCTATAGGTTGGCCCATGACAACCGAAGTTACATTCTTGCCAAGCTCTTTCGGCTTCGCCACCCCTTATGAGAAAGTTAATATTTGATGTTTTCAGGTCTTCTAGAGAGCGTAAGTAGAGGTTAACTCCAAGCTCATCAATAAGCGCACCATCGTAAGTAGCTGTTGATTGATTCATGGTTAGTCTTTCCTTGATTAAAAATGAATGTTTAAGCTTTGGATAAATGTCTTAAAAAGGTCATCGGATTCTTGTATATCTTCATTACTGGTATACAGAACGATAAACACTTGGTTTTCTTGCGTTTCGTATTTAAGCACGGTTAGCTCATATTTATCGTTACCAACCAGTGTATCTATCCAATTAACCTTATACCCCTTGTGATTGTTTAAGGTGGTTGGCTGTTGGTGAAGGTTTTTAAATGAAGGGGTATTTAATAGCCCAAGTCCATTTATTACTCTTTCTGTGTACCTAGTTAAGCCATATTGTTCTTGGTTTTGCGCGCCTTCGGTGTAGAAAATTCTTATGGTTACAGATGAGAAATCCGAAATATCTAAGCTCACTTCTCTGTCTGAATAAAGTCCAGGGGATTCATCATGTGCAAGCTTCCAATGCGATGGGTAAGAAAAGCTTATGCCGTTATTCGCATATTCGAGTTGTTCGTATATTTTCGTCTGAGGGGAAGGTGCTTTGGAACAGGATACTATTTGGGGGACGATTAATACTAAGAATACAAAAAATGCCGTTTTAGGTAAGAAAGTCAAAATCCACCACTCCTTTTCTGTTTGCTGCGTAAAGTTGTTCATTAGCAGATTCCTTTGCTAAACGCTTTGCCAGCTATTCTATACGACAATAATCTGCACAATGGAAGCTAACCTATAAAAGGGTAAATAAATCACATTTTTACCGGAGTTTTTTGCGAGTTAATTTTCAACTCCAAGGGTATGGCGTACGTATCATCGCGAATTAAAATAACCACACCAAATTGTGCATTTTTTATCCAAATCAAGCGTTAAAAAGGGTCTAGATCGATCGGATTGGGCGAATTAGGCCTATAAACGGGTAATTATGCAGCCTTCAATAACTATTGGAGGCTTTTATGAAATTCGTATTGCTTGTTGTGCTTACCGCACTTTTTTCTTCGCAGAGTTTTGCGCAGGCCCAATCCGGTTGGCGTGCGGAATCTTTTACTCTTAATTCTAAAATACTTAAGCAAAATAAGTTGGACCTAAACCTGCAGCGCGAGGTATGGGTTTGGCTGCCGCCTGGCTACGACTCATCTAATAAGCGTTACCCGGTTATTCACTACATACACAACTATGGCTGGAGCGCCCAGCAAATGCATGAGGTGGACAGCATTGGCGAAACGTTTGGGCGCGCATTAGAGCGCAACCAAACCAACGAGTTTATTTTTGTGGTGGGAGATTACCGCGCAACCCATACGCCAGGCACCTTTTGCGGTAACAATAAAGTGGTGGGCCACTGGTGGGATCATGTAAAAGAAGAGCTGGTGCCTGCCATAGATAAACGCTACCGCACCCTTGCCAAGCCGTCATCCCGCGGTGTGTCTGGTGATTCTATTGGCGGTTACTGCGCCATACGCCTAGCAATGGAACGCCCTGGCGTATTTTCTAGCGTTTATGCCATTCACCCAGTGGGTACCACCATCAGCGGCGATAGGCTTTTACGCTCTTTACCCAATTGGCGAATAATGAATGAAGCTAAATCATACGATGCCCTAAGCGAGATGGAAGGCTACACACCGGTTTTTTTGCTAATGGCTCAGTCGCATGTACCTAACCTTAGCAAGCCACCGTTTTATGCAGATTTTATGATGGATATAGTTAACGGTGAATTAGCAGTAAACCCAAATTCGGTAACCCGTTTAAGTGATAACTTTCCACTTATTAATCGCGTGCGCCATTCGGTAGATGAACTTAAATCTTTGCGCGGTTTTATGTTTGATTGGGGCCGCTACGACCCCAACTTCGGCCACATAAATAGCAACCAACGCTTTACTCGCGAATTAGCAGAGTACGACATTCCCCATTTTGCGGAAGAGCACGGTGGCACAGAGTGGAGCGATACGTGGATTCCATTCGGCCGCGTCGAGGACCGCATGCTGCCATTCTTTAGGCGTTTTTTAGAAGCGGAATAGATTTTAAAGAGGCAATGGGGATGGGCGGATTTGTTCGCTCCACTGTTTGAGTGGAACGAAAAGATATAAAAGGTGGGCAGTGCCCACCCGTTGGTTTAATAGTTAATTACCTGTGCGGCGCGTTATGTAATTAATTTTGGTAGTAGCTGCCAGCACCATCAACAATGTGAGCAATAGCCCACCTATGGCTCCACCACCCGATGTGTTGCTGGCGTTTGGCTGATTGGGTTGTGGTGTAGGGGTTTCTTCTGTTGGTTGTTGCTCGCCACCGGTTTCACCCTCTGGCTCTTGTTCTGGTTCTTCTGTTTCTTCTGGTTGCTCGGGCGCAGTGCTACCAAGGCGCAAGGCAAGTTGCGCTTCAAATAAAGAAGCAGGCTCGGCCATTTGCCCTAGCAATTCATTAGCGCTATAGGTGCCTTCGGTAAAGGTAACGCTTTTACCCTGCAAGCCAATAAAATACGGCATGGCGAAGGTGTGGCCGTTGCGAGACGCCGACCAAAAATTATAGCTATCTGGCCCGCCTTCTAAAGTCATATTCCATGCGACTAAATGTTTACCGTGGTGCGGGTAACTTTCGTGTGGGCCGCCGTTGTTAGAAAGGTGACCGTTAGTTACATTATCAAACAGCGTTGCGTAGGGGCTGCCCGAATGGCTATCTATATTTTGGCCAGCTAACATTTGGTAACGCAGGTACACAGTGCCGCAACCCCAGTAGCCAACACCCGGCCCGTGGTGATGGCCTGCGTGGTCGGCACTATCTTTTATTAATACACCGTAAGAGCGCCGCGTATGAATAGACATATGCCCCTTCTTACCGGTAAAGGTAATATTACGCAGGGTAAGTGCTGCAGAGCCGTCTATATAAATACCTTGGTTCCAATCTTTAAATTCTACGTTTTGTATCCAGCCGTTTTCTACGTTATCTAACCTTAGTGCGTTCCATGCGTAATCGTGAATATCGTCTTTATGGTGATCGAAGTCTTCGGGGTAGGAATCCCAATTACCTTTAAAGCGAATATCTTCTATACCTATGTTATTTATCATGTTGTAACTACGCACCTGAATGGGCGTAGAACCTATAGTTAGGCTTATGTGTAGTGGTTCTCTAAGGCGCACGGTGTTGCCGTTAATTGCGGCAATAGAGTGAATTTCTCGCAGGTTAAAGCCGTCGTTTAGTAATCGCGTCCATTCGCTGCGAATGGTAAGCGGGGAATAATACGATTGCGCTAATTCCACGCTATCTGCTCGCAATAAAATACGCTGGCCCACACTCAGTTGTGATGCATCGGCAACTACTATTTCGAAACTTTCGCGCTGTGCATTTGCTACTACAGTTGTAATCACCGATTCGCCAGTGCTTGTTGGCGAAACCTCAAAAATATACTCGCCGTTATTTACTTTTTTATTTACTTTAAATATTTCTGTTCCGTTATCACCAGCGCCCGCGCCTTTTAGCACTATGTTGCTAGCGCGAATAAAAATATTCTCGCCCACCGTTTCGTTAGGGCTAACTAAAAACCTGCCAGCGGGGAACATAACCACACCGCCACCAGCGTTTTGTGCGGCATCTATTGCCAGCTGTATGGCTTGGTCATCGTAGTTTTCGTCGTTTGCTATTGCCCCGTAGTCCGTCACATTAAATACGGCCCAACTAGAAATGTCTGGCAGCTCGCTCTCGGAATAGTCGTAACCCGCATAAGAAAAGTCCGGCAAGGTTGGCTCATCGCCATTCGCCTTTGCGGCCTCAAACTGCAACCAAAGCGGCGCCACCTCGGCAATAGCACAGGGCACAAACGTTAAACTACACAATACAGAAATAGCACGAAGGGTTTTGTTATTTAGTAGGCGCATAATCGGTAAGTATTATCTTGTTAATCTAGTTATGGGAAAGTTACTGTAAATCATAATTGGTAAGATAGCAAAGCCAATATTGGGGTTGTATTGAGCTATTTGGGTGGTTTTTATACTGTTTTGAGCGGTTTTTGGGGAGTTTTTATGGTGGGAAGTTAGGTTGGTGGCGTGCAGGGTTAGCGGGTAAAAGCAAGAAAGCTGTTTGATGTTCTTAAAAATGCGCTAGCCATAAAAGCTAAAGGAGGAGCGGTAACGACTTTGTTAATTTCACGCTTGTGGATGTTAAGTGTATCTGATAGAAAGATAGGAACATAACGTATCGCATGGAGCATAGTATGACTGACATATTAGTAGTTATCGTTCAAGTTGCCCTTATTATTTGTGTTGCTGACTTAATCTCAGGTGTAGCTCATTGGGCACAGGATAGGTTTGATACTCGTTCGATTCCTGTTTTTAATGAATTATTTATATATAAAGCAAACGAACATCATTTACACCCGAATCGGTCCAGTCAGTATAGTTGGCTTACACGCAATAAGTACGCGCTGATTATATCTACTTTTTTTATCTTTCCTGCTTGGCTCTGTTCTTTTTTATCTTGGCAGACCGGGTTATTAATTCTAGTTTTACTTGTCTCCAGTGAAATCCATATCGCCTGTCATCGCCCAAACAACCATAAAAACTGGCTTGTAAATACGCTACAAAAAATCGGCTGTATTCAATCTAACCAGCATCACCTGCAACACCACCAGAATGACAATACGCACTACTGCATAATAACTAATTACGTTAATCCGGTAGTAGATAAAATTGGCTTCTTTCCACTACTTGATAGAATCATAATTAAAAATGTACGAGTTACATCATAAGTATGTATATCGCTTGAGCTGAGTTTTTTACAAACACTTCTGCCGCCCAAACCAGCTTGTCAAAGTTGGCTACAATCACTATTGGAATCAATATGGCAATAAAAGCATTAAGCGTGAGTAATAAGGATGCCAAATACAACCTGTCATCCTTCACTTCTTCGTTAGCAGGCCAATTGGTAAGCAAATTCGATATAGACTTATTCCTAATAATACCCGATAGAGCGTTTACCACAGAGAATGATGCTACTAAGAAATGAATAATTGTGGGTATTAAGGTGGTTGCAGCCATTAAGTGGACCCACATAACGTCTTCATCCCAAGGGCTTTCGCCAAGCTTACTTAATAGACCCTTCACATCAAAGTCAGACACACCAATAACTTTATTAGCTATTGAAAAAAGTGCAATCGTAGTAAGTAGTGTTGCCAGCCAAAATAATGCTGCTATAACTAAATCTAGAAGCCCATACATTAACGCTCTTAAGTCGTGCTCCCCATCTCTAATCTTTATTAGCAATCCACGCGTTAACCCTAATGAGAGCCAATCAAACGGCGCATTAAATAATGGCAGCAAGACGAAAACACAAAGCAAAGACCTTAATTGTAAAAGAGTGTGCCCTGTAAAATTCTGCGGGTTACTACTAACTAAATAAAGAGCAATAAATACAAACAGCGACCACGAGATATTCCACAATACAATCCATAAAACACTAGGGTGCTTTCTATTTTTTTGCTTTACTCTAAACCAATCCCAAAATATATTTAACCCAGAAAAAAAGAATCCTGCCGCGGCAAAAATTACTGCCGTAGATGTCTCTCCAAATAGATAAACCATTCCCGATATAAAAAGCATTATCACAAAAACAGTTACAGTAGATAGAATCCCAGAGTGTACAGCAGCTAATATACTGTTACTGGCAATACCAATAATTAGAACTAAAGGGAAACCCACTTTGAATGATAGAAGCACAGAAAGTACTACCAATATTGCCCATATAGAAAGCACCACGGCTTTTTTTCTAGCGGTATCTAATGTAGCGTATAACCAGCCACTCAACACGGATGAGCAGATTAACACAATCACTAAAAACCTTAGGGCGGGGTGTACATCGCTTGGAAGCAACTGATGCCCAACAAACACACCACTCGCGCCTAAAGACCAAGGAATAATAATGACAAAAACGGGATAGATGAATGCGAGAGATAAACAGAACGAATAGCAACTTTCATCCCAAGGGTTTTTCCCAGAAAAACGACAAGCTATATAAGAACGTGCCCACCCTCTTACTGGGCTCGCCCACTTCCCTGACCTTGACTGAATAAGTGAATCGACAACCGTTAATAATTTAGCGACCAATCGACGATAAATAATAAGAGCTTTGTGCTCATTTAATATACTTAGCCTAAAAGCTCGGTCTTGCCTGCCGCTAGAATCATCTGGGTACCTCAGGCCTTTACTAGCTAAATACCAAATTAGACTTACATATCCTATCCCCAGTAACGCTATCGGCCCGTAATCTATTGCTAATTTAGAAAGCTGTACCCACATGAATTATCCTTTTTAAGAAGGTATTCTATTTTCACTAAAAGTCATTTATATAAAAATAATATACATAAATATCCGTTTCATTGATAAATCTTAATTCATGATGCAAGTGGAAATAAAAAATATATTTTTCGTTCTTCAAACTATATCGTAGTGCTATTTTCCTCTGGCTTACCACGAACAAAGTTATAGTAGCGATATATAAATTTGGCCATCTTGAACGCGGCTTTAAAAGTAAATATTATTAATACACGTATAATGAATTACCCTATAAATGCTAACCTTCACCAATACCATCACAGTTACTATTTTCTCTCGACTTCTTCTGCATAACCAACCAAGCTACCAACATAGAGTTCAAATAAGCAAACAATAAAAGGCCAACTTTATTAAGAAAAATGGTTGCCGTTATGCCTTCTGTGCTTAGCGCCTGATCGATTGATGACTTTGCGTTTAACAGGTTTAGAAACGCCCACCAAAGTGCAGCCTCGGCAGTTACTATAGGGGAGCCCAAACCTCGTTCGAATTCCAATATAATTGCCGAAGATAAAGTAAAGGTTAAGAATACAACTAGAAACACGCATAGAGATAACGTTTCGAACTTACTTGCATGTAAACTATTAAGTAGCACTTTTATAGATTTTATTGCCCTTAAGTAGCGAATAATGCGCACAACTTTCGATATGCGGCCCCACCTAAGCGGATCTATAGCCGGTATTGATGAGATTAAATCTAACCAGCCCCATTTCATGTATTCCAGTTTTGATTTTGCGGATGTGAAATTCACAATAAAATCAGCTAGAAAGAAAATACAAACTAATAAATCTACGTATTGCAGTACTTGTTTTATTTCTTCATCTGTTACTAAAAAGGATTCGATGAGTATCGCCCCCAGTACATACACACTTAAAAAGAGTAGAACCATTTGATACAGGGCCGAACCCTTTTCTCTCACATTGGTCACGCTAAACCCCAGCCTCATTCACCCAATGCTGCTCGCTAACAATTGCAATAGGTAAACCAGACTCTCTATACGCCATTGCCTTTTCTATTTTTCGACCAAATGTTTCGTGTGCCCAACTTTCGGTAACGTAGGTACCCAATACAAGCACATCTAATTTTTTTGTTACGCTACTAGCCACTACGCCGCCAAGTGTTTCGATAGCCGCTTGGCACTGCTTTCGGTTGCCGTAGGCGCAGGTGCCAGTAAACAAATAGGATTTACCCGCAAATTCCAATTTAGGTGCAGGGGAGCATAGAGGCAAAGCGGACGTTTTTGCTACTTCGCCAATTTCACTGCTTTCACCAGAAATCGTACGAAGTATAGTGAGTAACTCGCGCGATTCTTCTTCGTCTAGCACGCCGTCGGCTAGGGCTTCGGAAACTTTACTGAGTAGATTGAGAATAACAGGGTGTTCAGATTGACCGTTTTGAACCAGCCAGCTCTGTAAAAACTCCGCTTCGGCTTGGTTAACATTACCATCGGCGGCAATGCCTTTACTCAAACCAATAAGGGTATCTAATTGCCTATCGGCTATTTTATTTCTGTTGAATCTAGTAAAAATATCCATTTTTCTCCCTCTAGATCTAGCAAGAGCTGTGAAGCATTGCGTGGCTTATGCAAGCCGCACGAGCACCCCCCAGTAAGCGATGCCCGTACATCTAGCGGGTCATCCAACATACATTTGTGAACCAGTTATCATTTTGGAGTCTATAACAGAAATTAAGCGGTGGAAATATGATTGGCGCGCATTTCGTTATTTACGCGTACAAAAGCGCAATATTGGTGCATGCACAACCGAAGTTTTAGGTAAGGTAGGCCATTCGATATTTGAATGGCCTCGTACTTGTTTAGTGCTATCGCGGCTTTGCTTGTAATAAGCTCTTCCGAACTGAATTTTTAATGCGTATCAACTAAGCGCAGTTATTGGCTGCTTAGTGCAAGTAACAAGGTCTTGTTTGTAGATTTTAACTTGTAACCCTTTTAAATTGTAATCGCTTAGTAGCCTTTTAAATTTTTCGATGCAATAGAGATTGGCCTTTCCGTTTACTATTACTTTAAATATTGGGGCGTTGTTAAGGGAATTGTCTTTAAGGTTAATAGCTATGATGCCGTCAACGATCACTTCCGCGCTGGCCATTGTAGTGCAGTTAAATAGAAACCATTCTTCAGCATGAATAGTAATAGGTAAAAACTCACCGAAGGGTTGTAATACGTTAGCGACAAATATTTTTGTGGCGGTAGATAGCAATAAAACTCCATCCATCCAAATACCTATATCGGGCACGTGTTGTACCTCGCTTTTACCTGCAAAGTCTACTTTTATGGCTGACCAGAATTCTTTTAAGGCCATGTTGTGCTTACTAAAATCTAGAATAGATTCTAGTGTTATATTTTCGGGAAAAATATCCTCTATATCTAACGGGCTTAAATCAATTTCTTTATAGTCGAAATCTGGTTGTAATAAAAATACATTCATGATTTTTAACCTGTTTTTATAGTTAACCCGCTTCTTACTCTTACCGTAATGTTATATTCTTTGAGTCTAGCAGGGTACTACAACTGGATTAATATTAACGGCGGCCAAATCGCCCATTAGATCGACTAATATATCGTAATACAGCATGGTCACGCCGGAAGGCGGCTTTGCCTTTTCCGGCCTACGTTGTAATGCATTATCCGCGATATGAAAACACAGTATTTCTTAGGAACCATAGATAAATGGACTTGTATTTAGTTGAACAGCAAGGTTTCGATTACAAAGAGTTAGTTCTTAATGTGAACGACTTTCTTAGCTCCTTTCCCGATGAATTCAGTTATGCCGATGCCAATAATTTTGTTTATCTTAATATTAGCCTTGCTGGATTTTGGCCTCTTATGAAAACTACATTTCAGCCTCTTGAGGGTGAGAAGAATCTAACACCTGATATTTCAACCTGGATGCCCGACGGCACGCTGTTACTTTCACCAGAAGCAATACGATATATTGGGGATAACCTAGCCCCATATGGGGAAATTTTGCCCATTATTGTAGATGCAAAGGAATGGGCCATATTTAATTGCTTAAGTACATCTAATTTGGAGGACTTCGCTAGCGAGGATAATTCGCAAAGTTCTGCGAAGAGCATAGGTAGTAAGATGCTATTCAAATGTATAAATCCCGAAAAATATGGGCTTTATTGTAATAGTCGCTTTAAGCAGTTAATTGAAGATTACGGTTTACACGGGTTGGAGTTCACAGCCATTGAATAATAAGTTTATTTTCTTGTAATACCCAATATAGCGTCACTAAGATTGATAAAAGAATTGTAATGCAAGATGGTCGCGCCGGAAGGCGGCTTCGCCTTTTCCGGCCTACGTGTTTTACGGTTCATCGAATAGTAAAGGGCGCATATTAATTATGCGCGCGCTCAGTTTAAATTTTTTAAGAAGTAATGCATTTACTGAATAAGCTCATAACTATTCCCAAACTGCTCGGTATTAAATAAACGAAACTGCACATCAGTCATGTCTATATAGGGGAAGCGATTCTCGTACTCTTCTAGCTGTGATTTAAAAGCTTCTTTACCGTCTGGGTGGTATCGCCAAAGTGTGGGGCTGTAGGTGCAATCGAGGAAGAAATTGCCAATAAAAACCACTTCACGCGGCCTAACAGTAAACGTTCCACCAATGGGTTTTCCTTCAGAGTAGAGCGTGTCGCGTTCTGCAGTAAGAAAGCCCACTTTAGACACCGAATCGGCCACTTTGATGCTAAAGGCGCTTATCGCATATTCGCCCGGGGTGAGTGAATATGCGTAATTTGTAAATTGAGGGTCAACCGCCAAACGCGAGGGACTATGTAGTACAAGCGCTGGTTCAGCTTCGCTGTTAAAGGTATTCACTGGAAGCTTATCAAAGGCCAAGCTAATAAGCTGCGCATTTTCGTGGCCGCCACAACCCCACCAACGCCCCCAGTTTACATCCAGTAGTACAACACCGTTTGTAGACTTTGTGTTGGCGTATATTTCTTCGGTCACAACACTTGTTGCCTGCATCTTTATAGGCTGTGTAACACCTGCACATGCAGATACTAAAACTGACATTGCAATTAATATGTAGTTATTTCGGTTCATGGCTTTGTTCTATCTCCTTTGTCCTTGGTAAATGTTGTGTAGCACCAACCCGCTTAACGTTGTAATTTTAATAATAAGTCATGTAATTATTTCAATCACCTAGTTTTAGCCGGAATATCAATTTATTTATTTCAACTGTTAACCATTTAAATTGGCGCGCGCGTCTACTGCGCGCATCAAAAAACGTTAAACAGTTCAACTTAACAGCTCGGCCAAACATGTTTTTTTGTTTTTGGTACGCCCGTTGCTCTAATGAATTCGAGTCTGCAAAACAGCAGACTAATTCTTACAACACTTTTTGGAGACAAAGTCATGAAACTATCAATATCCGCATTAGCTCTTGTAGGCGCTTTAACCACTGGCACTGTGTATGCCGAAGGCCAACTAAACCAAGATACCAACCCTCAATATCAAGATCGCTCATCAGAGCAATTCGATGCTCGCACTGAGCTGCAACCTAAAAACTTAAGCACTAATCAAGGGCTACAAACCCCCATTCTTGCCAGCGACTTAATTGACAAAGATGTGGAAGATTCACAAGGTCGTGAAGTGGGCGAAGTAGAAGATGTGGTTATCGACCAATCAGGCAAAGAAATGGCGCTTATAGTGGAAGTGGGCGGCTTTTTGGGAATGGGTGAAAAATCTGTTTCAATTCCAATGTCTGAACTTACTATTATCAAAAACGCCGACAATGAGCGTACCATTCAAATCAACCACACTAAGCGCGAATTAGAATCGATGCCTACGTGGACTGAAGACAATGTAAACCAGCTTAGCTTCCGATAGGAATATTGACTATCGCTAGTTAGAGTAGCTCAAACATGGTTTGGGCTACTCCTGTTTAGCTACTTTTAAGATTATTACTACGGAAGACGCGCTAGCCTTTTCCTGTCTATCCATATTTATTAATCTATAGTTGCTAAAATAAAACTAATTTTATCAGGTTAATTAAAAAAGGCTTCAACCAGTGAAGCCCTTTTATGTAACATAAACAGTTCGGTTACTTTAGCTATTTATTATCTTCGCTTTCACAACTTCCATAAATTTTGCAATAACCGAAACTACTGCTTTTCGTTGCCGAAACTTTCGTTAATGGCGTTGAGTAGTTGGCCGTTATCGCCGTCTATTTCCCAGGTTAGCATGCCAGCTAGATTGTATTGTTTTACGTAATCGGCTTTTGCTGCAATAGAGCGCGGCGAATCGTAGCTTATAAATTCGCCGGTGCTGCTGTTCCAAAGGTAGGCGGCTTCGGCTATTTCGTCGTAGTGTGCGCTAAAGCCATTAATGCCTGTGCCATTGGTGCCAATATAGTTGTCGTACAGGTCGCGGTAGTCTTGTACCCCTGCTTCCCAGGTGCCTTTTGCCGCGCCAGAAGCTTGGCCATATAGCGGGAATAAATCGCTTTTGGCAGCGTTGGTATTTTGGGTGCCTACCCAGCCGCGGCCGTAGAATGCACCACCCACGACTAATTTGGATGAAGGCACACCTGCGGTTAATAGGTTTTGCACAGACGCATGTGTGTTAAAACCTTCTCGCTCTTCGTTGTTGTTGTACAGCGGGGTGTGGTGACCCGTTGTGTTCGCCCATGCGCCCATGTAGTCGTAGCTCATTAGGAATATGTAATCCATATACGTTGTGGCACTGGCGTAATCTACTGCTGCAATTTTTTCTGGTGCTGCACCTACGGCCGAAGTAATTTCGTATTCGCGACCCGTTTCTTCTGCCAGCTCGTCTAATGCTGCGCGTAGGTCACGCATTAAGGCGGTATAGGCATCGCGGTCGGCAGCGGTAGATAATTCTGGGGCTGTACCGCCGTATACAGGGTATTCCCAATCTATATCTACTCCGTCGAAGAAGTCATATTTTTTAATAAAGTTAACGGCAGATTCAACAAACACTGCGCGGTTAGCTTCATTTTTTGCCATTTCATAAAATGGGGTAGACATTGTCCAGCCGCCAATAGATGGCAATATTTTTAAATGCGGGTGCTGTGCTTTTAGTTTGCGTAGTTGCCCAAAGTTACCATTGTAATCTTGACCGGTTGTATCGTCGTACCACGTATCGCCTGGGTAAGTTTTTTCTAGGTTGGCGAAACGATCTACCAAGGTAACTTCAAAATCTTGCTTATCTGCACACTCGCTAGCAATAGCCGCTTGCGCGCCGCCTGAGGCGTGTGGGTTATCGCCACACATTGCAATAAAGCCAAACAGTACGTGCGTAAGGTTAGACGCCGGAATATTATTTACGTGATAGTCGCGGCCATAAATGCCCCACTCTACAAAGTAAGTAACAATTATTTTATCGCTCGTCTGTTTGTAAGTGTTGTTGTACTCGCCGTAAACCACGCCAGATAAATCTGTTTCGCCGCCACCCGATGTACTTGAACTACTAGAGCTAGATGAACTGCTCGATGAACTAGTAGAACTAGAGGAGCTGCTTGTGCTCGACGTTGAACCACCAGTACTAGAAGACGAGCTACTAGAGCTTGACGACGTGCTGGAAGAAGAACTAGACGTTGCGCCATCACTACCGCCTTGCAAAGTGATAGTTTCGCTATCGCTAGCACAGCTAACATTTATATCTTGCTGGTTACACAGTTTAACTTCAACGCTATGAGCACCTGCGCCAGTAATAGTAATGATTTTGCTGTCGGTTTGTGCATTTTGGCCATTGGTAGTTAAGTTGGCTGAATACACTTGCTCGCCATCTAACCATAGCTGCCATTGGTTGCCGTTTGTACCCCAGTACATATTCCACGTAATAGTGACCGTTACACTGCTGCCGGTATAGCTTGTGTTCATCCAAGCTATTGTTGGCGCAGTGGGTTGCTCTACGCTTGTTTCTGTTTCTGTTTCTGTTTCTGTTTCTGTTTCTGTTTCTGTTTCTGTTTCTGTTTCTTCAGTATCGGTATTTTCTTCTGGGTTTTGTTCGGTGTTGTCTTCGTTATTGCCTTCTGTTTCGTCCGTTGTGTTGTCGGTTTCGCTATTGCCACCTTGCAGGCTACCAGCGTTTGCGCCGTTTAGCTCGGTGTGTAAAGTAGCCAATAAAGTAAATTGCGAATCATCTTGGCCTAGGTGCCAAAACATCGCACCGCCTAAACCTTGTTGTTTAATATAATCGGTTTTATACACCAACGATTGAGCATCGTCGTAGGTTACAAATATATTATTTTCTGCGTGATACAACCAAGGCGCTTTGGTTTGATCATCAAAGTGACGGGTATAGCCGTAGTTACCTTCTATAAGTTGTTGAATATCGTTAAAGGTAGCAATGCGTGGCTCGCCGCGCGCTTCGCAGGCTTCACAACCAACCAATAAGCTAGCGTCACCTACATAGGGGTCACCATTTGGGGTGTTAAAGGTTTGGTATAAACCGGTGTTTGATGAACCTGTGTTAAAAAATGCACGACCGTAAAAAGGTACGCCCATTACAATTTTTTCGCGCGGAATATCCATCATTAAATGTTGTTTAATGGCGGCATCTACGGTGAGCTCGAACGGGCTAGGAAAACGCTCTACTATTTCTTCCCACGTTAAACCAAGGTCTGCTTCGCGCAGCGCGTTGTAAAAGCGCGGCTCTTGGTTGTTGCCGTACAGGTGTGCGTGAAAGTTAGTTTTTGTTACGCCGTTCCACGGTCCGTTTAGGTCGTAGGTCATTAAATTTATAAAGTCTAACTGTTCTACTATGGCAGCTAGCTTGCTGTAATAACGGCTTAAAAAGAACGCACCGCCTGCGCCAGCAATGGTAACTAGCTCGCCGTTGCCGCGTGCATCCAATTGGTTGCGCATTGCTGCTAGGCCGGCAATAAAGTTATCTACATCTTCGGCGCGAGGGTATTCCCAATCTATATCTATGCCATCAAAGCCGTGTTGTTGCATAAAGGCTACACACGAGCTAACAAAATGCTCGCGGTTTGCCGGTGCAAACGCATCGCGGTAGCGGCTAACGGTTTCGGCTGCGTCGTTAGATTCTGCCCAACCCCCTACAGAAAAAAGGATTTTTAAATCGGCATTCCAATTTTTTAGTGCTTGTAACTCAGCAATAATTTGAGTTTCTGCGTCGGCTTTTTCTACATCTATAAAATCGCACTCTAGCTGGCTGTTAATACCAATAAATGCATAGTTAATATGGGTAAGCATTTGCGCTTGTTGCTCACCAATTGCGCTAGGCGGAAACGAACCATCTAAACTTGGCATGTAATAGCCAATAACGCGGTAGTTATCTGTTTTGCGCTCGCCGCCTACTGCGGTGTAATCAAAGCTTGGCGCATAGACGTCGCCAATGCTGTAACCCAATTCGGCATCTACACCCGCATTGCCACCGCCCGTGCTTGATGAACTAGAAGAGCTTGAAGAACTTGACGATGAACTAGAAGACGAACTTGAGCTACTAGAGCTTGATGATGAACTAGTACTACCCGCACCAGAGCTGCTAGATGACGAGCCGGTAGCGCCAGATGAACTAGAGCTGCTTGAAGAACTGCTAGACGAAGAAGTACTGCTTGAACTTGTTGCGCCACTGGAACTTGAGCTAGACGTAGAAGAACTGGTCGAGCTCTCTATTTCGTCAATAATAGTAATATCGCCACCGCCCGTGCTAGACGAGCTAGAGCCTGATGAGCTGCTCGAACTAGAGCCGTTTTCCACATCGATATCAACGTCAATATCTACATTTACTTCTGCTGAACCACTAGAGCTGGAAGAAGAACTGGATGTTGAACTTGTGCTAGAACTAGAGCTGGAACTGGAGCTGCTAGATGCCGACTCAGTATTTGTATTGGAACCTGCACCGGGGCTAGGGCTGTTACCGGCGCCTCCGCCACATGCAGAAAGTACGGCAACACTAAGTGCAGCCACTGCAAATTTAGTTAAATTCATCGCGCCAAAAACCTCATAAAGAAAAGATATGTCATATGGCGCACAGGTTACGGTTTAAGCTTAGGCGGCGGTATTCACCAAAAGACCACTAAATGGCCTAGGCCATTTTGCTATGTGAAGAATTACACATCTTAGAAAACAAGCGGTTGCATCTAAAAACCAAGCTAGTTAATGCATTAGGTGTGGCTTTATGGCACGGGGAGATTTATTTGTTTGTGCCTGCTGTGGTAGTTTACGGCTACGCCTAATTAGGCCAACCCAATAACCAGCCCTTTAATCGGCCCATTAACTACCCCAGCAACCGCACCAGTAACCACACCAGTAACCACACTATGCTCTACGCTTTAGGCGCTTTACTCTTAATTGCTCTTATTTACGGCCCATCGCTATGGGTGCGTTACATTTTGCGCAAATACAGCACCACTCTCGATGGCATGCCCGGCACTGGCGGCGAGCTGGCACTGCACCTAAAAGAGCAATTTAAATTAGATGAATTAGTAGTAGAGCAAGCGGGCGATGGTGAAAACTACTACAGCCCGCTTGAAAATGCCGTGCGGCTAGAGCCAAGTGTATTTAACGGTAAATCGCTTACTGCGGTAGCCACCGCTGCCCACGAAATTGGTCACGCCATACAATTTACCCGCAACGAGCCCGTTAGCCATTTGCGCAGCCGCTATATGCCCATTGCTTTGCGCTTACAAAAAGCGGGTACCTATTTAATGTTTGCGCTGCCTATTATCGGTTTGGTTACCAAATCGCCCCATATAGCTGGCCTAACACTGTTAATTGGCATTGGCACCATGCTGGTTTCTGTTGCCATGTATGCGGCAATACTGCCAGAGGAATACGACGCAAGCTTTAACAAAGCCCTGCCTATACTAAAAAAGGGCCAGTACATACCCGAGGTATACCTGCCCGCGGTAAATACCATTCTAAAAGCCTGTGCATACACCTATGTAGCCGCAGCATTAACCAACGTATTTAGCTTGTGGCGCTGGCTAAGGTTTTTACGTTGAATAAAAACACACCACTATTGTTGATATGCCTAGTTGCCCTGCTGCTATATTGCCAAAGCGCCACAGCCGCACCACGGTACAGCTATACCCTTGCCGATGCCGATACCTTTACCAACCTTAAAGCCCAACCACTTGGCAGCCAATACGCGGGGGTAGAATCGGTAAAAATTGTGTATGCACTTGGCCGCGAACGGCTGTATTTTGTTAACTCTAAGCGCTATAGCTATCACTACAGTTTTTGCAAAGATGTGCTTAATTACACATCCTCGTTAGATACCTTTAACGCGCACAATTACACCTTATCGCCCAAACGAAAATACCTTTTGGCTACGCTCTCATACCACCCCGCGCTAGATACTTACGCTTTAGAGCTTGCCCCATCCGACGAAATGCCGTTGGAGCAAATCCAACTGTTACTTACAAAACTAAAACACGCATTTTTCGCACAGCATAAGCTCGCCCTGTTGCTAAACACCTCGCGCCTGCACTTAGCGGCTGCGCGGCTAACTCATACCGCCACCATTACCCCAGATGCGCTGTATAAAGGCCAAACCTATCAACTGCTTACTCCCGGCAAAGCCATTGGCCTGCTTACAGAAGTAGATGCCGCAGGTATAGATGCCCTCAACTTACCCGAGCACACCTTGGCTTTAATTAACGGCACCCCGCTTACCGTGCCGCCTTTAGCCGGTATTATCACTACCGATTTCCAAACCCCTTTAAGCCATATGGCAGTGCTTAGCCGCAACCGAGGCACAGTGACTATTGCGCAAAAATTTGCCCCACAGCACGAGCAAATCAAACCGCTTATTGGTAGCTGGGTAGAGCTTGTAGCAGATGAAAACGGCTTTAGCCTCTCACCGTCTAGCCAGCAGGCGTACAACCAGTGGCGCAAGCGTAAAACCACCAAGAGCATTACCCTTAGTAGCAACCTCAACCCCAGCCCTTTGTTAGATATAACCAAGCTGCGCTATAAGGATATTGAGCGTGTAGGAGGCAAAGCGGCCAACTTTGCCGAATTGCAATTTGTGCTAACTCAGGTTGCCAATAGCGGACTAACTAACAAAACTGCCAACGCACAGCCAAACATTGCGGCTAAGACCCCTGAAGGCGCTTTCGCCATCCCTTTTTATTTTTATCACCAACATATTCAGCAACCCGCCATTCAGCAGGCGCTTAACGCTGTTTTACAGCTCGATAGCAATACCAGCGATAACCATACGTTAAAGCAGCACCTCGCTACCCTGCGCGATGCCATCGAAACGGCACCGCTCGCGCCCGAGCTAGTAAAAGCGGTTGAGCAGCGCATGGTGAATGGTGGCTTCGACCGCCTTAGATTTCGCTCATCCACCAATGCCGAAGACCTGGAAGGCTTTAGTGGTGCGGGCTTATACACCTCTAAAACTGGGCACCTATACAAACCTAAAAAAAACATAGAGCGTGCAATTAAAAAGGTATGGGCCAGTACTTGGCGTTACGCAGCTTATGCAGAGCGCGCCTATTTCGGTATAGAACAACACACCGTCGCCATGGCCGTACTCGCCCACCGCTCGTTTCCCAATGAGATAGCTAACGGCGTTGCTATTACCCGCAACCTATACCGCAGCGATTACCCAGCATTTGTCATTAATGTGCAAAAAGGTGAGGAGAGTGTGGTGCAACCTAGCCCTGGGGTGAGTGTGGATCAGCTTATTAGCTATCGCGGCGTGTCGGACCTAACCGATGAAGAAGGCCCGCCGCGCTACATCACCTACTCCAGCCTTAATAATGGTGTACCCATTTTGACGGATGAGGAAATTTTTACTCTCACTACTGTGTTAGATACCCTTAAAAAGCACTTTTACCACAAGGTGAACAAACACCATCGCCGTTACAAGTATCAAAACTTCGCTTTAGACGTAGAGTTTAAATATATGGGGCCAGAACGGGTTTTATATATTAAACAAGCTCGTTTGTTTAACGATTAACGCTTAGCCGAACGCCTTGCGGGCACAAGTTATTTACACTTGCGCAGCGGGCTAACGTTTTTTAAGTCCCTTTTAACCCAGTATTTGAAACCGCTTCCATTTCTTAGGTAGTAATTTACTGTCATCTGTATGTAAACTGATTGTGCTAGGCAAAAAAGTATTAGGCGCCAACAACCGTCCACGGAACGGAATTTGGCAGTTACAAGCCAACTTTTCGCCAGCAAATACTCGATACAATATAAAAACAAACAAAATACTAATAAAAATGAATAAGCAATTTGAAACACAATTGCGCCTGCTGTTAGCCCAGTGCGACGGCTATAGCCTAAGCGACATTGGCGGTGCCACCCTTATGAACCGGGTAGACACCAAGTTTATTGTGCACGCTGATTTAGTACCCAAAATAATCCATACCCTTAAGACAGATTTTAAGGTATTGGATATAAACGGCGACCGTTGCTTTGAGTATGAAAATACTTACTACGACACAGGCGACTACCTGTTTTACAACAAACACCACCAAGGCAAGCTTAATCGCCATAAGGTGCGTGTGCGGCGCTATGTCAATTCCAATACCCAATTTCTAGAAGTTAAATATAAAAACAACAAAAAACGCACCGACAAAAAGCGCATTGAAATAAGCGATAACTACGATACTAGCTTGGCTTCTTATCGCCAATTTTTAGCGCAAGCGGGAATAGACCCCAGCCTGCAGCTGCACCCTAGCCAACAGTGCCGCTACAAGCGTGTAGCGCTTACCTGCGGCCAACAAGCCGATCGCCTCACCATAGATTTTAACGTACACACAAATCTACTTGCCGACCCTACCAGCAGCGAAAGCCCGTTGGGCAATGTGGCCATTGTAGAGTTAAAACAAAACAAAATTAACCGCGATAGCCCCGTGTTTACCTTTATGCGCAACCACGGAGTACGCCCAGCCAGTATTAGCAAATACTGCATGGGTTTTTTACAGGCGTCGCAGCTGTACCACCCTATTAAATTTAATCGATTTAAAAAAATCGCCCACCGGGTGGCCAAAATCCAAAACACCAGAGGTTTAACGCTGTAACCATGTTCGTACAAGAATTTATTATCCGCTACGCTATTTTTCTTATTGCCGCACTTATTATGTTGCGCGGTGTTTATTTTAGAAACACACCTAACCGCGAGGTATTTTTAGGCATATTTATGTTTGGCAACGGGGTATTTTTAATTACCTACTTGCTGCACAGCGTAGAAATGTCTATGGGTTTTGCCTTTGGCTTATTTGCCGTGTTTTCTATGCTGCGCTACCGCACAGAAGCGTTAACCGTACGCGATATGACTTACTTGTTTACTGCAATTGTTATGTCGCTTATGTGCTCGGTGGCAGAAATAAATTTTTTCGAAATATCCGCACTGTGCGGGGTAATTATTTTATTAACCGCCCTTTCCGAAACTCAAGTATTCGCGCCCACTATTACCGAGCGCCGTATTAGCTACGACCGCATAGATAATATTCAACCAGAAAACCGCGCTCAATTACTTGCCGAAGTACGTAAACGCACCGGTATGAACATAGTAAAAATTGAATTAGGCAAAGTAGATTTTCTAAACGATAGCGTACAACTCGTTGTATTTTGTGCAGAAGAGGGATAACAGCATATGGCAAAGCAATGTAAATTTAACTTTAAACCTTTAGCGGGCGTAATAAGCGCTGTAATGTGTGCCGCCCTGCCTTTAGCTGCACAGGCCGATTTCGAATACGAATTATCAGCCGATGCCATGTTAGATGCCGTGAGTTATTCCGGCAGTGAGTTTAGTGAAAACGGGCAGGAGTTATATTTACGACGTGCCAACCTAGGTATAGAGCTTGAATATAATAAATTATTAAACGCAGAAATATCTGGCGAGTACAGCGAGCTAGATGAAGAGTACAGCTTTAAAGATGTGTATGTAGGTATCACCCCCCTTAAATTATTAGAATTTCGCGTTGGCCGCTTTAAAGAGCCTGCAGGCCTTGAACGCAACCAAGGTTTAAAAAATCAGGTTTTCTTAGAGCGTTCGTTAGCGACCAATGTTTTTTCTTTTGGCCGTAAAACCGGTATTGGTGTAATTGTGGATGGCGACGGCTGGAATGTTGAAGGTGCGCTGATGAATCAGCAAGGCAAAGACGAAGGCTACGATGACAGCCGTGTATTGGCTTTACATGCATCCTACAACCCTTACCGCAACGACGCTAAAACCGATTTTTTACATATAGGTACTAGCTACTCTAAACGCGATGCTACCGAACGGCGTTACGACATAGACGAACCCACCGTAGCGCCCATTTACGGCAATACTATTCACAGCCAGCGCTATAGAGACGCCGATATTACCAGCTACGGTTTTGAGGGCGCAGTAGGCTACAAAAAATTATTGTTACAAGCGGAATATTTTGACCAAACCTTTAATGAAGCCGATGGCGACGAATATATTCATACCGGCTACTACCTCACTGGCAGCTACACATTGCTAGGCGGCGCGCGCCAGTATCGCAAAGGTGAAGTTAAATCGAATAAAGATGCACCGCAAATTTTAGAAATAGCCGCCCGTATAAGCCAAGCGGATACCGTAAACGATGGCGAGGGGGACAGCGCCGATGTAGCCAGCTTAATTGTGAACTACTACCCCACCAAAAATTATCGCCTAGCTTTGGAATACGCCGCGTCTGATATTCAAAGCTACGACAATAATGTGCCGCTAACCTTAGATGGCCAAGCAATTACTGCGCGTATACAACTTTCTTTTTAATTTATTTTTTTATTAGGTGCACCCATGGTTGCCAATACAGTCTCCCCTCTTTTGCTAAAAACCGTTCGCGGTATTATTTTGCTCGCTGGCAGTGCGGCTTTAATCGCCTGCGGTGGTGGGGGCGGCGGTTCGTCGAACAGCTCTTCTAGTAGTAGCTCGTCCAATAGCAGCACGTCATCTGGCGGCGCCTGTACAGATTGCATTCGCATTAACGAAGTTGTTGCCTCTAACTCTACGTATGACGATGAAGATGGCGATAGCCCCGACTGGTTAGAGCTGTATAACACTAGCGCAAGCGCGGTGAACCTTAGCGGCTGGACACTCAGCGACGATGACGACGAACCGGCCATGTGGACGTTTCCCAATCAAACTATTGAGGCGGGCGGCTATTTACGCATTTGGGCATCGGATAAAAACAGCACCACCGTTGGTACTTATCGCACTTTAGTAAATAGCAGTGATACTTTTCGCTATAGCACCACCGAGCCAAGTGCTAGCTGGACCAGCACAAGCTTTAACGATGCCAGCTGGCAAAGCGGCGCTGGCGGTTTAGGCTATGGCGACAACGACGATACAACCGTTGTACCCACCGGCACGCAAACATTGTATGTGCGTAAAACATTTAGCCTAACAAGCACTGCCAACATTCAAAATATGTGGCTAGATATAGATTACGACGACGCATTTGTAGCCTACTTAAACGGCACCGAAATTGCGCGCGGCAATATATTGGGTACCAACCCAGCGCACAACGCCGCAACCGTTGCCGAACGCGAAGCGCAAATGTATCAAAGCGGTTTACCCGAGCGACACGCGCTTACCGACTTTGCAGACCTACTAGTTGAAGGCGACAATGTATTAAGCATTCAAGTGCATAATATTTCCAATACCTCGTCTGATTTAACGGTTATTCCCTTTTTAACTGCTCTTTACAACAGCACCACCAACGACGGTGTAACGCCACCGGCGATTCTCGGTTTTGAAAATTACGGGTTGCACACTAATTTTAAAATTTCTTCTGGTGGCGAAACGTTATATTTGTATAACAGCGACGGCGTAGAAGTGGATGCTTTCGACGTGCCTGCGCTTATTACCGATATTTCTGTGGGCGTATCTAACAGCAACGGCAATATTGTGTACTACCAAGACACAACCCCCGGCGCGCGCAATGCCAGCACCGAATACCAAGGTTTTGTTAGCAGCGAATTGTTTTTTTCTAATAACGGCGGCACCAGTGCTGCAACAAGTGTGAGTATTAGCGGCGCCGCCAACGGCGAGCAAATTCGCTACACCACTAACGCTACCGTTCCTACCAGCAGCTCGAGTGCTTACAGCAGCGCTATAGCCATTAGCGGCAACACAGTGATTCGTGCGCGCGCATTTCGCAGTGGTTATATACCTTCGCGCACCTTTAGCCGCACATATTTACCCGAGGCCGACCACGATATAGCCGTGGTAACCTTAGTTACCGAACCCAGTAACTTTTTTGATTACACAACGGGCATTTACGAAAGCGGCCCCAATGCCAGTAACGAATTACCCTATTTTGGCGCGAACTTTTGGCAAGATTGGGAGCGAGACATTCATTTTAGTTTTTACGAGCCCACTGGCGAACTGGGCTTAGCTATGGATGCCGGAGTAAAAATATTTGGCGGTTGGAGCCGTGCAAACAGCCAGCGCTCGTTAGCCTTGTATGCCCGCGGACGCTACGGCGAAAGTGAAATTGACTACCCGCTTTTTCCGCAACGCGAATACCAAGAGTTTCAATCGCTAGTATTGCGCAACTCCGGTAACGATTGGCTTAATACCATGATGCGCGATGCGGCGCTAACCAGCTTAATGGATGGCAGCGGTTTAGATATACAAGCGCACCGCCCCACCGCCGTGTATTTAAATGGCCAATACTGGGGCATGTATAACCTGCGCGAAAAAGTTAGCGAGCATTTTCTTGCGTCGCGCCACAACGTAGAAGCCAACACATTAGATATTTTGGAACGTGAAGGCGCTGTAGTAGATGGCAGTAATATAGATTATTTGGCGTTAATAGATTTTGTAGAAAACAACAGCCTAAGCAATACCAGCAATTACAATTACGTTGCCAGCGAAATAGATATAGAAAACTTTATAACCTATTACGTGGCGCAAATTTATTTTAACAACCAAGATTGGCCCGGCAACAATATTAAATATTGGCGTGCACCCGGCGGCAAATGGCGCTGGATTTTATACGATACCGATTTTGGTTTTGGCATTTGGAATGTGTACGACTACAGTGCAGACACACTCGCATTTGCATTGTCTGAATTTGGGCCAGAATGGCCTAACCCACCTTGGTCTACATTGCTGTTCCGCAAGTTAATGGAAAACGATACGTTTAAGACTTTATTTATTCGCCGCTTTAACGACGAACTAAATACACGCTTTGAAGCAAGCCACGTAACTGCGCACATTGACGCCATGGCCGCGGAAATAGCAACGGAAATACCCAAGCAATGGCAGCGCTGGGACGGGTCTGACGGCGCCAATTGGCAGGGCAATATTAACAATATGAAAACCTTCGCCCAGCAGCGCAGCGCAAATATGATTGACTATATGCAAAATAATTTAGCAGCAGGCCAACTGCACCCGCTTACCGTGACCATTAATAATAGTGCGCGCGGTAAGGTTCAGCTTAATTCTGCATTAATAGAAAGCGCCAACTGGCAGGGTAATTACTTCGAAAATATCACCCTAGAAGCCACCGCTATAGCAAACGACGGCTATGTGTTCTCCCACTGGGAAGGCGCAAGCAGCGCAACCTCCACATCCATTACGTTTAGCTTAAATAGTGCCACCACCTTAAATGCGGTATTCGTCCCCGGCTCTTAAATGCGCCACCTACTTGCACAGCGTTTAGTAAGTTGCATAAACGCTGTGCAAGTAGGCACCCCCACCTCTTTCATTCCAAAAAAGGAACCAGTGAGCGCATGGGTAGCCAATAGAGGTTCCCTAGATAATTTTGCAGGGAAAGAAGCGGGATTGAAATGATGGGAGAATGCTGATTTTGCTAGAGGGCTTACTCCATGCAAGCCCATATAGAAACGACAAAATGGAAAAGTAATTAACCTTCTATTGGCCACACAAGCGGCTGCAGCTGGCCTACGGCCTCTTCCATTAACTTGTTCCATGTTATGCGCAGGTTGCGCATATATTCGTTATCTTCTTCTAACTTTAGGTAGCGTCCAGGTTGCAGCGAGCCAGCCGTAAGCACGGTTACCTCAATGGGTGGCCCAACCGTTAAGTTACTGCGAATGGTTGCATCCATAGAAACCAAACCACACAACACTGCTCTGTCGGTTGTCATTTTGCCCTGCGCTACGCGGTCTAATATGGGTTTGCCGTATTTGGTTTCGCCAATTTGCAAATAGGGCACTTGCTCAGAGCTGGCAATAAAGTTGCCCTGCGAATAAATCATATATAAGCCGTTGCTGGCGCCTAGAATCTCACCGGCCAACAAAAAGGTTGTTTCAAACACGGGGCCGCCGCCGGTATTTTGTTTTTGACACGCTACGCTCACGCGGCCGATGTATTCGGACGCTTGGTGCATATCTACAACGGTAAGCAAGTTTACGGGCGCCTTGGTTTTAATGTCGCGCTCTAGCACGGCGATGACTGCCTGTGTGGTGGCCAAGTTGCCTGCGCTACACAGTACAAATTGGCGCTGCCCAGGCACACTGTAACGCCACATTTTACTGTAGGTACTTATGTTATCCACACCTGCGCTGGTGCGTGAATCGGAAAGCATAATGATGCTTTCGTCTATTTTTATACCTAAACAATATGTCACTTTTCTCTCCTAAATAGCATTAACGGCCCTGGGCTTACCCTACTAATGTATACGGGAAAATTAGGCCTAGTACACCCCGCTATGCGCCCGCAATATAGCATAGCCACTGCAGATAGAAAGGATGATTGTACTTTTTTTGGTACCGCCAAATTACAGGCTTGCGTCAGCTTTATGCCACACGGTATTTGTGGGCAGCTTGGCGGCAAATACACTGCGCTTTGCAGGTTTGTAGAACAGTAATAATGGGTGTTATTTACTTAACAATTTAAGCGTACTGCACTAGGTTGCGGGTTTAAGTAATGGGTTTAACAGCCTAATTGGTCGAGCTATTTATTCACACTGCCTGTAAATAGCAGGGTAGATTGTAGAGGTAAGTGTAGCAGTTGATTAATAAAGAAAAGTGAGAGGTTTAGACGGCACACTAAACCTCTTTTGTATTGGATGTAGCTTGGAGAATCTATTAAGCGGTAAAGATTCTAAAAAGCTTATAGCCAATAAACAACACGGTAAGTGCACCTATAAAAGCAGCGCCTATGCCTATATCCGAGTTGCCTTGCTCTTTCGGGCGGTTCTGTACTTCTGGGTCTATATTGCGTGTACGTAAAAGCTGCAGCATGGCACTTAAACGTTGCAGCGCTTCTATGTTGGTACTGCTGTTGGGGTCGCTATAAATACGGTTGTATTCTTTTAGCAGGGTCATATCATCGAATGAGCTGTAAATATCGCGATATCGCTCTATTTCGGTACGTTCGTTTTTTTCTATGATTGCTTCATTAGCAAGAGGGGATTGGCCAGTAGTTTTACTGCCCGAGGCGATGGCGACGTCGTCCATTATCGATTCCTTTTGGGTCCATTTATTGAATCATTACTTATTCACTACTAATAATGACCATTCCATTTAAGAAAGGGTCCCTCCCTTTCTATTAGCTGTTAGCTGTTAGCTGTTAGCTGTTAGCTGGCGCTTAGGATACTGTACCTTGCAACAAAACCCAATACGCACAAGCTAAAAGGTTAATCTACACGCTTCACAATTTGCGCCTGCTCCCACCCTATTAGGCTGCGCTTTCTATACGCACCCCAGCGGTATTCGCTTAAACCACCCGTGTTGCGAATAACGCGGTGGCAGGGAATCACATACCCAATGTGATTACTGGCAATGGCAGAGGCAACCGCACGCACACTATTGGGCTTGCCTATTGCATCGGCAACCTGTTGATAACTAAGAAGTTGTCCGCTAGGAATACGCAGCAGCGCCTCCCACACTTGTAACCTAAATGGCGTGCCTTTTAATAACAGTTTTATATCGCCGCGCGATTGCCCGTTGCCAAATATTTGTCGAAAGCTGTATTCGGTACCCGTAGGGCTATGCACCAGCGTAGCGTTGGGCCAATCGGCTTGTAGCTCGTCAACCAGTAACGCGTGCTCGCGCTGTTGATCATAAAACGCCAGCTTACATACGCCGCGAGGGGTAACTGCAATAAAACAAAAGCCAAAAGGCGAGCTGTGGGCGCCGTATTCTATTGTTAAACCGGCGCCCTGCTTTTTGTATTCGCCTGGGGTAATGCTTTCGCAGCGCACCATTAAATCGTGCAGGCGGCCACTGCCGCTCAACCCGCTAGCAAGGGCTGCTTCTAATACCGGTGCGTGGGTAAGTGCTTGTTTTGCATGCTCTTTCGTTAAAAATTGCAGAAACTGCTTAGGCGAAACACCGGCCCAATCGGTAAACACACGCTGCAGGCGCGATTCACTTAGGCCCACTTGTTTGGCTACTAAAGCAAGACTAGGTTGCTCGCGCTGATTAGCCACTAGGTAGGTGATAGCACGCTCGACTATTTTGTAGTGCGCGTGTTGTTCGCTGTTTTCTATTGCGACACGTGTTGCTGGGTGCGGCATTACTTTTCCTGTGAAGGTAAACAAAGTAATAGCTTGCGCGACTCACCCGCTTTTGGCCACCCGATTCTTGCTGCATTTACAATTAGTTACATACTTTGTTTTATTAGGCGCCAAAAAAAACGGCTACTAAAAAGTAGCCGCATAAATCGAACGAAGAGAACGATGAAACTAACAATAAAAGGGCGCTAACAACTAATAGGTATTAGCAAATATGGGCTGCTAGCAATGAACAACTTAGAAAGTAAAGGTCACATCCGCCATGTAGCCGCGGCCGTATTCGTCATAGCGCATTAAACTCGCATTGGTGTTGTCGCGGGTTAAACGCGCAGGTTCGTTGGTAAGGTTCCATGCCTGCACGCGGGCAGATATGTTGTCGGTAAAGGTGTAAGACATGCTCAAACCTAAGCTCGCCTCGGGGGCAATGGTATTTAGCTCTGCTCCGTTCCACGTAAAGCCTGTGGTGTAATCGGAAGTGGCTTTGTAGCCCAAGCGCGCATCAAACCGGTTGTTGCTGTACCACAGGTCGGCGGTGGCGGTGTAATCGGCTAAGCCCGCCATGGTGTAGGGGTTATTTACTGGCGTAAATTCCATAACATTGGAGTCGGCCAGTGCTAAGTTCGAGTAAACCCCAAAGCCTTCAACGGGTAAGAAGTTAAACGGCATTTGGAAGGTAAACTCGACCCCCTTAACGTAACCGCCATCGCCGTTCACAGGGCCAGAAATTGTAAATGATCGCTCTGGGTCATTTTCGTCTTGGAATGTACCAATGGTTTCAATGCCCACGTAGTTAGAAATATCTTTATAAAACAGTGTGGCAGCAAACAAAGACTCGCTGGCAAAGTACCATTCGTAAGAAATATCTATTTGATCTGAAATGTAGGGTTCGAGGTACGGGTTGCCCGCACTACCGTTAGCCGCACCGGTGGTAAGGTTAATAAATTCGCCCGCTCGCATTTCATCTACGGGTGGACGCGATATAGCGCGTGCAGCAGACAGGCGAACAACCATATCGTCGTGTATATCTACGTTGATAGTCGCGCTGGGTAAGGTGTGGCTGTAATCGTTAGACACACTTTGCAACGTATCGCCACCGCCAGGGTAGCCGGTGCTATCTATCGAAGCTTTCGCATGGCGAACACCCACGTTTGCGTTATAAGCAAAGCCTGCCAATTCACCTTCAAAATTCAACTTTACATAAGCGGCATTGTTTACTTCTTCTACTAACCAGTAATCGCCATTGCGCAATTCGGCTTGGCTGTAATCTACGCCGCCGTAAAATGCTTCTGCCAATGCATCGTAAGATTCAGCGTAAACCAGTGGTGTAGAAGGAAATTCTGTTACTTCGTATGTAGTAAAGAAGCCTTCAGGCAGGCGATCCATAGCGGTCGCTTGCTCTGGGTCGGTCATTACAAAACTTGTAGGCGAGTTTTCTTTTTCGCGACCCGCATGGCGTATACCAAAATCTACACCCACTAAGTGACCGGCATCTACAGCCAATTTGAAATCTACATTGCCACCTAACATGGTGTCTTCTAGGTGATTACCTTCGTTGGCGTTAGCTTGGTTCCACTCTTCTGGCCCCCAGCTAGGAAATGTTAATGCGCCATCTGCGGTAGGCGTTAATACATTGCCGCCATCTGGGGCGGAAACGCCTTCTGACCCTTCACGAAAATCGTAGCGAATAGTTTGGCCGTATTGATCGAACCAAATGGCATTCCAATAACCGTCGCGCTCTGCGTGTGAGTAGTTTATATCGGCACTAATTTGCAGGTTTTCGTAACCGTCGTACTTAACGTTAATACCGTGCGAAATGCTGCTGCTTTCTTGGCGGTATTTGGCAATAACGTGGCGCACTTCGGCTATACCCACAGCGGTTGCAGCGGCGGCATAATCGCCTTCTAGCTCGATATCGCGGTAGCTGCCGTTTTGGCCGCCATCCCAGTTACCCAAGCCTTGGTACCAGTTACTTGGGGTTTCTTCAAACAAGCCCACATCGGTGTAAAGGGTATCGTATTTTACGCTTAGGTCATCACTCGGCGCCCACTCTGCGGTAAAAATTAAACCTTCGCGCTCGGTTGTTAAGCCCTTTAATTCTAGTGCTGCACCCCACGGCGCATAGCCGCGCGTGCCATTACCGTCTAATTCTGCAGGGCCGTCTGCAAATGCGGGCTGCCAGGTTGCATCGTTGTTCATGCCCCAGCCCTGAAACGAAGCGTAAGCATTTTTTTGCGTTTGCGCAGAGTAACCAACTGCAATAGCGAATTCGTCGGTAATGCTATGCACTGTAGATAAGCTAAAACGATTGCCCAGTGCATCGTAGTTTGGCAAATCTGCACCGGCATCGTTGTACTGCAAGCCCGCGCGCACAGTGTAAGTAGGCCCACTGTGATTAAGTGGCGACAGGGTTTTAAGATTGATAGTACCGGCAATACCGCCTTCGGTAAGATCGGCAGATTGCGATTTATACACTTCTACGGCAGAAATCATTTCTGATGGGAATTGCTCGTAGCGCACTGCGCGCCCAGGCTCAGAGGTGGCAAGCTCACGTCCGTTTAGTGTACTGAACACCATGCGCGGGCCCATGCCGCGAATGGCCGCTTGGCTTTCGTTGCCGCGATCGCGCACACCAGATACACCCGGCATACGCACTAACGCCTCGGCGATGGTAATAGCTGGGGTAGAGTTAATGTCCTCTAACGACAAAGCATCCATAACAAAGTTGCTGTTTTGTTTTACGTCCAACGCTTTATCTAGCGCGGCACGCATGCCAGTAACCGTTACTTCTTCCATTGGGTTACTGTTTTCTGAATGTGTGTCTTGTGCAACAGCCATGGCGCTGGCCATGCTAATAGCTGCAAACAGGCCGGTACGCGCAAAATAGGGCACGAATTTTTTGGCATGCTGTGCATTTTTGTTGGCGTGCATCTTTGTATGTGCCATGAGAACTTTCCCCTAACTATTATTTATTATGATTCGAGCATTTTGTGTTCGCATTACTCGGTGCCTTTCTAAACTCAGCTCTGCTGCGCCAAGTGGTAAAGCACTGCTAATACGCACCTAGTTATTATTTTTACAAACGACAAGGTAAACGTTTACCAAGCAAAAGGTAAACGTTTGCTTGCGCAAAGTAAAGTATATTTACGAGTCAAACCATGGCATTTATCTGATTATTTAACCGCGATATGCGGTTAGTTAACACGAAGATATCGAGCAATAAATATACTCATTGCGACTAGAAGCGCGCCATACCAGAGCTAGAGAGAACGGCCGTAGATGATGAGTAAAGTGTAGTTAACAAAAGCACTTACCACCGCGTTCTATTATTTTTTAGGCTTCATTACAGCTTTGAACAGCGACTTGCAGCAAAAGGGTTAAAACCTGTATGACCAAAATAGCATTTAAAAACATTTTGGCTAGACAGGTTTTACCTATACTGGTAATAATGCGGGTTAAATCTAATTGACGCGTAAATTACTATGAAGCTTTCACAACTACTGATAAGTACCTGCTGCCTAACCTTAGCTGCCTGCGGTGGCGGCGGCAGTGGCAGCAACGACAGCGGCAGCGCATCGACAAGCTCTTCTAGCTCCAGTTCGAGCAGTTCTAGCTCCTCATCTAGCAGTAGCTCTAGTTCCAGCAGCAGTAGTTCGTCGAGTAGCTCCTCTAGTAGTTCAAGCAGTAGCTCCAGTAGCAGCTCCAGCAGTTCTGGCGGCGCACAAGGTGCCACTACCCTGTTAATTCAAGAATTAGCCACTGGGTTTTGTTCTGCTGGCGATACCGATTTGGTAGTGGAAGACGAGCACCTTGGTTACACCGGTAGCGGCTTTACCAACACCGATAACGACCTAGGCGCCGATATAGCCTGGCAAGTAAGCGTTGCAGAACAAGGTTTTTACGATGTGACCTTTCGCTACGCCGCAAGCAGCACCCGCGCGGGTAGCTTAACGGCCAACGACATAGGCGCGGCAGACTATACGTTTACCTCTAGCGGCGGCTGGACAAGCTGGTTAGAAGAAACCCAAACTATCGAATTACAGGCGGGCACGAACACATTGGTGCTTACCGCTACCGGCAACAGCGGCCTGCCAAATATCGATTATATTGAATTAGACGGCCCAGAGTTGGCTGAGGCAGTAGCGTGTGAAAGCTCGGATTCTTCAAGTTCATCATCTAGTTCGTCCAGTAGCTCTAGCTCTTCATCGAGCACATCTAGCTCATCGTCTAGTTCTTCCAGCTCAACCAGTTCCAGCTCATCATCAAGTTCGTCGTCTAGCTCTTCCTCTAGTAGTACCAGCGGCGGCACTGTTTTTGTTCCACCTAACCAAGCCTGTTACAACCTAGTAAACGACCCCAGCATTAACTGGCGCGAATCTACCCTGCAAACCGATCAAGAAATTATTGAGTGTTTGGCTTCGTCGCTAGGTAAGCCAGTGGGCTTTGGCGAGAATACCACTGGCGGCTACAACCCAGCAGGGGGCAGTGAGCTGGTGATTATTACCGCCGATGGCGATGTATCTACCGAGCAGCAAGTGTTAAATGCCATTAATTCTGAAAACTATAAGTGGATAGTGTTCGACAAAGACGACTTTGCCAGCAGAACCGAAGTGGCCATGTACCGGTTAGATTGCGCCAGTAGCAGTGTGCGCAACGCGCTTGGCGGCGCCACTGAGGCAGAATGTAAAGACCACAATGCCTGGTGCGAAGCTAACGGCGTTGCCAATGCCAGCTGTGAGCAAACATTTTTTAACGAGCGCTTAAACGACTCTGGCCTGCCTATTCGCAACAAAGTGATTAAATCGAATACCACTATTGATGGCCGCGGCACTAACGCTTACTTCCTATTTAATGGCTTTGCCATTGGCGCCGACAGCAGCGGTACCAGCACTTATCAAGCGCAAAATGTAATAGTGACAAACCTCGCGTTTGAAGGCGTAGGGCACACCGAAGATCACGACTTAGACCCAGATATGATTCGGTCAACGGGTGAATCCCACGATATTTGGATTCATCAAAATACATTCGAAAACACCGGCGACTCGGCGTTCGACATTAAAGTAGGTGCCTACGATATTACCGTATCGTTTAACCGCTTAATGAATGTGAAGCGCGCAGCCCTGCACGGTTCGAGCGATAGCCGTACCATTAACGCGCAAATTACGTCTACCATTCACAACAATTTATTTGTGACTACCGACGATCAATACGCGCTTAGCTCATACAATACATTGCGCCGTGTGCCACTTATGCGCCGCGGTCAGTCGCATATGTTTAACAACGTGTTTTACGGCTACCGCAAAGATATTCTTAGCGTGCGCGTGGGCGGCCGCATTGCCTTTGAAGACAATATGGTAATGAACAGCACCACAGCCGCAGAAACTAAAGACGATGATATGAGCTATTGGGTAGAAGGCTTGCTGCGCGACTTTAGAGAAGGCGGTTTAGAAATAAGTGGCAGCTATGTGTGGTTCTCGAATTCGGATTGCCAACTACAGGGCGACCCCGGTGACCTAACCGCATCCCACGGCAGCACACCCGATATGTACGCAACCTACAACGCCGATTCCAAAGCCACAATAGACGCAAACCGCTTTGCCGTAGGCCAAGAACTGGCAGATTACCTATTTGCCACCACCGGCCGCGGCGGCGCAACGCCCTATAACTCTGTGTACAGTGAAGGCAAAACGGCCATTATCGCGGCCGCGCCATCGACTTGTCAGTGAGTTTAATAGCTAGCTCTTAATCGATAAATGCTAGGTGGGGCAGTCGGTAGGAGCTAGGTATCAATCGGTAGGAGCTAGTGAGAAATCTATAGTTTACGTAGGCCCGATAAGCGCAAGCGCCATCGGGCAATCTCGAAAAGCACCACAAACCACAAGTTTCGGGATACACCCCCAAGACACAGCTCGGCAAACTTTCACAACAACCGTCGGATGGCGCTTGCGCTTATCCGGCCTACCTGCCTCGCGGCCCGAAAATGCCGGTTCTACTTCTTACCCTTTGGCTGCACAATTACTGGGCCGCCTATTACGGCGTTGTCTTGGCCTTCATCTTCTAGCAAAAACGTAAGTTCGCGGTTGCCTTCTCCTTTGGGGATGGGCAGTCGTAGGTTTTGTTTGCGCACGTTGTCTTTTTTGTACAGCAGCTCGTCGTTTAGCCATACTTCCACGCGGCCGACTACATCGCCTATAAATAACTCGCCATCACCGCGCGCTAAATTTTTGCGCGGGGTAAAGTTAGTGCGATACAAGCGGTAGCGCGCGGGTGCCGTTTCGCCCTTGGCTTGCGACATAAACGGCGGCTGCCCCCACCCCCAGCTATTCATATCGTTATCGGCCACTTTTTGGGTTGGATCAGGGCGCTGGCTCGCCACGGGAGACGTACGCCAATCGGACAAATGCACATTGGGGGCCGTTTGCGAGGCCACGTAGGGCACCGCCGCCACTTTTTTAACCGGTATGCTTACCTTTGCGGTTTTTAACCCCGGCGAGCTGGCTTTTACTGTGATATTGCCGCTGCTCTCGTAATGACTTTGCACAATTAATTGGGCGAGCCCATTAAATAAATGGCGCGTTGCGCCTTTCTCATCCTCGTGGGAATTGGGGTTGCCATTGCCGTGACCAATCGACTGCCCTGCACCGCTTATTTCAAAGTGGATAAGCGAGTTATCGGTAGGTACAACCCGCCCTTTTGCATCCACCGCCTGCACGGTAATTGGCATAGCATCAAAACCGTCGCCCACTAGCGCTTTGCGATCTGGCACCAACTGCACAGCCACAGCTTTGCCGGTGGTTTCTACACTATTGCGCACCACCTCTTTACCGCTGCTATAGCCAATTACTTCAAGTTTGCCGGGCTGATAAGCCACATCGAAGGTGTTCATTTGAAAAGGGTCAACCACTTGCTCGCCTAAGCTTTTGCCATTAAGCAGCAATTGCACTTTGTCGACATTGGCCATCACCAATACGGGAATAATCTGCCCTTCTTTACCCGCCCAGTTCCAATGGGGCGCTAAATACGCTTGCGGCTCATCCTTCACCCATTGCGCGCGGTGAATGTAATACGCGGTTTTGGCAAAGCCGTTTAAATCCATAATGCCAAAAAACGAGCTTACCGAAGGCCAAGCCAGTGGCGTGGGTTCGCCGCGGTAATCAAACCCTGTCCATACAAATGCACCCGCTACATAGTCGCGCGTTGCTACCGCCTGCCAAGCATCGCGGTGACTATTGCCCCAAAAGGCAAAGTCTTCATCGTAGCTGGCAATAAGGTTTTTATCGTAATCGGTGGTGAATTCGCCGCGCATCATAAACGCAGAAGTATCTTCCGAGCTGGTAAAGGGCATTTCTGGACGCGCCGCGTGAAAGCGATCGTAATCGGGCACTTGGTAGTTTGCCCCCAGTACATCCACCGCGTGGGATACATTCAAGTCGCTAAAAAAACCGCCGTTCATAGCTGCGGTTACGGGGCGTGTATCGTCTAATGCTTTAACGGCGGCCACCATGCGGCGCACCATTTGATAACCTACCTCCGACGCCTGTACCGGCTCTTCGTTAAATACCGACCACAAAATAATGCCCGGGTGATGGCGATCGCGACGAACCATCCATTCTAGCTGCTGCATGTAATCGGGCGATGGGTTGAAGTTGCGGTTTTCGTCCATCACCAAAAAGCCCATGGAATCCACCAAATCCAGCACCTCGACGGCGGGGGCATTATGTGAAAAACGAATAGCGTTTACACCCAGCTCTTTTAAACGGCGCAGGCGGTATTGCCAAATACTAGTGGGCACGGCCACCCCTACGCCAGCGTGATCTTGATGAATACACACACCCTGCAGTTTCACGTGCTTATCGTTTAAAAAGAAGCCCTGCTGCGAATCAAAACGCACCGTTCTAAAGCCGGTAGAAAGTGCTATTTCATCAATGACGCGCTTGCCGTGCTTAACGACAGCGTTTACGCGATATAGATTGGTTTGCTCGTGGCTCCACAGCGCAGGCGACTGAATAGTCACGGGTAACTTAGCCACCGCCTCGCCCAACACCGGCACAGTTACATTGCCACTTTGCTTGGCCACTTGCTTGCCATTGGGTGCCGTAACCGTTACCTCTACCGTTACGGTTTGCAGATTTTCGCCGCTGTTATTTAGGGTTACCTCAACCGGTATGCTCCATTTACCACCCTCTAGGGTTTCGCTTTCTAAACGCGGCGTGGCGTGTAGGCCGTCGGTAACAATATGCACGGGGTTGGCTTTAACCAACCAAGTGTGGCGATACATACCCGCCCCCTCGTACCACCAGCCTTCCATTTGCGTGGCATCTACCTTAACCGCAATGGTATTCATGGCATCGCCATAACGAATATAAGGGGTAATATCGATATAACTCGCGTTGTAGCCCGAATAGTTACGCTTTACCACATTGCCGTTTACCCACACGGTGGCATGGGTGGCAATGGCATCAAATTGCAGTTCAAAATAGCGGCCTCTATCGCTCTCCTCCACTCGCAAATAGCGGCGGTACCAACTTATGCCACGCGGCCTGTAGCCCTGCGAGATATTTTCGTTGGGGTCAAAGGGCCCTTCTACCGCCCAATCGTGCGGCAAATCTAAACGTCGCCATTCAGAATCGTCAAACTCCCTACCCGCAGGCCCTGGCGCATTGCCCGCCTTGGCATTCATATAAGATTCGCTGTGGCCCTTTATAGGCGCCATAGGCACATCGCCCAAATGAAAATACCAGCCGCGATTTAAAGACAACCGCTCACGACCGTCCTCTTGCTCTGCTGCAAACGCAGCACTAGAGCCAAACAGAACAGCAAGTAACAAAACCAGCCGCCCCACTACGCGCCCGTGGTAATAGAGAGAAATTTTCATAGTTGTCCTTTAGAAGTCGCCAGGCATTGCAGTCTGTTTTCTAGCAGTAACAGAACCCCACAGCCGCTTAGGTAGTGAATGTAATAATTATTGTAAGAATGATGATATTCGGCCCAACAGAATGCGTAGCTGGGCCTAGCGGTTTAAGGTCAAGCACCGCACTAAAGCCCTACTATTAGGCCTTGCAGGATATATTATAATATAAATAAAGTGGAGCGCACCCTATTCTTAAAATAGCTAGCTTAACGAGATTAGCAGACACGCCAGATAAGGGCGGTGGAAGACCTGCGTTACAAATACCTAAAGCAGAGTCCAACACATAAAGTATGTAGCCTAAAACCAACCACAAAATAATTTAGAGGCCAACCTATGTGAAACAAGAAAGGTTTTGCAGTTCTACGCGCTCATTGCATTAGAAATAATGCTAGATTCTCGCTGCACCTAAGAAAGGAGACATAATTTATACTCATGGCAGTGACGCTTTTAGATAAAGAACTTGAACGCATCTACTCTACCGACCACAGCAAATTCGACAATTTGTCGATGGGCACAATAAATTAAAGTATGAAAAATATAAATGGAAACGACTTGGTCGCTTCAGACGGATAACAAACTTGTCGTAGGTAATTCCGCGAGTAAATTCTTAGGGCGAAAGATCAAAAATGCTCAATTCATGGACGAATTGAGCACGTTATAGGGACATATTCATACGTTTTTTGATCTTTCGCCCTAAGAATTTACGGATTTCGAAGAAATTGGCTGTTCGCAAAAATAGTAGCCTGGTTTATCAATAAACTGGAGCGACCTGCTCATTTTATGAAATGAGAAACGATTCCAAAACCCACTCTGGCGTTTACATCCCACACCATTAGAATTTAAACGCCTCCTTCCTTTGGTTCACACCAAATTACAACATGGATTAGTTACCCCGCTGATACTTAAATAAAAAATTATGATTTATCAAATACTATTTGCATATTTTGATTACAAAGGGTTACACCTTACTGAAGAGTGTGAGATTCGTTTATACGAACGAACACAAGCTGCCAATCATTTTAAATCGTCGCAAGATAGCTCTCAAGAAATTGCAATTGATGAAATGGTCGCAGATTGGTTCGAAGACCCAAATTTACCTAAGCCTGACATAACATTATTAAATGAAATGCTCACATTCAGCCCTAAAGCTTTTAATGTAATAAAAGAATTTATTCCAGAAAGTGCAGAAATTTTTAGTATTAAATTGGATAATGAAGTATGGCACGCTGTTAATTTCACCGAACATTCCGATAATCTTATTAAAACAATTTCTGATGAAATAACTCTCACAAATGCCTCATACGATAAAAGCGTAACAGCTGAGTTATCGTTTCGCGACGATATAGAATTACCCGAACTACTTCATATTAAAGCGGCAAATGGCCGTTTTTACTGCGGAGAAAAACTGAAAAAATGCATTTTAGCCAACGAACTAACAGGCATAACGCTAACTGAAAATTTGATAGTCGCGGACTACTCCCTCATTTAAGCTGCATTTAGAATAGAATTAAACCACCAACAAACTACAACCAAATACGCACCACACCAAAGCCCACCACCAAATAAACAATAGGTACCCGCATTACGCGCAGGGCAAATAAGCCAGCTAGTACCATGGCCATATCTTTGGGTGAAAAAACGGCGCTTATAAATACGGGGTTGTAGAGTGCGGCAATAAGCAGGCCTACCACAGCGGCGTTTATACCCCACGCGGCGCCAGCAATTTTGGGTTTATTTGCCACGTTTTGCCACGCCCCCTGCAGGCCAAGCACCAGTAAAAAGCCGGGTAAAAATATAGCCAACGTGGCCAGTAATGCGCCTTGAATAGGGCTAAGCGAAGAAAGTACCGCCAGCTCGGCGCCTAGGAAGGTGGCGAAGGTAAACATTGGGCCGGGCACAGCTTGCGCGGCGGCGTAGCCTGTTAAAAATTGATCTGGCGATATGGCGCTGCCCACGGTTTGCTGTAATAACGGCAGCACCACATGCCCACCGCCAAACACCAAACTACCGGCTTTATAAAACTCGGCAAAAAACTGTATTTGGCTAAACTGCGTAGCCGCAATAGGCAAACCAATAAACAACATGGCGAATAAACTTAGTGGCAATAACTTAAAACCACTGCTTGGCGCTGCCGGTTGCGGCGCGGGCTTGCCCCAAACACACCCCACCAATGCGGCGGTAATTAGCACTGCCATTTGCATCCATAACGTTGGCGCCATTAATAAAGCAATAGCCGTCGCCAGCGCTATGGCCACGGCAAGGCGAGTTGTGCAAAAGGTTTTAAACATACTCAATGCCGCATCGGCCACAACAACCACCGCCAGCAACTTTAAACCCTGTAACACTGCGCGCACGGTTGCGCCAAGCTCACCTTGAGTGTGCTCATCCACATTTATTGCGGCAATAAAATACATCAGCAAGAAAGAGGGCAGAGTAAAACCCAAAAACGCCGCTATGCCACCAGCTAGCCCCGCGCGCTGTAGGCCTATGGCAAACCCCAATTGGCTCGACCCTGGGCCGGGCAAAAATTGACTAAGAGCCAACAGACGGGCAAAGGCTTCTTCGGTTAACCATTGGCGCTTTTCTACAAACGCGTTGCGAAAATAACCTATATGCGCCGCTGGGCCGCCAAAGCTTACAAAGCCCAACAATAAGAAGCGCCAAAATACCTCGAAACCTTGTTTCATTGTGTTTCCAACCCGCGGCTGTCAACCAGCCATTGCTTATGGTTAATCTCTAATGGGTGCAAGTTTACTAAAGCTTATGCCGAGTAACCCCGAAAATTACTTAATTCTTTAGCCATAAAAAATAATCCAGTAATTTCAATCACTTACAAACTCACCTGTTAAAAACCCCAAAAACACAACGAACAAAACTTGCACAATACGCTTTTTAACTATAGATTAAATGCTAAATACTATAGATTAATAGAGAGTTTGTATTCATTATGAAAATCAGCAAGGAACAAAAACTCGAAACCCAGCGCAAAATTGTTAGCGCCGCAGCCGATTTATTTGTACTAAATGGCTTCGACAACACCACTATGAAGCAAATCGCGCGCGAAGCGGGGGTAGGGGATGCCACCATCTACAAATACTTCGCCAATAAAGACAAACTTATTCTCGGCTTTTACGACACCCGCGGCGCCGACGCATTGGCCGAGTACCGCAACACCGATGACCTAGAAAGCTTTACCTTTGCCGAGAAGCTGCAACTACTGGTGGACACCTTCTTAGAGCAACTTATGGCAGATAGGGAATTTGTTGAGCTTAGCCTTAAGCAAATAATTAAATCGCCCATTACGTTGCTTAAAGATGAGCTAGAAGTAGCCAAAAGCTACAAGCAAGAACTTACCACCTTACTTAGCAACCTCGACCACGACGAAGCTTACCCTGATATCCCCATGCAAGGCATGCTGGCCACGCTACTAACCGACTACATATTGGGTATTACGTTTTATTGGATGAAAGACAATTCGAAAGGGTTTAGCAACACTACTCAATTAACTGATTTATCTATAGGCATTATTGATAGCGTACTAAAAAGCGGGTTTATAAATAAAGCGATTGATATGGCAGGTTTTATTATTAAAACCCATTTGTTGCGCGGCCTAAGCAGCGGCGGGGGATTGCTAAATATGATGCAGGAATTTAAAGAAACCCTCGCCAAGCAATAACCAATCCTAATTTTAAAATTGCAGCATATTGCTGATAAGGAATGCCTCTGTGAGCACACACACTGTTGACGATGAAGTAGATAGCTTAGAACCCGACAACAACCAAAAAATATTATCTACCAAACTATCTCGCGCACTTAAAACTACCGGCATGGCGGCCAAATCTGGCATACGCCACTTAAATTATTTAAAAAATAAAACCCTCACCAGCAGCGCCAATGTAGAAAAGAAAGCGCAACTAAAACTCGACCACGAGGCCGAAATAGGGCGCATACTTTTTAGCGGCTTAAGCCAAATGCGCGGCACAGCATTAAAAGCATCGCAATTACTTAGCTTAGAGGCCGATTTATTACCCGAAGGTATTCGCAAAGAATTAGCCAAAAGCTGTTATCAAGTACCGCCTATTAATCGCGCGTTAATTCGCAAAATGTTTATTCAAGAGCTAGGTAAAGAACCGAGTAAAGTATTCGACAAGTTCGAACCCCAAGCCTGTGCCGCAGCCAGCCTTGGCCAAGTACACAAAGCCAGCATTACCTTGCCCGAAACCGGCGAGCAGCAAACTGTTGCCGTAAAAATACAATACCCAGGCATTGGCGAATCGATTGATAGCGATTTAAAAATGTTGTCTTTTATACTTAATAGTTTGTCTAAAACCACCAGCCATGTACCCAACAAACACGTATTAGAAACTACGCTAGACGAAATAGAACGCTGCTTAAAAGATGAAATAAACTACGAGCAAGAAGCCGAAAATACACGCTGGTTTGCCCATAATTTGAATGTAGCAGGCGTGCGTATTCCGAAGGTGTATAACGCTTTTAGCACCCAACGTGTTATTTGCACAGAATTTTTAGAGGGGTTACACGTAGAAGAATGGTTAAGCACTAACCCCACACAGGCACAAAGAAACCGCGCGGGGCAAATAATATTTAATATTTTTACCCATGGCGCTTTCGAACTAAACGCACTACATGCCGACCCGCATATGGGTAACTATTTGTTTTTAGCAAACGGCGATATTGGCTTAATAGATTTTGGCTGCGTTAAAAAACTGGATAAAGCATTTACCGAAAATATGGGGCATTTAGTTAGCGCCATATTAAATAAAAATCAGCCACAGGTTTTTGAAAGCTACAAACAACTAAGAATATTATCGCAAGATATGGAATACGACCGCTATATAAACCACGTATACCCCATACTTGGCCCACTGCAAGACTGGATGAGCACGCCTTACGCACCTACACGTAAAGATATTAACGGCAATACTCTATCTGGCCCAACCGAGTCGAACTATTACGACTTTAGCCAGCTGCCACCACCACCCACCGACATGAACAGGGCCAACCATAAAACCGCAATGGAAAGCCTGTATTCACTCACCCGCGACCAATTGTATTTTGATAGAAGCTATTTCGGTGTTTACCAATTATTGCGCAAGATGAAGGCTGTTGTAGATACCAGTAACAAATGGATTAAGGCGAGCAAATAACGAATGGGGCAGGGGACGGGTAACAGTTTAGAGAAATATACTTTTAACTATTGCCTTCGTTGTTACCCACACACAATCCGTTGCGGTTAGTTTTATGTAAGCTGGTCATTACAAACTAAAATTCAACCAACTATTTCACTATTATCGTTATAGTACTTAGTTACCTTTCGCGCTTCAGCAGGCTCTAATTGCACGGCAGTGTCATCCAAGCATTTTGCATTGCGATGTAAAGGGCAATTTGGTTTCTCCGCACGCGATTTCATATTATCCCAGAAAGCTGCACCTAAAGCTTTAGCTCGCGAAGGCAAACGTATAAAAACTGTTTTTGCTTTTTTATCTCTGTTACATGCAAATTCAACATGCCAAGTTGGCTCAGTGCTTGTGGCAACTTCTTCACCTTCGTAAAACAGCTCCGCCATTGCTTTAAACGCATCGATATTGGCCGCTATAACCGCCTCAAAGTCATTCACATTTGCTTGTGTTCGCACACTGCTGCCTTGAAGTAATTGGCCGATGTATTCTTTAAGATTAACTTTAGGCAAGTTTCTATTTGGACCATCGGGTTCGCGAAGGTAGCAGGGCCAGCCGGCCATATGCTGAGTATGAAATTCAAATTGATAATCTAAACGCTCGTTTTGCCATTGACGTACAGCTGCTAACTGTTCTGGCGAGAGCGCTTTTCTTACTTCGGCATTTTCTCGAGTAAATGTAAATTGGCGAGGCATAATTACGTCCTTTTATTATTTTATGGCAGTTTAGCAAGTGAATTTTAACCGCTACAACTACGAATATACCATCACCATAAAATTAAATGTAAAAGGGCAATTAACACGACCAAATATTGAATTTGACGATATTCCCGCCCCCTAACGCTTAAACATTTACCCCAAACACGCATAATTTTTTACACTACTCGCACCTCGTCCACGGTGGATACGTAGCTCTTAGACTAACTTAGCGTTACGGTATGAATGGTGAATATTCGTGGTGATAAAAAACCAAATTTTAAAACAAAAAAAGCCCGAAGAGCATTCGGGCTTTTTACATTAGCTGAAAAGTGCAATTACCACTTTTTATTTTAGATCAAACCTGTCTGCGGTCATCACCTTGCTCCAAGCGTTTATAAAATCCTGTACAAAAGTTTTTTGGCTATCACTCTGTGAGTAGTACTCGGCTATGGCGCGCAGCTCTGAGTTAGAACCAAAAATCAGGTCGGCGGAGGTGGCAGTCCACTTCACTTTACCCGAGTTTCGATCCAGCCCTTTGTACAAACCCGCTTCGGTGTCAGACTTTTTCCATACGGTAGACATATCCACCAAGTTTACAAAAAAGTCGTTAGTCAAACTGCCGGGGTTGTCGGTAAACACACCGTGTTGGCTGCCGTCGGCATTAGCTTGCAATACGCGTAAGCCACCTACCAATGCAGTCATTTCTGGCGCGGTTAAACCCAATAGCGCCGCGCGTTCAACCAGCGCTTCGGCTGGGTTGCGCTTGTAGCCCTCAGCGTGGAAATTTCGGAACCCGTCAGACTTAGGCTCCAACCAAGCAAAAGTACTTACGTCGGTCATTTCTTGGCTGGCGTCGGTGCGACCAGGGAAAAAGGGCACCTCAACCTTATGGCCCGCTTTTTTAGCGGCCTGCTCAATGGCTGCGGCGCCACCCAAAACAATTACATCCGCAAGCGAGACTTTTGTTTTACGTGATTTTTTATTGAATTCTCTCTGCACACCTTCGAGCACCTTCAATACGCGCTGCAAGTCCTGCGGCTGGTTTACGGCCCAATCTTTTTGTGGGGCCAAACGAATTCGCGCACCGTTCGCACCACCGCGCATATCTGTTGTGCGGAAAGACGCTGCCGATGCCCATGCGGTTTTTACCAAATCACTGGTACTTAAACCGGAATCCAAAATAGCTGCTTTTAGCTTTTTAACATCGCGCTCACCGATTTGTTTGTAATCGGCAACGGGCACTGGGTCTTGCCACACAAAAGTATCACTCGGCACCAGCTCACCTTTATAACGAGACACTGGGCCCATATCGCGGTGAGTGAGCTTGAACCAGGCGCGCGCAAACGCACGGGTAAATTCCTCGGGGTCTTCCAACCAGCGCTGAGTAATTTTGCGGTAGGCGGGATCTTCCTTCAGCGCCAAGTCTGTAGTTAACATAATAGGCGCGTGACGCTTACTGCTGTCGTGGGCATCGGGCACCATGTTAGTCGCAGCGCCGCCTTTAGGTACCCACTGCTTGGCACCCGCAGGGCTAGTAGTAAGTTCCCACTCAAAGGCGTATAGGTTCTGTAAAAAGTTGTGTGTCCACTCGGCAGGGCTTACGGTCCAAGCACCTTCTAGGCCACTAGTAACTGTATCTTCGGCGTTACCCTTGCCGCATTTGTTGGTCCAACCGAGTCCTTGCTCTTCCATACTGGCAGCTTCTGGGTCGGCACCCACACAATCGGATGGCTTGTGTGCACCGTGCGCTTTACCAAAGGTGTGGCCACCAGCAATAAGCGCAACGGTTTCTTCATCGCTCATACCCATGCGGCCAAAAGCCTGACGAATATCGTGTGCCGCAGCAATTGGGTCTGGGTTGCCATGAGGGCCCTCTGGGTTGACGTAAATAAGGCCCATTTCGGTTGCGCCAAAAGGCTTATCTAATTTGCGATCACCAGAGTGACGCCTATCAGTTAACCACTGTCCCTCTGGCCCCCAGTTTACTTCCTCTGGCTCCCACTCATCGTCGCGACCAAAGGCAAAACCAACAATCGGGAACCCCATATCTTCCATGCCGATAGTACCGGCTAATACCAACAGATCCGACCAAGACAAGTTGTTGCCGTATTTCTGTTTAATGGGTTGCAGTAGGCGTCTGGCTTTATCCAAACTGGCGTTATCTGGCCAACTGTTTAAAGGAGCAAAACGCTGCATGCCACCATCGGCACCGCCACGACCATCAATCATGCGGTAAGTACCCGCCGCATGCCACGACAGACGGATAAAGAATGGGCCATAGTGGCCATAGTCTGCGGGCCACCAATCCTGTGATGCGGTCATCACTTGTTTAAGATCTTTTTTTAAAGCCTCTACATCTAGATCTTTCAATGCTTCGTTATAGTCGAAGTTTGCACCGCGGGGGTCTGCAGAAAGCGAAGAATCGCGCAAGGGCTCCAAGCTTAACCGATTGGGCCACCAGTAATCGTTATCGGGGTTCATACCCGTGTCTGCCTGCGCTGTGGCGCTTGCCACACACAAAACAGCAATCGAAAGTAACCTCTTGGGGAATAAGGGTTCCATAAACGCTATCCTCTTTTTTATTGGTTTGAGTATTGGTTTGTGTATTATTTTAGCTAACAGGGTGAATTCATTCGCACAGTGCACCAAATTCCAAGTGTCGAGTGGCCCCGTTAACCTAGCAATTATTTATTACCACCAAACCTCACTACCAATTTTAATTATTGAACAGCGCTATAAGTATTTTTAATCACAAAAACAAAATACATGCCCCACAACAGGATTAAGCGCCAGATATATAAAATCGTCGCTATTGAATAGAAATAACAATTACAAAAAACTTTCTGTTAATAGGTATTAGCTATTTTTGCGGGCATTAAAAAGGAAAAGACATACTTAACTTAGAATTCAATAGCTTTTATTGAATTGCAAACACAAAAAACAAACGTATTTGAAATACAAAATCTTTCACCACCGAACAAATAGATAACACCATGTAATGAAAAATGTTACTCGCTTCACAGTGCAGGCGCACCTGCATGCATCATGATTAATACGCCAAAAACTCATTATTAATAAGCGACTAGGCAGGCATCAACAAAAGCGTACAACAAGCACACCATTGAAATAACGAATCAGGCCTCATTCTTAGCTATTTATACGCCATGCAAGCTAGTGGCGTTAATGCTCGAATAGACCGCGTTATAATTCGAAATAAGTGTGGATATTTAAATTGAAAATGGCGGCGGTGTTTTATATGGGAATATACCGCCAAGCATAGGTGCCGAAGAGCGTAGAAAATTATTAAGCGCAGATTTTAGTTAAGCTACCATTTTTACCAAGCTAGTCAGGCTTAGTACCTATGCCTCTAGCTTCACTGGTATTAAAACCAGCCTTTGAAATACTATAGGAAACTCTGATTAACCCCAATTGCTTTTTGCGAGAGCCAAAAAGCGTTGGGGTTAATCAGAGGTTCCTATATAAATTATTCTTTTGATAGGCGTTATTGCACGCTTTATAAGCAATAATCTCACCTTGCCTTTCAATAAAGGCACCTGCTGAACTCCCCCTAAAAACATGGGTGTCGACATGAACCGTATAAAGGTACTGGCCTATACTAAATGAAAGTTCACTTACGGCACCTTTAGGATAACTGCTATAGGAGTAATTAAACTTTTCTTCTAATGAATCATAATTTGCCGAGTATGCTAACTCTACTGTTTGCTTCGACTCACCGAACCGATAGGTTAACTTGCCTTCGCTTTTACTGAGTAATTTAGTAGCTCAAACTGAGAGCACTTTTTGTTCCGGTAGCGCAGGAAAACAAAATAGCCTCATCAGATTCACATAGGTTAGGCTCATCATCCATCGCATATGTGTTCGCGTAGCAACCTAGAAGCAATATAAACACTAAAACTCGCATAAGCTTTCTCTTGTAACCCAACATCGCCATTGAAATTGATATAAAGGGCAATTAATACAAACAAATACCGTATTTAATTGTATTACTGCCCCTAACCTTAAACGCTAATATCCAACAATTACAATCTCTTGCGCTACTGCGGCCTCTTCCACTGCGAATGCGCTGGCCTTAAATTTAGGTGGCCCCATCAATTTTTTACTGTCACCTGTTTGGCCGACAGGCTCCTGCGGAATGCCCATCCAGTTTTTACCTAGTTTGCCATCGCTGTTTAAATCGTGAATTGCAGTGGCAGCGTATACACCCTTTGGCAAATCTGCTTTTACTTTAATAGCATTTAAAGATTCGGCTTTAGTTAAATCGACAACAAATGTTTTTGTCGCGGCGCCAGCATCAAGCGATAGCCAATCATCACTCTCTTTATACACATTTACAATTAAGTTACCTTCGGCTTTGGCTATACCTTTTACCGTTACGGTTAGTTCTGCAGCCATGCCTGTTGTGGCTACTAAGCTTGAAAGTATGCCAGCGGCTATATGCTTACTAAGTATTGTTTTCATTTTTTATCTCCGTATAAGTATGTTATTAGACCGTTGCTACACGACCAAATTTTTGTTTAATAAGCACATAGGGCCAAACTATTGCACAGCTTAACAAAGCAAGGATTGCCCATAGGTAAGTTACAGCGTAAGCACCAAATTTTGCGACAGCCAAACTTGAATAAGGGTATACCAGCCAATCGGAAAAAGTTAACGGGTTAGCGAGTAATATAAACGATATTAAATTTTCCAATGCATCAAACCCAGCGGCTGCAGGGGAGAGCAGCACCATGAACCAACCTATTTTTTTAAGCCAAGTTATATTTGGCAGAATGCGATAAACCGCCACCATAGCTACAAACAAAGATGCCAACACCGTAGCCATATACACATAATCGGCCAGTTGCACGCCAATAAATTTATCTAGCGTGCCCAACTCTAACAGTACTGCATAGTAGCTTTTTAGTTCTGCGGCATTAAACGTAGTTTGCCCCACAAAAAACGACACCGGAAATTGGCTAGCAGCGTATAGGCCATTTAACCAACCCATTGTTTGCTGGCTTACCACCCAAAGTACTATTGCCATTAACCACCATTGCCAAACATTTAGTCTGTTGGCAAGTTTTGCACATACATCACCGTAACGTTTAAACATTTACTTATCCTCGCAGTAGGCGGCCCTTAAAGGTTGGGCCTTGCATTAAGCTAAAAACACAACTTCATTCCACGGAATATATAATTGCATTCCACGGAATACTTTGTCAATCTTCAGCAATACAAAAGCGTCGGAAAAATAATGACGAATTTGAATTTATTATTTAAAACAAAGGCTTAAAACTGGATGGACGATAAAAAAATAGGGCTGTTACAGCGCGCAGTGGTAAATTTTATGATTTGCCACGACTTACTCACACCACAAATAGACAAGCAGCTGCGCCCACTTGGGCTAAACCTTACTCAAATGAGCCTGCTTAACCACTTCAGCCACGCCCCCCAACAACGTCACACCATTAGCCAATTGGTAAAAGTAATGGGCATCAATCAGCCCGGCATTACCAAGGCCGTTAATGCACTAGAAAAACTCGCTTGCCTGCAAAAACAAAACGACAAAGACGATGCACGCATAAAGTGGCTACAAATAACCCCTTATGGCTTAGAAAAACTAAACGAAGCCCGACAAACCACCGGCCCACTGGTATTTTCTGCATTCGGCAGTGTCGCGGACCAAGATTTACAGTCTTTTTGCGATGGGTTAGAGCAAATGAAAGTGTTTTTAGATAGGAATAGGGGGTGAAGGTCGAGCTACCAGCTGGACAGTCTACAGATTACAGCTGGCTGGTTATCCGCGAATTATTTTGATCTAGTTTGAATGCCCTTCGCCTCTCTTCTGTGCTTGCCCCCTGCCTGATGGCGCAGCGCTTATCAGGCCTACATAAGTAAATGCTCTATTTACTTGGCTGTTTGAAGGTCGAGCTTACAGCTGGACAGTCTACAGATCACAGCTGGCTGGTTATCCGAGAATTATTTTGATCTAGTTTGAGCGCCCTTCGTCTCTCTTCTGTGTTCGCCCCCGCCTGATGGCGCTGCGCTTATCAGGCCTACATGGGCAAATGCTTTATTTACTTGGCTGTTAACTGATAGCTGCAACCTATCCTACTGCCTTACCACTTCTCATTTTCGCCACTAACTTATAGTCAACAACATAATTACTATGTTACATATGCTTCTGTGCATTAAGCATGTATTTATTCATCGTAAAAAAGCAGTTAATTGCGATAAATAAGACAAAATAAGGTGTTTTTACGTATTTTAGCTGCAACTCTTTGATTTGCCCTTGCTAGTATTGGTAACTGGGAAAGTAAAATAAAACCTAACCCATTGGCTTTACCACATTACCAACATTTATCTATCGCTAATACGTAGTAGAGCTGGTGTAGCTTGTACGTACAACCGCCTTAAGCGCCGCTTTTTGCACTTTATTCATTGTTAATACCAACAATTAAAATAAGAGGATCACTGCTATGAAATCATGTTGTATCAAGTTTTTTACCACACTCTGTACTGCTGTTTATGTACTGGGTTGTGGCGCGTTAGCGCATGCGCAAACTGGCCCGGCGGGTTATAACTACGCTGCTGCCGAAAACGAAACGGTGTATTTAAACGGAACCACCAACGTTGCCTACGGCGCGAATGGCTCGTTTTATTACGCTTACAATCAAACCGGTTCGGTTAATTGCTCTAATCAAACCTTTGGCGACCCTATTTTTGGGGTGCGCAAAGCGTGTTACACCCAGCAAGTGGCGAGCAATAACCCGCCGTCGGTTTCGTTTGCTAGCCCAACGGGCAACCTAACAGTCGACGAAGGTTATGCTCTTTCTGTAACCGTGAACGCCAGCGATAGCGACGGCAGCATTGCCAGTGTAGAGCTGTTTATTAACAACCAATTAGTACGACAAGAGCTTTACGCACCTTACGAGTGGGGCGCAGCTGCTGAGCCAGACGAATTAAATGGCCTACCCGTTGGTACACACACAATAAAAGCGGTAGCCACCGATAACGACGGCGACACCAAACAAGCTAGCTTTAAGCTAACGGTACGCGGTGCGGCGGTAGATGTTCCTGGCTTGGTACAAGCGGAGGATTACACAGGCTTTTACGACACAACCAATGGCAACACTGGTGGTGCGTATCGCAACGACAATGTAGACGTAGAAACCACAAGCGATAGTAACGGTGGTTACGACGTAGGTTGGTTTGCGGCAAACGAATGGCTGGAATACCCCATTAACGTTACCGAAGCGGGCAATTATGTATTAGAAGCACGCGTCGCATCTGCTGTAGGCGGTGGTATGTTTACCGCAGAAATAAATGGCAACAACAGCAGTACATTTAGCATAGGCAATACCGGCGGCTGGCAAAATTGGCAAACCCTGAATAACAATATTGGCAATTTAAGCACCGGTAAAAAAACGTTACGCATTCAAGCGCAAAGCGGAAACTTTAATTTAAACTGGCTGCGCCTCAAGCGTGCCACAACCTCTGTGTGCACACTTAATACTCCTGCCGAAAACATTCCAACGCCATTTAATTTATTTACCGTTATCGATACAGATTTAAACCGCTACGAATTCTGTAAAGCGTCTAAATGGTTTGAGGAATCTAACGGTAAACAAGTGTTTAAATTATTTACCGGCGACAACCTAGCAGATAACGTACCTGGCGCCCGCGTACATGCTCGCACAGAAGCTGGCCAAGGGCTTAAGTTTAAAGCAGGCTCCACATGGCACACCTTTGAAGCCAGAATGAAACCCAGCAAAAAGTTAGACTACACTTACACCATTGCTCAATTGTTTGCCGGCTGTTGCGGGCCGCAGTTGCGCATTGAAGTAAAATCTAACGGACGCATCCACATGGGGTCGCGCGGTAACGGCAATATTCGTATTAGTGACGACCAAGATTACGCCAACGGCTCTAGATCGTTCAAAATTAAAATTCGCACCAATGGCGATCAGTTCGAAGTGTATTTTAACAGCAGCAAAAAGTTCAGCGGCCGCACAGACGAAGCCAAGAACGGCAATACCAGTGCGCTTTACCACTTCCGCTGGGGTGTATATTCCAACGAAGTAATGAGCGAAGATTTATCTAACACTGTTACAGAAATTATTCGAAATTAACAAGCAGTAAGCTTTTACACTTATTCAAACAGGGGGGCGCAATGCCCTCCTTTTAGTTTACGCTTATCAAACCTCTCACCGCTTTTCTTTCTAGCTACACCACTTAGCTGTTCGCCCGCTTGTAACTTTACTTAAAAATTTTTGTAACCTTTTTCTGTGCTGTTCGTTTATATCAACAACAGAAGCGGTTAACCGCCATCTACTCAGCGAAAAAGCCGCAGGCTAACCGAGAGGGAACCTGCTTATATTATTTACAGTAAAGGAATAACCTAATGAAAACTCGTACCTTAATTGCACTTTTTAGCGCTTGTGTATTAAACCTAGCACTACTCGCCGCACCTAGTTTAGCAGCAGGTAATAGCACGTTAGATTTTGATAGTTTGCGCAAAGATTACGGCAACCCGATGGTAGAAATTAACCTATCTAAGCAACTAATTGGCTTGCTAGGCAGCTTAACCAAAAATGAAAACCCAGAACTGGCAGAGCTTACCGCCAATATAGAAAACATTACTGTAAGGGTATATCAGCTAGACACCAATGCAGATAAAGCCATCGCCTTGGTTGATAAAACTACCAAAGCCCTAAAAAAAGATAAGTGGGAGCCCATTGTTAGTGTTTCTGAGCCAGACAGCAAAGTGCGTATATTCTCTAAAACAAAAAATAATATTATGGATGGCCTAGTAGTAATGGTTGTAGGGCAAGAGCCAAAAGATGGCAAACCCAAAGGCGAAGCCGTATTTATTAATATAGTTGGCCAAATAGACCCAGCGCGCATAGGCGAATTAACTGCCGCATTGGATATTTAAGCCATATGCCACGGCCTTGGTGTTGCCCCCTTTGTGTTAACATTTTGCGCCGTGGCTCCTATCCTTTGTTTTGCTTTAGCTTTTCGTTTTTTACCCTTTAGCTGCTACACTCGGCCTCTAACGCAATAATAATTGACGCAAAAGGAGCCCCGCGTGAAACTAGCTATTTACGCCTTTCTGGCCTTAACACTTAGCCTTGTAGGCTGTAACGCAAGCACACCCAGCAAGCCCGATACACCGTTAACTCACACCGAAAAAACATTGGTAAAGCAGCTAACGCAAACTGGGCGAGAACTTTATAAAAAAGACAGCCGCGCTTCGTTCGCGTCCGATTTAGTACAAGCACAAATGGACGTTAGCCTATACCCCAACTTCGTGGGCTGGATAACCCACCCAAATAACGAAGATTACACTGTATCTTTTTACCAGCGCACACGTGGAGTAGGGCAAGAGGGTGATAACTACGAAGTATTTGCCGATGTGGTGTTTGATAAAAATATGGCCGCCAAGCTATACCCCGAACCCAAGCGCACACTAGACGAGCTGGAACTGGCCATGCTAAAGGCTCGCATTACTGCACTAACCGCAAACATCGACCGCTGTAATCAGCCGTACAATACGGTTGTGCTGCCAGACGAGGCCAACGGCCAACTACACGTGTATTTACTCGCCGCCAGCACTCAGTATGGCGTAATGCAGGTAGGGGGCCACCATAAGGTCACGATTAATATAGCCTCAGGCGAAATCACACAGGTTACGCCGTTTTCGAAATCCTGCTTTGCGCTTAACCTAACCGACAGCAGCAGGCCTAAAGATTCTAAATTGAGCATGGTGGTAGTAAGCCATATAGTAAGCGACTACCCAGCAGCAATTCACCCTTACCTAAATTTACTGCACGACCTTTCAATTGCCATTTCGACTAAAAGCGGTATTTGGGTAGCAGAAAATGGCGAACTTAGGCTAATGGAACGCTAGCGAGCGATATGCTGTGAACAAAAAACCAATTAATTCTGTAACCTTTTTCTGGTTGCACCGTTTTATTGGTTAACAGCAACCCAAAAGAAGCCGAATGGAATTTCAATACCGAACCTACGTTAACCAGTACCAACGCCTTGTATATAGCAAGGCCTTGCACATGCTGGGTAACAGTACCGAAGCAGAGGACGCATGCCAAGAGGTATACGAGCGCCTGTGGAAGCATATAAGCAAGGTAGAAGACCACCACGCCAAAGCATGGTTGCTACACGTAACCCGCAATGTGTGTATAGACCTGCTGCGCAAACGCACAGATACCCAAGCGCTAGATGAAGAGCTTGTATGCGAGCGCAGCGACGGCAACCCAAGCAACGCACTGGCAAACAGCCAATTAAGCCATTGGCTTACACATGCCTTAAGCAAAATGAAAGAACCGTACAAAAGCCTAATTCAAATGGCCGAGATACAGCAACAAAGTGTGAAAACTATTGCCCAACACCTTGGGTTAAGCGAGAACCAAGTAAAGGTGTACAGCCACCGCGCCCGCCAACAATTGCGCGCACTTTTGCAAGGGGTAGACCTATGAGCACAAACACAACCAGCCAACCCAATAAAGCGATTGATGAACAAGCACTTATCGACCGTATATTTATGGACGAAAGCGCGGGCGAAGAGGGCTTTGACCTAGTAGACCCACCCGCCAGCCTGCAGGCCAAGTTGTATGCAATTCCGCAAGCCAGCAAACAGCCTGCGCCACTTAGCCGCGCAACAATAAGCCGCTGGTTTGGCGCAGCCGCGCTTGTCGCCAGCGTAGTTATTGCACTATTACTTAGCCCGCAGCCTGCGCCTGTAAACCAAGAAGCCCTGCAGGCACAAAAAGATTTTGAACTCGCGCTGCATTATTTAAACAAAGCCAACAAAAAGGCGGCCAGCAGCGTAACCAGCACTATAAATACCGAATTAGAGCGCAGCACTGTTAACCCTATCGTTAAAACGCTCACCAACTTATCGTCAAGTTAAGGGAACCACTATGAAATTACCAAAAGTTATTCACGCCATTTGTTGGGCTGGGTTACTACTTTTTAGCTTAGGCGCAAACGCCAGTTACGCCCAATCGGCAGGGCTAGTTGCCTTCGACGATTTAAGTAACGAATACGGCGAAGCCAAAGTAGAAATTAACCTTTCAAAACAGTTATTGGGTTTAATTGGCGCTTTTTCTAAAAAAGAGAATCCAGAACTATCGGAACTCGCGTCTAATATAGAAAGCATTACCGTACGCGTTTACAACATTACCGACGATGCGCAGGCTGCGCTTAACTTAATAGATAAAACCACCAAGCATCTTAGAAAAGATAATTGGGTGCCTATTGTTAGCGTAAACGAAGAGGGCGAGAAGGTGCGTATTTTTTCTAAAAGTACCGGCGAAGTTATGGATGGCATGGTGGTAATGGTAGTAGACACAAATAGCAAAGAGGCGGTATTTATTAATTTAGTAGGGCAAATTGACCCGGCGCGTATCAACGATTTAACCGGCGCTTTAAATCTATAAAAACGCGTCGCGCAAAACGAAAAAACACAACCTAAAGCGATGGAGGGCACGATGAAAATTCGAACAATTATATTTTTAGTAATAACGGCTTTTGCATGTGTAGCTTGTACAGGGTCTGGCTTGAATAAACAAACAGGCTACGCAGAACTCTCTTGGACACAGTTTAGCGGCTTAGATAAAGGGTTCAGCTTAAAGCTCGGCCCCAAGGCACTAAGTTTAATCCATTATGTTATGAAGCTAGATAACGGCCAAGACCCAGAGCTAGCCTTTTTACAACATATACAAGGCGTACAAGTTAAAAACTATAAAGTAGCCAACAATCAAGCACTCGCCAATAAACGTGTGGCCGCCGCTTACGAAAAGTTGATCGAACAAAATTGGCAAATAGCCGTATCCGCCAAAGAAGCCGACGGCGAACGTGTACATATACTAATTAAACACACCGACCAAACCAACACCACACTCGCAGGCCTATGCATACTCGCCCTAGATAACCAAGAAGTAGTATTTGTAAATGTAGTAGGGGACTTCGACGAAATGGCGTTAGCACAGGTAATGGCTTTATCGAATAAAGGGTAGAGCCTAAGGATTATTGTATTCGCTGTTAGCGCCTTTTTAATTGGCGCTTTTTTTAGTTTAAATAGTCTGCATCAACTTCAATTGCAAAAAATAGTTAGTAATCATATATTTTAGCGAATAAGCGCTGTACTAAAGGCTTCTAAAATTATTGATCCTTGAGCAAGAATCACACATACCAGCAAGTACGTATGACTTGATCGAATGCCAAAAACGAGCTAATTCGAGCTCCTAGCCGTAGAATTGCATGCCAAAAAAATCAGCCTATCAATCCCTTCTACGGTATTCTGCGCTAAAAGTGTGACTCGCTTATCTTTTCGCTACATTCGCATAAAATTTACAATTCGTAGTCGTATAAAATAAATGCCTCATAAATATTGGCAATGGATTTTGCTAGTAACATCGTCCAAATAGCAAAGGAGTGATAAATATGTCTTTAACGCCAAAGTCTGTTTCTACCTTTAGTGTAATTTTTCTATTTTATTTACTTGTATCCTCCTGCGCTAAAGAGTCAAGTCAACCTTCGCCGAGTAGTCCATACACTCAATACACAAACAAAGACATTAGTGTTTCATACCCCGCGCATTGGGTATTTCGGTATGATAAAACACCAGGCCTCTATTCTAATCGCGAAATACTAGTTAACATTTCAGAATTAGGTACTTTCACAATCCACCTGCACCTAACAGATAACCCTCACCTACTAGATGCACTTAATTTACACGATTACACCGAACGAGCCATACACGGCTTAGGCTTGATAGACTCACCGCTCATAATTAAATTAGAGCAGAAACCAATAAAAATTCATAATTATAAAGGCTACCGAGTTTCATGGACTGATACCTTTATGGGCGAAGACAACTACGAATTAACCATACTCGAATATACAGCAAACAAGAATAAAGTATTTGTAGTTTTTAATGCCGGTAACTCAACTATCGCAGAAGTAAATGAAAATATAGAAAACATAGTAAGCAGGCTAAGTATCAATAGCTAAACCGAAGGGGCGTTAAAGAGTCCACGTTCATCAAAAAAATAGATAACACAACCCACATAAAAATATTCTCACCGAAGAAAAAATTAAATTGGTGAAATAACATAGAAATTTAGAACTCCCCCCTGTTAGCTGTAAACTGTTAGCTATATTCTATCCCTCACAATACCTCAATCAACTTCCCATACCCCCCGCGACTAATCGCAAATTGTTTTTGCTCTCCTTCTGGAGTTTTTAAGTTGGCAAAGCGGGTATCTTTGCCTTCGGTTTCTATGCCCTGTAAATAATCTAAGTTAATAATGGTAGAGCGATGAATGCGGCAGAATTGTTGCGGGTCTAGTAGTTCTTCTAAGCGGCTTAGGCGCTCTTGTTTTATGTGGGTGCCGCCAGGGACGTGAATAACCACATAGTCGTCGGCGGCCTCTATAGCAATAATATTGGTTGTGGAAATTACATGCACGTCGCCTTTATCTCGCACTAGTACCCTGCCTATGGGGGCTTGGCGTTGAATATAATTTTGTACTACATCTGTTGTGCGTTGGCTTTGTTCGCCTTCTGGGTTTGGCTGTGCTGTTAGGTTGGCTTCTTTTATACGCTGGCAAATGCGCTCTACGGTGCGCGCTAAACGCTCTTCGCTTACGGGTTTTAACAAATAGTCTAAGGCGTTATTTTCAAATGCTTGTATGGCGTAGTCGTCGTGTGCGGTTATAAATACGGTTATTGGCGCCGCATCACCTAAAAGTTCTAGTACTTCAAAGCCATCTAGCTTGGGCATATGAATATCTAAAAACATTACCTGCGGCTCTAGCTCGTGCACGGCTTTTACGGCGGTTTTGCCATTCTCGCACTGGGCAATAATATTAATTTCTTTATATGTGCCAAGCAAATGCTGCAATGCTTGGCGTGCATGGGCTTCGTCATCTACGATAATTGCATTAATTGGCATAGTGTTAGCCGTTGTGTTTATTGTTTAAAAGATTAATTGCCGGTAAACGCAGATTAACGCGAAACACTGCGCTCGCACCTTCTAGGCTTGGTTTACTAGCTGGCGTTTTAGAAATTTTGATTTGCGCCGCTGGGCCGTAAAAGCTACCAAGCCGTTTTTTTAACGATGGTAAACCAATACCGGTACTTTGTGCCGCTGGTGCTTGGCTATCTACGCTGTTACTTATTTCTATTGCAATTGTTTTGTTGTGCAATTGTATGCATATATCAATAAAGCCGTTTTCAAAATTAGACCCTATACCGTGTTTTATGCTGTTTTCTACCAACGGAAATAACAGCAACGGCATGCATGCCATGGGCAATACCGCATCGTCGATATTAAAATTTACGCTTAGGTGCTCACCGTAGCGTTCGCGCTCTACCGAAAGGTAATTTTTAATATGATTAATTTCGTCCCCTAGCGTTACTTGTTCTTTTTTCGCGTAGTTTACGCTGTAGCGCAAGAAGTCGGACATTTGCACACATATTGAATGAATTTTTTGCGGTGCAATTAACGATAGGTTAGCCAGCATAGTAAGACTGTTGTACATAAAGTGCGGGTGCACCGTAGCTTTAACCGCCTGTAATTCTATTTCGCTAATTAGCAATTTTTGCTGCAGGGCTTCTGCGCTTAGGTGCTCGCTACTTTTAGCAATAAGGAAAGCATAATGCACCAGTATCCATACGCCATAAAGTATTAACCCCAGCAGAATGTGTAGCACTAGGGTGTTTTCGAAAATATTGTCTACATCATTTAGGCCCATTTCATTTAGTAGCTCCGCCCAACCCCAGCCCAGTAATAACCATAAACCAATGCTTCCTAATGCGGCTATGCACTGGGCGCGTACAAGATCTTTTAAGGGACTGGAATCGAGAGGGTAGCGGGAGCAAATGTAGAGATTAGATGAGCAGAAAAATAAAAGAAGAAAGTACCAAGGCAGTGCTAACAACACTATCGACACGACCATATCGTCGTAATAGCCATCGGTTAGCACCCAACCAATAAGGCCTGTAATAAATAAGCACAACACACCCCATAGCACCGCAACAGCCAGCAAGCTGCGGTTAGCATTAAAAATGGGGTGCATGGCCATAGAAATTCCTTTTATATTTCTTAGTAGTACACGTCTTACTTGCTACATTAGTTACTTGCTAAATTCGCTAGAAATTAGTTTCTAATTTCTACTCCACCCATAAACGCTACACCGGTAACAACTACGCGTTTTTTGGGTAAGCTTAGCTTTTCTGCTAGGCAAGTGGTTTTGTTAGATACACCACCAAGTAAAGGCAATACTTTAACTACCACATCCCAGTGGGGCGGTACTTTAATTTCTACTCCCCCCATTACAGCAAGTACTTCTATTTCTATGGTAGGCTGATTAGCATCTGCTTCGCGGATATCTATATCTACCCCGCCGAGTAACGCAATTACATTACCGCCCGAAAGGGCTTTAGAACGTGTAGAAAAGTTGCCACCACCAAGAATAGTAAATACATCTATTTGGGTATCTTCACCGTTACTGGCTGGTGCAGCGCTTTTTATCGAGCCATCATCCATTGGCTCCCATTCACCGTCTAACACATCGGCATCGGTTGCTTGCTCGTCTTTGGTTTCGCTATAGTTTTTTTGGCTGCGTTTTTTGTGAGGCCGCAAAATATTTACCCCTATAAATAGCAATACTAGCGGCCCAATAAGTGCACCTATACTCAAGCTAATAATGCTGTACTTAGACAGTAAAAATAGAACACCAATACCTATTAGAAAATACGGTAAGAATTCGGTTTGCTTATTTTCGTCATCGCTTTTTTTACCGCTGTAAAGTAAAACACCACCTATCACGATAAGGGCAATGGGCCAGTTGCCTAGCAACATTCCCGAAAAGTGAATGCCAATATTTTTAAAAAACAGCAGTACGGCGAATACTATTAAAGCCAACCCTAATAACGTGCGCATAGATGCGTTGCCACGGTGCTTTTTCATAATGCTCTCTCTTACCAGGTGTAATATTGTAGTAAGCCCTAGGCGGAGGGCTTATCTTGTGTGTCTGTTGAATCTGTATTTGGCTGTTGTGGCGCTGCTTCATCTTTTGTTGCAGTGCCCTCTGTGTTGCCCTGTGTTGCAGTATTGGTTTCATTAGTTTGCGGCTCATCCACTACTGGCTCTGGGTCTACGTCGATTATGTCACTTTCTTGCTCGCGCTGTGGTGCGGTATTGCGCTGATTAGTGCCAACAGGCGTTTCGTTCCACGCTTCGAACGGAAACGGCTTGTGCTCGCTATTGTAACTAACAAACTTCAAACCGCGGTTAATATAACGGGTTAAGGATGCCGCAAAATTACGTAGGTGGTCGTTATCTTGCCCTGTAAACAGGGTAAATAGAAACTGCAATACGCATAATACCCACATTAATATGCCGCTAAAATGCAAAGCAATACCTATTATTAGCATATACACAAGCCGTGCCCAGTGGCGTTGGTTGGTGATATTACTGCGAAGTTGATCTTGATCTATCGTTTGAGTGTTCATTGTGCGCTCTCCCTATGTGATGTGGCGTAAGCTTAGATTAAAGCCAATGGCGGGCTTAGAGGGTGCCATATCGGTGAATGGCGCTAGAGCGTCGGTCAATAGCTACCCATTACAGAAGTAAGCATTCACATTGGCGATTTATAGCCACCAGCTATTACTTAGCAATTTACTTATATACGCCATGCCATTACTATTGCATAACACATACGTATGCAAGAGCGTATGCCTTAAGCACCTTTATTGAACGCTTAACTAGAGCACAGCCAGTACAACCGATAGGAATACGCCCGTAACATTGACGTTACGCAGCGAGTTAGGGAGACGCAACATGCAGTACCAGTGCACGGAATGCAATCATCACTTCGACGATCAGTCCGCCTATTGTGAAGACTGGAGCAAACCAGAAAAATCCTTTGGCTGCCCCCACTGTAAAATCTTCTTTTATAAAAATACTCGCTCTTCGCTCAAACAATCTATAGCGCTTGGCATACTGTCTGGTGGCGTGCTTCTACCCGCTCTAATCTTAACCATTACCTCGCTAGTAGAAGGCAATAAGCCATTTATATTTTATGGCGCCGCCATTTTATTAAGCGGTATTGGTGTAATTAGCTTTTACCCTAAAGCTAAACCCGAATTGAAAACAGTAGAATCTAAAAGCCAATTTACTACCCTGCAGTTCGCACCTGCCAAACAATCCGACACGCAGCAAGCTTAAAGAAGGCGTTAGCCAGTTTTTAGTTAGTTTGATTGGCTACCAAAAATAACGATATCCGCTGGTGTGTTATACACACCTAGCACCCCATCACCGGCTGTGGGTTTCTACAGCTTTATTTTATGGAGTTTCATTAAAAAGGATTCCACCATGCACCACATTACTAACAATTCACTTAACACCTTGGTTGCACGCACATTTACTATTCTAGCTTTGGTATTTAGCAACCTCGCGTTCTCGCAAGCAACTACAGAAGACGAAGGTGAGTACCTTACAGCGGATGAGTTTTACCAATCGCTAAACCCTACCAAAGGCACCATCACTCTGCCCGGCGGCAAAGTAGCTATGCAATTGGGTGACAAATTTGAATACCTTAACCCCGAAAACGCAGAAACCTTGCTAGTGGATGGCTGGGGAAACCCTCCAGGCAACAAATCATTAGGGATGATTATTCCCGCAGGTGTTAACCCACTTACACAAGAGGGTTGGGGGGTAATAATAACTTATAACGCCGACGGCTATGTAAGCGATGCAGATGCCGACGATATTGATTACAACGATTTGCTGAAAGACATGCAAAAAGAAACCGAGAGCTATAACAAACAGCGTATAGAGATGGGTTATAGCGCTATGCATTTGGTGGGTTGGGCCGAAAGCCCCACATACGATAAAAGCACCCATAAGTTTTATTGGGCAAAAGAACTTGCCACAAGTGGCACCGACGAGAACGCACTTAATTACAATATACGCGTGTTGGGTAGAAAAGGGGTATTGGTGCTAAATGCGGTAGCCGGTATGAACCAAATTCAAGAGGTAAAAACTACTATGCCATCGCTATTGGCGGTTACTGATTTTACCAAGGGCAACCGCTATGAAGACTTTAATAGCGCCACAGACCATGTAGCTGAATACGGCCTTGCGGCGCTAGTAGCGGGTGGGGTGGCAAGTAAGCTTGGCTTTTTTGCTAAAATTGGCGCATTCCTTTTCGCATTTAAGAAATTCATTATTATTGGTGTTATTGCTATAGGTGCATTAATAGGCAGGATTTTTAGCGGTAGAAAGCCACAGCAGGACTAATTAGAAACTTGCGCGCATACCAGCGGGTTTTTCGGTAAGTTGAAAAGCCCGTTGCACTGTTCGGCAACAGTTTCAGCAATCTAATGCGTTTACTTCTCCCTTAAATCTCGATTTATTTAACGCTGTTTATAAACTCTAATCGCACGTATTTTTTACCTTCACCTAGAGTCGACACTCATGACCTACAATGCCGAGCATGTGGTACAAGCCCAACTGGATGCCTATAACCAAAAAGATATTGATGCATGGAGTAACACCTACGCACCAACGGCCGTGCAATTACTTATAGATGGCACAGTACTGGCTAGGGGACGCGAGGCCATTAAAGCCAATATAGCGGAACGATTTAAGGAGCCAGACCTGTCTGCCAAGCTTATTAGCAGGCAGGTATTTGATAATGTTGTAATAGATCACGAGCTTATTACCCGTAACTTTGATGAGGGTAAAGGCAGTGTAGAAATGCTTTGCATTTACTTGGTGGAAGACAGCGTTATTTGCAGGGCTGAATTTAAAATATTGAATAAAATTATTTTCAAATAATAGCAATTGCCGATTACTAGCTACCCAGTACCGGCTATGTATAGGCCTAAGGAGTAAGCAGCATGTCGGAATACGAACTTATTTACCTTGCCAGCGAGTATTTAAATCGCACTTGGAGCCTGCTGCAGTTTTGGGCAAGCATTTCTTTTGGTTTAATTGCCGTAGCTTATTTTGCCTCTAAGCATTTACATTTAACAATGGTTATTACTTTAACCATTTTATACTTGGCGTTTACCGCTTTTATTTCGTCTATTATTGGCTTAAACGAACATATCGTCGCGGGGTTTATGGAAGATTTAGCCGCACTCAACACGCTATCGCAAGGTGCTACCAACTTGTTTGAATCGGCGCCAGGGCCTGTAATGCAGGTTTCTATTGTTGTGGTGTATTTCGGGACGTGTTTTGGGGTGTTATTTTTTCTTTGGTATTCTTATATTTTATCGCGAAAGAATGTTTAATAAAGCGAGTAGTTTCCGCGATACATAAGAACGTAAAAGAGAATATAAGCAATAATAAAAGAGAGTATAAAAATTAATAAAGAGAGAAGGCTTAACGGCCTCCAGGCTGATGACAAACCAGACTCAGGTAACTCAGCGAGTAAATTCTTAGGGTGAAAGATCAAAAATGCTCAATTCATGGACGAATTGAGCAAGTTATAGGGACATATTCATACGTTTTTTGAGCTTTCACCCTAAGAATTTGCGGATTTAGAAGGATTAAACTCTTCGCAAAAATAATAGAGGGGTTTATCAATAAACTGAAGGCTTAACGGCCTCTCTCTTTGGTTATTGCGAAAGCCCGATGGCGCTTTGCTTATCGGGCCTACTATAAAAGCATTGCGCCATCGGGATGCTAATTAATTAGCGCTTACTAAGTTTACTTCAAAAATGGCGGTAGTACCGCTCACTTCATTGCCCACTACTAGCAAGGCAACGCCGCTTGGACTATCTTCGGCGGCTATAAATAAAATGCTTTCTGGGCCTAAATCGCCAACAGCAGAAAAGTCACCGCCATCAACTAAGTCTTCAATATCTACACTAAAATTGCGCGTATTTATGTATTGTACAAAACGAGCAGATTCTGGGTGGGTAATATCGTAAGCCATAATGCCGCCAACGCGCTCTAAACCTATAAACGCATAGGTTTTACCGCCGATTTGTGCAATTTCAATCGCTTCTGGCTCTGGGCCTTTATCATCAGAGCGGTCGTCGCCACCGTTTTCGTCGTTGGTTGCATTAAACTCGTCGCCCAAACGCTGCGCGGTAATGCGTTCGAAATCACTGCCACTGTCAAAAACTAAGTCGCCAGTTTCTGCATTCCAAATAGAGAATGAACGCGCACCGTAGGTGTAAAGCGCTTCGTATTCACAACCCGTGCTCGGTTGACCTGTAGTGGCAAAGGTATCGGTGTCGCAACCAGACACACCCATATTCGCGACTATTTTAATACGGCCTAGGTTTTCGTCTTCGGCGAGGGTATCGAAGTCGGGTGCGAAACGGGCAAGATCATCTAAGTTAACCGTAGCGCCAGTGTCTTCAATATCTTTTAAACGAATTTCGTCTAAGTAGTGGAAGCAATCGCCATCGTCAAAGTCAAAACCACCAGCTGCAGTACAGGCGCTTTCATCGGCTGCATCGGTAAGGTATTCGCGCCCATCGCCTTCGTTGGCGGTAATTAAATAATTTACGCCACCAAACTGATAGGCATCGATTGAATCTGGCATAAATAAACCGCGTACTGGCCAGTTGGTAATGTTGATGCTGTCGTCTTTGTTACTTGCATCTAACTCGTTACCTAGTACAGCGTGATTTTTATAGCCTAAACCTAAAATTGCACTAATGCTGTTATCGGCTAAGTCTATTTCTACTAAGGCATTGTTTTCTTGTAGCGCAACCCATGCTGTTTGGCTGTCGGCAGATACTGCTATGTACTCTGGCTCTAAATCTTGTGCTACCGATGCGCTTTTGCTCGAAATGCGCACATCGTTAGCCAATTCATTTTCGCGGCTGCCGCCAACATTAAAATCGGTAAAGGTAATGTGGGTTACATTCGCAGACGTTACGCTCGCAACACCTGCAGAAATATCTACAACTGTTACGCTACCTTCTGGGTCTACGCTGTAATCGCCATTTGGCTCGCCTTCGTTTGCCGCTAACACTTTATTGCCGTCTGGGCTAAAGGTAACCATGTCAGGTAGGGCGCCGGCCTCTACTGCACTTAAAAAAGTGCCGTCTGCTTGATAAAACGCTATATAGCCATTGGCTTGTTTATTACTGGCTTCTACAGCTACCGCCACCACACCGTTTTTAACGGCCACGCTGTTTGCAGCACCTAACGCATCGGCGCTGGCCACACTGCTTAGAGCCGCGGCGATATCTGTACCTAAATCTAATGAGCTAACTAATACGGGGAGTGATGGCTCGCTGATATCCAGCACATCCACCATGCCGGAATTGGCATTTACTACAAAAACCTGCTCGGTAGCTGCATCATAGGCAACAATTTCTGCTGCGCTTTCGTCAAACTCGCCGCTTTCGTAACGGCCAATAAATTTAATAGCGATGGTGTTTGGCGTTGCATCCACGCCATTTTCGCCGTTCGAACCAGCAACACCTTGCTCACCCTGAGGGCCCTGTGCACCGGTATCGCCTTTCTCACCTTTGGCACCATCATCGCCGCTACAAGCAACTAAACTAGAAATTAACGCAGCAAGCGTTAATTGTTTGAACGTGGAATCGAAAGTCATACTATCACTCGCATTATGTCATGTTATAAAACACGCCATATTGCGGCTAATTCGTGACATACGAGTGAAGGACTTATTACGGATTGGTTACAGTTTTTATTGGGTAAGCTTAATAACCAGCGCCGTATTTTGCTCGACGGTGCTGGCTATAAAATCTCAAAGAGCCAATTAACTATTTAAGATATTTGGTTGCGCAGGGGCTGGCGGCGCGTCCTCAATTAGGCTCACAATGGTCCAATCGGGTTTAGGTTTGATGGGCTTATCTAGGGTGTAAAATTGCACACGGCCTTGGGTATCTACTGCAAACAATGGGGTTGCACGGGAGCCGTAGGTTTCGCGGTAATTCTCTTCGGTAAACGCCTCAGATAATTTTGTGGCTTTTATTTTAGCGCCGCGGTTTACCAAACCAACTAATCGCCCGTAAGTAGCGGTGCCGTTAAACAGGCTGAGTTTGCGGGCGTAATCTTCAGATACTTTATGGCTTGCGCGGCCTTCTTGTTCGCCGCTTGTAAGCGCCAGTACTTTGCCTTTACCCAAGGTGTATTCAAAGTGATAAGTAACCAATGGGTTTAATTGGCGATAGGGCGACAACACAAGTACTTGGCCAATTGCGGATAAATCTAACATGCGTTCGGCGTGTTCAGAGATGGGGTTACCGTAGTAGGTGGGTATGTTTTCCATGCGTGCTTCGCTAATAGATTCCCAGTTGGTATCGCAAAGGCGAACTGATATATCGCGCTCGATTAACTCTTTAGCTAAGGCGCGTGAAAATTTACTGGCACCAAATATTAATATGCCGTGGGGCGAGGGCGCACGCAGTTTAAGGAACTTAGCCACGGACACCGACGTTAAGCTTTGCAACACAACAGTAGCAATAATCACTAAGAACACCATAGGCACTAAAATAGCCGCCTGTGCATCGCCTTTTTCTTCAAGGCGCAGCGCAAACAGTGCCGACACCGCCGCCGCCACAATACCGCGCGGCGCTATCCAGCTTAGTAGAAGCCTTTCGTTAAAACTAATACCTGTGCGCAGCGCCGAAGCAAACACGCTGAGCGGGCGCGCCACAAAAATAATAGCAAACAGTACAACAATGCTGCCCCAGCCCACGCTGAGTATTTCGCTAAAGTTTATGCGCGCGGCGAGTAAAATAAAGAGCGCAGAGATAAGCAGTACGCTTAAAGTTTCTTTAAATTCTAATATGCCGTCTACATCCACGTTTTTCATGTTGGCTAAGCCGATACCCATAATGGTTACCGTTAGCAAACCCGATTCGTGAGCAATCATATTGGAGCCGGCAAAACCACCCAGCATTAAGGTGAGTACTGCGGTATTTTGTAAGTAGTGGGGTATCCACTGGTTGCGCAGCGCCACGCCAATTAAATAGCCCAAACCTGCGCCGATAACGCAACCAACGGCAATAGTTAAACCAAATGCCTGCAGCGTGTGGCTAAGTGCGTTTTGATCGGCCACTACAAATTCGTAAACCAATACCGCAAGCAAGGCGCCAATGGGGTCGATAACAATACCTTCCCAGCGCAAGATATTCGCCACCCGCGTGCTAGGGCGTATGGTGCGCAACATTGGGATAACAACCGTAGGCCCAGTAACCGTAACAATAGCGCCAAATAAACAGGCTACTTGCCAACTTACACCCAACGCATAATGGGCAACGGGCGCTACCACCAGCCATGTAATAACTACACCTACGGTACACAAGTTGCGCACCATAGCGCCATGGCCAGCAATATCTTGCATGCGCAGGGTGAGCGCACCTTCAAATAAAATAATGGCTACCGATAGGGAAACAATAGGAAACAGTAAATCGCCAAATAGCTCATCGGGGTGTAACACCCCCAGCATTGGCCCCAGCACTATGCCAGAAATTAGCAGCGGTAAAATTGCCGGCAATTTTAATTTGTAAGCCAAATATTGGCAGGCTAGCGAAATAAGACCAACGCTTACCAATAGTACTACTGGATCTTGCAACATGCTTAACGACCTTGTTTCTAATTAAATTTAACTGCCTTGTAACTTTTTGCTTACTTCGTCGGCAATGGAGCGAATATGCAAATCGCGCTGCGGGAATGGAATTTCAATGTTGCGCTCGCGCAGCTCATCTTCTATCGCCCATAAATATTTTGCGCGGGTGCTGCTAATGGAATACATAAGCTCTGGGCTTACCCATACCACCAATTCAAAATCTAGGCTGTTATCGCCAAAATTCGTTAACCATACATCTATTTTGCGTTTGTCGCTTTCTATTGTACCGGGCACGTGGCGAGCCGCTTCTATACCCGCTTCGCGTACGGCGTGTTTATCGCTGCCATAAGCCACGCCAAATGGAATGTGTAACCGGCATACGCTTTCGTCGTAGCTCCAGTTAATAACGCGGCCGTTTATAAATTCAGAGTTGGGTACAATAATATCCACAAGGTCGTTGGTGGTAATACGGGTAAAGCGAATGGCAATTTCTTGTACCTTGCCCATTACACCCGATTCAAGTTCTACAAAGTCGCCCACTTTTAGCGATTTATCTAGCAATAAAATAATGCCCGAAATAAGGTTGCTAAAAATATTTTGTAAGCCAAAACCAATACCCACACCTACCGCGCCACCAAAAATGGTAAGCGTGCTTAAGTTAAACCCTAAGTGGTTTAACCCAAATAAGGTACCGCCCACCCACACTACGTATTTGGCAATGCGCGATAAAGTATAAAAGCCCGAACTGTTTACATGGGTGCGGGTTTCGGCAAAGCGGCGAATGTTTCTTTCTAGCAGGTTTGAAAACCACCACACAAAAAACACAATAGCTATTAAGCCCAGCACGCGGTAAAGGTTTACTTCTGTTTCGCCAATAGTAAACCAACCGAACTCGGCCCATTTTTGCAACATTGGTAGTATTTCGTTTACGTTGAAATCCATACTTTTTCTTCTTATAGGTAACAGTTGCTCATTACAGAATAGTTAAAGGCCGCTTTACACAAGAATTAAACTGCCCAAACCTAAAAACGCTACAAAGCCGACAATATCGGTAACGGTGGTAAGCACTACCGAGCCAGATAAGGCTGGGTCCAAGCGCAATTTTTTAAGTGCTAATGGCACGGCAATGCCCGACATGGCCGCCGCAAGTATGTTCACCAAAATGGCAATGCCAATAACTAAACCAATAAGTATGCTATCGAACCAGTGATAGGTAACTATGCCAATAACAATTGCCCAAATAACGCCGTTTAAACCACCTACACTCACTTCTTTTCTAAACAGGGCTTTAGTGTTAGAGGAAGTAACTTGGCCTAGCGCCAAGCCGCGAATCATAAGGGTAAGAGTTTGGCTACCCGCAATGCCCCCCATGCTCGCCACCACGGGCATGAGCACGGCCAGTGCTACCACCTCTTGAATAGTGGCTTCAAATAAACCAATAAACCACGAGGCTGCAAAGGCGGTGAGCAGGTTTATGCCCAACCACACAGCGCGGTTGCGCGCACTTTTTATAACAGGGGAGAACAAATCTTCTTCTTCATCCATACCCGCGCTGGCCATAAGTTGGCCTTCGTAGTGTTCGCGAATTACTTCGCACGCGGTGCGCAAATCCATACGGCCAATAAGCTTGCCCTGCGCATCTACCATAGGCAGGGCACTAAAGTTCGATTTTTCTACCTTAAGGGCGGCATCCAACACTTTTTCGTTACCGTCTATGGCAACGCAATCTTCGTCGGCAAGTTCAATAAGGTTGATGTGTTCTGGCGAACCAATTACCGCAGAAATTTCTACTGCGCTAGTAAAGTAACCCATGCGGTTAACGAGGAAGATAGTATCGGCATGATCGGGAATTTCGCGGCGCAATAGGCGCAGCGCATCGCGCACCTTGGCATTTACTGGCAATACCAACAGGCGGTAGTTGGCCCAGTGACCCGCGCAGTCGTCGCTGTATTGCAACGCGTCTTTAAATAAATCGCGCTGTTTGGCATCCATTACAGCCAATGCGCGATCAACCATACGGTTGGGTAGGGTTTCGGCTAGCTCTACAAGGTCTTCCGCTTCTATACCTTGAAAAATCTCATCCAGCTCTTGGGTAGATGCTTCGCGAATAATGGTTTCACGCGCATCGTGACGCATTGCCAAAAGAATGGCTAGGCGGGCGGGCTGGCGCACATGCTCCCAGGCGCTTAAACGTTGCACAACGGGTAACGATTCAAGCAGCAGGGCAATTTCTTCTGGGTCGTTGGCCGCCACTAGCTGGTTAATAACCTTACCGTACTCTTCAGTATCTTCGGCGTTAACAACGTTGTCGACTAATTCGTTGAGTTCTTCCGCCATAATTGCTCGCCACCTTGCTTAGATCTGTATTCAGTTGTGCAGCTTTATGTAGCTTGCCGCAAAAAAGCCTCGCCTTTAGCACTGCTGATTGTTAATTACGTGTTTGTGCTGCTCGATTATTTCGCACAACACTTACACGCAGTTAATACTTACTAGTGTAATTTAACTAGTGAGCTAATGGGTGGGCGTAATCGTAGGCTTGCAAATTATTTTTTACTATCAAATTCCCAATTGCTTGGGTGTAATCTTCACCACGTGCCGAATAACTTTGTAACCCGCTCAGTAATTCAACGCTATTTAACGCTTGCTGATTTTGGCGCATGGCATTGCGCTGCCTGCGAAACCCACTGTACGCAGGGTTGGTGTTTATATTATGAATATAGCTGCCCACAGACTCGGCGTAGGTAGTAAATACCGCTACCTCGTGATCGGCACCACGGGTTCGTTGCGATGGCACCAACCCACACCCTTTTTGCAGGCACCATTGGCCAAAGTAATTATTGCCCTTGGTAGCAAAGCGCGACGTGCCGTAGGCAGATTCATTCGCCGCCTGGGCGAGCGCTAACGACGCTGGCACTGTATCTACCCGCAGCAGTAACTGCTGCCAAAATGCTTCGCCATCTATTAGCGTTTCTTCTATTAGGTAAATTTGCGCCAATAGCTCTAACCATACGGTTTGCTCTGGTGTAAGCACAGCAACCTGCCTGAGGCTAACTACCAGCGCCCGAAGCTGGCGAATATGGGTGTTGTGGGCCCGAATGGCAGGCAAAAGGTGACTAAAAAAAGCGGCTTTCTTAGCTTTAACATCGGCCATTGCAGCAAATTTAGGGGTAGGGCCAAGCGGGGTATAACTGGTTAGCCGAATTTCTGGCAACACCTGCGGCGCAGTATTTGCGCTACTTTCTTCAGCAACAAACACTAAACCCAACATCACGAATACGTAGTGAATTGTACGCTGTGCACCATGCAATATATTGTTTTTCCCTACCATAGCGACTGCTTCTCTTTTTAAATGGCCGCGCAGATTACCTAACAAAACTCCGCGATAAAAGAATCTAAAGCTTTTAGGTATAGCACCCATTAGTTTTAGCTTACAAAGCCCGCTCACACCCTTTTTGACGCTTGGGCTTCAGCCTCACAATGACATTTGACAGGTGTCGAATTAATTTGCAAAATCACTCAACAACGGAACTGCGTCACACACTTTAGGCGTCTGAAACCACTGCCATTACTAGGTTTACTACTTTTGGCACAGTATATGCTAATCAACCCCATACTTTATAATTAACTATAAATTAAGGGTTTAATGAATGCGTTCTACATACTCACCACTAAAAAAAGCACTAGCGCTTTTCGCTGCAAGTTTTCTTGCCTGTTCGGCTCAAGCAGGGTTAATTAATGGCGGTACACTGCTAGATCAAGCAGGCGCAGACCAATTAGAAAATTGGTTGGGCTTGGACGACCAAGACTTCACGAATATTTATACTGGTACAGCGGGTGTAAGTACGGCGGGTCAATTCCACTCTGCGGTAAATGGCGCGGGCGCTACTTTTTCTATTTATGGTATTAGCTTCGCAGACGGGTCTACTGCACGAGTAGGTGGTTATACAACATTGGATTGGGCCGGTAGCGGTTACGCTTCCGACAGCGAAGCCTTTTTGTTTAACTTAGACACCGGTGAAGCGCAATTTACGCAAAACTATACCAATCACTCTATTTATCGTAACGAAAGGTACTTCGCAACGTTTGGCGGCGGTCACGATTTATTTGGCGGATATGGTGTACTAGGTACATGTAACGGCTCTGGTTTAAACGCATTTAATACCGGCTGCTCTGGCTATTCGTATAGCTATAGTTACGACCAAAGCCAAGGCAAAATCACCACCGCAAACGACAGCGGCTATGGCAATGGTAACTCCGGTACAAACCATTATAGTTGGGCTGTAAATTCCCTAGAGGTATACACCTTTGCCGACGCAGTATCTGTACCTGAACCATCTACACTTGCACTATTTGGCATTGGCTTGTTAGGGCTTGGCATAAGTCGTCGCCGCACAAAAGCGTAAGGCTGTAGTACGTCTGTAAAAACTATCGCTTTGTTAAAAAAACCGCCGCATGTAAATGTAGGCGGTTTTTTTATGTTTTGCGTTTTTGGCACTTCAGGCTATTAGCGCATTACTATTTTTCACTTACGGTTTCTTGCGCAGTAAAGCTATGCACTTTTGGTTGCGCGGCTTCTTGGGCGGTATCCGCTGTAGCACTTACCTTATTTTGCGCTTGGCGCGGCCCTACTTGAATAGCCACCCCCACAGCATTGGCCTGCAGGCTACCAGTTTGGTTATGCAAGGTAGGTTGTAACATTAGGTAGTAACGGCCGTTATCACCGGTTTGAACGGTTACGGGCACCTCGACATGCCCATTAACAGGTACTGCTAAGGGCTGCTCACTTAAGCTTACAACTAAATTGGCGTCCGGTTTGGCAACGAGGCTAAGCGTGTCGACCCCCTTGGTTTTAACCTTAAGTTTAAGCGTAATAGTTTGGCTGCTATTGGCTGCCATGTTTATAACGCTCTTACCTTGCACTATGACGGCTTGGCTTGGTTTACCTAAGGGCTTGGTATGGGTGTGGGCATGGTTATGAGTGCTAGTTTGTGAGTGCTCACCACCAGCAGTAACATTTAGGCTAAGCAGTGTCGCAGCCAATAAGCCAACAGCAATAAGCGGTAATTTAACGCGGGCTAGCCATTTTAAGATAGTAGGTTTCATGAGTTACCTATTGGTTACTTATCAGTTGCTTATCGTAATAGTGATACAGGATTCGCCACCTGTATTCTCTTGATCATCTATATTGTGCTCTTCGGTATATTCCAACACTAATTCTGCGCCGGACTCGATTATAGCCGTGCGGCTTTGCACACCACTGCCGCTAAAGGTAATGCGCCTTTCTGTGGCCCCTTCGCTAAAGATATTAATGTTTACATCTTCACCGGATGTGCGTGTACCCATATCGACTTCAATATCCATAAAGCCAAAACCCACATAGGTGTAGCGCATAAACCGGCGATTATCTAAACGGTTGTATTCACCCAAATTATTGCTGGTGCACAGTACGGTTGGCTGGCCCTCAATAAGTTGGGTGTACACAGGCAAACTACGGGCTATGCCACCGTCTTCGGTTTCGCCTGTGCCATAGGCATCTATAGAGTTAATACTGTGATGATTTAGTAAGCTAACGAATTGATCTGTTCGAGAAGGATTGGCCGCAACAAACTGCGCCGCAAAAGAGAAAATACTGGTAAAGGGTGTGCCCTCTATGTAATCCGGATGGGCTAAGGCATTGTAAATAGGCGCAAAGCCTAGAGCGAGGGTATCGCCGGTATCTTGCTGGCTATCAAAAATATCGTAGAGCACCATTTGTACTGCGCCTTCGTTATACCAACCCTTATCGGCAAAATCATAAATATTTTCTTCCACCGAAAACTTAAAACCTACGTCCTGATTGGCCCCATAGGCATCTTCGTAAAATTCGGTACCCAACATCATAGAGGCGTAAGCATTACCCCAGCCTTCACTGAAGGCCACGCGCATATCGTTGCTATCGTACAAACTGTGCGAGCCGCCAATGCTGTCGGTGCGAAACAGTTGGCCTTCTAAGTAGTGGGCAAATTCATGCACGGTCACACTGGTGTCGTATTCGTCTATGTCGTTATCGGCTTGACCGAGTATATATATGGCGCCAGCCCAGGGGGCGTAAAACGATGTGCCTATTTCTCCCAGCTCGTAATCGCCTTCAATGGCGCGGTTTTCGGTGCTCCAGAATATATCTAACGGCGGCAATTGCACCGTTGGGTCTACCTCCACGATATGATTCACCGAATCATACATGGCATCTAATATGGCAAAGGGTGCAGCGGCGCGGGGTTGTCTGTATTCATCATCTACCCAGCCCGATGGCGCGTGTAGCACACGGATACTGTCGGTGGTACCTGAGGTGGTAAGGCTGCCATCCAATACATAGAGGGCATTATCGTTGGTGTTGTCGGCTACTTCTATATCCCACGAGGCAGCGCCAGATTGCTCTAATCGCGCCTCCACCCGCACACGTAGCAAAGTTGAAGGGTTAACTACAAAACCGAAACTACCACTGCTATCGGTTTGGTCTGTGGCCACCACACTATTGGCGCTATCTAAAAGTTTAACCGTTGCGCCGCGCACGGGCTTACTTACGGTAGCGTTGTAATTTAGGGCGCCGTTGCTGGCGCGGTGGGGCACAGAATCGTAGGTGACAATGCCAGAGAGATTAATTTGCGTTGAAGGCTCAGGCTCTGGTGCAGGCTCTTGTGTTTTAGGTTCGCCAGAACGGCCCCCACTACATGCACTTAGGGCAAAGCCCCCAATAAGCATGATTATGATCACCATGCCGCGATAAATTAACGTCATTCGCCTTACTTCCTATTAACTTGCCTTCCTTAAGCATATGCACAAAACCCCACTAAATACAGGAAGTGGCGCGCGCCACTAATATGAATTCGTGATTACCATCGCCACCTGTAATAGGGCTTGGAATATAGTGCAGTAGCTCAAATCCCAATTGCTGGGCACAAGCTTCTATTTTTATTTTTACTTGTTCATGTAAAGACGCATCTTTAACAATGCCACCTTTACCCACCGCCGCTTTGCCCACTTCAAATTGCGGCTTAACCAGCGATACTAACAGGCCCCCTTGCTTTAACACAGGCGCCAGCGCGGGCAATATTAGAGTTTGTGATATAAACGACACATCCATCACCGCTATATCAAAACCATGTGGTGCATATTCTTTTAAAGGCACGTCATCTAGGTAGCGGGCGTTCACCCCCTCTAAACACACAACCTGTGGGTTGTTGCGCAAGCTTGGGCTGAGCTGATCGTGGCCAACTTCTAACCCCACCACCAATTGCACGCCGCGCCGCAGTAGGCACTCGGTAAAGCCCCCCGTGGATTGGCCCACATCCAGCGCTATCACACCTTGGCAAAATTCGCTGGGCAATAAATCTAACCCCGCCTGCAGCTTAAGCGCCGCGCGCGATACAAAGGTATCTTCTTCTGTTTTTTCTATCACTATTTCGGCATCGGCAAACACTTTTGCTGCCGCTTTACGCGCAATTTCCATCTCGCCAGCCACCACCACGCTCACCTTACCCGCATCAATTAATCGTTTGGCCTGCGAGCGCGAATCCACAAGGCCGCGACTTACCATAACCGCGTCGATGCGTTCCATAGGAGAGAGAAGTTGAGACATATTCGGTTCCAGGAGTAGTATGGAGATCTAAACAAATAAGAAGGTGGCTATTATGACAGAAGATCACACAACTACCTGCGACGATGTGACAAACGGGTTAGAAGATACCCCAGAGCTGTGCAACCCCACCCTACGCGCCGATGTAGGTCACGCTATTCGCGATGCCTTAGACCAACCAAACCGCAAGCTATGTGAGCAAGAACTTACTAACGTTGCAGCCTATATAAATCAGCTAGAAGATGCCGTACTGCGCATTCACCTAGGCCTGCTAAAAGAAAGCGAAGTGCTAAGCCACTTAAAAAGATGCACAGGCCTCGATATAGAAAGCCGCGCCTACACCTTTGCCACCATGTATGCCGAGGATGCTTAGTCAGGGGCTAATTATTAATTGCTAATCGCTAGTGGCTGATTACTAGTGGCTAACCATTGGCACTTATCGAATGGTTTTTATTAATTAGCAATTAGCGATTGAACTATTTATTTGCTTTTGTCATAAGCTGGCTGGGTTGGCCGGCGCCTGAATTTCACTTAAAAATCACCCTCGCGTGGCTCTAGGCCAGTAATTGCGTTTGTCGGCCTGTAAAATCCCTCATCAAAGTACACCATGTTCCGCTTTTTGACTGTCTTTTCGCGTCATTTCGCGCGCGTTTACCTGTGAATTAGTCGTTGGATTCCTCTGTAAAACTGATCCATAATGCAAAAACAGATGGCCATATGGCTTGATGGTAATACCAATATGCGTCCTATCTGTAAGTGTTCCCCCAAATAGCATGTTTGCAACCACAATAATAAAACGAGGCTCACCATGAAAAAGGCCAAACTCATAAGGCTAAACCTACTCTACCCGCTAGTGGCTACCCTAGGGCTAGCAACCTTCTCTGCACAAGCAGAGGTAATTTATTCCAACGGTTTTGACGGCTTGCCGCTTGGTAACGCCAGCGACAGAGATATAAAAAACACCTGGAGCACCCGCTATGCAAAAGGCCCAGACGAGGGCAGGGTAACCACCGTTACCGATTCACATACAGGCAAAGCCATACGCATTAAATACCCAGCCAATGCCAATCAATCGTCGCCAAGTGGCGCCACCTGGGAAACCGACATAGGCCATAGCGGCGAAGAGCTGTATATGTCTTACTGGGTGAAATTTGATTACGATTTCGATTTTGTGAAAGGCGGTAAAATGCCTGGCTTAGCAGGCGCCACCGAGTTCCCCTACGGCGACAACGGCTTTACCACCCGCTTAATGTGGCGCGAAGACGGCAAACTTGAGTTTTACTTGCACGGGTACGAAATAAACAATAGCCAAGGCGCCGAACCCTACCGTGTATTTTGGAATTACGCCGGTTACCACGCACGTGTTATACCCGGCCAGTGGCACCATATTGAAATTCGCCAAAAACTAAACACCCCAGGGCAGCGCAATGGCGTATTGCAGGGTTGGTTAGATGGTGTATTGGTATGTAACGATAGCGACAACTCTGGTGTGCGTGGCGCTGGCCACGGCAGCACCAAGCTAAACCACCTTTACTTTTCTACCTTTTTTGGCGGGTCGAGCGCGCCGGTAAGCCAGTGGCAACCTAAAACTGATGTGTACGCAAACTACGATGACTTTATCGTATCCACCACGCGTATTGGTATGAATGGCAACCCGGGCACTGGTTCTTCTAGTTCATCTTCAAGTTCAAGCAGTTCTACTTCGAGCTCGTCGTCCAGCTCTTCATCCAGCTCCAGCAGTTCATCGGGCGGCAGCTCTAATTGTACGGTGGTTCCCAGTGGCTCGGCTAAGCACGAAATAAACCTCAACAATTCCAGCTGCTTGCAGTTTAACGAAAACTTACGCGGTAAAACCTTTGCGGTGTGGGATAGCGACAGCAACCCTTCTTGCGACTTTAGAGGCACCGTAACCTCCACTAATGGTACTGGGTCGCTAAACGTGCCCGACAACTACGAAGCCACCGATTCGCTCACCGGCACCAAAGTAAGTATTCAACCCAGTAATGGCTGTAAATACCTAAAAGTAAGAGCGCTATAACGTAATAAAAACCACATTTTAAAGCGCACTGTAAAAGCTCGCCCAGTACCACTGGCGCGGGCTTTTTTATTTGAGCCACACCCCTAAAAGTGCCATGCTTAATTAGCAGTTATTTTAAGGCGCCTATATGAACGCACTCGACCAATGGCTTATGCAACACGAAAGCAGTTTGCGCTTGGCGGTGTTTCTATTCGTTTTTTGCAGTATGGCCCTGTGGGAAACCTTACAACCAGCGCGCGCAGCGCACACACCCAAGCGAGTACGCTGGCTAAACAATATAGGCCTACTAGTAATTAACAGCTTTGCATTGCGATTGGTGTTCCCCTTGGCAGCGGTTGGGTTTGCGCAGTTTGCACAACAACATAAGTTAGGGCTGCTGAACAACTACGCTATTCCTCTAACCATTGCATTACCGTGTAGCGTTGTGCTGCTAGATTTATGTATCTATTGGCAACACCGTGCGTTTCACCATGTGCCGCTATTGTGGCGCTTACACCGCGTGCACCATATGGATACCGATATGGATGTAACCACCGCCGCGCGTTTTCACACCTTTGAAATAATGCTTTCTATGACAATTAAGTGGCTAATTATTGTCGCGCTTGGGGCGCCAGTTATTGCCGTAATAGTCTTTGAAGCCCTACTTAATGCCAGCGCCACATTTAATCACGCCAATATTCGCTTACCCGCAAAATGGGATAAACCGCTGCGCTTACTAGTGGTAACCCCCAATATGCATCGCGTACATCACTCCAATGTGCAAACCCAAACAGATTCTAACTTTGGCTTTTTCTTAAGCCTGTGGGATAAGTTATTCAACACCTACCACTACGCCAACGCTTTTCAAGAACAAGCCATTCAAATTGGGCTTACGTCATTCCGCCAACATCCTTGGCGCCTAACCACTATGCTGGCTAACCCGTTTCGCGCGGCACCTAAAACTAAATAGCGACAACCAAATAGCTAAAACAAATAACTAAAAGCAATAAACGTAAATTCATTCGTGCGTTTAAAACACTTAACAGGTTTCTTAACGTGCGTAAGCTGTGTTTAATAGGTAGTATTTGCTAAATACAACTTCACCCCCCCAGAATTGGCCACTTGGCTTGCACATTACTAGAAAGGTTTGCCCCATAGCTGCGAATAGATAGGCTATTCGTATAGGTGCGGCCCATAACAACTAGGAGGTTACCCATGCACGATGTATTCATTAGCTATTCCCGCCGCGATCAAGAAGCCGTCGAAAAAATTCGCAAAGCCCTAAGCCGTCGTGGCGTAGATGTATGGATAGACCAAGAAGATATCGGCACTGGCTCTCGCTGGGATTTACAAATAGAAGAGGGCATACAAAAGAGTAAAAAAGTACTGGTTATTCTTTCTGCCGATTCCATTATCTCATCCAATGTAAGCGACGAATGGGCATTTGCATTAGAGAAGGGCAAGCACCTTATACCCGTGCTACTTGAAGAATGCGATGTACCTATGCGGATCGCCAACCTGCAACGCATAGAGCTGGTACCCGATTTCGACAAAGGCATTAGCAAACTTGTTGAAGAAGTCCTTAAAAACAGCAAAACGGCAGCGACAAAAAAACAGGGCCCTAGCTTTACCTTACCGCCGGCATTTATTAACTTTTTTAAATATGCTGTGCCACTGGTGTTAGTAGTAGGCGGTGCTATTTTTGGCTATAACAAATATTTTTCTACCGTAGAGGTGCAAGATTTAATTGGCGTAAGCGAATCGGAAGCAGCGCGCATTTTAAAAGACAATAACTTATCTATAGGCCGTGTTATTGTGGATTATAACGAAGCGCCGGAATTTACCGTATATAAATCTGAACCCGCCGCCGGCGCCGAAGTAAAACGTTTTAGCAAAGTAGATATTCACGTTGTAAAAGAAAAGTTACGCGTACCCAATGTAGTAGGGCTTAGCCGCAAAAGCGCCGTAGACACATTAGAAAGCATGGGGTTTGCAGTTACTGTAGTGCGATCGGTTCGCCACGGCACTAACGATTTTGGCAAAATTATTTCTATGTCGCTAAGAGAAAACGACCCGGCCTACCCAGGCACAGAAATAGCCATCACCCTCGCAGATAAAGGCGGCTGGATATTTTTAAAAGATGGCGACCAAGATGAAATACTCCCCATCCCAAAAGATTTTCGTTTGCGTAACGATACCGACAGCACCAGTAGCGATACAGTTATAGGCACATTGCGCAAAGGCACGTTAGTAAAGGTAGTAAAAACACACGGTACTGGTTGGCGTTTGGTGCGCGTAGTTAACCCGCAAGAAGTATAAATACGTTCGATTAAAAAGTAGCGGCTTGCAAAAAGCTGTATACAAATAGCGATATGCAAACAGCACCCTCTTAAATAGAGACCATAAAAATGGAACAACTTATAGAAATAGATCGCCAAATTGGCGAACAAACCAAAGACGACTGGGTAATTCAACCGCGCGGCTTTCCCGCTTTTTTGGAAAAGACTGCCCCGTCGCTTGCTACGTTTTTAAGTGACTCGCTCTATACAGAAAAAGCCAAACGCTTCGAAAATGCAGATAGCCAAGCAGTAGAGTACCAAAAGCGATTTAAAACCCGGGCGCGAGATGTATCTATTGCAATTTTTGTAAGTGCCGCCGCCACTGCATTGTTAACCGCTATGCCTCTCCTTACAGAATTAAGCGTACCCGAATCGATTGTTTCTTATATGTATTTAATTACCGGCATTATAGCCGCACTGGCAAGTGGCACCGCCATTTACAATAGCCAAATGATTGGCCAGCTAAAACTGTACGACCAGTGGATGACGCATCGCGCTAAAGCCGAAATAGCAAGGCTTAGTTATTTTAAAGAAGCCGCTGTACATTTAGTAAAAGAACACGCGAACAACCCCACAACACTTATGCTTTACTGCAGTTTTTTTAAGCGCTTTCAGTTAGACCTACAGCAAAATTATTATTCTGGCCGCTCTAAACAGCACGAATCGAATTTACGTAAAACCGCCAAGCTTGGCGCAATAGCGGCGGTTATTATTGCTATTAGCTCTGGCTCTTCGGGGTTATCGGGTTTTGGTGATGCAACATTTACCTACCTCGCGGCACTGGGCACCCTTGGTATTGCATTAACTGCACTTGCTAGCCGCTTCGAATCGCTAAATCAAGATGAGCGCAACGCCTCGCGCTATAAAATTACCGCCGAAGCCCTTAGTAAAGTGGCAGAGAAATACAGCAGTGTACAAAAAGCATTAGCGCAGGGCACAAACCCAGCGATGCTGGTACAGTTTGTCGATGCTGTGCACGAACAAATATCCCTTGAGCATCGCCAATGGACGGAAGACACCGCCGACATAAGTACAGCGTTTACCGAACTTAGCGCCACCATTAATAAAGCCGAAGCAACAGCCGCGCAATAATATACAACCAGAAACCAAAGGACATGTAGAGTGCGCAATACAGGCAATGTACCCGTAGAAATGATAGCCTTGGTCGCAATGGCAATAGTAGCCGTGGCGCTGCCCGCTGCCGTTGGTTTTGGCGTGGTTTCGCTTTATAGGCGTTTTCGCCCAATAGAAAAAGAAGAAGTGGTAAGTTTGGCCACACTAGGTAACAACAAGCAAGACGGCTTTTTTACTTTTTTGGTGGTTGGCTGGGTAATATGTGGGCCTATTTTTTATTGGCTTTATTCGTTGAAATTATTTGGCTAATTTAATAAAGCTTTTAAAACGCGCTTATATTAAAGCAAGCTAATTTTTATATTCGAAAGCTTGCTATATTCGTAAACTTTGTTGCATTGGGTGCTGCCGCCATGCGGCATCTTGCACCCAATCCTTCGCCCACTCGGGCACGTGTTCGGCAGCCATAGGCCTTGCAATGCCATAGCCCTGAGCGAGATCACAACCTAGAGTTAGTAGCTTTTCACCTTGCTCACTATTTTCCAAGCCTTCAGCTATTACTTCGCGCTGAAAAGCCGTAGCCAAACTTATCACTCCTTTAACTATCGCCATATCATCAGAGTCTTCTAACATATCGCGTATAAAGCTTTGGTCTATTTTTAAAAGGCTTGCGGGCAAACGTTTTAAATAGGTAAGCGATGAGTAGCCTGTGCCAAAGTCGTCTACAGCAAACTCAACACCCAAGTCTGCACACCTGCGCATAGCAAGACAATTTATGCATATCTATTGGCGCTCTAATTATTATTTACATTTAAAGGACTTATTTAGATCAATTTTTATTTTTAACGCCGTATAATTATTAAAACCATACGCGCTAAGTTCAAAAAGCACTTCTACAAGTGGCTTTAAAAAGGGAATGACTATGCTTGAATCACATTGGCTACAACTAATGAAACGCCTTTCATTACCGCAAAGCCTTAGCACCTATACCCAGTTGTGTGCCGCATACACCGAAACCCACAGGTTTTATCACACCTTGCAACATATAAACGCTTGTTTAATACACTTGAATAATACTGAGCGACTAGCCACCGAACCCGACCACATTGCTTTAGCACTTTGGTTTCACGATGCGATCTATCAACCGTTTTCCACTAACAACGAGCAACAAAGTGCAGACTGGGCACAACGCTTTTTAGTTGGCCTAAATGCATCACCAGCTTTAATAGATAACGTGTATCGCTTAATTATGGCAACGGCACACAACAGTGAGCCTCAGCATGATGATGAGCGTTTAATTGTGGATATAGATTTAACTATTTTAGGGGCGCCACCAACCATTTTTGAAGAGTTTGAACAAAACATTCGAAACGAATACAAACGCGTGCCTACTTTTATTTACAAATCTAAACGTAAGAAGATATTACAGCAGTTTTTGGCAAGACCTAGGCTGTACTACTTCGATTATTTTTTCGATATGTTCGAAACGCAAGCCCGAGAAAATTTAAATAATGTTATCAGCAAGTTAAATTAGTTGATTATCGCAGTAAGGCACCGAATGTTTTTATTATCGGCATTTTATTGAGATAATAGCCGGTATATACCTATAAATTGTAAGCGCAACCATCTTTTAATACCATGCACTATAAAAACTACGACCACGTCACTTTCTTGCGTTTGCACCTATAAACTGTCAGCAGTCTAGAGTAGGGTGGATTTGTACCCTTCACATACCCTGTTAAATCAATCGTTTTCTAACAGGAATTTTATTACTACCAACTAGTCTAACTAGCATGCGTAATTGTTTTTAAACTTGTGCTGAATACTCTAAGCTTGTTAATTAATGCGCATATATTTGCAGAGATTTTCTTTGCAAGGCAGCACATCAACCGCCCGAGGAGAATTATATGCATATTGAAAATCACTCAATCACATCGCTGTTCGAACAGTTAGGTATTGGCGATTCAGAAGAAGATATAAACCGATTTATAAATCGTTTTGCGCCCATCCCTTCCGCTGTAGAGCTGCACGAAGCTCATTGCTGGAACCAATCACAAGCGGCCTTTTTAAAACAGGCGAAAGAAGAAGATGCCGACTGGGCGGAAGTAGTGGACCAACTCAATGTTATGCTGCGGCAAGCATAGTTTCGCCTGCTACTAAAATGCAAAAGGGGAGCAATAATGCTCCCCTTGTATGAACGTAACTTTTACTGGCTAGCGATTAATCACTAGGAGTTAGTCATTTACGACTAGCTGTTACAAGCATCCATAATAGCTAATGCATCGCGGATATAGCCTAATCGATCTTCTAGCGGCGCATCCTTCGGACGTACACCTAGCTTAATGCCTAAAATAGGTACGTCACCCGCCGCGCGCATACAGGCATGCATTTCTGCTTCAGTCATTAGTGACCCTTCTGCCCCAATGGTGCCGTTTGCCGCTTTTGCTGCTGGCATATGGGTATCTTGCCATGCGCCGTATTCGGTGTCTTGATCGGAAACGCCAGAGAACATTAAACCAGCTAATAACCCAGCCGCTTTCGCTTGCTCTATATGATCCAAAGCGCCGCGCGTGCTGCGGGTTTCTATTACTGAACGTCCCCAGTTAATAACCACACCTACATTAGCACCTAAGGCTTGGTTCACGTCGTTAATAGCCGCTAATTCTTCGCGCAGGGTTAAAAAGCCCTTGGCTGGCTTCTGGCCGGTTAAAAAGGTATCGCAATGCTCCACCAATATACGCGCGCCTTGCCAATCCCACCCAAGCATTGTGGTTAAGCTAGCTTTTAGCGACTCAGCCGATGAATGCGCAACTGAGCGATTTGGGGCTGTTTGAATTTCAATTGCTGTTACAACCTGCTTACCACAATGGGCATTCAATTTGGCAATGGCATCACGGGCTTTCGCCATAAACGCCAAGGCTTCTTCACGGCCGGCTTGGTCATCGGATGCAATACCGAAGTTTGGGTTTTTGCCAATGGCAGCCATGGTGCCTGGTACACAGGTAAATACAAATTCCCAATCACTTGAAATGTTTTGCAAGAACCATTCGTCATCTTCACCGTGCAACTTGCCTACAAATGGGTGCTCTAGACCCTTAATGTTGCTGTAACCTTTTAATTGATTGTAATACTCGCTTTCAACCGCTGCATCCCACCCCATTGCGCTTGGGGATGTAGCGTATGCGCCTACAAAATACTTCATTCTTCTCTCCGGTGCTGACTTTGCCAGTTATAGCTTCTGATTAGTGGCGGCAGTTTAGCAACTCGTACTGCGTTTATAAATACATCGCCCAACCTCTTTAAGCCTATATATTTGTATTTTACCACCGGTACTTACCTTGCTAATTTACCCCCTAAATTGGTTAACCAGTTGCCACCTTACGCAAACAGCTAGTGGGACAAGCGATTATCCGTTCGGCTAAGCCCCACTAGGTTCGAACTTTAGCTAAATTTCAACGTAAATCTGTACCACTTAAAGTGGGACAAAAATTAATTTTTGACCAATTCTCTTTTTTGCCGAAAAACATTTGTCTATTAATTCTGCTTGCACATAATAAAACGGTGATTGTTTAAAATTTCTGACCATATTTTGCTAACGTGGGTAACACTTATATCAATCTCAAAAGCAGAAACGGAACCTTACACACTCTTTTTATACCCAATGGCGTGTGAGGCAAAGTGCAGAAGCATCATTCAAATTAATCACCTTCAGAACCTAGTAATAACAACAATAAAAACCAAACAGAGTCCGTAAGGTTGTTGGCATTGGTATGCGAACACACCGCGCGGCCCCTGTAGCAAGCTATAGGCCCACGCCTAAAACGAGGTACAAACCATTAACTAAGGCCCTTCGCAAAGCGGCCGGCTTTAATTCGCCTGTACGTTTGGTATGGCCTTCTAATTCAATATCATAAAAATAGGGATTACTGAATGAAATTACTCTCAATCACTCACACACTAAAGCGGGCAATTGCGAGCGCAGTTTTTGTCGCGTCCGCTGCTACCGCCTCTATAGCCAATGCAGTAACGGTAGATATTCTTGTGCTTTACGATAATTATTCGGCAAATTATTTTGGCGGCGACCCGCAGACGGCCATGAACGGTTGGGCTAACGATATGAACTCTGCGTTAAAAGCCAGCCAAATTGATATGAAGTTCCGCATTGTTGGTGTGCGTCATCACGAAGAAGATGGCGCGGGCATGGGCGACGTACTTGGTAATTTGCGCGTTGACGGTGGCGCAATAGCCCTGCGCGATCAACTTGGTGCAGATATGGTGTCACAACTCCACGAAAAGGGTGCCTGTGGCGTGGGGTATGTTGCCGTAGATAAAAATTACACATGGAACGTTACTCACCCAGGCTGCGGGCCAATGGTAATGCTGCATGAATTTGGCCATAACATGGGGGTTACTCACTCGCGTAAACAGGGTGATCAAGGTGGTACCCGCTATCGCTATGGCGTAGGTTATGGTGTGCAGGATGTTTTCGTCGATATCATGGCTTACGAAGGCGTTTTTAACACCAGCCGCGTTAATGTATTTTCTAACCCTAACCTCAATTGCAGAGGCCTTCCGTGTGGTAAACCCGTTGGCGATTCCGAAGAAGCCCACGCTTCACTCGCTATTCACAATGTGCGTAACGAACTTGCCAATTTTCGCAATACCGTAAATTCTGGTGGACCGGTTCGATTGTTTGAACACTGTTATTACACGGGTTATACAGTTGGCTTAGGCGAAGGTAGCTATCGCTTAGCCGATTTGATGAACCGCGGTTTGGTAAACGACGATTTGTCATCGTTGCAAGTTGATGCAGGCTATAGAGTGGAAATGTTTCAACACGACAACTTTACCGGCAATGTTGTAACGCGCACCGGCAGCGACGATTGTTTAGTCGATGAAGGCATGAACGACGATATAAGTTCACTGCGTATAACACGAGTAAGTGGCGGGTTTAGTCAAACTATCCAAGCAGAGAATTTTTTCGCTAACAACGGCGTGCAACTAGAGAATACAACCGATAGCGGTGGCGGCCAAAACGTAGGTTGGATTGATGCTAACGATTGGATGGCTTTCAGCAACATTACCATTCCAACCACCGGTAACTACCGTATCGAATACCGCGTTGCAGGTTTTGGTGGCACGCTTTCGCTCGACTTAAATGGCGGCGCTATAGTGCTAGGCCAAATTAATTTACCCAATACCAATGGCTGGCAGAATTGGCAAACCGCATCGCACACTGTACACATTAATGCTGGCACTTATAATTTCGGTATTTTTGCTAACGCACCCGGCTGGAATATCAATTGGTTCCGTATAGTACAGCTTTAATATTTTTTAAATTCGTGAACGTTATTTTATGTAAATAGTTCATAGCGTGGCGATATACAATGCGTATACCGCCACTTTTATTTATTAAAAATATTTTTAAATAGAGAATAAAAATGAAAAAACTACCTATATACTTAGGCGGAGCTTTATTCGTTACAGCTTCTCTTGTTTATATCACCCAACTAAAAAGTAGTGAGCAACAAGTAGAGGTTGCAGAGCCGACTATGAGCTTCAATCCAGAAAAATTGCCAACTAATGTACCCGTAAATGCAGCGCCTAAACAAAAAGAAAAAAACAACACTGTGGATAATAATTTTAATCGCGAAAAGTATGCGCATATTGCAGACCGTTTAGATGCAATGATTACCCGCAGGCCAAATAAAAGCTTTAACCCAGAATTAGTAGCCGCCGCGGTTAAACGCGATACAGCTTGGCAAACCACCGAAGATATTCCCACGAGCTTACCGCTCGACAAAGAACGCCTAAACGATGGTCGACAATTTATAAAACTAGATGATTTAAAAATTGAAACACTCATACCCGGCGATACTGTAAATATTGATATTAGTGAAGCAAACGAAAACTACCAAATAATTGTAGATAGCGTTGAGAAACACGATTACGCCAGCATAAGTTGGTACGGGCATATAGAGGGCAGCGATGGCCAGACCTACGATGTACACTTCACTCGCGGCGAAAGCCTCACGGTGGGCGGCATAAACACGCCAGAAGGACACTTCGTATTACAAGGCCACAACAAAGACGGCTGGGTAGCCTCCAGCGGCAAACTTTTCAAAATAGACCCAGATCAACCAGATGCTATTTATCCGGAAGACATTTAGGCTTTAGTTAATAGGGGACAGTTTACAACTATAGAATCGGTAACAACGTACAAATACACCACACCAGTGAACGGCGCTAGTTTAACTGTAGGTTGTTCCCTGTTCCCAGTTCGCTATCCCCTAACCCTTGTATCTATCTCTGTTTGCCAATAGCATAGCCGCACTTTTATGGTGCATACATTCTATAACAAGGGCAAAATATGAGTTCTCACTCGCTGTTAGGTGTTTTACGCCAGTACATTGGCTTAGGTCATAACACTACTAGCCATGGCGAAAAGCTTATTTCCACGCTGGGCGGGTGTTTTGGGGTTGCCGCTGTATTTATTATTACTTCCGCCATTGTGGCTGCAGGCCTTCTGCAATCTACTACCGGCTACTTGGTCGTATCCTCCATGGGGGCAAGTGCGGTGCTGTTGTTTGCGGTACCTCACGGCGCACTGTCGCAACCTTGGGCTGTGTGTGGTGGCCACCTAATTTCTGCGTTTATTGGCGTTACTATTGCTCAGTTTTTAGGTACTAGCGCTATTTTTGCAGGCCTTGCTGTAGGCTTGGCTATTGGCGCGATGTATTACGCACGCTGCATTCACCCCCCTGGCGGCGCAACCGCACTTACAGCGGTTGTTGGCGGCAGCAGCGTTACCCAACTGGGCTACGACTTTTTGCTCGTTCCCATTTTTATTAATGTGCTCGCCATATTATTTATAGCGGTTTTATTTAATAGTGTTTTTCGTTGGCGGCGCTACCCAGCGCACTGGGCGCACATTACTAAACCAGCCGCTGCAACATCATCTAATGCAAGTGATAGACAATTTGAACTTACACAAGAAGATTTTGCCGCAGCCATGCAGCAACTCGATTCTTTTGTAGATATCACCACCGATGGCCTAATCGATTTATTAGAACTTGCGAAAATTCACGCAGAAAAAAATATCACGCACCCCGATCAAATTATTGCAGGCCACATTTATAGCAACGGCAAACTCGGCCAACTTTGGAGCATCCGCCAAGTAGTAGACGCCGGCGATGAAACCGACCCAGCTAAAGATCGCATTATTTATAAAGTACTCGCCGGAGCCGGCAACTACGAAACCGGTATTTGCCTGCGCAGTGAATTTAAACAATGGGCGAGGTTTGAAGTTGAGAAGAAAAATAATCAATGGGTGAAAGTTAGCGACTAGTTACTAGGCATTGAGCGCTAGCTTAGGGGCGATAAGAAAGGTTTTTTAGGGAGAATGAACAGTAGCCAACCCACAGTTTACAGCTAAGCGAAAAACACAATGTTAAATTTACCATCTGTAAGCTGTGGGCTATCTACTGTTAGCTATTCCTCAAACCTTAACCAGTTCTCAAATATGGGCAAAATTACTTTTACATGGCGCCTTAGCAAACATACACCCATGATTCATATTGTTTTCTAGTTTAACATCCCGCGCTCATATGGATTTTTATCATTACTAAAAGGATATTGTAATGACCCCCGACTACAAACCCCTCATCATAGCTGGCCAAAATTCAGGCACTCCTGTACAACTTAATAGAGTTTACGCGCAGTTTTACAACAACCTAGAGCCCATGGCTCGGGCCGGTAACTACTGGGCTAATTTAATAATCAAAGAATTGCAATCGCTCTCATCCGGGCATATTAAACGCAATGTATTTGTTAGTAATACACCAAAAAACGCAAACTTTACTCACTTCCAAATGCTCTTACCGGGCTGCCGAGCATATGTGCTTAAATGTAGTAGTGGTAAGTATTTAGTGTATAAAATGAAGTTAGATGAGAAATTTCCTTTACTACAAGGAAAAGGTGAAAAGCCTGGCTTACATCATATTTCAAACAGCAGAGGAGAGTGGGAAGCAAGTTTTAGGAGCAGCGGTCAAATAACTCGTAGCCCCAATCCCGTCGTAGCCGTTAGCGATGGTATAGACGATATTGCAGCGGCTATAGACAGTTGTTCAAATCATATTTCAGATTCCCCTTTATTCAGTAGTTACATTCTCAAGCGCCAAGGATTTGATATGCATTATACTCCTGGGCGAAAGATTGGAGGGTTAACTCAAATCAATCAAGCAATCAATGCTGCAACAGATCGTTCTCTAATTGAGTCTGCCACGCTCCTTGCTAAAACGATGGAATTGTCTAAAGATACAAAAGATGTTGTTTGGTTAACGCAAAGGGGCGGAGTAGGGATTTTTACACAAGCCATGAGTATTTTGAAATCGCGCGGCATAGACTTTGATGGACAAAAACACCACGTTTTCTTTAGCCATCCAACCACGAATTTTGCAAAGGCCCAAACGCTTGCAATGGAAATAGGTATGAATTTTGAGCGCGATAATCTCAGTATCCAACCGCTGAACCCTAACGAATTGGTTGGTGGATTAAATTTCGGTGGAGATTTTATTGCAGGATACCAAAGAGTACGACACGATCCAGAGTATACCGCGCTGAATTACGGAGTAGACGCCCTTAAAGGTATAAATCGTAATTGGAAAGCAATTAGTGTCTCCGCAGGGTGCGGTGTAGCTGTATCAGCGGCAGTAGGATTGGGAGCGCCAACTATCGCGATACCAGCCGTAATCACTGTTGCTAGTGCTATGACGGGCTTAGGCAATACATTATTTCAGTCTTGGCTACCAGAAAAGCATAGACGACTTAAAAACAAACTTTAGCAGGCTACAACAAAAATGTTCTCATTGAATGCTTTAAAGCTTCGCCAAATTAATACTAAATGTAGTCTAGTTGGCCCAACAATATCTAAAAGTAGGCGATATAGCTTTAACGTAGACAATTCTCAGATTAGTCTACGTATTCCGGATCATAAATCTACTAGAAGTTCGCCAACTGCGTGTAACCCCGAAAAACACTATTCTATTGAAAATACCTCATTACCAAATACCTCACTCTCAAAAGACGGATGGGGAAGCAGAATTTGCGCCGCACGTGCTTGGGATTTTTATGGACCTATTTTTACCGGAAAATTGGGTACTACAACAATGGTAATCACCATTGATCGCCCCGATGAAATAAACCCCAATATTTCACTTTTTCATCCACGTGCTTTTGAACAAACTATAGGCGACTTTCTTACCTTTCTTAGGGGTGATGTGGTAAGCAGCGATATGCAGGAATGGCACGCGCCGGTACAGTGGCAACCAATACCTAGAATAAATAATATTTGCGCGAAATTTCAAATACGCTCTGCCTATAATGCTAACAGATACGAACGCTGGATAGTAACGCCAATTTCCAGCACGCATCTTTTATCCATTAGTTTTAAATTAAGCTGGAGTCACGTACACCATAAAATGGGTGGAATAAATAGTGAAGAGCAACACGACATATCCAACATGGAGAAACTCTGCGACGACATAATGGATAGCCTAGAGGTCAAACTCTCAACTAAAGCATTGGCGCAACAACAAGCAGCGTTGCGTGGGCTTGAGGACACGTCTTTGGTTTCCGAGTACCCGCCTTTAAAGTGGGAGCAAAACAAAGAACTAACGCTATAAATAGAAAAGAAAGCAAATATCAATACAACCAGCCCACAGCCAACAGCTCACAAAGCTTTTTAACAAACATAGCTCATCACAAACTGTCAGCTGTGAACTGTAGACTGTAGGCTGTTAGCTGTTATCTGTTATCTATCAACCAACATTATTCAACACCCATGCCACCGCAATTACCTGCGGTACAGTAAACAGCGGTAAGTACAACGCCATCTTCCACGATTTAGTGGTGTCTTTTATTACCATTATTTCTGTGTAATCTGTGGATACACCCGTCATAAGAAATGCAAAGCTATTGCCCGGTGCACCTGCGCGGGTGAGTAGGTCGGCAGCGATTGGGGTGGAGCCTTCTGAGCACACTTCTATTATTGTTGCGGCAATAATTGTTAAGCCTAAGCCAATTAAACTTGGGCCGAAGTAGGTGCCGAAATGTTCGGGCGATACAAACGCGCGAATGGCGCTTGCCAACAGCACGCCAAAAAATATCCAGCGCAGCACCATGCGCGACTCGACAACACTGCCTACCAATATTTCTTTTATCCAAGTGGGTGTAATTTTTATTGCGCTTAATTGCTTTTTGGCTTCGGGGAAAAATTTAAAATCTTCTGGTAAGTCTTCTTGATTGGGGTTCGCAGGTAACACACCTTTTGCTACGCAGTGATCAAATATCACGCCCACAATAATGGCGACGATGGCCGACAACACAATAAAGGCGAGCGTCCACGGCAAGCCTATTAGTGCCACCAAAATAAAAGTAAGCGATAGCGAATTCCACGGGCTAGCAATAAGGAACGCCATAAGCTGGCCGGCGCTGGCACCGCGTTCATATAGCTTTGCTCCCACCATTAAAATGCCGTGGTTACATAAATCGAGTAATACGCCCGCTGCAGTAGCCCTTAAAATACCCACAAAACCACTGCGGGTACCCAAAATACTCATTACGAATTCGCGCGGCACTTTCACTAATACCGCAACCATTAATAACCCCAGTAACAAGCCCCACCACATGGTGTTCATTAATTCGAATACACCGGTTGCGAGGTGCTGGTACCAAGCATAAGCGGGTGTTAACTGCTCTAAAAATAAACCTTGTACATAGAGCAATGCACACAGAAATAAAGACCCCCAAAGCATCCAGTCGGGTCGGCCTTTGGCTGTGCTACAACTGCCCCCTTGGCTGGGCGCAGGGCCACAACAACTGCTACTCGCAGCGGCACTGGCTTCATTTTCGCTGCAACTTGGTTTGGGCTCTGGCGTGCCGCAACAACTGGACATATAAAACCTATACTTAAATTTACTTGCTTATGATGCTATTTAATGTGAAGCACTGACAAAGCGCTATCTGTAAAACTGCTGTTAAATACCTACCAAAAGTGCATGCTCTAAGGGGCAAGCTTACAACACTCTGTAGCGCTCAATGCTACTCTCACAATTAACTAAATAACAGGCGAGCGCAGCACCAACAGCATCCGGTATTGGTTAATTTGCCGGCATTTTCATATTTATTGCAAATTTCGCCTATTTAAACAGTTCACAATAGAGTGTTTATCAGCTGTTATTTATACATACGCCGCACCACGCTTCCGCCCAGTTACTCACCACGTACCATAAATGTTCATAAATTGGGCAATCTGTGTTAGCGTCCGAAGATCTTTGGTTATACACATTGGTTAATCATTCGGCTTTAAACATAAAGGATTGGTAATTTTGAATACTACCTTACAACGCCCCTTACCCGCGCTTTCTACACTGTTAATTTGTGCTGCAATAGTGGCCGCCAGCGCCTTAGTTGTATTTTTAATTAATAGTACAGAACCCAAAGCAGAGCGCGAAGCCGCTACCCGTAATGCCGCCATGCCGGTTGAAGTAATCCAAGCAGACTACGGCACCTTTCAACCCACAATTATTGCCATGGGCACGGTAAAGGCAGATGAAGACTTGCTTTTGCGGCCTCGCGTTAGCGGCCAAGTCATTGAACGCGCACCGCAGTTCGTACCCGGCGGCTATGTTAAAAAGGGGGATGTGCTGCTGCGCATAGACCCTACCGACTATAAACACGCGCTGGATTTGCGTCACAGCGAGCTCATAAAAGCGCAAAGTACCTACCAGTTAGAGCAAGGTGAGCAATCCATAGCCGAGCGCGACTACAAACAATTGAACAAGAATCTCGACCCGATGCAGCGCTCGCTGGTTTTGCGCGAACCGCAATTAAAAGCTGCCGAAGCCGCAGTTAAAGCTGCGCAGGCAAATTTGGCACAGGCGCAGTTGGACCTAGACCGCACCACAATCCGCGCCCCATTCGATGCCCAAATACTCTCGCGCGAGGTGAGCGTAGGTAGCGAGGTTTCCCCAAGCGACACGCTAGCACACCTTATAGGCCTGCGAAGCTATTGGGTGGAAGCATCTGTACCCAGCGATAAAGTGCGTTGGTTGCCGCCCGCTAATGCCACCAAAGTAAACGTTCGCCGTCGCGACTGGCCAACACCACGGGTTGGCGAGCTGCGCAGTGTTATAGGTGCGCTGGAAGAAAATACGCGCATGGCACGGGTGTTAATAGAAGTTGCCGACCCCTTGGCCCTTACCAATAGTAACGAGCTAGCACTTGCAGTAGGCACCTATGTTGAATGTGAGCTGCCCGCGCGCACATTAACCGGAGTGGTAAGGCTTAACCGCGATTATTTGCGCAAAGGCGACACCACCTGGGTATTCGAAAACAACACGTTAAGCATCCGCAAACTGGAAATACTCTTTCTCGATGCCGAATTCGCCTATGTAGGCGATGGTCTAGCCGAAGGCGACATGATCGTCACCACCTCGCTTTCCAGCATAAAGGAAGGCGCTGAACTGCAACTAAAAAGTAACGCAGACGCAGTAGGTGCAACTAGCCATGAGTAATTCAGAACCCACCAATAACCCTTTGCGCGAAGGCCCAGTCGCATGGATGGCGCGCAACGATATTGCCGCAAATTTATTAATGATTATTTTGCTGGTGGGCGGCGTCGCTATGGCGCTGAACATGCAAAAACAAGTGTTTCCCGAATTTGAGCTAGACGTAGTTGAAGTTTACGTAAGTTACCCAGGCGCCTCACCGGAAGAAGTTGAGCAGGGGATATTACAACCCGTAGAGGATGCCGTGCGCGGGGTACAAGGTATTAAAGAAATGACTTCGTCGGCGCGCGAAGGGGGCGGCAGTGTTAGCCTAGAGCTAGTCACCGGCACCGATCGCATGAAAGCCTTTCAGGAAATAGACCAAGCGGTAAACCGCGTGCGCACCTTCCCGATTGATGCCGAAGACCCAGAAGTAAGTATTCGCGCAAACCAACGCCAAGTAATGGAAATTGGTTTATATGGCGACGTAGATGTATGGACCCTTCGCCGCTTGGCAGAGCAACTGCGCGACCGCTTGCTTGTAGAAGACAATATCACCCAAGTGTCGCTGGGCAACACCCCTGCTTACATTACCCACGTAGAAGTCCCACAGGAACAGCTGCGACGTTATAACCTAACACTTGGCGATATAGCCCAACGTATAGAAGCATCTGCACGCGATGTGCCCGCAGGCGCAATAGAAACCAGCCGCGGCGAAATTTTGCTGCGCTTGAATGAGCGCAAACAGTGGGCGAACGAGTTTGCCAATATCCCCATTGTTACAGGTGACAACGGCGCACGTGTGTTATTAGGTGAAATAGCCACACTGCGCGACGGCTTCGAAGAGGCGCGCTTCCACTCGCGCTTTAATCGCTACCCCTCGGTAGAGGTAGAAATATTCCGCGTAGGTAAACAATCGCCTTTAGATATAGCCAAAGCGGTAGACACCGTATTAGCGGAACTCGACAACACCCTGCCAGAGGGCGTTAAGTACCGCATAGATAGCAACGACGCAGAAAACTTTAGCGATCGCTTAATGCTGCTACTAGAAAACGGCGGCGTTGCAATTTTAATTGTGCTGGGCATATTGGCTATTTTCTTAGAGCTGCGCCTAGCATTTTGGATAATGATGGGCATGTGCATATCGTTTGTTGGGGGCATTTTATTTTTACCCTTCCTCGATATAAGCATCAACATGATTTCTATGTTTGCGTTTTTGGTGGTGCTTGGCATAGTTGTAGACGATGCCATTGTAGTGGGCGAAAACGTGCACGAATACCGGCAACGCGGTTACAACGATCTCGATGCCGCCATTAAAGGTACACAAGATATTGCCGCACCGGTTACCTTCACCATATTAACAACCATTGTTGCTTTTGTGCCGGTGATGTTTATCCCGGGTACTACCGGCAACTTTTGGTGGCCTTTTCCCGTAGTGGTTATTGTTGTATTGCTGCTTTCGCTGGTAGAAGCCCTATTTATTCTGCCTGCTCACTTAGCTCACAACACCGTGCGCAAGCGTTCCAAATTAAGTGCAGCCATTCACGCTCGCCAGCAAAAAGTAGCAGCGCGTTTTAATAAGTTTGTAAACGTTACTTACAAACCATTTATCGAAATGTGCCTTGTGCATCGCTACATTACTATTAGCTCTGCATTATCGCTGCTTATTATTGCTGGGGCATATGGCGTGAGTGATCATATGGGTATGATAATGATGCCGCGCGTCGCTGCCGACGAAATAGAAGCAGGTGTGCGCCTGCCCGTGGGTACCACCCAAGAGCAAGCGGCGCGCGTAGCTAACGAAGTTACCGAAGCCACTCACAAAATGTTTGAAGAATACAACCTGCACGAAGTTGCCGAAGGCATAAAAACCAATGTGCGCGGCAAAAATTTTGTGGATGTTGAAATAGTGATGCGCCCACCGGACGAGCGCGATATGAGTGCCGCACAGGTCATTGAGCTGTGGCGTCAACAGATAGGTGATATTGACGGTGTAGACCAAATTACCTTCGAAGCTGAACGCGGCCCAGGCGGCTGGCGCGACGATATTAGCGTGGACCTAAGCCACACCAACACCGACATGCTGGCTGAAGCAAGCCAAGTATTTAAAGCGCGCATGGCGGAGTTTTCCAACACGCGCAACCTTAACGACAATTTTAACAAGGGCAAACTGCAATACAATTTTACCCTGTTACCCGAAGGCGAATTGCAGGGCTTAACCCCACAGGATTTAGGCAGGCAAGTACGCGATGCTTTTTACGGCGCGGTGGCCATGCGCCAATTGCGTGGCACCAACGAAATTGAAGTGCGGGTGAAATTACCGCTTGAAGAACGCCAAGATCAACACACCCTCGACGAACTCATAGTGCGCACGCCCAGCAATAACGAAGTGCCACTTAAAGATGTAGCCAATTACGAATTAAGCGAAGCGTTCAGTTCCCTTAGCCGGCGCAACGGTAGACGCGTAATAAACGTGGGCATGGATGTAGAACCACAAAGCGCCATCAATCGGGTTGCTGCAGTTATGGATAACGAAGTGCTGCCGCAATTGCGCACAGAGTTTCCCGGTTTAACCTGGAGCAAGCGCGGCAGCGAATCCGAAATGCGCGAATCTACGCGTGTGCTTTGGGGCGGATTTACCATGGCCATGTTTGTTATTTATTCACTGTTGGCGGTGGCATTTAAAAGCTATACCCAACCGCTTATTGTGATGATATCAATTCCGTTCGGCATTATAGGCGTAGTAATTGGGCACCTAATAATAGGCTACGATTTATCTATTGTGAGCTTAATGGGAGTTGTGGCTCTATCGGGGGTTGTGGTTAACGGCGCACTTATTATGGTGGACTACGCCAACAAACGGCGCGGCGAATTAAGCGCACTAGATGCCATACGCGACGCAAGTGTACGCCGCTTTAGACCAATATTTTTAACCACGCTCACCACCTTTGGTGGCTTGGCACCCATTATTTTAGAAACCTCTCGCCAAGCGGCACAACTTATACCAATGGCCATATCACTTGGCTTTGGTATTGTGTTTGCCAGTACCATTATTTTAATCATTGTGCCGTGTTTTTATATGGTGCTAGAAGATATAAAACAGGGTAAGCGCGCAACCGGCGATGGCTGGGGCGCTAGAACCCAATAGCAATAAATAGAAATAGAGCAATTAAGAAAACTATAAATAGCGCTAAGCATTAATGAGTATTTAATAACAGCTTAGTTCTAACTCAAGGCGAGCATTTATGTCGCCTTGAGTTATTACTCGTTTACACCTCATTCTTTTGCTGCGCAACCACCATAAAATATAGTGCGGGCAATACCAGCAGCGTTAGCAATACAGCACTCACCATGCCACCCACCATGGGTGCGGCGAGCCTGCTCATAATTTCCGAGCCGGTACCATCGCCTAGCATAATAGGTACCAAGCCAATAATAGTTGCACCGGCGGTCATTACTACTGGTCTTACACGCTTAGCTGCGCCTTGTAGCAGGGCCTGTTGTAATTGCAGTTTGGTTGGCGCTTTGTGGGCAATCAATAAATCCCTATAGGCGTGATCTAAATACACCAACATAATAACCCCTGTTTCGGCGGCAACCCCAGCCAGTGCAATAAAGCCCACACCCACCGCAATAGAAAAATCAAAATTCAGCCAATACATTAGCCACACACTGCCAACTAACGAAAGCGGCAGCGTAACAACCAGCATAGCAACCGGTGCTACTCGCCTAAAATTTAAATACAACAGCACAATAATTATGGCGAGCGTAAGTGGAATTACGTAACTTAGCTTCTCTTTAGCGCGCTCCATATATTCATATTGGCCAGCCCATGTAATGGTATAGCCCGCGGGTAAATCTAACTGCTGCGTCACTATTTTTTTTGCTTGCGCAACGTAACTTCCCACATCTACTTTTTCTATATCTACATATACCCAACCGTTTATGCGCGCGTTTTCACTTTTAATGCTGGGTGCGCCATCCTCTATTTTTACGTGCGCTACATCGCCCAGGGCAATACGCTGGCCATTAGGTGTAACAATTGGCAATAGCGCAAGCTGCTCGGGGGATGCACGATAGGATTGCGGGTAGCGGATATTTACGGGGTAACGCTCCAACCCTTCTACCGTATAAGTCACATTGGTGCCGCCAATAGCGGACGCTATCACCTGTTGTACATCGGCAATATTTAAACCAAAGCGCGCGGCTTTTTCACGCTGTATATCCACTTTTATATAACGCCCACCAGCAACCCGCTCGGAATACACCGAAGCGGTACCCTGTACTTGTGGCAATATATTTTCTAGTTGCTCACCAATACTTTGTATAGTTGCAAGCTTAGGCCCTGCCACTTTAATACCCACTGGGGTTTTAATGCCTGTTGCTAACATATCTATGCGCGTTTTTATTGGCATAACCCATGTATTACTTACACCCGGCAGCGTTACCAAACTATTTAGCTCTTTCTGCAAACTTTCTGGGGTTACACCTGCGCGCCATTCACTGCGGGGCTTTAACTGAATAAAGGTTTCTATCATAGATAGCGGCGCAGGATCGGTGGCAGTTTCTGCACGACCTATTTTGCCAAATACATTTTTTACTTCTGGTACGGTGGCAATAAGCTTGTCGGTTTGTTGTAGTATTTCGCGCGCTTTACCAATAGAAATACCGGGGTAGGTAGTAGGCATATACATCATATCGCCTTCGTCCAACTGCGGCATAAACTCACTGCCAATACGCTGCACAGGGTACCAACTGCTTACCAATACTATTAGCGCCACCAACAAGGTGCTTTTAGGAAAGCGCAATACGCCCGATAAAAGTGGCGTATAGGCAGCAATTAATAACCGATTAACCGGGTTTTTATTCTCGGCAATAATATTACCGCGTATAAAATACCCCATTAACACCGGCACAAGTGTAATGGCTAAGCCAGCAGCAGCAGCCATTGCGTAGGTTTTGGTGTAGGCCAAGGGCGAAAACATACGCCCCTCTTGGGCCTCTAAGGTAAATACTGGAATAAAGCTTACGGTAATAATTAACAAACTAAAAAATAAAGCGGGGCCAACTTCAGTGGCAGCGGCGCCCACAACATGCCAGCGATTTTTATCGGTTAGCTCACCGCCTTCGGCTTTGAGTTTTTCTATATGCTTGTGCATATTTTCTATCAGTACTATGGCCCCATCTACCATTGCGCCAATGGCAATAGCTATACCACCCAAGCTCATTATGTTGGCATTTAAACCCTGAAAATACATAACGCTAAATGCGGCTAAAATACCGATGGGTAAACTTACTATGGCCACTAGAGAAGAGCGAATGTGAAATAGAAATACAATACATACCAACGCTACCATCACCAGCTCTTCGACTAGCTTGTGCCATAAATTATTAATAGCGCGCTCTATTAAACCCGAGCGATCGTAAACGGTAACTATTTCTACCCCATCGGGCAGGCCTTGTTTAATACTGGTTAATTTTTCTTTTACTGCGCGAATGGTAGATTGCGCGTTTTCTCCAAAACGCATTACCACCACGCCACCCACGGTTTCGCCTTGGCCATTTAGCTCGCCAATACCGCGACGCATTTGAGGGCCAAAACCTATATTGGCAACATCTTTTAACAAAATAGGCGTGCCACTTACGTTCACACCTAGAGGAATGGTTTCTAGATCTTTTTGGCTTTTAATGTAGCCCGTGGCGCGTACCATATATTCCGCTTCGGCCATTTCAATTACCGATGCGCCCACTTCTTGGTTTGCGCGCTTTATAGCATTTTGTATATGCGCAAGGGGTATTCCAAAGGCGCGCAATTTTTCTGGGTTAACTGTTACTTGATACTGTTTTACCATGCCGCCAATAGCGGCTACTTCACTTACACCCTCTACGGTTTGCAGTTCATATTTTAAAAACCAATCCTGCAGGCTGCGCAGCTGGCTAATATCGTGCTTACCGGTTTTATCTACCAGCGCATATACATACACCCAACCAACGCCTGTAGCATCTGGCCCCAATTGCGGTGTAGCTTCTGCAGGTAATGAAGGCGCCACTTGGCTTAAGTATTCCAATACGCGACTGCGCGCCCAATACAAATCGGTTTTTTCGTTAAAAATTACGTAAACGTAAGAATCGCCAAAAAATGAATAACCCCGCACTGTGCGCGCACCGGGTACAGAAAGCATGGCAGTAGTAAGCGGGTAGGTCACTTGGTCTTCTACTACTTGCGGTGCTTGGCCAGGGTAGCTGGTTTTTATTATTACTTGCACATCGGATAAATCGGGTATGGCATCGACCGGTGTGTTGCGAATAGAAAAAATACCAACCCCCACCAGTATTGCAGTGGCGAGTAAAACAAAAAAGCGGTTGTGTATAGCCCAACGAATAATGGCAACAATCATGTTGTTATTTTGCACCTCCGCTTGCATGCGGCGCGGTGCCATTGGGTATATGCACCTGGGTAATTACATAATCTTCATCGGCATCTTTTTCTATTTGTACATGCAGCGTTAAGCCTGTTTCAAATTGGCCCATGTCTATGCTGTCGTCTACAAAAAACATCATGGTCATTACCGGCCAGTCCCATTCAGGAATAGGCTCATGGGTAAGCTTAACCATATTCATGACCGCCATTACTTGCTCTACTTTTGCCTCTACCCAGACTGGCGCCAATAAATTTTGGCTGTGATCCATACGTTTAAAATCGGAGGTTTTGCTCGATTCGGAATCAAGTAAAAACTGGGCGGATGTAACAATGCGTTCGTTTTCTTCTAGGCCTTCCAATATTTCGACAAAGTTGTCGTCCATGCGGCCCAATTCGACGGCTACGGATTTAAATTGTCCGTCACCCAAAGCCAGCACTACACGGTCTTGGCTGCCGGTGCGAATAACCGCCTCGCGCGGTATTACTAAAGCGTTTTCAGCATTTGCTACATGAATAATCACTTCGGCAAACATATTTGGCTTGAGTAAATGGTCGGCATTTTTAAAGCGTAAACGCACACGGGCTGTGCGCGTTTTGGCATCGAGTGATGGGTACACATAATCTACTTTGCCTGCCCACTGTTTATTTGGCAGGTAATCTAAATACATGGTTACCGGCTGGCCCACTTGTACCAGCGACGCCTGACGTTCAAACACTTCCGCCACCACCCACACCTCGTCGAGCGTGCCAATAGACATTAACGTAGTGCCCGGTGTGACATAAAACCCTTCGCGAATATTTAAATTATCCACCACACCGTTTTGCGGCGAGGGGAACATTACCGCTTGCTGAACTTTGCGGGTATGGGTGAGCTCCGCAATTTCTTTAGCGGGAAAATGCAGCGCTTTTAAGCGGCTTTCTACCGATTTAACGAGCTTGGTGTTACCAGTATTTAATGCGAGGATAAGCTCCTCTTGAGCGCTTACAAGCTCTGGGGAATAAAGCGAGTAAAGGGGCTGCCCCTTTTGTACAGGGTCGCCGGCAGATTTAACGTATAGTTTTTCTATCCAACCGGAAACCCGCGGGTGAGCATGTACTAGGTTGTCTTGATCGTACTGCACATAGCCCACGGTTTTAATTTGGGTGTGCAATGGCTGCAATTGCACTTTGGCAGTACGCACGCCCAAATTATTTTCGACATTGGGCGAAATAATAACGGTACCCGCAGCACCACTGGATGCATCGTTGTTATACACGGGTATCAAATCCATACCCATGGGCGACTTACCCGGTTTATCGCGGCGATAGTTTGGGTCCATAGGCGCCACCCAATACAAAGGCTTTGCCTCCGCCGCTTCATTTATTTGCCCGCGGTCGGTTATTAAACTCGTTAAAGCCCATAGCGCCCCAGCACCCAAAGCAAACCCAACCACACCACCCAATACAACATTCTTCATCGACTTATCCACCCACTGTAACCTGCCAACTTACACCTGTAAGCTCCTCTAATATTGCTCTTTCGCTGCCTCTACCTTGGCATACACTTCGCTGCTGCCATCTTTTTTAAGCAAAATTACTTCATAGGCACTAAAGCGATCGCCTACTTCCATTCCGGGGCTGCCCATTGGCATACCTGGCACAGCTAAACCAAGCGCATCTTTTGGTGGGGAGTTTAAAAACTTCAACACAATATTGGCTGGAATATGGCCTTCAAACACGTAGCCTTCTTTAGATACACCGGTGTGACAGGATTGAAACTCGGGCGCTATGCCTAATTCCTTTTTAACCTGCGCGAGATCAGCCGGGTGGTTAACTGTGGCAGCAAAGCCACGCTCTTCAACGTGCTCTATCCACGCAGCGCAACAGCCGCAGGTAGGGCTTTTAAATACATCTAGTTGAATGGCATTAGCTGCTGGCGTAGCTTGCGCTACTGCCGGTGATTCTTCTGCATCTGCATGTTGGCCAAGTGCTAGTAGCCAAATAAACGACAGCAATAATGAAAACTGTTTCATGGAATAATCCTTAATGTAAATAATTGGTTACAACCGCACAGATAAAACTGTGCCTGCTGTATGCGAAATTAAAAGCCTAAAAATGCTCAAGTTATTGAGGCATAACTTTTAAAAGGCGTAACGTTATTACGACATAGCGTTGCCTTTTTACAGACGCAACTATGCTAGGGCGTTATACGATGGGAGGGCGGTAGAGGTTACTGGGGGAACTAGAAGGGCTGCGAATAGTTTCGCTGTTGCTATAAACGCTTGTTAACGGGAATAACGCGGTTAACAAGTAAGAGCCAACAAACAACACAGTGCCTATGCAATGATCCATGCTGCACTCGCCGCTTTCACAGCAAGTCATATCCATTAGCATATCTTGCTGCATCTCGGCCATAGCTGCCATATGCTTGCAGTGCTCTGTTTGCATTTGCACGGCGGTTTGGCAGTGGTCATTTACCATTGCTGTGTTTGCATTGGCATAGGCAAACGGCTGGCTAGCGGCTAATACCACCAGTACCGAAAACATATACGCAATGTAGTGTTTAACACGCAACATAAATGGGCCAATTGGTTGTTTTATTGCTAGCGTTTAATAGCTAGAGCTAGCTTCTATAGCAAAGATAACTGAGCAGCAATCGCTAATGTGTCGTTTAGCTAGTCTATAAACGTTCGGAGTAGTACAAAACTAGAACGCTAAAAAATAGTATGTCTTATCTAGCGTGAAAGCAAGGTAGCCAGCCGCAAAAGCAGAGGGTTGTCACAGGGGGTTGTCGTCCTTATACACCACAACTTTATCTCTGCCTGTCTTTTTAGCTTCGTACAGCGCAGTATCGGCATTATCGATAAAAGCGATTATTTGCTTAGTCGAATTGGGCACAGCCGTGTAACAGCCTATGCTACACGTTACATTAATAGTATTTGCTGCGGCGTAAATAGGCGTATTGCGCACCATGTCTAACAGCCTATTTGCTACGTGTAATGCGCCTTCTACATCTGTTTCGGGTAATACAATGCAAAACTCTTCACCACCGTAGCGGGCAACTAGGTCCGATGGCTGGCGGTTTGACTCCAACAATACTTTGGCAATAGCCTGAATACAGGTATCCCCAACGGTGTGCCCATAGTTATCGTTAATATGCTTAAATTTATCTATATCTACCAAAAGAATGCTCATGCGATGGCCATAACGGCAACTGCGCGCAAATTCGTCTTCTAGGTAGTGGTTTAAAAAGCGACGATTCTTTAAACCCGTAAGCTGGTCTGTATCGCTAAGTTCGCGCAGTTTTTCATTGGCTAGCTCCAATTCTTCGGTTCTATCTATTACACGCTTTTCTAATTCTATTTTGGCTTGATACTCAATATCGTAGGCGCGCTTTTGAGCGTCTAGCCGCAATGCACGCTCGATGTTCATACGCTCCGCCAATGCAAAACTAAGTAGCACAGCTTCTATTAGCGAACCGAACTGCAACGCATTTTCAGAAAAAATAGTTTGCTCAATAATTGCGAGCTTAGTAAGTGCCAACACTATGCCGCCACTGTAAAACAGCGCCCAAGCTACGGTGTAATATTTTGCCGAGGGGCGCCCTTCTAGCCATGCAATTATGCCTGCAGCAAACCCCAAACCGCATGCCAACACACCAAACAAAATTAGCAGTTTTATCATTATGTAATACGGGAAAATAAACACCCCGACGATAAGCAACGGCAAAACAACAAAGTAGAATTGGAAGCAGTAAATGACGAACTTTTGCCTAAATGTTTTTACATCTAAAAACACCCAACAAAATATACTGGCAAACAGCACCAAACCGGCAAGCGAAAACAAAATTGATATATCGTTCCACAGTGTTGCATTGGGCCATAGGTAACGAAAGCTCAAACCACTTAAACTCGCCGCAAACGCTGTTAGGCAAGTAATATAGGCCACATAGTAAATATAAGCGCGCTGGCGCAGTACCGTAAAAACTAGAAAGTTATAGAGCGCGATAACAAACAAACCACCAAATAAAAAACCATGCAGTAAGTATTCGTTGGAGTGAAATTCGGAAAAGCGCTTCGGCTCCCACAATACTAACGGAAACTGGACAGAGCTACTGGAAGCGACCCGAATATAAATAGTTACTGGCTCGCGCTTAGTTAAATCCAGCGGCACCAAAAAGTTGCGATGTTTAATTGGCCGAGAATCAAACGGCAGCTTATCGCCCATTTCTACTTTGGTGTATACCCCTTGCGGGTTGCCAACATATACGGTTACGTAATCTAGAATGGGGTAGGCCACCTCTAACAGCCAGATATTCGCCTGCTGAGTATTTAGCAATTCAAACTTAAGCCACCAAGCGGAACGGTTATACCCCTGCGAGAAATTCCCCGATGCTTGTAACTGCCAATCACCACGCGTTTGAACATCCTCAAAGCTTAGTGCGCCGCTTTTATCTTCTAAAAAAGCTAGCCCCTGCTGAATAACTAACTTGCCATCTGCCGGTGTTTTTACTTGAGCCACAGCCATTTGCACGCTAAAAAACATGAAAAGCGCTAAAATGTAGCGAAATAGGGCCAAAACGGCGGTTGAATACAAAAGCTAACCCCAATTAAATAATGCACACGACATTAGCTAACTATAGTCGTTTTTTGGGTTTTAACTTGCTTATTAGTCCTAATGGCAGGCCTTACCATATTTCTTTAAACGCCAGTAGTTATAAGGCCAAGGCGCTATAAAACCCGCGGCCAAGCTAGGCAGAACCGACCACCAAGTAAGCGCCGCCGCACCCACCAAGGCGTAGTCGGTAAGGTTCATGGCCAGCTCCATCGCAATCATGCTCACTAGGCTCATACCTATCGCCGTTTTAAACGCTATTCCCCAAGTCATGGAGCGACGCAATAATAGGGTTTCCAACATAATGCTGGTAAGCAGCCCGTTCATCATCGCTAAGCCCATCACCAAGATAGCGGGGGTTGTAGGTGACCACAGCTGAAAAGCTAATATGGTGCCAAAGTCACCAATAGCACAGCCAAGCAAACACCAACCTGTGTTGTATGCCGAGCGCTGCCAAACTTTTTTATCGCGCCAGAACCCGCCAGAAGGTTGCGTATTCTTGTTACAGCAAGGTGCTGTGGCACCTAAATGTTGAGTAGCCATAATGTTCTCCTGCTTGTTTTTAAGCAGTAAACACCTAGAGTCAACTCCAGAGGCACGCGGTGTGTTACAAACGGGGTTATTTTTTATTGAAATTATCGAGAATAGGGCAGTTGTCTTCCGTTATTTCACAGGCAGCAGTAAGCGCCGTTAGCTCATCGCGCAGGGCGCTTAGCTCTTGAAGCTGATGATTAATTTCTGTGACCTTTTCTGCCACCATATTGCGCACCATGGGTTTACTTTGCGCAGGCGCATCCCTAAAAGCCAGTAGGCTGGCTATATCGTCTAAACTAAAACCCATTTTCTGAGCGCGCTTTATAAACCTTACGCGCGCCATATCGGCAGCGGTATATTCGCGCTGCCCAGCCGCACCGCGCTTAATATTTGTTAGTAGATTTATTTTTTCGTAATAGCGTAATGTATCTACGCTTATACCTAGCTCTGCGGTTACTTCGCCAATTTTCATAACTAAACCTTTGTAGTAATAGAACAGGGCACTGATTTAGCCTTGGTAGTGTATAGCTTAACACCTAACAAAAATATTACTTATGTGGTTTATTACTTGCAACACCGCGACGCTCGTAAATTTACTATTCTTGTCTGCTTTAAAAATACTAGATGCTTCACACCTCTAAAAAAGTATTTGCTTTGGCAGCCAATGCGCTATATTAATGTAAGCGCTACCATAACATGTTAATAAGATAATAAAAAATGAATTAGCGCACCAGTTTTATACTTGGCGTCGCCACTGGCGCCTGCATCGTTTTTGCTGTTTTTTCGTTGAATACTACTTCTTCAACAAGTAAGCCCCTACCACAAAAAAATAACGCTGAGCTGCAACTAACAGACGCGTTAGCAAAAATAGCATTGCTAGAAAAACAGAATATCGCCCTACAAAACTCAGTAAATCAATTAGACATAAAAGCTGTTAGTCCTGCTTCAGATACCACAACTTACATTACCGAACAACCAGCTTCTAAAGCGGATACCCCTAATTTAGAGCGCCTACAAGCGATGGAAGCAGAGTATCAATTTAATCATGGCGAAAAGAAATTAGAGCGTCTTAAACAAAAACATCAGCTAGATACTAAAGCGGCTATTACTGCAGAGTTTGATGAAGAACCCGTAGACGAAAGCTGGGCTTATCAATGGCAAACAGAACTCGATAAGCAACTAGCCGAAAACGATGCACTTGCGCAGCTATCGGTTGTAGCCAGCGAATGCAAAACTACGCAGTGCAAAATTTCTTTATTGCACTCGCAAAGCTCAGATCAAACGCTTACCACTTACGAAATTTTTAGCAACCTAAACAACAACCAGCAGTGGGGCGCATATATCGTTACTGCCGACCCAGACACAGGCATAACCGACATCTATTTTCAGAAAGAGGAACACACGGCGGAACAATACTAACCATATCAATAGCCGCCAACAGAATTTTGGCTAACCCCAAAATACACCGAGTAATCGGACTATAACAATGAGTAATTAACTCTTACATGAAATACAAAAGGACTAAGAAATGAAAGTATTTGCTAAAAAAATATTAAAGCATTAGTTGCCGGTACATTAGCTTTAGCAGCTGTGAGTGCCAGCGCCGCTAGCTGGACCCTGTACTACAAAACACATTACAACTATGCGCCTTCGCCCTACGAATTTACCAATGTTCGTGGTTGTAGCTGGAACTACGTTACTTCCTATGGCGGCAGCTGGGGCGTTCAGCATTTGTATACCGCTAATGGTAGCTGCGCGTACGGCGAACAACAGGTTAATTACAGTACTAGCGGTGGGTATAACAACACTTCTGTTTATCATCGTTAGTCCTGCTAATCTTAGCTAGGCCAGTTCTCCGTGAACTGGCTCTAGCCAGTATAAATATGTGATTTAAATTGCTAACCACTGTTCTCCGCCCCGAATCTCCAATATTTAACCAACCCAACCCCCAATTACTTCACAAATTATTAATCCAAATAAATCTCTCCTGCGTATACTCTTGTTAGCAAGTTTTATCTTTCTGCCACTTAATTCCATTTGGAGCTTTCAATGCCACTAAAACTAACCGCAGCAGTTGCACTCGCCACCGCCAGTGTAAGTGCCAATGCGCTAGATATTAGCGATTTTAAATTCGGCGCAGAGGTTAGGGGGCATTATAGAATTAGCGACTCGAACCGCTTTGCTACTCAGTTTCCTTTTCCGCCAGAAGCACTACCAGAAGGGGAAACCAGCGCATTTGTCGAAACCGTAGATGCCGGCGAGCATGTCGAGTTGTCGATGATAGCCCTATTCGCACGCTGGAACATTAGCGAAGACTGGTTAGCTCAGGTACGCATAGAAGGCATAGATAAATACGAACGCAACCCAACCTCTACCGATCGCACTTTGAGTGTAGACACCGCATTTATTCGCTATGGCCAGCGCATACCCGCACTGCGATTAGCCGAGCGAAATACCTTTTACGCGCAAGTGGGAAAATTCGCCAAGATGGAGCGGCAAGTTGCGCGTCGCACAGAAAGCTATGGGCTTGTATCCACCGCCTTTAACCGCTTTGAAGATACAGGCTTAGAAGCAGGCTTCGACTTACAATCGGGCTGGTACGGCAAATTTAGCCATACCGTAGGTAACCCCGTATTTATGCGTGACCCCAATGTATTGGCGGGCGATAACGGCACCAACCCAACCCCGCCCCCAAACCATAACCCTGAGCTTAAAAGTGGTATTGTTATTTTGTACGATGCCGAAGTAGAAGGTTTGGATATTAGCGAAGCCCCCGAAACCGGCGCCGCTTTAGGATATCGCTGGAACAGTAAGGATCAAAATCAACGCTTTAGCGCAATGGCGTTTACTAACAAGCGCCAACTCACAACCGACAATAGCCTTCACGGTACATTTTACGGCACCGATATTGATTTGTTTGACCTAGGCGAAGTACCCGGCGCTGGAGGCATACGCTTGCCCTACGAGGGTGACAACAAAACGGAGACTGGTTTAAATATTTGGTACGAATACGGCAATTTTGCCGCATTTGGCCAGTGGGTAGAGCAAGACATGGCAAACCTAGGCCGTTCGGGGCAAGAAGTTGAATTGAGTTACGTATTTCAATCGACGTTTTTCTTCGACCAGCCTATTCATATTACACCGGTAATTCGCTACTCCCAAATTGATCACGATTTTGTTGGCACACCCAATTACCCAGCGCCGAGCGTATGGTGGGATTGGCAAAAAGTAGATTACGCTTTAAATGTAGATGTCACCAGTAACTGGCGCGTAACATTAGAATACACCGACAACCAATTCGAACGCGCGGGTAAAACAGAAAACAACAATGAAACACTTTTAAGCGTACGCTGGCTTTTTGACTAAAATATTTTAGTTTTTTCTTCTACGTTTCTTAATAGTCACGTCTAAATATATTGATTTAAAAAGCCCCTGTGAGCAATGCTGCACAGGGGCTTTTTAAAGACCGGAATTTTTAGCGCCGAGTATTTTAGCAATTAGGCCAGTATCGCTAAGTCATCAAGAATCTCGCGTACTGTTTGATAGCGTGTTTCTGGTTGTTTAGCTAAACACTTGTGAATAATTGCTCGCAAACCACCAGAAAGCTGCGCTCCTTTACCTTCCATTTCTGGGACAGGGCTATTAAAGTGCTGTTTCGCTAACGCCTCGTAACCCTTGTTATTGAACGGCGGCTTACCATTAAAAATGGCATATAAGATAATACCAATAGCATAAATATCTGTGCGTTGATCCAGCTCGCCATCGGTAAATTGTTCTGGCGCCATATAGCGCGGTGTGCCTGCTACCATTGTTTTCGTGTCTGCGGTATTGCCCTTACTCGGTTCACCGCTATCTTGCTTACCCACCTTCATCGCCAAACCAAAATCCATTATTTTTAACACACCTTGGCGATTTATAATCATATTGGTTGGTTTTAAATCGCGGTGGATAATGCCTTGCTCATGCGCGGCATTCATAGCCGAACAAATTTGCTTGGCCATAACTACACCCACATTACTTTCGAACGCGCCTTTTATTCTTAGTAAATCACTCAAATCGTAGCCAGAAATAAACTCCATAGTGATGTAGTAATAGTTCTTCCAGGCACCAAAATCGAAAATTCTTAAAATATTTCGGTGAGTGATTTGCCGCGCTAAGCGAATTTCTTCTTTGTAATTAATACCCGTGTGCTGATCAATTAATGATTTTGGCATCATTTTGATGGCAACTTTTTCATCTAGCTCTATATCTAACGCTAAAAACACTGTGCCCATCGCGCCCGCACCCAGTTTTTCAATAATTTTGTAGCGCTCATCAACAATAATATTTTGTAAGGGCGGCTTTGATTTTTTTGCGGTTAGCACTGGTGCTTGTTCAGACAGCTCCGTTACTTCGCCGTCTGCCTCTGCATCTAAATTAATTTTTTCGTTAACCGCTAACTCATCGGATACTAAAGCGAGGTAGTCTTCCAGCTCTGTTTTCTCCTGTAGCGATTTACCCATGGTGAATACGGCATCGTACAGCAACCCTACCTCGTCGTTGCCTATCGATTTGCGCCTAGCTGCGTCGAATTGGCCCTCACGAATACTGTTGGTAACGGTTACCAACTCCACTATTGGGCGGCTTAACCGCAGGGCAAACAACCAAGCCAACACACTAGCCAGTAGCAAACATATGCCGCCCACTATTAATACACGACGTTGTATTGCAACAAAGGGCTGCATTAGTTCTGAGCGAGAGCGCAACACCATAACAAAACCTAAGGGCTGGTCGGTGCTGTTACCTAATATTTGAGTTACCGCCAAGTATTCTTCTTCGCCAATAATTAATTGCGTTTCTTTAAAGTTTACCCCTGCGGTGGCAATGTTTTGCCACAGGTTATTATCTGCGGTTAACCTTTGTGCCAAAGCATTGCCCAGCACTAAGTTAGTGTTATAAGTACTGGATACCCCGTTAATTTCTCTTTGGTTGTTGCGGGTAAATACAAAAAAGCCAACTTCACTTGCGGTGAGTGCGTTAATTTCTTGCGCCAGCTCTTGCGAAAGCTCGTAGGCTAGGGCGATGGTGCCGCGAATGATATCTTGGGCTACGTTATCAAATACTGGCACTACCACCATTTGCATTAACTTACCCTGGCTTACAAAAATACCTGTGCTGGTTTCGCCAGTGAGGGCTTTGTCAAACAATTCGCCTTTGCCTGCTAAGTTTGCACCTATCGCTTCTGGCCTGTCTGACCTAGCTAAAATAGTGCCGCTAGCGTCGGTGAAAAATAAAATATTAAAGCCCAATGCACGCTGAAATTCTAAGCTTAAATCTTGTAGCGTAGCCGATTCACTTTCATACACTAATGGCAGTACGCGCCCATCTCGCGCTAGTCCTATTGCCACATCGCGAATTGTTTCGAAGCGACTAATAATTTTAGTATTTAAAATTACACTCGACTGCGCCAAAGATTTAGACACAGTTTGGGTGGAAACGCGCTTCGCTTGCTCACCAATTTGCCACGAAATGGCTACAATCATTACACTAAAAGCAATAAGCACTAAAAAGAATATTTTGTTGCGAATACTAAACGATATTTTTTGGCTTATTCGACTCATTAGTAAAACTCATCTTCAAAGAGGGCGGTATTTTGTTTGTAGCGATTGCCAAATTTGTTTTTTCGTTCGGCAGGCTGATAACTAGCCGTATCTAGAGTAAGTTGTATATTTCGATAATTACTGCTGGTAACCAGCACAGTGCGGGTAACTTCACCACGTATATTCCACACCCTAATTTCATATTTACCTAAGGGCATATCTGCAACCATAAAACGCCCCGTTTTACTATCGCTCACGGTAGAAATTGTGTTGTTATTAACGGCAATAAAAGAAGCCATTTCGGGGTGAATATTGCAGTAAACCTTTACAATACCCTCAGCTTGAAGCTGCACCTCTCGACGAAGCTTGGGGCCATAGGTACCCAAATCGAACGCATTTTTCCCCGTAGACGAAAATACGTTATGTTTAATTTCATCTTTGTTTACAAAACTCACACTATCGCGTGCGTTAATGGCTAAAAAACGCGGTTGGTAGGTTTTATCTTGCATACCTACTTCGTGGTATGCACTTTGAGCCATTGCAGGTAAACGCTGATCGTCCAACGGCTTAAATGTAACAATCGTGCCTTCTACCTCAATCGGTTCACCATTTTTACCCAGTACTTTTATGTTGCCTAGCAGGTTAAACCTTGGCGTCACCTTTGCCGGTGGCTGTTGATAATCGTCAATAATTTCTACTTCGGCCTTGAGCTTTAGCTCTTCTTTTAATAGTGAAGCTTGTTTAACGCTGATAATTTGCTGGGGGTTTGTTTGAACTGCTTGCTTGGCATTCTCTTGCGCACGAGGGACGGGCGGCGAGGTAATTTTGGTTGGTATCGTTTGTTCTACAGGGGTATCTACTTGCGGTGGGGTTGCAATATTCAATGCTAAGGGGGGTTCGTCTATTTTTAACAGCGGCCCTACATAAGCTAAGCTTTCTGGTGTAATAACACGCTGTTCTGGTGCGTTACTGGCGCAACCAAAACTTACTATCGCCACAACAATGCCAACAAGCTGCCATCGAAATTTTTTCGTCATATCGCTTCCATGTTCATTGTTTAGGCCCCTAGCTTCGGCCATAAGGCTAGCACGTTAGGCGAGAAGGTACAGAGCATTACCTCTAATGTGGTACTTACGCAACGTAACCGCAACTGGATGACAAAACGGCTCACTTGTAGCCGATAAAACAAAATGGGTTACTTTAGAAAAATGTTTTAGCTAGGCTACACATCAAATACGCTTTACTAACACCACTCTAAGTCAGTTCTACCCATAGCACACAACAACCACCCATAAAATTACCTACAAACTATTACTTTATATACAATTTGACTATATGATTGCAGTAAATACATATCTCTGGTGAATAATAATGCTCACATACACCATCACTACTAAGCGGTTGAAGCTTTACTTAGCTCTGCCTTTAGCTAGCCTTCTATTGTTAATACCACTGGCACGCGCCAATACCAATCAAACACAAGCCCTTGAATTAGGCTTCAAAGTAGCCGATTACCAACTGCAACAATTGGATTATTTAGAATCAAGTTCGCCTACTCCCGAGCCCAAATCTCATTCAAAATCGTGGGAGATAGGCGCATTTTGGCTAGGTTTAACCCAATTTACCGACCTAACTCAACACAAACCATACCAGCAAGCGCTTATAAAGCAGGGTGAAAATAACCAGTGGCAGCTAGGGCCATGGTTGGAATTCGCTGATGATCACATTATTGGGCAAAGCTACCTGTGGGCGGCAAAGAACGGTGTGAGTAAAACCACAGCCTTAAGCCCCATGCGTAAAAGCTTCGACAAAATATTGGCTAACCCGCCGAATGTACATTTGAGCTTTTATTTTGGTGAACAGGGCTATGGTTCGGCTGAGTGTTTAATGCGTTGGTGCTGGTGCGATGCGCTATTTATGGCGCCACAAGCGTTCATAGGGCTTAGCCAAGCCACTGGTGATATGCGCTATGCCAATTACGCCTTTAAGGAATTTTGGGCCACCACCGACTTTTTATACGACCCCGCAGAAAAGCTCTATTTTCGCGATAGCCGCTTTTTTGAAAAACGCGACCACAAGCAACGAAAACTATTTTGGAGCCGCGGAAATGGCTGGGTTTTTGGTGGCATAGTGAATATTTTAAAACTCCTGCCGCAAGATCACCCACAACGCCCTAGGTTAGAAACACTCTACTTAGAAATGGCAGCACGCTTAATTCAATTGCAAAAACCCGATGGTTACTGGCCCCCATCGTTGCTTGCACCCAAAAATTCACCGCCCGAAACCAGCGGCACAGCATTTTTTACTTACGGTTTAGCCTACGGAATAAACACAGGCCTGTTAGATAAAAAACGTTACTTGCCCGCCGTAACGCAAGGCTGGCAAGCACTTACTCAAGCGGTAAATAAAAACGGCGAACTCGGTTGGGTGCAGCAAGTTTCTGACCGCCCGGAGAGCGTAGCCAAAACCGATACACACTATTACGGCGTGGGGGCTTTTTTGCTTGCCGCCACAGAAGTGGCCCAATTAAATAATAAATAACAACCCGAAAGTAATTACCCCTACAAGTAAGGATAAATAATGAAAAGACGCGATTTTTTAAACGCCGCTGCATTGGGCGGTGCCGCATATATGACGGGTTTACCGCAATTTGCCAATGCTAAAACGCTTACTACCGGTCAACAGGATCACACCTACTTTGCAAATTTATTAGAGAAAATTTGTTCGCCTATTTTGCATTTAATGGCTAACGAACAATTCCATGCAAAGTTCCCATTAGAGGTAGGAGCCAACAGTGATGGACGCGACCATCGCGTTGCCTACCTTGAATGTTTTGGCCGCACCATTGCTGGCGCTGCACCTTGGTTAGCACTTGATACACCCGGCCCAGAAAAAGCCACACGCAGCAAGCTAAGAGACCAAGCCATTGCGGCCTATGAAAATTCCGTGAACCCCAAAAGCCCCGATTACCTCGACTGGCAAGTAGGCCACGGCCAAATGTTGGTGGACTCTGCCTACTACACCCAAGCACTTATACGTGCGCCTATTTTGTGGCAAAAGCTTACCCGTAAAACTCAGCAGCGTATTGTAAAAGAGATAAAGGCGTTGCGAAAAATTCCACCGCCCTACACCAATTGGCTGCTATTCGCCGCCATGAACGAAGCATTTTTAATGCAAGTAGGGGAAGAGTACGACCCCATTCGACTCGATCTAGCACTGCGAAAATTTTTAGAGTGGTACGTAGGCGACGGATGGTTTGCAGATGGCGAGCACTTCGCGTTTGACTACTACGGCTCTTACGTTATTCACCCCATGCTGTTAGATATATTAGAAGTGATGGCTGCCCACAACACCTACTTTTGGCACGGGGACATCAAAGACGTACTGGCAACTCATTTAAAACGCAATCAACGCTTCGCCGAACATTTAGAGCGCTTGATTTCACCTACGGGTACCTACCCACCTATAGGGCGCTCATTTACCTATCGCACCGCGGCTTTTCAACCACTCGCGCAACTAGCACTAAAACACAAGCTGCCCGATAGCTTACCGCAAGGCAGAGTGCGCGCAGCAATGCGCGCCGTTCACGAAGCCATTTTCAGCAACCCTTCAAACTTTAGCAAAGAGGGGTTTTTAAAAATTGGTTTTGCAGGCGCCGACCTTTCGCTTGCCGATTGGTATTCCAACAATGGCAGCATGTACATAACAACCGCAAGCTTTTTACCCCTTGGGCTACCACTTAGCGACCCCTACTGGCAGGTACCAGGCGAAGATTGGACACAAAAACTGGCGTTTAGCGGGCAGAAATTTAAGAAGGATTATTCAGTTTCTTATTAAACTAAATAAGACAACTTCGCGTTTCCGGTCTACATCGAGCTTACGTAGGTCGGATAAGCATAGCGCCATCCGACATGGCTATCTTATCGATTGCTTATAACTTAAATAAGAAATGTAAATTGGGTTTTCTATACGGCAGTGTTTATTCACGCTCGAACTTTTTTGCCACAGTGTATATCGTAATTGCCGGATGGCGCTTTGCTTATCCGGCCTACATTGACCACGCATAGGTTGTGTAAACTCGATGCTAACCTACTTGCTACAAAAAAGGCCGCTGGATAAATCCTAGCGGCCTTTTCATTAGTCGAATGATTAGTTTTATGAAAAACGATTATTCAACCGTAACAGATTTTGCCAAGTTGCGCGGTTGGTCTACATCTGTACCTTTAATAATTGCCACATAGTAAGACAACAACTGCAAAGGCAATGTGTATACGATTGGGGCTAGTAGGGGGTGTACGTGCGGTACGTTTATTACGCGCATGGTGTCGTCGCTTTCGAAGTGGGCGTTTACGTCGGCGAATACATAAAGTATACCCCCGCGTGCGCGTACTTCCTCTACGTTAGATTTTAATTTTTCTAACAGGTCGTTGTTTGGTGCAACAACAATGATTGGCATGTCGGCATCAATTAACGCAAGTGGGCCGTGCTTTAATTCACCGGCAGCATAGGCTTCTGCGTGTATGTAAGAAATTTCTTTCAGTTTTAGTGCGCCTTCCATTGCGATGGGGTATTGGTCGCCACGACCTAAAAACAATGCGTTGTGTTTATCGGCAAATTCTTCGGCTAGGCCTTCAATTTGACTGGCTAGCTCTAGGGTTTCTTCTAGTTTGCCTGGCAACAGTTTAAGCGCTTGCGTTAATTCTGCTTGGTCCGCTTCACTCATGCCGTTGTATTTGCCTAATGCCAATACCAACATGGCAAAGCCCACTAACTGGGTAGTAAATGCTTTGGTAGAAGCCACACCAATTTCGGCGCCCGCGCGGGTCATAAATGCGAGATCCGATTCGCGTACTAATGACGAGCCGGCAACGTTACAAATAGTTAAGCTACCCAAATAACCTAAATCTTTTGCTAAGCGCAATGCGGCAAGGGTATCGGCAGTTTCGCCAGATTGAGAAATAGTTACAAGCAAGCTATTAGGCTGGACAAACGATTTGCGATAGCGGAATTCGGAAGCGATTTCTACGTTACAAGATATTCCCGCAACGGATTCCAACCAGTAGCGCGCAACCATACCCGAGTGGTAACTGGTACCGCAGGCAACAATTTGTACGTGCTTCACTTTTTTAAATAATTCTGCCGCGCCGTTGCCGAAAGTTTCGTCCAATACGGTGCCACTGCCTAAACGACCATCTAAGGTGTTGGTAATGGCTGTTGGCTGCTCGTAAGTTTCTTTTAACATAAAGTGGCGATATTCGCCTTTGTCGCCGGCGTCGTAACTGGCGGTAGATTCGCTTACTTCGCGCTCTACGGCGTTGCCGTCTTTATCGAATACATTTACGGATGTGCGAGTAATTTCTGCTACGTCGCCTTCTTCTAAAAACATAAAGCGGCGCGTTACTGGCAATAACGCAAGTTGGTCGGATGCAATAAAGTTTTCACCAATACCTAAACCAATTACCAATGGGCTGCCAGAGCGCGCAACTATCACTCGACTTGGATCGCGGCTATCCATAATAACGGTACCGTAGGCACCTTCTAATTTGCTTACGGTGTTTTGCACTGCTTCTAGCAAGCTAGCATCGCCAGCGTCTAAACGAGTTTGTACAAAGTGGGCAATCACTTCGGTATCGGTATCGGAGCTGAATTCACAGCCTTCGCCTTTAAGCATGGTGCGCAACTCGGCGTGGTTTTCGATAATACCGTTGTGCACTACAGAGATAGTTTTGTTGGAAACGTGTGGGTGAGCGTTGCGCTCGCTTGGCTCGCCGTGGGTGGCCCAACGAGTGTGAGCAATACCGGTACCGCCCAATACGGGGCTTTCTGCTACGGCGTCGGCCAGCTCTTTTACTTTACCTAAACGACGCAAACGGCTTAGTTCGCCTTCGGCATTAAGTACGGCAACACCTGCCGAATCGTAACCGCGGTATTCTAAGCGGCGAAGGCCTTCTACTAATATATCTACTACATCTCGCTGCGCTACTGCACCAACAATGCCACACATAACTTTCTCCTTGAAAAATCTTTCTTAACTTAAGTTAAATTTGTAATTCGGTTTAATTTTTTATTTAGCTTAATTCGTAAGCTGGTTTAATTAGGTTCCTGCGCACACAACGCGTACGCCGTGGGATTCTATGGTCGCCTTTGCTTCTGCGGTGAGTGCGGCATCGGTTACTAGTACATCTACCATTTCCCACGGCAACTCTAAATTGTGAATTTTGCGGCCAAACTTTTCCGATTCCGCCATAACCACTACTTCGCGTGCAACCTCTGCCATTACGCGGCTTAAGCTGTAAAGTTCGTTGAACGTGGTGGTTCCGCGATCTAAATCTATGCCATCTGCGCCAATAAACAACTGGTCGAAGTCGTAAGCGCGCAGCACCTGCTCGGCTAGCTGGCCCTGAAAGGCTTCGGAATGGGGGTCCCATGTGCCGCCGGTCATCAACAGGGTAGGTTCGTTTTCTAGCTCGCGCAAAGCATTGGCAATGGATAGGGAATTTGTCATTACCACCAAGCCATTTTTATTGGAAAGCTCGGGTAGCAGGGCGGCAGTGGTGCGGCCACTGTCGATAATAATGCGGTTGTGGTCGCGGATAAGCGCAGCAGCGGCGTGGGCAAGGGCGAGTTTATTGGCAGATATTTTACTGGCTACAGGCTCTTGCAGAAGCTCCTGTGGCACAGACACTGCACCGCCGTAACGACGCAATAGCAGGCCGTTATCTTCTAGCGCGGCCAGGTCTTTGCGTATGGTCACCTCAGAGGTGGCCAGGGCGCTCGCTAACTCTTCTACGCTTACTTCGCCTTGGGCGGCGAGCGTATCTAGTATAAGGCGGCGTCTTTGCTGGGTATTTCGTTTGGTCATAAAACGAAAGCTATTGCTTATCCATAAGTTTCGAAACGAAAGGCATTTTAACGAATCGAAAGAGAAAGGCAAGGTTAATTGTGATTTAGGCGAAATTGGCAGCGTTGGGTGTGGGGTTGATCCATATAAAGACCTAAAGCCAAAGGGCTAAACCCTATGCGAAGTAGCTCTATTTCCGCCCAGAAAAGAGGTGTTTAGTGGACCATAGGGAAATGGCGCTTATGCTGAGCCATTACTACAGCAGTACTCAGTGATACACGTTTTAGAGGGCAGAAGCAGATAAAACCGAGGGAGCACTTGTATCAATTGCCTATATGCATTCGCCACTAAAAACGTAAGCCCGCCTCCAGCCTAATACTATGGTTGGAATCCCATTTGCTGTAGCTAGTGGCTGCATAAAGTTCAGTGCTAATGAAATGTTTAGCCCGTACAACGCCCTCGCTGTAATACGAACTTTCTCTTAGCTCCATGCCAACGCTGGTAGTATGGGTAAAATAAAAATCGGTCGCGAATGCCATGGCGTAGACCCCATCCTCGCCATCGTAGCCACTGGGGAACCTCTGATTAACCCCCCTCTAATGCATAGTACGAACGCGCATATAAATTAGTGGCTTTACTTAAAAACGCCGCTTCTGCCCACGGTTTATTTTCGGTGTTTACTTCATTTAAATAGAATTGAATACCTCAATTAAAAAGAGGGTCTGCTGCGTTGGCATCTGCTGCTCCAATCGTTATTTCGGTTTGATATGGAGTAGCAAATAATTTTGAACAGTAAAACCCCACGAGTAAGGTAACAATTAACACTCTAACCACTAAATAATTCCTATTGTGTTTACGTTGGGCCGCGATTATAGGTACATGGTTTGCGTCAGACTAGTTTCAAGTAGTTAATTTATTGCAGGGCGGAGGACACAAAGCAAAAAAGGGAGCCGAAGCTCCCTTTTTATAAACACTCAACAACTAACGATTAGAAACGTAGACCTGCTTCTAGCGCAATAGTGTCGTTGTTGTCTGCTGCAGTGAAGCTAGCACCAGCGAAAAACTCGTTGCTGAAGAAATGGCGGCCACGTACAGTCACATCTGTATCGTTACCGGTATAATCGGAAAAAGCTAAACCGAGGCTAGTATTGTTGCTTAGGTAGTAATCACCACCTAGAGACCACAAAACGTCCTCTTCACCGTCAATTACATTCGCTTCTAAATTAATTGCATGACCATTGCCCAACGTAGTCACGTACTTAGCATCTAAGTTAAGGTCGTAATCAACATCTTCTTCATAAGAAGTGGTAACCAATAAACCATCAATAGGTGTTACACCTAATGTTGCAGTCCAAGAAGTGTTGTCGTCAGTTTTAGTTACATCGAAACCACCGTAGAACATGGTGTTTGGTAAGTAAAACTCAACACCAGCTGTAGTTGCTGTATCGCCATCACCTGCAATATTGGCAGTTTTGGCGTAAACATTTGATGATTTATTTAAAAATGCTGCTTCGGCTAAGGGCTTACCTGAAGTGTCTACTTCTTGAAAGTGGTAGCGAATACCTAAGTCCAAGCTTGTATCAGTTGCATCGCTGTCGGTAGCGCCAGCAGTAATTTCTGTTCTGTATGAGTCAGCAATAGCGGCATTAGAAACAACCAAAGCAACCGCTACGCCAAGAATTTTTTTAATCATGTGTATTACTCCATTAAGATTATGTATAGAAGGAAAATTGGTTAGGCCGTTTGCCGTTAACTGTTTATTTTCCTGTGCACTTCAATTGTGCGGCGCGCATTGTAGGCAGAGTTGAATAAAAATTCACTCTTTTTACCTAATAAATGTTGCGCCAGTTCTCGTTTAGTTGTGGTAAGTACTCCTTAGAACAACATAAAAAAGATGTTACGTTCAAATTGGGTGAGTTGAATGCAAATTAACTCGTTATTGTGTGCCGCTTTAATGGCCGAGTTAACGCGTTTAATACGTCTGTTATTCTCAAATCGCTGTGCTATACGCACCATGCGTTGTTTGCGCGTTTGTGTACTACCTTGTGCCTTAACTTTTTTAATCAAGTGCTTGTTGTATAAATTTGCGCCTTTAATCGGGTCGTCTGTTAGCGCGCCAGGCAAGGCAAAATATTTGCCCGATAAAACAAAACGACTGCCATAAGCAACGTAATCTTTTGGTGTAGCCAGTTGTAGTGCTGTCATCGCTGTTCTCCTTGTTTGGCTGTATGGGGCTATTTAAACCCCGCGAACCTGAACAGCGTATTAATGTTTAGCAAGCAACCCGTTTTACCAGCAATTCGTGACATTTATTCCAAAGAGTTAAACTATTTAGCCTGTTTTTTAAACAACCGAATGCACAGATACTTCCTTCGCCAAATAACAACCCGCAAGGAAATACCTATGAATGTTTTTACTGCGCTAGAAACCCGCCGCTCGATTCGCCAATACACATCGAATAACCCCATACCGCAAGCGCATTTCGATGCACTCATTAACGCGGTACGTGTTTCGCCCACCTCTTTTAATATTCAACACTGGCGTATTGTAAGGGTGCTAGACAGCGCCTTGCGCCACCAACTGCAAGAAGCAGCATGGGGGCAAGAACAAATAACAGGTGCCCAAGAGCTACTTATTCTGTGCGGCGACATAGACGCTTGGCAGAAAAATCCTGAGCGCTATTGGCGAAATTTAGAAACCGATAAACAGAACTATATAGTGAATATGCTAAAAGATTTTTACAGCAGTAAGAGCCAGCTACAACGAGACGAAGCCATTCGCAGTTGCGCCATAGCAGCACAAAGTTTAATGCTGGCCGCCAAAGCGCTAGGTTACGACAGCAACCCGATGATTGGATTCGACGCCGACGACGTTGGCAAAATTATAAACCTGCCCAACCAACACGTTGTAACCATGATGATTACCCTAGGCAAGGCAAATGAAGCAGCAGGTGTTAGAGGAGGGGATATCCCTTTAAATGAATTGCTTGTAATGAATACATTTAGCTAAGCCGCTAACATACCTTATGCCTTTAGCCCTTCATGCTCTGCCAGCTAAACACAACCTTGTTTAGTGAGTAAAAATCTCTGCGCTGTTTTGTAATACACTGTATGGAATTAGCCTTTAAGTTCGCAAACATTATCAGGTGCACTCGGCGTACATTGGTTGCCAAGGAGGACAGCGCATGAACAAAACCCTAACACTAGCCATTTATCGCGACCGTATTTTAGCGGTAGTAGATTACATATGGCGCAATATTGAACGCGATGTAGAGCTAAACACCTTAGCCGACGTTGCGCACTTTTCGCCTTATCATTTTCATCGCATCTACCGTGAAATGATGCATGAAACGGTAAGTACTACTGTTAGACGCTTGCGATTGCACTATGCCGCCTGCCAACTGCTGCGCACCAATCACAGCGTAGAAACCATTGCCACTACTTTAGGGTATGGCAGCGGTGAGGCTTTTAGCCGCGCGTTTAGTCGCGCCTACACTGTTACCCCCTCGGCCTACCGCCAACAGCGCAGCCCTTTACCCGAAGCCAAGATGGCTTTACCCAGTAGGAGGTTTTACGCAATGAAACACACTGTAGACATTGAAAAGTTTAATAAAGTTGAACTCGGCGGCTTAGCACACCAAGGCGACTACTTGGATATTGGCGCTGTTTTCGAGAAGGTATTTGTATCTGCTGGCAGCAAGCAATTTTTAAATGAGCATTCGCGCTCGTTTGGAATTTATTACGACGACCCAACCAGTAAAGATAAAAGCGCACTGCGCTCGCACGCTTGCGTAACCCTTAACCCGCAACAGGTAAAAGAAGCCGGCTTAGACTATTTAACTTTAGAAGCGGGCAACCATGCAGTACTTACGTTTACGGGGCCCTATTCCGAATTAGAACAAGCCTATGAATGGTTTTACGGTGAATGGTTACCGCAATCGGGGTATCAACTTGCCGACCGCCCACCATTCGAAGAATACTTAAACGACCCCAAAACTGTGCCGCCCAGTGAATTACTAACAAAAATATATTTACCCCTAGCAGAATAAATACTGTTTAGTTAAGCGGCACATATAGTGTGCCGCTTTAATTATTTGCCAAGCTTAGAATGCTTTACTAGAAAAACGACTGTATTGTAAAACGTCGGCCACTTCTTTCGCTTTGCTTTCCGAGCTCAATAATTTAAGCAGTGTTAACGCGGCTTGGTAACTCACTAAACTGCCGTTAGAGGTAACGATGTTGCCGTCGACCACAACGTTAGTGTCTACCTGAACGTTTACTTTTGGGAATTGCTTCTGCAAGTCTTTTTCACCACCTGCCCACGTGGTTGCTTTTTTGCCATCTAACACACCCGCCTGCGCCAATAAAAAAGCGCCTGAGCAATTGCTTGCCAAATACCCGCCTTTAGCCGCGGTTTTTTGTATAAGCGTCATCAGCGCTTGGCTGGCATTGGGGGCATCCATATCGTAGGCCGAGGTGGTAATTATTGCATCTAGCTCTGGGGTTGCCCCCACCCAGGTATCTACCCCCAACACCAAACCTTCTTCTGTTTTAATGGTTTTGGCGGGGGTTAAGCCAATGGTTATTACTTGGTAATCGGTAAACCACGATTTGCGGCTAGCAATGCCAAATACCTCTAGCGGCGCAGTCACATCCGACGTTAGCACCCCGTCGTACACCAAAATACCTATACGCTTATCGGCATGGGCGCTGCCTGCCCATGTAAGTAACACTAAACACAATGCTGCTAATGGCTTAAACATATTGCTCTCCTTAATACACGTTTAAAAAATAGGCTAAACAGAGTATATAACGGAATCTATGGCCACATTCAGGCGATATGTTCTGTATATTAATGAATACTATTCACGAATAAATATGCGAATCTAGTTAAATGGATAAACTAACCGCTCTTAAATTTTTTATAGCGACTGCCGATTGCGGTAGCTTTTCGGGTGCAGCCAAGCAATTTGGCAGCGACCCTTCCACCATAAGTAAAGCCGTAAGGCGTTTAGAAACCGAACTGGGCGTACTGCTTTTTCACCGCACCACACGTTCATTAGCGCTTACCGAAGCGGGCCACCAATATTTAGGTACGGCAAAATCAGTAACCGAAAGTTTAAATAACACTGAGTTTGAACTGGCCGACAAAAGCAACGAGCCGCGCGGTACTTTGCGCATAAACGCGCCTTTTACCTATGGCCGCCGCTACTTAGTGCCAGCCATTCAAAGCTTTAGGGAGAAATACCCCCAAGTAAAATTCGACCTGCAATTTAACGATGCCTATATAGACATAATTGAAAACCGGTTTGATATAGCCCTGCGCAGTGGCTCGCTTAAAGATAGCCGCCTAATTGCCCGCCAGTTAAGCCCAATGGACTTTGTTGTGTGCGCCTCGCCCGACGTGGCGGCTTCCCTGCCCGCCGACTTTAGCCCCATGCATTTTAATCAGGTACCTTGGGTGCGCTTTCGCTTTAAGCAAACGGGCAAACTTATGCCCATATTATTCAAAGTGGACGGCATAATCGCCGAAATGGAATGCAACGCAGACTTAGTTGTAGACGATGGTGAATCCATGACTGAACTGTGCGTGCAAGGTGCAGGGCTGGCGCAACTACCCCACTTTGCCCTCAAAGCCGATTTAGACGCTGGCAGATTAGTGCCACTGTTCCCAAGCTGCACCTATAGCAGCTTTGGTATTCACATAATTTACCCCAAACGCGAATACCTGCCCCTAAAAACACGCTTGTTTATAGATCATATGCAACGTTTTGTGGAAGACCTAGGGGAGACACCGCAGAGTACCTGGGCGAGAGAGCTTAGAAGATAGCTGAAGGCATAGCTTCCAGTTAACAGTGGACAGGTTACAGTAAGTTCTTACTGTTCACTGAGAGCTGTTAACTGCGAGCTCCTAATTACTAGACACTTTTTTACATTACTTGTTTGTTAATACAATGCGGTAATGGGCTTTACCTTCGCGCAATTTAGTGAGAGCTTCATTTATTTGATCGAAACGAAAATATTCAGTAACGGGCTGAATATTGTGGAGCGCAGCAAAATCTAACATTTGGCTTATGGTACCCGGGCTGCCAACCGGCGAGCCTGAGATTTCGCGCTGGCTGCCGATAAGCTGAAATACATTAATATCCAGCGGCGCCAAGGTTGCGCCTACAAAATGTAAACGCCCTTTGGGCGCAAGGGTAGCTAAATATTCGTTCCAATCTAGCTTTACGTTAACAGTAGAAATAATAAAATCAAAACGCCCAGCAGCTGCTTCTAGTTGTGCAGCATCGCTGCTGTTTAGCACATGGTGCGCGCCTAACTTTAGCGCTTCTTCTTTTTTGCTTTCACTGGAGGTAAACGCCGTTACCTCGCAGCCCCACGCATTTAAAAATTGCAGTGCAATATGCCCTAAACCACCAATACCTATTACGCCCACTTTCGATGTAGGTTTAATACCAAACTGCACTAACGGGTTAAATACGGTAATGCCACCGCAAAACAATGGCCCAGCGGAGTCTGGGTTTACCCCCTCTGGCAAGGCCACAACCGCATTTGCATCTGCGCGTACCTTATCGGCAAAACCACCATGGTGGCCAGCAATAGTAGGCTGGGCAGAATTGCATAGGTTTTGATCCCCCGATTGACACGAAGCGCAGGTATTACAGTAACCCGAATGCCAACCAAGGCCCACGCGTTGGCCCACTGCCACGTTATTTACGCTGCTACCCACCGCCTCCACTATGCCTATCACTTCGTGGCCACCCACAAAGGGGTACTGGGTAAAACCCCATTCGTTATCGAGCATACTTAAGTCGCTGTGACATATGCCGCACGACTCTACCTTAAGTTCTACCTCGTTATTCGCCAACGGGCCTGGTTCGTATTCAAAAGGCACAAGGGCTGCACCCGGCTCCATGGCGGCATAAGCTTTAATCATGATTCACTCCAAAAAGTAGATAGGTAAGTGGCAACGGGCTAACGCGTTGTTTATTAATGCTTGTTAAATTATCAAGAAAGCGCAAAACTAAAACAATAAGCACATTTGAAACCGATTGTTATGCAAAAAGAAACAATAGACCTGAAGTTACTCCACTATTTTGTCACCATTGCCGAATCACTCAGCTTTACCGCTGCGAGTGAATCCCTAAATATTGCTAAATCTGCGCTTAGCAAAGGCATTAGCAAGCTGGAGGATGAACTCGGCACAAAGGTGTTTGAACGCTCTTCAAGGGTAGTACGGTTAACCGAGGCGGGTCAGATTTTGTACCACCGCGCTGAGGTGTTACTTGAAGACGCAGACCACCTAGTAAGCGATATTAAAACACTGCAAAACAGTGTATCCGGCCATTTAAAAATTGCCGCACCGCCCACGTTGGGCCGCATGCTGGCGGCAGAAATTATTCCGCCTTTTTTAAAACAATGGCCCGACGTGTCTATATCGTTAAAGCTCTCTTACGATTACGAAGACCTGTTTAAAGAAGGGTTGGATTTAGCCTTTCGCATGGGCGTTAATCGCGACCAAAACTTAATTGAGCGCCCGTTAGGCCGAGCAAACCGTGTAGTGGTAGCAGCGCCCGATTACCTCGCACAACACGCCCCCATCCGCACACCCCACGATTTACTACCACACAAAAGCTTGCAGTTTAGTAACCACATACCGCAGGAGTGGACACTACAAAACCGGGCTAAGGTTGAGCATGTAACGCTTAGCGTGGCACTGCAATGCTCAGATTTAGCCGCCTTACGCAACGCCGCCCGCGCAGGCCTAGGTGTAGCCCAATTGCCCTGGATGCTAGTAAGAGACGATATTAACAACGGCCACCTAACACACGTACTGCCACAATGGCTAAGCACGGGTTTACCCATAGCGCTGGTGTATAAAGAAGGGCACAGAAAAGCCGCAAAGCTAGCGGAATTTTTGAAGTTTGTGGAAGCTTATAAACAATTATTTGAGCTTAGATTTGGCGAATAGGTTTTTGTAATTACTAAGTGGTAACTGCTATATTCTGGTGGTGAATTAGTTGCTTTGTGGCAGCGAATCAAGAGGGGAATTGCAATAAGGCTAGGTTTATTTCTAGCCTTATTGCATTGTGTTTGTAACCGTTGGACGTTATTTTTGGTTACTCGAAATATGCAATATCTTCACATTGCGCTTCAAAGCAGTGTAATAACACAAATGCTCTCAGCGCAGCATAGTCATACACTTCACTATTGCTTGCATGAAGCCTTATATTAAAGTCTATACCAGCACTAAAATCCGGTTGAATAATATTTGGGAAGTAGGGGATAGTAATAGCTCCTGTATTAGGGGCATATATCTCCCAGCGAAAGTGCTCACCACTTAGTGTTTCACCAGCAATAGTTATATTCACACTATCATAACCATCTAACTCTTCGCCAAGCCAAACCACATCCATTTGTTCGCCATAATTTATTACAATATCCGTAAACGCACCTGTTGCTACTTTTACGTCCATCTCTGTTGGTATAGTTTCCGAGGCAATATTAGCAAAATACCACTGAAATCGATCATAAGAGTCACCAACTTGAAACCAGGACACATTGGAATTATATTTATCCGCTTCCAAGTTAATTACATTCATATTAGTAGTCTGGTCAGCCTCACTTTGATAACCACCGATTCTAAATGATGACCTCAAGGGATCGTTATTAATCGCCCAAATATCAAAGACGACACTACGAGAAGTTGGATTTATAATCGATACTTGAATAAATTCGGTAAGCAAAGACTCTAAGTAAATTCTCGTATTGTCTAAGTAGTCATCACTGGTTAGAAACGTATAACCAATTGTATGCCCATCTCTACCTTCAACTACAGCCAGAATATTGTCGTTGGCCCCTACATAATCAGGGTACGTTCTACTAATACTGTTATAGCTAGTAGAACGAGACCAACTTCGATCGCATGCACTTAAGCCTGAAACTCCAACACCCTCTACATCGTCGCCATAATTGATTTCGCCAGTTAATTGCGAAGCATCAAATGTAAGCTCCTTACACCCCTCAGACTCGTCTCGGGTATAATAATCAATAGGTGAAGAATCGAGGTATATTTTTTCCTCAGAACCCACAAAAAAAGAGGTGAATATATTTATGAAAACATGGTCTTCTACTATGGTTTCAAATGACGCTGTATAAGCTTCGGGTTCCTCCTCTGGGAATTCAAAGCGATTTCCTTCGAAGCCTGAAATTGAAGCAACGTTTTCGCCGCTAACGCTATGAGTATAAAATTCAGCTATAGGCGCGACAACATCGTCTTCTGTCTGCTCAAAGTCTTCACCTATGTAGAAAAATTCTACACTGGATAATACTGGCGAACTGATTGGAGGGTCAGATGGGTCTATAACTGGGTTGCTTACCGGATCGGTTTTGGTGCTATTACCGCCACCGCAAGCAGCTACAATTAACGCTGGCAGTATTATCGTTAAGTTTTTTATATTCATTTATATTTCCCTATTCTAAGTAACACAGACTGTTGTGTTTAACTCATCCGTGTAAATACTATTTACTTTATAGTTAATAAACACTTAATTAAATAAGCATTGATTATGAATTTAGATGGTAATACCTAGCTCACAAGTAGGATGAACGTTAGCGAATTTTGGTTACCAACGCACACCCAACGTTTACTTGCGAAAAATTGTAGATATTAACTAGTTACTAGCGATTAGCATTTCCCAACTATTTTTTTACCGGCCTAGCCCAACCTTTAATATTACTTTGTTTTGCGCGGGCAATAATTAAATCACCTTCTTCAGAGTTTTTGGTCACAATCGACCCTGCACCCACAGTCGCATTTTTACCTACGGTTACAGGCGCGACTAAAGCAGAGTTACTGCCTATAAATGCGCCGTCTTCGATTGTTGTTTTAGATTTGTTTACGCCATCGTAATTACAAGTAATGGTACCGGCGCCGATATTTACACCTGCACCAATTTCCGCATCGCCTACGTAGCTTAAATGGTTAACTTTACTGCCTTCGCCTATAACTGCCTTTTTGGTTTCTACAAAGTTGCCAATTTTGGCTTTGCTGGCAAGTTGGCTGCCAGGGCGCAAGCGCGCGAAGGGGCCGATGTTACAGTTTTCCGCTAGAGTAGATTCTTCTAGAATACTGTTAGCTAAAATAACGGTGCCATCGCCAATGGTGCTATCGCTTATTACGCAATTAGGGCCGATGTGTACGTTGTTGCCCAACACCACTTTACCTTCAAAAACACAGTTCACATCTATTACGCAATCGCGACCTACTTCGATACTGCCGCGACAATCTAAGCGGGCGGGGTCGAGTAGGGTAGCGCCGGCCACCATTAATTCTTCGGCAACTTGGCGTTGAAAAATGCGCTCTAGCTCGGCTTGTTGCAGGCGGTTATTTACACCTAATACTTCGTATTCGTCTTTTGGTTGGGCGGTTTCTATTGCAATGTCATCTGCACTGCTCATAGCAATAATATCGGTTAGGTAGTACTCACCCTGGGCATTGTCATTCGACAGTGCCGGTAGCCATTTGGCTAAGTGGGCGCTTTTTACTGCCATTACGCCGGTGTTTACTTCGTCTATTTTAAGCTGCTCTGGGTTAGCGTCTTTTTGCTCAACAATTGCTGTTACGCTGCCGTTAGTGCGCACAATGCGGCCATAGCCATTAGGGTCGGCTAGGTTAACCGTTAACAAACCCATAGAGCTGTCACTTACTTTAGCGCGCAGCTCTGCAAGGGTATCTGTTTTGGTAAGCGGTACATCGCCATACAGTATTAGCGTGTCTGACTCTGGGTTAAGGTGAGGCAGCACCTGCAAAACCGCGTGGCCAGTGCCCAATTGTTCGGTTTGCTCCACAAAGTTTACATCGCGGCCTGCCAATGCCTCACGCACCATATCGGCACCGTGGCCAATAATTACGTGTACCTTATCGGCGTTAAGCTCTGCAGATCGATCTAGCACATGCTCTAGGAAAGGTTTACCCGCTAAGGTGTGCAGTACTTTGGGTTTATCTGAACGCATGCGCGTGCCTTTACCGGCCGCAAGAATGATGATTTCTAGCATAGTGCCCTCTAAGCGAAGAAGTTATCCATTGTTTAGGGGCGTAAGTATACAGGGTTCGCTTTGCAGTTCTGCGAATTTTTAGCTCACAATATTGTCTATTTGCCGCTATCTAGTAGAAACTACCAATGTGTTTGTGCTGCAGCAAGGAAGGCGTATTTGCAACAATTGCGGTCTTATGCGCTCATTCAGCCACATGGTAATAGATCTTGTTATACTCAGTAATATACTTCGATTTCGACAGCAGAAGGTTTCCTCGTGTCTAAGCCAACCAAAAAGCCCACACCACAAATGTCTGATATTGCTCGCCTTGCCGGTGTATCTAAATCGACAGTATCGCGGGCGCTGGCTAATTCACCACTGGTAAATCAAGAAACAAAAGACTTAGTACAAAAAATTGCTCGCGAGCAGAATTATCGCCTGAACACAGTAGCGCGTAACTTTAGGCTGAAAGAGTCGCTTACCATTGCTGTACTTATTCCCTCCGCAGGTAACGCTGGCTGGCGCCTATCAGACCCATTCTTTCTTGAGTTACTTGGCTCAATTGCAGAAGCGGTAGATCGCCACGACCATCAACTACTACTTTCGCGTACATCTGCGCAAGATAGCGATTGGATTGAAGACTTTGTTAATAAACGCAGGGCCGACGGCATAATATTGATTGGTCAGGGCTCGCAACACGAGGCAATTAATAAGCTAGCCGCAACATTTAAAGCTATTTCAGTTTGGGGCGCTAAAATAGATGAGCACCAGCACTACCCGGTAGTGGGTAGCGATAATGTATTGGGCGGCCATAGGGCTACCGCACATTTAATTGAGCGCGGGCGTAAGCGTATTTTATTTTTAGGCTATAACACGCTGCCCGAAGTATCGCAGCGTTATAGAGGCTATTGCGATGCTCATGCCAGCGCAAATCTCGCCATTGACCCTAAACTGCAAGTAGCGACGGGTTCAGACGAATCTGATGGCTACCTCGCGGTTATCAACGCTATTGAATCCAATATTGACTTTGACGGCGTGTTTGCTGTGAGTGATGTACTGGCTATGTCGGCAATTCGGGCACTGCAGGAACGAAAAATATCAGTCCCTAAAGATGTTTCTGTTGTGGGTTACGATGATATTGCCTTAGCAAGCTACTACAACCCGCCAATTACCACCATCCACCAGAACCGCTCTGCGGGCGGAAAAATTTTAGTGGATAACTTACTAGAAGCAATAGAAGGGCATAAGCCAGAAATGATAAGCTTGAACCCTGAACTTATTATTCGGGGCTCAAGCTAAGTGCTTATTAAAACTAAATTGTTTGTAAGCCTTTTAGTAAACAGGTTTGGCAGAAATTTTTTGCAACCTGCCTATCTCATTCAAATCTATTTTAACTATTGGCGCAAAAGATAATATCTGCTCGGGGGCTGTCGCTTCAGTGTACGGAGCCATGCAGTAGAGTGTATCGTTTTCGAAATCCGCTTTTAAAACAGTCATACCAAATAAACTCTCTAAGCCGTCCACTTCGCTAGTTTGCGTACCGGCCTTTTGCCAAGGGCCAGTTAAACTTGGCGCAGTATATAAGCGTATACGTTTATCCACTTCACTTTCGCTTTGCGCTTCGCTTGTTCGCGTAGTAGTCGCTGCGATGAGAACATAGCGTTTGTTTAGTTCGTCCACATAGATTTGCGGTAACTCTAATTGAGTAAACTCGTCATCATCTGGCAATGTTGTAGGGCCAAACAACTGGGTTGCCGATATATCTTCGTTACTTAGATTTATACTCGCAGCACCAAAAGCGCATTGAGTGGCGGATTTTTTTGCCGCCCACACGAGTTTATATGGTTGCTTTTCATCGAGTGTATCTGCAATTAAAAATGGATCGCGCCACGCTGTAATTGGGCCATTATTTTCGCCACCAGCCAAACCGATTTTGTCTTTTTCAGCAAAGAAATAACCCGCTGCTCGTAGAGAAGCTTCGTGTAACTCTGGGCAAAACAACACCTTACCGCTTTTATCCCCCATTGTTTGCGCGCTATCTGCAATTCCAATTGCTAAGTTTTGTACAAAAGGTTTTTCTTTACCGCGCTCACGTATACCGGTATACGCTACTGCTAGTCTACCATCAGAAAGGGGCAATACAGACCCACTCCATACATTGCGAGCATCGTGTCCGTCACTAGCATTGTTAGGCTGTTGAAAAACGCCTTTATCTAACCACGTTTTGCCTAAATTTTCTGAATAAAAATGGCGAACATGAAAGGGATAATTATTTCTCTGGCTTGCAGCAACAGGTGAGCCATCTATCGCTTTTTTAGGCACAGCTAAACAGTACAAGTGCAACTCGTCGGCAACACTAAAACCCCAGGCATCCCACAGGTAAAGTTCTGGATGGATAATTTCACCATCGAATGCTTCTGGCCAAGGAGCCGGTGCCTCTATTAATTTACTCATTAATATTTTCCCTTGCTAGTAGAAATGCGCCAGCTAAGCCAGCACCAGTGGAATAGGAAGACGCCTTAATAAAACTATCTAAATTCTGTGGCACTGCTTTCGCTGGCAGGTATCCACCTGCAAGATGAGCAAAATATTTATGTACCATCGGAATAATAAAAGTATTTTGCAGCACCCCACCGCCAAGAATAATGTTGTTGGGTGAGTAGGCTAAAGTAGCCGTATAACAAAGGCGCGCCAAATGAAAACCGACCGATTCCCACATAATGTGATCGCTCTCGGCCTCTTCTGGTAATATTTTCCATCGCTGCTTTAACGCTGGGCCAGAGATTAACCCTTCAACACAATCGCCGTGCCTAATGCAAACTCCTTTTGGTTCTATTGCCAATCGTTCGCTGTAGCAATGGCCTAGCTCTGGGTGTAACTCACCCGTAAGCGTTGCGCCATTTATAACCACGCCTACACCTACGCCTGTACCTACCGTAATATATACAGAATTGCAGTTACTCTTTTCTAATCGCTGATGCTCTGCGTAAGCTGCCGCGTTTACGTCGGTGTCCAATGCTATGGGGCAATCAAATACGTTAAATGCTTCTAGAATATTCTGATCGCACCATGCTAATTTCGGGCTATTTAAAATGGTGCCATAGCTAGCTGATTGCTTGTCTATATCTACCGGCCCAAAGCTTGCTATACCCAATGCTTTAATAGCACCTAATTTGTTCTGTGCCGTTTGTAAAAAATCGACACAAGCTGGCAAAGTATCACTTGGTGTATGGGTAGGAATACGGGTAGCCATAAGTGGTTCATCTACCGTATAACCAACGCTTATATTAATTTTTGTACCGCCCGCTTCTATGGCAGCAATTAAAGTATTACTCATAATCTTTACCGTATAAAAAAGACCGCTACTACATACGTAACAACATTTATAACAACTATGTAGTAGCGGTTAAGATTCGCCTAGAACTGATACTTGACTGACAAGCTAGTAGAGCGTCCGGCGATGGATCTAGCGCGTACATAGTCTGCACCGCTAATAGAGATAGGAGTATTTTCTTCAGCTTCGGTCACGCCAATTTGATCAAAAATATTGTTAACCGCTAGCGAAACCGTAAAGCCGTCTGCAAGGCCAAAATTAACGTAACCATTAACATAGTTGTAACCATCAAGCGTGTAGTCGTTGGCGTCTTGCGCGTAGGAATCGGTGGTGCCTATGAGTGTCAAGCCAGCGCTGTGATCACTCCAAGCATAGGATGCTGTTGTTGAATAAACTAAATCGGCTTGGCGGCGAGGAGTATTACCAATTAACGATGCATCGTTACTGCTCACAATTTCTGCTTGAGTCCAAGTCGCGTTTGCAAGTAGCGTAACTGCACCAAGATTCGCAAACGTTTCTAGCTCTAGCCCAGTAGATTCATATTCACGAACACGCGCGGTTAATGTGCTGCCATTGGTACCTTCAGAGTTTACATCGTCGGTTTGAACATAAAATGCTGTGGCAAAAATACCGGCGTAGTCACCTTCGCGCTTATAACCAAATTCGTATTGGCGCACTCGGTTTTCCACCGCACCATCCACAACGGTACCATCTACAATAAAGCCACCGTCACCTAAGCGGTCTGTGTTCGCGCGGCCGCCATCACTGATGTTGGCAAAAATAGCGGAGTAATCGTTAAGTAAATAGTTTGCACCCAAAGCATAGGAGGTATATGCCCAATCGTATTTATATTGGCTGCCTGCAATTGACGCCTGGCTGATAGTTTGAGCTTGGCTTTCTGCGAGAGAGATTTCTCCATTGCCATCAAAATCAACACTGTTATTCGCACCAAACGCGTAATGACCAATTGCATCGCCGCTATCGCTGCGAACACTAGCGCTTACACTTAAGTCGTCATTAATATTTGCATTTAAAGCAATGTAGACCGCGTCTAAGTTTGTTTCTAGCGCGGTATCGCGATAACAACAGTAACCCCAGTCAGGCGCGCCGTAAGCAACTAAGCCACCTGTTGTTAGTTGGGCGTCGTCTTCATAAGCATTTAGTAGGCGCGTTTCATCCGCTACATCTGCAATATAGGTTTGCCAATACCAGTTTATATCTATGGCTTGGCTTGCTGTGTAATAGCCAGCGGTAATATCCCAGCTATCAAATTGTTTGGTTAAGCTAATATCGTTACTAAAATTATTTAAACTATTAATATCGTTATCAAACGTACGAATATTTTGAATTAAGCCGTTGCCATTAAGGTTTGCCAAGTCGCTTGCACTTAGTAGTTCTCCCGCGTTTTTACCAGAAGCATAGGCCAAGCCGTTTGCGCTACCTAAACCAGAAGCAATACCTGAAGGGTCTGACGCCGCGCCAATATTTGCGCTGAACGCACCAACAAATTTACCTGAATTCTGGGCAACTCGAAATTTTTCACTAAGAATTAGGTCGTCAGTTATATCAAACTGAATTTGACCGCCGATCACTTGTGATTTTACTGAGCTACCATCACCAATACTTGAATGGCGTACACCTGTTCCGCCATCACCGGTTTGTATTGCAAGCAGTTCACTTGGAATATTAGAAGATTTGAGGGCATCGAAACCAGTAATGCTATCGCCACCCGCGCGCATAGGCATGGGCAAGTAGGTGGTGGTTTTGTCATCTAGCACTTTGCCGTATACACGCACATAGCCGCGATCAAATTCTTTTTTAATACTCAGCTTTAATTGGCCACCTTTGTTACCATTAAACCCTGTGTCTCGCACACCTTCACCGGTGCGATAGTAGCCGCCAACGTGGAACATCCAACCGTCAGAAAATGGACTGCCGTACTCAAAGTCCATGCGGTTTGAGTCGTAATCAACGCCGGTGCTAAAGCCAACACTACCGCCTTCCTCCTCACCTGTTTTACTTACAAAGTTAATAACAGCAGCAGGGGAGTTACTTGCCAATGTAGCTGAAGTACCGCCTTTGACGGCCTGAATTTGGCTAACTGTCCAGTCATAACTAAGATAGTTATCGGCGTTACCTACAATTACATCGCCGTATTGCATTACAGGCAAACCATCTTCATGCAGTTGCATAAACTTGCCACCACCGGATGCTACGGGTATGCCGCGAATAGAAAGGTTGGTATTACTCTCACCGGCTGACGCTTCTGAGCGCACACCAGGAATGGCTAAGAAAATTTCTGTGGTACTGCGGGCCACACTGTTTTCTACCCGCTCGGGTGACAAGGTGGTAGAGGACACACTTGCATCCATTTTTGTTTGTTGGGTAGGTAAGCCCGTCACTAATACTTCTTCCAGCGCGAGTCCCGTCGACTCTGCATGGGCAAAACCCGCGATCGCCGAAGCAACCATGAAACTTAAGACATTCTTAGCTAATACTTGGTTAGTGTTTTGTGTGCTCATCGACTTTCACCTGTATATGTACTTAGTATTTATAGTTAAAAACGGGCTCTTTGGCCGCAGTTTGATTTGGCTACATTTCAACCATAGATCAATTACAAACGATTGCAAAATAAATTGCAACCGATTGCAATAAACTTTTTTTGGTCATAAACTAGCTATATGGTTTAAAACATAAACAATTGACTAGAGCGTACTAAGCGCCAGAGGCCTACAAATGACGAATCAAATATTGAGCGAGAGGGAGAAAAAGTCTGTTAAGTGGCTGACTTTTATCATGTTTTTAATATTCGCTATGACCACAGATGCAGTAGGGGTAATTATCCCAGAGGTGATTAAAACCTTTGGTCTAACCCTTACCCAAGCCGCAACTTTTCACTATGCAACGATGATAGCCATAGCAGTGTCTGGTATTTGTTTAGGCTATTTAGGCGACAGGTTCGGCAGAAAGCTAACCATTGTAGGCGGCCTAGCCTTGTTCGCTTTGGCGAGTTTTCTTTTCGCAGTAGGTTCGAGTTTCGGCTTCTTTTTATTACTTCTCGTAGCCATTGGCACCGCCGTTGGCATATTTAAAACAGCCGCACTCGCGCTTATAGGCGATATCTCTTCAACACCTGCTGAACATACTAAAACAATGAATCTGGTTGAGGGGTTTTTCGGTATTGGCGCCATAATTGGGCCAGCATTAGTCGTTTATCTGCTCGCGCAAGGTATTTCTTGGACATACCTTTATGTTGTGGCTGGTGGGCTGGCCGTTTTACTCATTGTTTTAGCTTCTGTTAGCCGCTACCCAGAACAAGCTAAAGAAGTGGATTTATCGGTAAATTGGAAGGCAGCGTTTAGCTTAGCAAAAGATTGGTATGCGCTTTTCTTCTCTAGCGGTATAGCTTTGTACGTAATTGTTGAGTGTGCGATTTATGTATGGATGCCAACTTGGTTTTTAGAATACGACGGCAACTACCCTCTATTGGCTACTTACGCCTTATCTGTGTTTTTTATATTGCGCGCAGCGGGGCGGTTTTTAGCCGTTTTAGTGCTTAATTTAATGAGCTGGCAAATGGCAATGGTGGTTTGTACTGGTGCTATTTTTGTTTGCTACCTAGGAAGCATCGTTCTTGGCGTAAACTATGCTGTTTGGCTCTTACCTGCTTCAGGTTTATTTATGTCGCTAATTTACCCTACATTAAACTCCAAGGGCATAAGCGGTTTCGAGCCCCATAAACACAGCTCGGCTGCCGGTTTAATATTGTTTTTTACTGCCGTAGCAGCCGCCGTTGGGCCGTTACTAATGGGAGTTATTGGTGACTTCTTTGGTCATTTAATTTTTGGTTTTGTTTTCTGTGCCGCTTGTGCTGGTGCACTGTTTTTAGGTTGCATATTCAACTTTATAAAAGACCCATCCTCTCAAAGGCTTAGTGCAATCTCTTTAAAACATAGTTGAAAAAACTAAAAACCATAAAAAAGGGAGCCATTGGCTCCCTTTGGTATTCACTAATAATCGATCTATTAACGCTGTAGCTTTTTGCGGATAGCTTGCAAGGTGCGGAGCTGTGCAGCAGATTCTGCCAATTGTGCGGCGGCTTTGGAGTAGTCCAAACCTTCGCTAGATTGGATAGCCTGCTCGGCTTCTTTCATTGCAGCTTCAGCGGCGGCTTCATCCATGTCGCCTGCGCGTAAAGCGGTATCTGCAAGAACGGTTACTACGTGTGGCTGTACTTCTAAGTAACCGCCAGATACGTAGAAGATTTCCTCTTCACCGTCTAATTTTTTAACTCTTACTGGGCCGGGCTTAAGCGCGGTTAGCAGTGGAGCGTGACCGTAGTTTATACCTACGTCACCCTCTACTGATGCGGCAACTAAAAGCTCGATTGCCCCAGAAAAAATTTCTTGCTCGGCGCTAACAATGTCGCAATGTACTGTCATTGCCATAGTTCCTGCCTCGATTAGCAGCTTACGCTGCTTTCTCTTTCATTTTCTTGGCTTTTTCGATTGCTTCATCGATAGAGCCAACCATGTAGAACGCCTGCTCAGGTAAGTCGTCGTATTGCCCGCTCAACAAGCCCTGGAAGCCAGAGATGGTGTCTTTAAGCGATACGATTTTACCGTCTTGACCGGTAAATACTTTTGCAACGTTAAATGGCTGAGATAAGAAACGTTCGATTTTACGTGCACGAGATACGGTTAATTTATCTTCTTCAGACAATTCATCCATACCCAAAATGGCAATAATATCTTTCAGTTCTTTGTAGCGCTGAAGAACAGACTGTACGCCACGCGCAGTATCGTAGTGCTCTTGACCGATGATTAATGGGTCTAGCTGACGTGAGCTAGAATCCAATGGGTCGATAGCAGGGTAGATACCTTTTGCTGCAATATCACGACTCAATACAACGGTTGAATCCAAGTGAGCAAAGGTGGTAGCTGGCGATGGGTCAGTCAAGTCATCCGCAGGTACGTATACCGCTTGGATAGAAGTAATAGAACCAGTCTTGGTTGAAGTAATACGCTCCTGAAGCACACCCATTTCTTCAGCAAGAGTAGGCTGGTAGCCCACCGCTGAAGGCATACGGCCCAACAGTGCAGATACTTCGGTCCCCGCCAAGGTGTAACGGTAGATGTTGTCTACGAACAACAGTACGTCTTTACCTTCGTCACGGAATTTTTCAGCCATGGTCAAACCAGTCAATGCTACGCGCAAACGGTTTCCAGGTGGCTCGTTCATCTGACCATAAACCATGGCCACTTTAGATTCGTCGAATTTATCAACGTTTACAACGCCGGCTTCCTGCATCTCGAAGTAGAAGTCGTTACCTTCACGAGTACGCTCACCCACACCAGCAAATACGGATAAACCGCTGTGCTCGGTTGCGATGTTGTTGATCAATTCCATCATGTTTACGGTTTTACCCACACCGGCACCACCGAACAGACCAACTTTACCACCCTTAGCGAAAGGACATACTAGGTCGATAACTTTAATACCGGTTGCTAGTAGTTCTTCAGATGCCGCAAGCTCGTCATATTTTGGTGCTTTGCGGTGGATAGAAGCACGTTCTGTTTCGTTGATTGGGCCCTTTTCATCGATAGGGTTACCCAATACGTCCATGATGCGGCCAAGAGTCGCAGTACCAACAGGTACGTTGATTGGTGCACCAGTGTTTTCTACGGCTAGGCCGCGGCTAACACCCTCAGAACCACCCATTGCAATTGCACGAACAACGCCGTCGCCGAGCTGTTGCTGTACTTCAAGGGTGAGGCCTTTGTCTGCGACGGTTAAAGCGTCGTAAACCTTTGGCACTGAGTCGCGTGGGAATTCCACGTCAATTACAGCGCCGATGATTTGTACGATACGTCCGCTACTCATTTTCGCTTCCTCGTATATTTAAATTAAAAATCAAATGTCAGGGTAGGCCGTATTACACCGCGGCTGCGCCGCTTACGATTTCTGACAGTTCTTGTGTAATAGCTGCTTGGCGCGCTTTGTTGTAAACCAACTGCAAACCGTCGATTAAGTCACCGGCATTATCGGTGGCGTTTTTCATCGCGATCATTCGTGCAGCTTGCTCACATGCGCCGTTTTCTACTACGGCCTGGTACACCTGAGATTCGATGTAACGCACCAATAAACCGTCTAGCAATTCGCGTGCTTCGGGCTCATAGATGTAATCCCATTGGTGCTGTAATTTTTTGTCTTCATCTGGCTGTAAAGGCAGAAGTTGCTCTACCGATGGTAATTGAGTCATAGTGTTCACGAACTCGTTACCTACCAAGTAAAGCTTGTCGATTTTCTGCTCGGCAAACGCATCTAGCATAACTTTAACGCTGCCAATCAAATCGGATACCTTGGGTTTTTCGCCTATATCACGCACGCTTGCAACGATGTTGCCGCCCACGGAATTAAAGAACGAAGTACCTTTTGCGCCGATCATGCACAGGTCTACACCAACGCCTTTATCGGCCCACGCTTTACTGTGGACGATAACTTGCTTAAACACGTTAACGTTTAAGCCACCACACAGACCGCGGTCTGAGGATACGATGATGTAACCGACTCGTTTAACTTCACGCTCTTGCAGATAAAGGTGCTTATACTCTGGATTACCATTGGCTAAGTGGCCAACAACAGCGCGCATGCGGCTGGCGTAGGGCTTACCTAGTTCCATGCGGTCCTGGGCGCGACGCATTTTACTGGCCGCTACCATTTCCATTGCACTGGTAATCTTTTGCGTATTTTTGATACTACCTATTTGGGTACGTATTTCTTTACCGCTTGCCATGATGCTTTACCAAGTTTGCGTGGCTTTAAAGGTATCCAAAGCAGACTTCAGTTGCCCAGCGATTTCATCGCTGTAGCTTCCGCCGTTCATGGTGTTCATCAAATCGGCGTGCGAGCTGTTCATGTAAGACAGCAATGCAGATTCGAAATCACCAATTTTGGAAACTTCTACGTCTTTCAAGTAGCCTTCGTTCGCAGCGTAAACAACAACAGCCATTTCACCCACGCTTTGTGGAGAGTACTGCTTTTGCTTCATCAATTCGGTTACGCGCTCACCGTGCTCTAACTGAGCTTTGGTTGCTTCGTCCAAATCGGATGCAAACTGAGAGAAAGCCGCCAATTCGCGGTACTGCGCAAGTGCGGTACGAATACCACCAGACAATTTCTTAATTACTTTAGTCTGAGCAGAACCACCAACACGAGAAACCGAGATACCTGCGTTCATTGCAGGACGGATGCCGGCGTTGAATAGGTCTGTTTCAAGGAAGATCTGACCATCGGTAATAGAAATTACGTTGGTAGGTACGAATGCAGAAACGTCACCAGCTTGAGTTTCGATGATTGGCAATGCGGTTAAAGAACCGGTTTTACCTTTCACTTCACCGTTGGTGAGTTGCTCTACGTAGTCAGCGTTTACACGTGCAGCGCGCTCAAGTAAGCGTGAGTGCAAGTAGAAAACGTCACCTGGGTAGGCTTCACGGCCTGGTGGACGACGTAGTAACAAAGAAATTTGACGGTAAGCCCAAGCTTGTTTAGTCAAATCATCATAAATAATAAGTGCGTCTTCGCCGCGATCGCGGAAGTATTCACCCATAGTACAGCCCGCAAAAGGAGCCAAGAACTGCATAGATGCTGGGTCAGAAGCGGTAGCAGCAACAACAATGGTGTGATCCATTGCGCCGTGCTCTTCTAATTTACGCACAACAGATGCAACAGACGATGCTTTTTGACCAATAGCCACATAGATACATTTAATACCTGTACCTTTTTGGTTAATGATGGCATCGACAGCAACAGCTGTTTTACCTGTTTGGCGGTCACCAATAATCAATTCGCGCTGACCACGGCCGATTGGCACCATGGTATCAACTGCTTTCAAACCAATTTGCACTGGCTGATCAACGGACTGACGAGCAATTACGCCCGGTGCAATTTTTTCGATTGCGTCAGTTTTCTTGGCGTTAATAGGGCCTTTACCGTCGATTGGGTTACCTAGTGCATCGACAACGCGACCACAAAGCTCTTCACCAACAGGCACTTCCAAGATACGACCTGTACACTTACAGGACTGACCTTCGGCAACGCCTTGGTAATCACCCAATACAACTGCACCTACTGAATCGCGCTCTAAGTTAAGCGCAATACCGTAAACACCGCCTTCAAATTCAATCATCTCACCGTACATAACATCGGCAAGACCGTGGATACGAATAATACCGTCGGTTACAGAAACCACGGTGCCTTCGTTTTGCGCTTCGGTAGAAACCGCTAGGTTGTCTATCCGTTGCTTAATAATTTCGCTAATTTCGGAAGGATTCAGCTGTTGCATACTGTAATTCCTTAAATTCTGAATTTCGGACCCAGAGTCAAACGTTCATAGCTTCAGCAAGCTTTGCTAAACGTCCGCGCACAGAACCATCTATTACGGTGTCACCCGCTCGGATGAGCGCACCACCTAGCAGGGCTTTATCTACCGCCGTGCTTAGGGTGACTTCTCGATCCAGTTTTTTGCTAAGCGCTTCAACCAGTTTTTTCTCTGTCGCTGCGTCTATTTCAAACGCGGTCTCTACGGTCACATCAAGTGATTTTTCTTGATTAGCTTTGTAAAGATCAAACAAAACAGAAATTTCTGGGAGTAGGGCTAAACGTCGATTATCCGCCAATACGTGTATAAAGTTTTGTTGCTTTTCAGCAAGCTCTTCGCCACATAGCGCAACAAAAGCATCGGCTTTTTGTTGCGCAGTTAAGCCAGGAGCAGACAAAACAGTTTTTACACGGTCGACTTGAGAAACTGCAGCTGCTGTCGCCAACGCTTTGGACCAACCACCTAGGTCGCTGGCATCGCGTGCGGCAATAAAAGCAGCTTTAGCGTAGGGTCGAGCTAATGTCGTAAATTCTGCCATGACGTTTTCTCAGCCCCCGATTAAAGCTCTGCAGCTAGTTTGTCCAGCATTTCGCTGTGCGCTTTGGCATCTACTGTAGTGCCAAGCACTTTTTCAGCACCTTGAATGGCCAATGCTGCAACCTTGCCACGCAATTCTTCGCGCGCTTGGGCAACTTGACGTTCAATTTCTGCCTGGGCAGCAGCTTTAATACGCTCGCCTTCTGCGACTGCAGCTTCTTTAGCTTCTTCAACAATTTGGTTACCGCGCTTGTTAGCTTGCTCCACAATAGTGGCCGCTTGCTCTTTTGCTTCGGTTAATTGTTTGCCCGCTTTTTTCTGAGCCAATTCTAAATCTTTATCGGCGCGATCTGCTGCTTCTAAGCCTTCTGCAATACGTTTTTCGCGCTCTTCCATCATAGCGATGAGCTGAGGCCATACGTACTTCATGCAGAAAAGAATAAAAGCAATAAACGTTAATGATTGCCCGATAAGTGTTAGGTTGATATTCACACCTACACCTCTCTAATTAGTTGCTGGAAGGGTGATAGCAAAATTAAGCTGCTAAACCAGGTGCAACAGCAAAGATCAAGTACATGCCGATACCAACACCGATCATAGGAACCGCATCAAGTAGACCAGCCATCAAGAACATTTTGCCTTGAAGAGCAGGACCTTGCTCTGGTTGACGAGCAGAACCTTCTAATAATTTGCCACCCAAAGTACCGAAACCAATTGCAGTACCTAGTGCGCCCAAACCGATCAAAAGAGCTGCTGCGATATAAACCAATGCTTGTGCCATTGTTGTTTTCTCCTGTTATTAAGATAAAAAAGTAAAAGTTAAAAATGTAAAACGTAAAACTAAAAAAACTAGTGCTCGTCGTGGTTATCGTGTGCCATGGCCATATAAACCGTGGTGAGAACCATGAAGATAAATGCTTGCAACGTAATGACAAGAATGTGGAATACCGCCCACGCCCACTGCAATACACCGCCAACAAAACCCATTACCAAACCAACACTGAATAGAAGTGCGATAAGGATAAAGATCATTTCACCTGCGTACATGTTGCCGAACAAACGCAAGCCAAGCGAGATAGGCTTAGCAATAAGCGCAACGGTTTCCAAAATGGTGTTTACAGGTATAAGAAGTATGTTGAGGTACCACAATTTCTTTGGTGCAAAGAAGGGGTGGCAAGTTAGCTCTTTTACAAACCCTAAAGCGCCTTTTTCTTTAATGCTGAACATAATCATCAAAGCAAAAACAGTAAACGCCATACCCAATGTGGCATTGGGGTCGGTTGTGGGAACTACTTTGAAGAAGGTATGGGAATCGCCAGTAACAACTTGCGCCAGCATAGGCAGCCAGTCTACGGGGATTAAATCCATAAGGTTCATCATAAATACCCAGCTAAAGATCGTTAAACCCATTGGTGCGATCAAGCGGTTTTTATGATGGAAAATATCTTTAACAACGCTGTTAATGCCTTCAACCAAAAACTCAACAAAGCTGAGTAGGCCGCTTGGCTTGCCGGTGTGCGCTTTTTTAACCGCTGAGCGGAAAATAAAACCCAACAACAGCGCCAAGAAAATACCCCAACCCAGGGTATCTACATGCACTGCCATAAAGCCCATATCTTTGGCTTCTTGTGCAGTGTGGGCAAATGTCCACGTATTAGCCGCTAGCTCGGTATGGGTACCGTCGGCATTGTGACGCACATAACCGGCAGGAAGTTTGCCGTAAGTAAGGTTTTGCAAATGGTGCTGAATATAGCCCGTTGCTGTTAACTCTTCGCTACTCGCCATAATTTGCTTCTTGCGTATCCGTTAAAGTCTAAAGTTTTTGGCTACCTGCAGGCCGATAAACCACTGCAGAACCACCATGAAACCAAAGCCGATAAATAAAAACTCTACCTGCAGTGGCTGAACAAATCGAAATACTAAGGCAAACCCTACTGCCGCTAGAGCCAGTTTGCCCGATTGCCCCCAACTAAACGAGCGGGCTATCCAACGCGCTGCTTGAGCGCCTCGGTATCGAAAAGCGTAATAGGTAAAATAAAGATTGGGGAGCATATAAACAATTGCCCCAAGCAGGAATGATTTAGCCGCAAGCGGGTGCACCAAAAACCCAATGAGGGACAGTGGTATCACACATGCGAGCTGAACCAGTATGCTAAACCGAACCGGGTGAAATGTTCTTTTAGTAATAATCTTACCTTCCGCGTTTTAACCTAGCTAAGCCCTTACTGCTTCACCAACCGAACTACATACCAAAAAGTGGCCACAGCATTTTGCCGAGGTCACGAAATGTTAAATATGTGGAACGAGGGCAAAGTAGGGAAGCATGGATTCGAGGGGTAAGATACCCGCGATTTGCCTACTTGATAGTTACCTTAGAAAGCGCGACTTTTGCGCCCCGGCACCACCTTATCCTCTTTATACACCAGTTACGCCCAATCGAGTTTTAAAGCCGTCATTTGGGCGCTTGGGATTATAGGGAGTAAGTAGTGCACTATCAAGGGCGGCAACGCCTGCGGGCAAATCTAACGTGAAATAGTTGCTTGTGGCGGCGAATAGAACAGATTTAAAGCCAATTTTGGCCTGACCAAAACAAAATTCACGGCTTTTAAGAAGCAATCCACACGTAGTATGCTTTCACCCGCACTAAACATTTCACCCACACCTATGGAAACAAACTTCATACAATCGGGACGCTAATAATGACAAGCCACAACCTTACTGCACCCAACGCAATTACCCGTATTTTAGCGCTGCTGTTTTTACTGTTTACAACCACCCAGGCTGCGTATGCCGCCCCAAAGAAAAGCTTCGCCGAAGAGCTAGATGCTTTGGGCGCAAACTTTAGCGAATACATGAACCAGCAGGACTTCGTTGCCGTACTCAACCTATTCGATACCCAGCAGCTTGCTTCTAGCGTAAGCGACCAACTGGAACTGACTGGAAAATTCAGAAAAGACTTCGAAACAGGTATGTTGCAATCCCTTAATTCACCCCAGTGGTTGCGCAACTTTTTGCAGCAGGGTACCCCAACGTTTATTTCGAAAGGCGCCCGCAAAATAGACGGTAAATATCGCGCAATAGTACGCATAGATTACGAAACAGGCGGCCACAACTTTTTAGAATTACAGTGTAAACGCAACCAAGCCGGTGAGTTAAAAATAGTCGATTTCTTTATAGCGACTACAGGGCAAAATGTTGTGGCCACACTGGTGGATACCTCCGCCCTGTTACTTAAGCAACAATCCGGCGTTGTGGCTAAGCTGATAGCCGCCTACCAAGGTGAGGAAAACCTCCAACAAAAAATTAAACAAATCAATGAATTACGCAGCCAAGGCAAATTCGCAGAAGCCCACAATATCCTACAAAGCTTGCCGGATTCCGTGCGAGACAGCGAAATAATTGTGTCGATGTCCATCATGTTATCTAGCAACATTAGCGACGAGCTATACAGAGCAGACTTAAACAGGCTGGCCAAGCTATACGGCGACAAACCAAGATTCAGCTTTATGCTGATAGATCACTATTTTTACGAAGAAGATTTTACCAACGCCCTTAAGGCAACCGGTATTATGCAGAAGCGCTACGGCACCGATGCTGCACTGCTAAATCTCCAAGGCCGACTTTTGCATTTAGATGGCAAAGGTAAAAAGGGCAACAAAGCGTTAGAAGCCGCTATTAAGGCCGAACCCTATACCATTGATGCCTACTGGTCGTTAATGGAGTTTTACGCAGCCGATAAGCAATTTCAGCTGGCAGTAGACACGATGTCCCGCATGGAGAATCAGTTTGACTACACTTTTAGTACTGACGATTTCGATACATCAGACCCGACAATGGCTTCGCTTGTAAACAGCGATGCCTTTAAGCAAAAAGTAGGAACACCTTAAGCGCCAGCAGCGCCTTATTAGGTTCACCAATAGGGCGCGATCTTTCCTTCCGAGTAATCGCTCACTAATCACAGCCCTCAAACAACCCAGCCTCCATAACCACGCTACATAGCGTAGTACCAATGGTTACGCAACCACAATCACCTTATGCACACCACCACCTGTTATATGATTGCGCTACCTAACAATAAAGAAGAGTGCCCATCATGTTTGTAATTAAACGACTTTTTCTATTTTTACTGCTTACCGGCCTGTACGCATGTGGCGGGGGAAGTAGCACCGACACCAAAACAACTCCCACGGACACCCCACAAACTCAACCTGAGCCGGAGCCCAATCCAGAGCAAGAACAAGAGCAAGAGCAGGAACCCGAACAGGAGCCAGAAGCTGAGCCCGTAGTAGTGGAAGGCAACGAAACCTTTACTATCTTGTTGGATAGCGATGCCATCAAAATTTACGAGATAGGTAATTGCGGCGACACCCCTGGGTCCAACACTAGCCACCGCGTTTATATTGATAACAGCAACACCATTAATGGTGACATTTGGAACTGGGTAGATAACGCAGCTGCCGCATGGGATGGCATAAGCAAAGCCAATACGGCTTATGCCATTAGCCGAACTAGCAACGCTAACGACGCTAACTGCTCTAATGTAGCTACCTACAACCATATATTGGTTAAAAAGCTAGGTGATTGGACCAACCAGCACGCGAATGGCTTTTGGGTAACGAGTAAGAGTGACGAAACTATCGGCCAGCTTGGCACGGTTATCTTCGACATGTATTACGACTCTGCCAACACCATATTACCCAGCGCAGCCGCTATAGAAGCAGCCTATGGAGCAGGTATGACTGGCGAACAATTAGCCGCATGGGAAGACAGCCTGTTCCACTTAGATATTCGCGTAGATGGTGTAGAGGAAACTTCAGACAACGGCAGTATTTATAAAGCCGCTTACAACTTGGCCCTAACACCCGAATATGCCGATAAATGGCTGCGCATAGAAATACCATTAACCAGCTTTGAATTTATTCGCTCGGTAGGTTACGACAATTTCACTTCTGACCAAGCCACCGTTGGCACTAAATCTTTGCGCGCTATTGGCTTTGTAGCCGAGACTAAGAATAGATTGGTGTACAGAAATTACGATCAACAGGGCTTTAGCGAAGAGACCACTGCAAAGCTGTTTAAAGAGATAGGGTTGCGCATTAAGCGCTTCGAAATTACACCAGCCGAATAATAAACAATTTAAAAAGTGTGGTTAGCCCCTCTTGCAGTAATTATTACCTGTTCCCCTACAGGCAATAATTACTGCTTTTTTAGTTAGAGGCCGCTATTAAGCGGTAAGCATTTAGTCGATAAAAATTTGCTTATAGGCCGCAAGGGTCATACACGAAATGACCGGAATCGCTACCAGCAAACCAACAAACAGCAAAATCCCGCCCACCGCAAAAAATATTGACGCCATAATACCGTAAATAATAAGCGGCAAAATATTCTTTACGCAGCCTAAAAAACTCATGCGCATAGCGCTTATAACATTGATGTTATTTAGAACAATTAATGCAGGAGCGAATAATAGCGACATAGAGAGTGCAATCATACCCACTACTATAAATAGCATCATGGGCGCACTAAAAGCGCTTGGATCAAAATTATCTGCGCCACTAAAAGCAGCATAACCGTAATAAAATATCGGCGAGAAAATAACTAACGAGAGCACAATAGCTATAACACTTAATAAAATTAAACTGCCAAAATTGCGTTTAAACCCCTCAAACAAGTCGCTTACTTCTACTTGTTCACCGTCGTGGTTTTTCTTAAGTGCAACCCAAATGCCACCCACCCAAACATAGCTAAACAGCATGTTTATATAATTTACAAACGGCACCGCATTCAAAACAATATACAGAATGCCGCCAACAAGCATAAACAACACCCAACCACCGGCACTGCGCCCAAAATACTCAAACGCCGCACCCACCCAATTAAACGCGCTGCCCACAGGTACCATACGCGGCTCGTGCGCCACAAAATCACCCAGCGTTGCTGCATCCACTACTTCCGCTTCGGGGGCCGAGTAGGGGTTTAGTTCTTCGCTCATATTTATTCCCTTTTGTTATTGTTGGTTACCACCAATCATGTTTACTTTGATTACTACTATGTTGAATTTTGCATTTAACTACTTTTTTACGAGTATTGCGACCACTTGTAGGTAGCCCCTAACTCGATGAGTAATCACCGTTTACACGCTTACCCATCTCGCCCTCAAACAGCGGTCTAAGTATTTGCAACCTTTCGATTAAAAACTGTTTAAACGCGCGTACGCGGGCGGTTTCTCGCAAGTCTGCGTGGTGCAACACCCAAATACCCCAATCGGATGGGGTAAGCGCTAAATCGAGCTTAAAAATATCCGCATCCAACACGCTATCGGGCAGGTAGCAGGGCATGCGCGCAATTCCAATGCCTACTTTTACTGCGGCATACATCGAGGCGAGGTCGTCCACTTTTAACACCACTTTGGCATTGGGGAAGTGCTGCTGCGCCCACGCGGGCGGGTTGGTATCTTGGCGCCAAATAATGATTTTTTGCTCGGCTAGCACCTGAGGGTGCTGCTTAGAAAAGTACACGGCGTGGCGCAAATTTGCGAGCTTTTGGCCCACGAGCGTTTCTGGCGGGGCAGGGGTGACCCGCACGGCAATATCGGCTTCGCGGGCGGATAGGTTTTTTAAGCCAGGGCTTACCACTAGCTCGAGATCCACATCTGGGTATTTGCCTGTGAAGTCTTGTAGGTAGGGAATAATACAGTGGTTGGCCAGTTCGTGCGGCATCGTCACCACAAGCTTGCCGGATAAACGTGTATCCCCAGCGTAAAGTAAGCGCTCAACCGTTTGATTTTGCTGTTCAATTTCCAACGCGTGCTGATAAATAACATCGCCCGCTTCAGTTAACTGGTAACCATTTGGCTGGCGATTAAACAGCTTCACGCCGTGCTTTTTTTCCAGCGCGGCAATGCGCCGCGCAACGGTGGAATGGTTTACTCCCAGTTCCCGCGATGCACCCGATAAGCTGCCACAACGGGCCAACTCTAAGAAATAGCGCAAATCATCCCAATTATTCATCTGTGCATTTTTGCATATCAATTTTGCAAATGTCGAGAATTTACGCACACTGCAGCTAACCCTATTATTTGCCCACTTACGGCAGGTTCTGATTTTTCTCAGGCCCACATCACACTAAAGAGCAAGTAATGACAGCCTACGCAATTGGTCTACTTACCATTCACAACGACAACTGGTTAGAAGAGTACTCCAGCAAAATTTTACCGCTAATAGAAAAGCATGGCGGTAACAGGCTGGTAAAAGGCACACCCGAACGGTTAGAGGGCGCAAGCAACTTACCCACAATAGCGTTTTGTATCGCCTTCCCTAGTAGTGCCGCAGCGCATAACTGGTACAACGACCCAGAAAACAAACCGCTAATTACCCTGCGCAATAGCGGCTCCACATTAGACATGTTGTTAGTAGAAAACCCAGCTTAAAAGGAGCAACAAATGTTAGATAAAATTCAGAAAGCGAATGTGCCAGTTTTAGTAAGTTTTTCTATTTGCCCTTTTGTACAGCGCTCGGCCATTTTGTTGGAAGAGAAGCTGCAAGCCTATGAGCGCATAAATATCGATTTGGCGAACAAGCCCGAATGGTTTTTGCAGCTTTCACCCACAGGTAGGGTACCGGCTTTGGTAGTGAAAGATGACAATGCAAACCCAACAACGCTTTTCGAGTCTGCCGTTATCAATGAATACTTAGATGAAGCGTTTGGCACGCCGCTGCTGGCGGGTACAAGCTTAGAAAAAGCCTCTATGCGCGCCTGGATAAGCTACAGCGAAACGCTTATTGGCTTGCAGTATAAGCTAATGCTCGCCACACAAAGCGATGATTTTGCAGACAAACTAACCCAGTTTGTGAGCGCGCTTAAAAAACTAAAACCGGCACCCGGCAAGCCCTTTTTTAATGGCGTGGCATTTAGCTTGGTTGACGCAGCGGTAGCCCCCGTGTTTACCCGCCTTAAATGGTTGCCGCATGTAACGCTGCAATTACAGCAAGAAGCAAAAACTCAACCAGACAGTGCCGCATTGCTAAACTGGATAAATCACCTAAGCAACTACCCGGCCGTTAAACAAAGTGTTTCCCAAAGCTTTGACAACGACTTTGTAAATTACTTTAAGCAGCGCAATAGCTTTGCACTCAAATAAACCTGTGCCGCAATAACTACAATGGTAGTTACTGCGGTATAGCTTAATTAACTGCAGTGTTGAATATTCCGCTGCGAAACAAACTACAGCCCCTAAATTATTTGGCGCACCGGCGCAAAATACACCTGTATTTACTCCTCAATGCTTTTGCCAAAGGTTTAACCTCTATTCGCCCCTATAATGCTTCAATCATGCCCAACCCTTGCTCGCAACCAGCAAGGTAACTATCGCCAAACAGGTTGTAATGATTAAGATAATGGTAGGCATTGTAAATGCGCTTTTTAATGGGGTACTGCGCAGTGAATGGCCGCACCGTTTGATAGGCTTGATAAAACGCAGCATCAAAACCGCCAAACATTTCCGTCATGGCTATATCTACTTCGCTATCGGCGTAATACACCGCGGGGTCGATAAGCCACACGCGTTGTTTATCAAACAAAACATTCCCGCTCCATAAATCGCCGTGCACTAAACTTGGCGAGCTACAACTGTTGTTTAAAAACTCCATTAGTTTTGCTTGGTGTGTATTTAGCAGCGTTTGAAAGCGTTGTTTAACGTGGCTATCGGCAATAAGCGACACCTGATACTGCAATCGGTACTGATAAAAAAACTGCCCCCAATTATAACTAATGCAATTTGGCTGCGGGTTAAGGCCTATGTAGTTATCGTGTTCTAAGCCAAAGTGGGGTTGTTGGATGGTGTGTAGTTTTGCTAAGCCAACACCAAGGGTTTTAAAATGACTATCGCTTGGGCGCTGCGATTGAATATATTCAATTTCTAGCTGGTTTTTATTAACGGCTAATACTTTAGGGATACACAACTCACTACCCAGAATGGAATTATCCAAAAGCGTTTTACTAAGCAGCGCTAATCCACTGGCCTCCACCAATAAAGCATTAGAATTGACCTGCGAGTTATGTTTGATAAAAGATTGATTCGCCGCCATGGCAGTTATCCAGTTTTTTAATGTGTAACCACTTTAACCGTTCGCTGCGCCGCATTATCTGCTTTTAGGGTTAGCTCTATTACTTCGCCACCCGATTTAGCCATAGCGGCTTTGGCTTTTTTTGCTGGGCAGCCAGGTATGGCGCAGCCGTCGATAGCAATAATATTGTCACCAACCGCTACACCTGCAGCAGAAGCCGGGGAGCCACTGACCACCTCGGCAACTTTGGCACTATCGATTGTAGGTTTAAAAAAGCCGCTGGCTTTCACATCCACTTTTAACCCTATGCCGCCACTATCGCTGGCTAACAGGGTAGCGCAGTTAAACGCCACTGCTAGAGCAAGCAATAGCGTTAATCGCTTCAAGGTTGAGCTATCTATCGTTAATCTATTCATAGTGAACCCTCGCACTAATCCTTAAATAACTAACCCACAAATAACTAACCCAAATTAGCTAAGTTTGAGTTAGCTCCGTTTAATAGCAGCTACGACTGGGTATTTAGCCACAAAGTTCCATCAGGCCTAACTGGCGCCAACTCACTCACTTCTAGATTCAACCTTAAATACTAGATACCCGCTGTAGACTTGGTTCAAATATTCCAAAACCGCATTTGACAACGTTGTCTATAAGCATTTAACCTAGATACAACGTTGTCATTTGTGTTTAGACGCTTTTTACGTATACGTTTTTCTACTAACCATTGCCGTATACGCTAGAAGACAACAATAACAAGCTAAACACCCTCTCTACCTCGACGCGTTATCACCGATCCTTGCTACAGGCCCCTAAGGCTCCTGTCGGTTGTCTTGGATTGTAAGTACCTAACTTACAAACAATTAACTACCCAACGCCAAACACTGGCGAATACAACAGTTAATAACAATAACGGGGAATATCATGAAAAATAAGCACTGCCTAGCCGCTTTGGCGCTGGCGATTTCTACCCATGCGTATGCCGCACCTGGCACGCCCAATATTGCGTGGCTGCCCGCTACCCACGAAAGTGGCGAAGCCATAAACGTACATTGGGATATGTGGTGGGGTGAAAACGGCACCGAGTGGCAATTAACCGATAACGGCGACCTGCGCTGCAGCGGCAGCCTAACAGCCAACGGCCAAAACCAACAAAGCGCGGAATGCGCCGCTAACTACAGCAGCGGCAGCCATGCACTGCAGGTTAGCTTGTGTAATACCAGCGGCTGTAGCGAAAGTAATGTTGTTACTATTAACGTTAACCAAGGCGCAAGTAGCAACGTGCCACCTCAAGTATCCATTAGCGCACCGGCAAGTGCAGGGGAGGGGGACTCGATAACCCTTAGCGCTACGGCCAGCGACAGCGACGGCACGATTACCTCTGTAACCTTTTTAGTCGATGGTATTGCCATAGCTACCGATACCACCAGCCCATACAGCACAAACTGGATAGCGAAAGCGGGTACTCACTCACTTACCGCGCAAGCGCTAGATAACCAAAATGCCACAGGCGATGATTCTGTAAGTATTAGCGTTACCAGCGCCCCTAACCAATTGCCCAGCGTGAGCTTGGTTGCTCCCAATGCAAACTTAATGGCGGGCAGCGAGACCAGCTTTGAAATAAACGCTAGCGACGCCGGTGGCAGTATTAGCAGTGTTGAATTGTACTTAAACGGCAATTTACTCGGCACCGATACCAGCGCGCCTTACAACGTTAGCTGGACAGCAGAAGCGGGCGATCACAGCATTTACGCCGTAGCAAGCGACGATCGCGGCGGTGTGAGTCAATCGGACACGGTATTTTTAACCGTAGCGGAAGACACAAATGCAGCGCCTAGCGTAAGCCTTTCAACCGTACCAACAGACGCAATGGAAGGTGATGCACTCACACTTGAGGCAGCAGCAAGCGACAGCGATGGCAGTGTTGCGCAGGTGGACTTTTACCTAAACAACCAACTACTAGGCAGCGCCACAAGCGCACCCTACAGTTTGCAATGGACAGCCACGCGCGGCAGCCACACCTTGCGCGCAACCGCTGTGGATAACCAAGGTAAAACAGCCAGCGCGATTAGCACCTTTAGCGTTGCTGCAGACACAAGCGCCAGCCACGAAGACTGCCGACCAGACGGGCTTTACGCCACGCCAGAAGTGCAATCGCCTTACTGTACTGTTTACGACATACAAGGCCGCGAGCTAATGGGCAGCGCAACGCGCCGCGTGATTGGTTACTTCACTAGCTGGCGTACTGGTGGTAACGGCCCGGCCTACCTTGCACACCAAATTCCCTGGGACAAGCTAACCCACATTAACTACGCCTTTGCCCATGTGGATGGCAACAACCACGTTTCAATTGGCGCCAATACCCCAACCAATGCAGCAACGGGTATGGAATGGCCAGACGTAGCCGGTGCCGAAATGGACCCAAGCTTTAGTTACAAAGGCCACTTCAACCTGCTTAACAAATACAAAAAGCAGTACCCACACGTTAAAACGCTTATCTCTATTGGCGGTTGGGCAGAAACAGGCGGCTACTTTGATAGCAATGGCGACCGCGTAAATTCTGGCGGCTTCTACACCATGACCACCAATGCAGACGGTTCGGTTAACACCGCCGGTATCAACACCTTTGCCGACTCGGTAGTGGAGTTTTTACGCACCTACAGCTTTGATGGCGCAGATATAGATTACGAATACCCCACATCGATGAACGATGCCGGCAACCCTTCAGATTTCGCCATCGCCAATGCGCGTCGAAAAGGCTTAAACGCTTCGTACAACGTGTTGATGAAAACCCTGCGCCAAAAGCTGGATATAGCAGGGGAGCAAGATGGCAAGCACTACATGCTTACCATCGCCTCGCCATCGTCAGGCTATTTGTTGCGCGGCATGGAAGCATTTGAAGCAACCCAGTACTTGGACTACGTCAATATCATGTCCTACGACTTACACGGTGCATGGAACCAGTTTGTAGGCCCCAATGCGGCACTGTTTGATAACGGCCAAGATGCAGAGCTTATTCAGTGGAACGCTTACGGCGGCCAGTACAAAAATATTGGCTACCTCAACACCGACTGGGCTTACCACTACTTCCGCGGCGCCATGCCGGCGGGCCGCATTAACATTGGTGTACCTTACTACACCCGCGGCTGGCAGGGCGTAACCGGTGGCACCAACGGTTTATGGGGCCAAGCATCCCTGCCAAATCAAAGCGAATGCCCTGTGGGTACCGGCGGCAGCGCCACCAGTAAATGCGGCAACGGCGCGGTGGGTATAGATAACCTATGGCACGACAAGGATGAAAACGGCAACGAAATGGGCGCGGGTTCTAATCCCATGTGGCACGCTAAAAACCTAGAAAACAATATTCTAGGGGATTACCTAACAGCCTACGGCTTAGACCCAATCAACAACCCAGATCACCAACTTAGCGGTAACTACCAGCGTTATTACGACGATGTATTAGTCGCCCCGTGGTTGTGGAACGCCGCTAAGCAGGTATTTATCTCTACCGAAGACGAGCAATCCATCAACCGCAAAGCCGATTACGTAGTAGAAAACGGCATAGGCGGCATTATGTTTTGGGAACTAGCCGGCGATTACCAATTCAATGCGGCCAAGGGCCAATACGAAATGGGCCACACGCTAACCACCGCCATTGCAGATAAATTTGCCAACGCGCCAGCCTACGGCAACCAGCGTGCAGAAATTGATATGCCCCAGCAAACGTTAGATATAGGCATAAAGCTAACTAACTTTGCCTTGGGTGATAACAACTTCCCCATTACGCCAGACCTAATAATTACTAACAACACAGGCCAAAACTTGCCCGGCGGCACCGAGTTCTATTTCGATATCGCCACCTCTACCCCAGATAACATGGGCGACCAAAGCGCAGCGAGCTTAACCATTGTTAGCAACGGGTCTAACGCGGCGGGTAACAATGTGGGCGGTTTAGAAAACAACTTCCACCGCGTAAAAATAAGCACCCCAAGCTACCTCACCCTTGCCGACGGCGAAGAATGGAAAGTAGTACTTAAATACTACCTACCAGTTTCTATGCCTTCTAACTGGGTGGTTAACGTAGCTGGCGAAGAGTTTGCGCTTAGCAGCGAGTACCCTAACTTGCCGATGGGCAGCATTAGTTCTGGTGGCGGCAATAACGGCGGTGGCAACACCGGTGGCGATTGCAGCAACGCAAGCGACTACCCAGCTTACCCTAACTTTCCACAAAAAGACTGGGCCGGAAACCCCAGCCACGCCAACGCCGGTGACCGCATGACCCACAACAACGCGCTGTATGAAGCCAAATGGTGGACAAGTGCAACCCCAGGTACATCCGATTGGGACTTGGTATGTACGTTTTAATAAATGCACATGAAACAACAGGACATAAAAACAATGTGTAAAAACAATGTGTAAAAACAATAAAACGTTACGCGCTAACAGGCTAAACCAAAAACAACAAGCTTAACCCCCAAATACATGTTTGCACATTTATGCCCCAGCTTTGCTGGGGTTTTTTTTAAGTATATAAATACCGTAGATCGAAAAATGGCGCTGCCGCCTTCCAACAAAAGCGGGTACAACCTGAAACCCCTTTAATCTATTTCACATTTGTTACAAGTTTTTATTCCATTTTAATTATTAAATGTACTTTTAAAGACAGTGGTGCGGGATACTTGCGCGGAATGGTATCAAAACCGCTATAATCCAACGCTTTTTAATTACGCATCAATTAAAAAGGGAATTTATGTCTCGCCTACGGCTTCTCACACTCTTAATAATTGTTTTTACACTCGTTGCTTGCGGAGGCAGCTCCGACGGCGCCAAAAGCGGTAACCGTTACTCTGGCTCTCACAATACCTACTTTGAAGATAGTTTGTATTCAGATATTGAGTTCACCAACCGCAGTATTGAACTCTACAACCCCAACAATTACACCTCTCCGCTTGGGTCATCGCCGAACGGGCTAGAAGGTACATGGCTAGTCATTGAGCAAGCAATTTATACCAATTCGCCCACCTATCACGGCACTGTGGCTGAAGTAAAAACTTTAAAAAGAAAAGTATCTAGTATTATTCAAGCAGATAATGGCGAATTCTGGCTAATTGATTCTTCTAATGAAGCTAACGGCTATATATTTTTCGAAGAAAACAATAAGTTGTTTTTTCAGCATCAAATATACGGCAACATCGCCATCGCTGAAGTTACCTCTCAAAGTGACACTAGAATTGTAGCCACGTTAGAACAATCCAATTATGTAGATGTAACGGATAGCCAAATTACCTTTATAAAACTCAGCCATACACCTTCTTTAGGTGGTGTTTATAAAGACAACACACAGTTTATTGGCTCTTATTCATATGAAGAGTTCGATACAATAAACGGTACCACTGGAGATAAATTTGAAGATAAGCCTATCCACAGTTATCAGGATGGTTTTATCGATGTGCGATTAACAGAGGAGGGCAAGGAACCCAGACACTATAGAAACGAATATCTTTCTGTAAGCACAATTAAAGAGGATATGAACTTGTTTGCCGAAGCTCCCTCCGCCGGCAGTAATTGGCAAATGTATTGGAGTGAAAACTATATGCTAGCAAATGAGTTTGAAACAATTACCACAGCAAACCGCCTTTATTATCGTGCATTGATCGATAGCTACCTTAGTAAATTTGTTTTAGATCCAGATTATGTGTATACCGATATAGAAGAAAGATCGATCAATATTTATTACGAAAATTATGTCGCGTTAAGTACAGGCAGCGAAATAGGTGCCGAGCCACGTACAGCTGTTAGTTTAGATATCAAGGTTGATTTAAATCTTAGAGACTAACCTCAAGCACTGATTTTTAATTCGCTAGCAACGGCTGTTAACGCACAAATGTTGTCACTAACAGCCGCTTAGCTTCGCTTTTTATTGCAAGCTAGAAAAATTCACCTCTATATCCATACTCGCTGTAAATAGCGGTGTTTCATCATCGGTATAATCCGATTGATCGGCGAGTTGATTTTGGTAGAAAATGCTAAGGCCGTTAACGCTTGTTTGTTGGCTTACTAAACTCGCATCAAAGTAATATCGATGTAAATCACCACGAATAAAAGCATTATGTTGAGAGGTTAATTCGTTGGAAATTATCGAGTAATCATTCCAGTAGTAATAGGTATTACTCCACATCTTCTGCCAGTCGTCGTTATCTGATGGGTTTGCTATAAACTCGTCAAAATTCTCTGCCATTGCACTAACAATTACTAGCTCTGTTTCTAGGTGCCTAACTATTTCACCATCGTTATAGTAAATAGCTTCTTCAAAACCATCTTCAAAGTAATGAACAGGCGCGGCACTTATTTCGCCTCTTACTTCGTTCAAAAAATTATTTATAAAGTTAAAGCTCATTTCACCCACAGTTTGCGTATTACCGGTTAGCAGCCCACCTAAAGTAGGTGTATTGCTTATTTTAATAAAGCTAATGTCACTCGCCGTAACGGCTAGAGGGTCATAACTGCGCAAACTCGCGTTTATGCGATTATTATCCACAAGTTCGCCTTCAGCATATCCATTCATACCGTAAACAGGGTATTGCATATATATTGCTGAATTTTCGCGCACTATGGTAAACACCTCGGCTTCTCTGTTTGACGTTACCATCCAGTAGCTATCGTCGTCAGCCTGAATAATACTTACCAATTTGCGCGTTAAATTACGCACATCTAACTGGTCGTAAATCCAATAGCCATCAATAGTGTAAATGCTTTGGTCAACCACCAACCAAGTGCCAACTAAACTATTCGAACTCGCCGCTACTGGTTGGTAGGTATCTGCATCGTAATAGGAGAGCTCGCTGTTAGTTAAAACAACATCGTCAAATAATGGGTATTTTTCGGCAAAGGTTAAATCCCTTGTATTGTCGTTATAGCGTGGCGACGGGTTAGAATTACTCCCGCCGCATGCACTTAACATTAGCGCAACTAGGGCGAGACAAAAAATAAAATGTGTTTTCACGGGTGATCCTTAATATATCTATCCATTATTGGCTAAAAACAGCTTGGTAAACTCATTAACAGCTGTTAGCGCCGTTAGTAAAGTAGGCCTGATAAGCAAAGCGCCATCAGGCTTTTTTAAACAATTATACGCGCAATTAAAAATTATAACCCACCCCTAAATTAAAGCCATCGTAACTGCCTGCATCATCGTTTTTATTTAATAATCGGCTTTGAATACTACGCCATCTAACAGATAAAAAATCACCCCGAAATCAGTTTGGCTAGCGCTTTTCGCTTCTATTTCACGCCAAGTACTTTGGCGAAACGAATTTGAGACACGCTTAGTTACTATAGCTAGCCAAATGGTTAACAGTGCAAGAAAAGTTGATACGGCGTTTACGCCGATACATAGTGCGGTTAAACGGGGTTGTAAGTGTATAGCGCCAATAGCTACGCACATAAAAAGATAAAACTACATTAAATTTATATCCAAGTTGCGCTAAACCTAAGTTGTAGCTCTATTGTTACGATCGAGTAACACAACTTGGTTAGAAAGGGAGGGTAGATGAAAGTGCCGCCGAGAGATGCCTAAACGCTGGCCTAGGCTTTGTGGCGCTTTAACCTTCTTTTCCCGAACTCCCCGATAGATTTACCAACTAAATATACCCATAATGGCCATAATTAAACATATGGCTGTATATGCCAGCGACATATATTAAAATTGTTAAATTTCTAGGAGAGATATGAAAGCTTTATATATCGCAATAATTTTTCTTACATTATCTGGCTGTGCTTCACTTGGTCCAGCTTTTACGCAGCAAGAGTTTTCGTCTGCGGATAAAGCTCTAGTATATTTTTACAGGCCCTCTCGGTTCTTTCAAGGTGGGGGAGGCCCTGATGTATATATTAATGGCGTAAAGGCGTTCAGAATGCATAATGGATCTTATAGCCACATATCTCTCTCGCCGGGTACGCATTTGATTAGTCCTAAGAAACATTTTAATTGGGGCTTGGATGTGATGGACAAAAATATAAATGTTGTTGCAGGTAAAGTTTACTATCTTAGGATGGATTTTTCTGATGCAGGAGCTTCTCCAATTATAATAGGCGGGGTCGGTACCGCAGATATCTCTGGCACAACGGTATTCAATATCGTCGATAGTAGTGTGGCTGAAGAAGAGATTGTAAAAACAAAGCTTGTTCCGTAGTAATTTAACAAAAATCTGCACCTGACATTTTTTGCTACGCTCAATTGTGTATGTCGCGTAGCTCCATTTTACACAATTGCTCTCCGCAAAAACTGCAGGTGAGCTTGGTGTTAAGCATCCAAGTTCCCCAAGAAAAGTAGACACTTTGAGGTACGCTTTTGGCCGGATAAAGTCAAAAGCGCTACAGACACTGGCCATCTTGGGAATGTCTACTTTCTATGGGGAAGAGCAGCTTCGTCGCAATTTTTTCGAACTCAAGGAGTCCTTTGTCATGCGTATCCGCAATCGCTTTTCTTTATTGTTTGTCAGTGCTTGCTTGGTGTTGAGCGCCTGTGCGGAGCAGGAGTCTTACACCTCTTCCACATCCGACAGAACACAGCAGGTGGCAGGTACTGCGTATAGGGCCTGCGACAATTGCCCGGAAATGATCGTGGTGCCGGCGGGCAGTTTTCTGATGGGCAGCCCAGCTTCCGAAGAGGGGCGCAGCGAAGCCGAGGGCCCGCAGCTTAAGGTGACCCTGGCCAAGGTCTTTGCCATGGGCAAACATGAAGTCACGCGTGGCCAATTCAGAGCATTTGTGGATGCGACGGGTTACCTCACTCAAGCAGAGGTGGAGGCGGACAGGGGCTGCCTTACTCTCGATGTGCGTGATGATGGCAACGGTAATTGGGGCTGGTCGGCGAACCAGAACTGGCGCAACGCGACACTTTATGGGTTGGAGCAGGGCAGCGACGCGCATCCGGTACTGTGTGTGAGCCAGCAGGATGCCTTGGCCTACATCACTTGGTTCAACGAAACCCACTTGCCGCCCGATGAGCGGGCATATCGCCTGCCTACGGAAGCGGAATGGGAGTACGCCGCACGGGCCGGAAGCAGCACCACATACAGCCATGGCACCGATGTGACCGCCATGTGCCGCTATGGAAATATCGGCGACCAGACTGCTCTGCCAAAGGGTCACGCGTGGCCCGAATGGGTCACCTGCGATGATGGTTATGTGTTCACGGCCCCTGTCGGCAGCTTTCAAGCCAATGCCTTTGGTTTACACGATATGCACGGCAATGTCTGGGAGTGGACAGAAGACTGCTGGCATGACAATTACATTGACGCACCGGTGAACGGAGAGGCGTGGGAGGAAGAAAATGGAGGTGATTGTGCCAACCGGGTTGCGCGCGGGGGTTCCTGGTACTTCCACAGAGGGGATCTGCGTGTCGCTTTCCGTTTTATCAACAACCCAGCCATGCGCTATAGTCTGATGGGTTTTCGGCTTGCACAGGATTTGCCTTAAAGCCAAAGAGATCTGGCTTTTCGGAAAAGTTAATACGGCGCAAAATCAACAACTCTGGCCTTATTGATCTTTTCCGAGTATCCCTAGAAGAGTAGACACTTCGCCAGTCCTAAGTGTTGACTTAGTGTTCTGGATACCGCATTGCTCCAATGTCCGTGCTTGGCCGGTTAAAGTCGCAAGCGCGCTAGATCTGGCGAGGAAAACGTGACAGTCATGTTATAAATACGTTCCGGCGCTTGTTTTGTGCTTTTCGCTACGCTTGCACAAAACATTCACCTCCACTACGGCCCCTGTGGGCGGCGTTAGCCAACACGGAGAAATCATGACACAGAGAGTCATCGGATATTTTGAGGCAGATGTTCTATCTCTATATAGCTCGAACCCTCATAAATACACCATAGACACTGACTACTTTGAAGGTGAGCTAAAAACATCCGCAGAATATTTTGAAGAGCTTGATACTTCTGGGAAGCTTGATGAGTACATCCGTATTAGATTCGGGTATCACGCAAAGTCTGATGGAGGACTGTGCTTGGCTGTTTTTATCCCAGACTTGGCTAACGCTGCGCCCTTAGAGCAAAAGAAATGGTCACCATTTATTGTTAAAGATGATGCTTTAGCAGATTCAGACGAGCGGTTTACCATGTGGTTTGATAGAAATATTCAGGGTAGCTGGGGAGTGAAAAATGGGGCTAGAAAGCGCCTTACAGCAGTAATCGAGAAAATCAATGCTTGCTGTAAAGCTCTCACTGGACATCCTTTATATTCCAAAGTCCCAAATAGTTCTGTTACATACCCTAGTTCTCAGAATACTCACTCTTATGAGGATTCACATAAGAATTTATACGGTTTTCTCGTTGATGGTTTGTCTAAAAGATGTTTACTCGCTCTGGCTGAAAAACGTCAAAGAAATATACTAGAAGCAGAAAATATGAAACCACCGACTTTGTTGCGTCATGTATTCACAGAGTTCGATAAAGAATCTCAGTTGCACAAACTTTTAAGTCTAATAAGCACTGAGCGTGGCAATAGTAGTCACGGTGTAAGAATTTCTGCAAAATCATGTGATGCCTTCGGCCTCTTTAATCGTGATTTAGAGCGGGCCGTCGAGTCATTTGAACTGTTGCTAAATCTTATCGAGCAAGAATTCAATGTTTCTGCAACACATGAACTAAGCAGGCAGGAAATGATGCAGTATTTACCAAAGATTGTTGATGGCGGCATAGAATCCGATTACTCGATCTGCCAAGCTACCCAAATGGTTGGTAAAACAGTTGAAAAAGTGTGGTTTGGCTTGCGAGAGGATCACGTACAGATTCACCAAAGTGAAGCGTTATTCATTCAATTTACAAACGGTGAACTACTCGCAATTGATACAGGTTCCAATGTTTTGAATATAGCAGACCAAGCAAAAATAAGGCCCAACGAATTCCATGTTGATCTGAATTTAACTTGGGTTCCAGCACCATCAAATGGCTAACAAGTTGCTGCATGCCGACACATATTGCTACGTTCGTTTTTGTGTGTCGCTGCGCTCCATTTTACACAAATGCTCTCCGCAAAGGTTGCAAGTGAGCTAGGCTATTAAATACCCGTAATTGCGAAGTCCAAGGCATTGATAATTTGTTCTCTAAAATGCGAAAGAGAGCCAACGGGATTGCTTAAAATATTTACTGGAATGGAAGAAATTTGTGGTGTTAATAGAAGAAGCTGTTCGTCTTCAAAGGAAATTTCTGGTGTAAGGTTTGTCATTGCCTCATTTTTAAATGAAGCAGCATAACTCAAGGGAATAACTATCCGAGTTGCAATTTCCGAAATGTAGGGGCTTTGAATATCAAGCAGGTACGGGTAGTGTTTTTTGCTCTGCTTGCTGGGGTTACGGTATACGTCATATTGAGCCATTAAAAAGCCCTGTATTCGTCAGCAAAGCAGCCATTCTCCTCTACGAAGGAGTTGTATGCTTTAATGGCCGCTTTGTTCTTTTTTGCCCATTTTGTGGCTTCGGCTTGAGCCAACTGCTGCTTTAAGGCTTGTTCTAATGTGGCTGAAAGGTTTATGTTTAAGGCGCGCGTTTTTGCCAGCAAGTCACTGTTTACACTGAGGTTTGTTGGCTTTTTGGGGGCTTCGGTATCGTACAGGGGGTCCATATAAACACCTCATTTATGCGTATATCTATGCGCATAGTAAAACATTTAACACCTATATGACCAGACCTGTCAAAGAACAATAACTCACCACAACCCTTGGTTTAACCCATAGAGCTAAAAAAACTATTTTGAATGTTTTTACTGACGATAATTTGATGAGGGGCTTAGCGGTAACTGTACTAAACACCTATTGAGAGTCAGCCCAAATTAACGTTCGACGCTTTCATTCGCTGATGTATTTTGGATGCCTTAGCTTTGCTAAGGCGCTACTAGAAATTTATCGGTTACCTTTGGGTCTGCCGCTTTAAAGCATCAGGCTTACGGTGTTTTGTAACCAGTTATAAATCACTCAGTTTGAGGGCTGTAAAACATCAAAATATTTAGGGCGGGTTGCATGTTCTGTCTAATCAAAGCGAAGTAGATGCGATGTAATTGATTATAGTAACCTTTGATTAAATAATATTTTAGTGGTGTGCGCCCGATAGCGCGTGGCTTATCGGGCTTTTGCTAGGGTGTTACTCTTGTTACTCTGCTTCTACTACCGTAATAGATACGCGAGGCACATAGGCCTGCTGATATGAGCTATCACGATTCGCAGTATGATTTATTACTATTTCATACACGCCGGGTTGAGCAATACCAGGATGGGTAAGTATTACACTTTCTTGCGTTAGCGTAGCTTCATCTACCGTGAAATAGGCTTCATACAAATATTGATTATCGCCTTCGCGCAACCCAACCCCTTCGTGGGCAATTATTCCTAAGTTAATACCTTGCGCGGTTAAACTAAAAGGTTGCCCCGCTACAACTTGCGTTTGGGAAAGCGCTGTTATTTGGGGAAATTCTTTTACGTAGTTTATTTCGATACTTTTATCTGGGAAGCGCGCATCTTCGCTAGAGAACGTTATAGTACCTGTACCAGTGCTATTATTGGGCAACGCCGCAATACCTTCTACGTTAAAAGTGTATTCAACAGAGCTATCCCCCCAGTAGTTTTCTCGTTCTTCGGGGGTAAGAAAATTACCGCTCGTATTTAGCAGTGTTATCCAAGGAGTAGTGGTGCTTGCTGTCCATTCACCTTGTGCTTGGCGGCTATTGTCTACATATGCAGATCTAGTTTCATTGCTATATAAGTATTGGTCGAATCGTACTTCGTTAAACTGATTAAAAATATCAAAGCCATCTACCACATTAACAATTACATCAACGCTACCCGTAACTTGCGTGTAAAAAGTAGACCCGTGAATGCGCGCTCGATATGTGCCTAAAGGTAAATTTTCGGTACTGAGATCTAAATGTAAATAATCGTCAGAGCCACTCGGCCAACCTAACCAATCGGCACCATCTATATATTCAACTGTAAATTCTTTGTAATCTAAAATATCGCGATTTTCACCAGTAATTAAATAACGCGTAGAATGATTATTATTTGGTGAGCCGTACAAAGCATCTATTTCTATTGGGTCTTCAAAGAAAATAAATTGGTTATTCGCACCACCTTCTCTACCCACTAAATAGTAAACGGTAAAAGGAATGGTGTTTTCAGAATTTGTAAAACCCAACGTGTAATTAAACGTATAAGATCCGTCCGCTAGGGTAGGGGTTGTTAATGTAAAACCTTCTTCACTGGCATTGGTAATTTGGAAGTCAGCTAACATTTGATCTGGGAATACTAATTCACCAAGCGACGCCGAAAGCTCAGTTTTATACTGCACAGCAACACCTGCCGTACCCGATTCCGCGTTAATCGCCACAAACTCTCTATCGTAGTCTACTACTGTGGTGTTGCTGTAGTTTATCGGTTCCATACGGAAACCTGATTTCGGAATAACAATGTTATACGGCAAGGTTAAGGGCGAATTTGCTAAATGGTTGTTACAGTTGGCGTCGCTACAAAGATATATAGAAATGTTGCCCGTATATGTGCCGCCCCACAGGGTTTCGTGGGTTTCTATTTGAGCACTCACACTATCGGTGTCTTGATAGAAGGTAATAGACCTAAATGTTTCAACATCCGCATCTGCACCAACATATAGGGTTGATACACCGAGATCACCGCTGGCAGTGCCCGTAACAAACAATACTTGAACCTCACCTGCAACTGAAGCTTGATGATTAATACTGCTTGGGCTGAGCGAAACCGTTAGCGAACTATTAGAGTTGCCACCACTAGTGGAGCTGGAACTGGAACCAGTGCTTGAACCACCGCCGCTCGAAGTGGCTGTGCCTCCGCCGCCTCCACAGCCGGATAAAACACACGCCACTACAAATATGGCAATTTTTCTAAACACACTCTGTTTGTACACTTTGGTTCACCTTGGATGATTTGTTTTTTTATAGACAACCCAGAAGGCTGTTACCTCCAAATGCCTAAAAAACATACAATATATAGGAACCTCTGATTAACCCCAACCGCTTTTTGGCTTTCAGGCATTTTTGTCCTCTAGGCATTTTATCGAGGCATAGTGGTTGTCTGTCGAAATACAATAACAACGAGGACGAGAATGCCTGAAAGCCCCGTAGGGCGTGGCAAAAACGTCCATCCGCTTCGTTGTTGTTCTTACTAAGGACTAAGACCATTAGCCGCGAAGAACGCCTTGCGACTGGACGTTTTGGCTCTCGCAAAAAGCAATTGGGGTTAATCAGAGTTTCCTATAATTAATTTATTCTACGCGAACACTATTTACTGTATTTCACCTTGTTTAGACCATCCCCACGCCCAACTCAACCTATAACATTTTCATAACATTTGGCTTAATTAGGGCGCTAAAGTTGGGCCGATGCGGTCAAATACCCTAAGATGAAAGACAACACAGCACGTTTCAATAACTGATTAGACCGGTATTTAAAGATGGCTAACAAAAACTTGGGTTTGCTAGGCGAGCAATTCGTAACAGATGAAAGTACCTACCTTAATCGCCGCGGGTTATTAAAGGCGCTGGGGTTTGGTGGCGCGATGGCAGCTATGCCTGCTCAGGCGGGTGTTTTTGATTTATTTGGCGGTGACGACGAGGCAAAAAGCCCTATCTTCCAGCGCAAGCCGCTGGCCTATAAAACCCAACACCCCAAGCCAGATTTAATACTCACCCCAGAACAAAAGGTGATGACCCACAATAACTTCTACGAATTTGGCACCGCCAAAACCGACCCAGCCAACAACGGGCAGGGCATGCAAGTAGAGCCTTGGACCTTAAAGGTAGAGGGCGAAGTGGGTAAACCCGGCACGGTAGATGTGTGGCAGTGGATGCAAAAAGCCGGCTTGGAAGAGCGTATCTACCGCATGCGCTGCGTTGAAGCCTGGTCGATGGTGATTCCGTGGATTGGTTTCGAGTTAGGCAAGTTTTTACAGCAGTTCGAGCCAACCAGCCGCGCCAAATACGTTGCTTTCGAAACCCTGTACGACCCGGAACAGTTTCCCGGCCAAAAAAGTCGCAGGCTTGGCGGCGGTATAGATTACCCCTATGTAGAGGGCTTGCGCATGGATGAAGCCATGCACCCTTTAACCCTGTTAAGTGTGGGCTTATACGGCAAAACACTCGCCCCGCAAAACGGCGCCCCCATCCGCTTAGTCGTGCCTTGGAAATACGGCTTTAAGGGTATTAAATCCATAGTAAAAATTAAATTAGTAGAGAAAATGCCACCAACTACGTGGAATTTACTCGCCAGCGGCGAATACGGCTTTTACGCCAACGTTAACCCCGCCGTAGATCACCCGCGCTGGTCGCAAGCTACTGAGCGGTTTATAGGTGCAGGCGCGCTTAGCGTTAAACGCCAACCAACCTTGCCTTTTAACGGCTATGGCGAGCAGGTTGCCTCGTTATACACAGGTATGGATTTAAAGAAATTCTACTAATGCAAAGCAAACTAAAGCGCCTTGCTCCTTTTTTACAAATGTGCGTGCACATCTTCGCGTTACTACCACTGTTGTGGTTGTTTTACGCCGTGCCCAAGGGCTTGTTAGGGGGCGACCCGGTAAAAGAACTTATCCACTATTTAGGTTTGGGTGGGCTACGCTTATTACTGCTTTCGCTGCTAATTACACCATTGGTGAAAAAATTTAAGCTCGGCCCGCTTATAAAATTGCGTCGCCCACTGGGGCTGTGGTGCTTTACTTGGGTGAGCTTACATTTTGCCGCGTGGATGGGCTTAGATTTAGCGTTAATGTGGGGCCTAATAGGCGAAGAGCTGGTTAAACGCACCTATATTGTGGTGGGTTTTATTGCATGGCTTATATTGCTAGCGCTGGCGATTACCTCTATACCTGTATTAATGCGCACAATGGGTAAACGCTGGCGCCAACTGCACCGCGGCGTATATTGGGTTGCCGTGCTGGCCTGTTTACACTTTTATTGGTCGGTAAAAAGCGGCTGGGTAGAGCCCGCAGTATACGCAGCCATAGCATTAGTGCTTTTATGGCCTAGAAAGCGCAATATGGTGCCTTGGTAAGTAGGCCTGCACACTAAGGTTTGAGAACTCTAATTTGCAACTAAAATTTACAACTATAACTAGCAAATAAAACCGGCAAACATAACCACCTAAGCCAAACCCAAAAGCCGCTATACTTCATCTACATATCTGTTCACCAATTATAGATAACTCGCTAATATAGATTAGCTATTAACAATTGAAAGCAAGATCAACAACCAGAGAAGGGATACTCACACAACAAGGTATCTACAATGCTAAAACCCTTCTTTTTAGGCGCAAGCCTTACACTTTCCCTAATAGCTGGCTGCGGCAGCGCACCGGTAAAAATGGCAGACCCAGCTACGCGCAATACCACCTTTCCAGAGTATGTAACCACACCGCGCATAATGATTGTGGGCGACTCTATTTCTGCAGGGCCGGGCTGTTACAAAAAACACCTCAAAGCCAACTTAACCAACGCGGGCATAACCAACTACCAATTTGTAGGCAGCTATAGCGACGATTGCGGCGGTAATGTTATGCACAGCGCGGTAAGTTGCTCTACCACTGCAAACTTTTTGGACCACGAATTTTCGCTACCCAATTGCTTTGCCGACAAAAAATTCGCCGGTATTACCAAGCTAATGCAAGATAACAAACCCGATATGGTTATGCTGCAGCTAGGCGTGAACGATGTATGGGGCGGCAGCACATCGGTAAGTTACGTAACCGACAACTACACCAAGCTTGTAAAAAAAATGCGCGCGCAAAACCCGCATGTGGTAATAGTTGTGGCGCAAATTCATAAAATTATTACCGACAACTGCGACAATATGGGCAGCTACCGCAACGCCGAAATGCTTGTACAAGCCGTACCCGCTTGGGCGCGCGCAAATAGCACACAGCAATCGCCCATTTACGTGGCCGATTTATGGACCAATTCGGACCCCAAACAGGCGCCCGATTGTGTTCACCCAGGCGAAGCCGGTGCCGAGCGTATGGGGCTAAATTGGTTTAACGCGCTCAAACCTTTGCTGCAATAAACAACACAACGTATTATTGGCGCACGCCCTAGTAAATCTGCTAGGGCGCTGTACACTAACAAACCCACTAAAAACCTATTAATTATTTAGATTACAATGGCAATAAGTGAATTCGAAATAAAACGCTGCGAAAAAGTGATTTAAAATGGCACAAGTACCCACCACAACCCGAGGTGAAAAGCCTAGAAGCATTTACCGAACTAGTTATTAAAGATGAAAATGCTTACTTCTTTGGCTAACCACAAACAGCAAGCCCTAAGCCAACTTAAAACGGCAATAGAGGCTTACCAGCCGCTTAGCCAAAGTACGTGGCTAGCTATGCAACAGCTTTGCAGTTTAGCTCGGCTAGATAAAAACCAAACTCTTTACCCTGTGGGGACTATTCCTAAAAGTTTTGCGTTTGTGGTGAGTGGTTTGGTGCGCGTATTTATTACCGATGAAAAGGGCAGTGAATACAATAAGCACTTTTTTACCGAAGCCATGTTCCCCGGCGCCATGACATCGCTGTTAACCCAAACGCCTTCGCTTTATTGTTATCAAGCCATTGAGCAAAGCGTAGTTATAGAAATAGATTTTAAAGGCTACCGCGAGCTATTGCTGCAAGCCGATGACCTAAAACTATTTCATATTTACTACTTAGAAAAAAATTGGCTGCTCGCCAAAGATGCCCGCGAAGTAGAAATAGTGCAACAGGATGCGAGCGAACGCTATGCACAGTTTGTAGAAAATAATAACGCACTGGCGCAGCGCTTACCGCAGTACCATATTGCCTCCCACCTTGGTATAACCCCCACCCAATTAAGCCGCATACGTAAAAAATTATTGGTTTAACGCTTTTTATCAACCACTTTATCGAACTATTTTTCACGCTATTTATCAACCTATGTAAATGCTTTAGTGGTGAACACCTTGTATTTTGGTGTTTGTGTTCACAACTGAAGGCAACCTTATGCAACATACCATCGCTATTTTACCCGCCATGCTTGCGCTGTTAGCTGGGGCTGCTATTGCTGTGCAAGCCAGCCTTAACGCCAAGCTTGGGGTACTTATTCACCACCCACTTATAGCTACCAGCGTAGCCTTTAGTTGCGCTGCTTTGTGTGCCGTTGCAATGGTACTTATTACCACACGGTATTATCCGCCCTTACACCTCATTAAAAGCGTGCCCATTTATATGTGGTTTAGTGGCGGGTTACTTAGCGCATTTGGTGTGGGTATGTTTTATTTTTTAATCCCAAAAATGGGAGTAGGGTCGTTAATGAGCTACGCCCTTACAGGGCAAATAGTTATTGCTATTGTTGCTAGCCATTTCGGTTGGTTTGGTTTACCGCAAGCCACTATTACCGCCACCAAAGCTTGCGGCATGTTCGCCCTTGTGGGCGGCATAGTGCTAATTAATTGGGTGTAGATAAATGCAAACACACAATGCGGTAGCTACACCCAATGCTCTTTTACTGGAAGAAGCCAATTTACATAACCTTAAAACCCTGTGGCACACTTACGGCAGTAAGCTTGTGCACAAACAAAATGGGTTGACGCTTTGGCGCAATACGGGCTGGCCGCACCGCGCTTGGTTTGACATAAATGAGCCACACCCATCGCCAAATACAACAAGCGATAGTAACGGCGAACTCGTTGCAGCCATACAACAGTTACCAAAAGGCACTGTGCTGCCGCTATACCCACATTTATTGCACAATAGCCCAGTCGCGACGGCGTTAGCAACGTGCACGTTTAATGGGCCAGAGTTTATGCAACAGGCCATGGTGTTGGCCTTAGAGAATTTTAAACCAAACACAAAAGGTTACCCGCCCGAGCTTAATTTTAAAACGGTAACCACTCAACCCAGCCTTAAAGCATGGTGCGCAGTAGCCAGCGCGGCGTTTGGCTACAACGTGGCTATAGCGAATGCACAACAGCTTTTAGAGCAGCCCAATGCGTTGCTTATTCTTGCGTACAAAAACGCTGTGCCAGTTGCTACTGCACTGGTACTGTTAACAGGGCATACCGCTGGTATTCATCAGGTAGGGGTGTTGCCCACACAACAGGGGCAAGGGTGGGCAAAGGCTATCATGCAGTTTGTATTAAGCTATGCGGTGCAACAAAAAGCTCGGCACGCGGTGTTGCAAGCATCTGCCGCGGGCGAGCCGCTATATAAGCAACTTGGTTTTAACGCGCAGTTTTTAATAAAAAACGTCGTATTAAGCTAAATGGCCGAGAAAACACGGCAATGCTCTGCCTGCAGCGGCCCGTTGTATTTACGTTCTAATATTGTGCTCTAAATTTGGTCTATTATTAAGCAATAACCCTATTTAGAGACTCTTCATGCGTGCCGTTTTATCTTACTTATTGGTTGTTTGCCCGCTAATACTCACTTGCTTGTGTGGCGGGGTTAGCGCGCAGCAAACGACCGTGTTTTATACTCCAGCCAAAGAAAAAAACGAAGATGGGCGTCGCACCTATGCCCACAACCTGTTGAAAATGGCACTAGATAAAACCGTTGCCGAATATGGCCCTTACCAACTTATAGAAATACCCAATTTATCTATCAAGCGCATGCATTTAATTGCTAATAGTGATGAGTATAAAAATTTTATTGTTAAGTTTACCTATAGCGACAGCTACCAAGAAGACCTTATATACGCGCCATACCCCGCTGAGTTTGGCGGCATGGGCTATAGGGTGTGCTTTGTAGCGCCGGAGTTTTTACAAGAAAGCAATAAGGTTACTACGCTTGCAGAATTGCAAAAATACACCATAGGGCAGGGGATAAATTGGCCTGATATAAAAATTATTCGTGCAAACAACATTAACGTAACCGAAGTGCAATACAATAAAAGTTTATTTAGCATGACCGATAAAGGCAGGTTCGACTTTTTTTGCCGAGGTATTACCGAGCCAGGTTGGGAAATGAAAAAATTTGGTCGCGACTTTCCTTTGGCACTAAATACGAGTTTTGTATTGCGCTACAACTTACCTCGATTTTTCTACACCAATAAAAAAAATAAAGCGGCAATTAAGCGTATTGCGTTGGGCTTAAAGCGCGCCCTTGAAGATGGATCGGCGCACGCTTACTACCAATCGCTGTATAAAGACTATATCGATTACGTTCAATTAGAAAAACGTACCATTATTGATTTAGAAAACCCCGATTTACGTTTTATAGATAGCACTTACCAAAACTATATAATTCCCATTAATAAAATATAGCTCTCGCTAGGTTAACCTTACTCCATTGCGCCGATTTATATGGGGCTACTACTTATATTGGGCCTACTATATCGTAGGCCCGTTTAGTGCTGCTGCTATTTAGCCAACTCGGTGATTACATCTTGCCAACTTACATATTTAAAGTTTTGCGGCTGACTAGGCATTAGGTTAAAGCCATCTTGAATAACTAATAGGCCCTGCGGGTAGTGTTCCCCTAATGCTGCACCGGTTATAGCTATGCCGTCGGTTTCCGATGTGCCATCTATTTGGTTGTCACTGTTTAAGCCCACGCGGAAGGAACCTACGTAATTGTAAGGCGCCTCTGCTTGGTAAATAGCGTAGCTATTATCACCTTGGCTAGAAACAACCAAATAATTACCCAATGCATTGTTTATTAAACCTAAGCCTTCTACATCGGCCACCAACACATCACCCACCGCGGCTATTAAGCGGCCGCTAATACTTGCTGTTGGGTTGGCGTCGAATAACCACACACCGGCATCTTCTTCACCGATAAATAGCTCGCCGGTTGCATCGTTGGCAACACACGCTTCTGGCTGACTATCTAAATGGAATTCACGCACCAAGTTTGCATCTATACCCGCCGTATTTTCGATTAATTGGTACTGCTTAAAGCGGCCGTCTTTATCGTTAATAAACGCATACAATGCTTGCTTGTTAGGTGCATATAAACACACGCCGTAGACATCATTTAACCCAGTGGCAATATTTGCCACTTGTTTTACATGGCCGTTGTTAAGCGTATATACCGTTAACGTGTTGTCGCTACGGTTGCTGGCAATGGCAATATCTTGCGCTTTTTGGTTAGGCGCTAAACGTACGCCTTGGCGAATATCAACATTATTAATATGGCCGGTAGCTATAGCCTGTGTTTCGTTGCCTTGTAAGTCGTAAACAAATAAACCCCATTTTTTATTGGTACCCAAAACCAAGCTTTTTTCTGGATGGGTTGGGTGCACCCATATAGCTGGGTCATCTGCTGCATCACCGCGCCTTTGCATTGCGGGGGTTTGCGCTTTGGCTGTTACTGTGGGGTAAACCGCAGGTAGTGGGGCCAATTGCTGTTTAGCAGTGGCAATAGACTTTTCTATTTTTTTAGCGGCTAAGGGTGCGCTAACAATAGCATCTTCCGCTTCATCGAGTAGGAGTAGTTTATCGTTTAGCCATACTACATCTGCTATTTCTTGCGCGTTTAATTTACCCAGAGCAACTACTTCCGCATGCGTACCTTTATTATTTAAACGATACACTGCCGCACCTTGCTCACTAAACAAGGCAAAGTGGTAGGGCGCAATGGCTTTTACACCTATAGGGCTTGCTTGTACTTTGCCCCAAGGTTTTACTGCAGCAACTAAGTGGCGCTGCCAAGCGCCTTCTGGCTCTGCGGGGTATTGCCACACACCAAACTCTTCTTCCGCAACCAATAGCGCTGCGCTTGCATCATCTACGGCACAAGATTCAGACCCCGGCGGCAAACTAAGCTGTTTAACGGTAATATCTACCAGTGAATCTTTGCGTGCATCCCACAACCAGCGCATTTCGCCACCGCCGTAGCCATCGAGCATAAATGCGAACAAATTATTTTGCTTATCTAAATACAAACACAGCGCATCGGTTTGAAAACGCGTCTCTCGCAGTGCTGTTGCAGTTGCAGACATTAAATCGCTATCTTGTGTTGCACTGAATATTACCGGCTGCCCAGTTTGCGCATCGGCTGTAATTAGCCATTGGCGCTGACTTGTTTGCCTGCTATCAAGTAGCTCATAGCTGCCTTTTAATTGGCTAATTACCTGTGTGTTAAGTGCTTGGCTATCGCTATTAATAGCCGCAAGGATTATACCTGTTTTTTCTGATGCTATCGCCATTACTTGGCGGCCCTTGTGGGTTACTACCGCTAGCCCACTAAGTTTATTACCCGCTTTAATATTACTAACCGATACGCTGGCGTTCTGCGCATACAAGGGTTGGTTATCCGTTGTATCGTAAAGTGTTTTTTGGCTTGTGCTGTTGCAACCCAATAGGCCAGTAATTGCACATATAAGTGCAATGGAAGTACTGCGGCGCACTAAGTTCTTTGTAGTTGTATGGTTTTTATTGTGTTGATGGTTCACTGTTTTCTCCCAATCGTTCACGCTTATAAAGCAAGAACACATTGTTTAAGCGATGTAGCAAAAAGCACCCTCGTACTTACAGGGCGCCTTTTAGCAATGTGATTAATTAATTTGCTGGTTATGTTTTATTAACTATTGTTTATAAACAGCCACTTAAAAATCAGTAATTGTTACGCCTAGTCTAAAACTTGGGCCATACTCTTCGTATTGGAAGTTGTAATCTTTTTGGCCTTCGCCGCTATACACATAGTAACCTTGGTCGCCTAGGTTAACACCCTGCACAAATACCTGTACTTTTTCGCTGGCATACCAACGCGCTAGAAAGTCGATACCTGTTTGTGCATCTACCCAAGCATCGCCCTGTGCATCGGCGGGGTCACTTACTTCTAACAGATATTCACTTTTATAGTTTGCCGCTACACGTAAGCTGAATTTTTCTGTTTCATAACCAATAGCAAAGTTACCGGAAAAATCAGATTGCGATGGCAAGTGTATGTCGCGCTGCGCAAACAGTTCGTCATCTAAATACTCGATAGTCGCTTCAGAGCTGGTCCAAGTAGCGTTGGCGCTTACTAAAAAGCCATCCCACGGGGCGGGTAGTTCCGAAAATTGTTTACTCGCGGCTAGCTCCAAACCTGTAAGGGTGGCGCTATCGCCATTTTTAAAAGTGTTAGCTTCAGATATTTCGCCAGGGCCTACAAGGCTTGCATCTGCAGTGGCGCCTAGGTCTATGGCGTACGCAAAGTTTTCTATATCTTTACTGAATACAAACGCAGAAAAGTAGCTAGCAAAACCGCCGTAGTATTCAATACCAATATCTAGGTTCGAGGCTTCTAGTGGTTTAAGTAGTGGGTTGCCAAATTCCACTTCGTCGCCTTCGCGCACTTTTGCTGGGCTTAGTTGTTCGAAGGTTGGCCGCACAACGGCATTGGTCCAAGCTGCGCGCAATTGTACTTTTTCGCCAATTAGATAGCGTAGGTGCAGTGAAGGTAATGTATGGCTGTAATCGTTGTTAAAAGAGGCTGCCGTTAGCTCTTCAATTTCAGCGCCTTCATCTTCGTATTCATTGTAGTGCATACCGGCGGCGGTAAAATCTGTTTGCTCTACACGCACACCAGCAAGAATACGCAGTTTATCTACATCTAGGGTACCCATTACATACGCGGCTGAAATATCTTCGTTAACGGTAAAATCCGCTATGGCTGAATCTATTTCTTCGTGATATTCGCTTTTATCCAGTGGGCTAATGGCATTTAGCAGGGGGCGACTTGCAATAGCTTGGCCCATAGGCCCAAACTGGTAGTCTATTTGGGCTTCGCCACTATTAGTTGCTACGTAGTTACTTAACAATAGTTGCTCATCGGTAAAGCCTACTTCGTCTAGGTTTGAATATGCCCATACTTCTTCGTCACTGGTTTTTTCGCGCTGGCTTAGTTTTGCCCCCCACTTTAATGCAAGGGGGTTGCCTGCCAACTGTAAGCGCTTAGTAATATCTAGCTGAATATTGTTTTCTTTGTCTTTGGTAATTTGTTGTGCGGTAGCTATTTCATCTAGCTCGTAGTTCTCTGCAGCATATACTTCGGCAGGCGCATGCAAGTAAATTTGTTTAGCCGCGCTGTAACCTATACCTTCTTCGAAGTCGGCTTCAAATACCGCACCATCAATATGAAATGGCGTGTGCTCGCTAGATTGGCTTGCACCCAGCTTGTAATCTATTACCCACGTATCCCACTCGCTTTTACCGCCTAACACCAACGATTTAATTTTCATGGTTTCGGTGCGATCTTTTAGCTCTCTGGCAATGGTCGCTGCGCCGGTTTCACTAGCAGGTATACCGTCGTTGGTTTCTTCATCGCCTTCGTCATCCAGCACAATGTCGCCCAAGTCGTCGCGCTCGAACTGATACATTTCTATCACGTTGGCTTGGCGCTCTTCGGCATCGGTATATTCGGAGTAAAGGGTGCGTAAGAATAAGTTAGTTACATCGTTAGCTTGGTAATCGAAATTAAGCGATGCGCCTAGGCGTTCGCGGCTAATGGTGTAATCTCTTTGTTCGAATTCTTCTAGGCGGGTGTCTGCGGCATTGTCGGCAACGTCCCACGCGCCGCCTGTTTCTACGTTGTCGGAACCGAACTTGCGTTCATACCAGCTAAGCGCACCCGCAACACCAAAATTATCTGCGCCATCGCCAATACTAAAAAGGTCGCTAGCGGTTAACGATAATTTGGGGCTGGCTTGTGATGTGTGTTCATCAAAGTTGGTTTCTAGCGTTGCTTTATAAAAGCGGCCATCGCGATCGAATGCGCTTAAGCTTTTTACGTTAATGGTGCCGCCTAACGAGTCGGCATCCATATCTGGTGTGAGGGTTTTTGTTACCTCGAGCGATTCCAACAACTCTGACGGTACGGTATCTAACGCTACTGCGCGCTCACCCGCATTAGGGGAGGGCACCTTGCTACCGTTAATGGTTACCGAGTTAAAATTGGCTCCCAAGCCGCGAATGCGCACGTAGCGGCCTTCGCCTTGATCGTTTTCTACTGATACACCGGGCAAGCGCTGCAAGGCTTCAGAGGTGTTTGCATCTGGGTAATTACCTATCGCATCGGCATTTACAATGCTAACAATATTGTTAGACGCACGCTGTTTGTTAAGCGCTTTGTTTAAACTCGCCGCTTCACCAATTACCAATACGTGCTCGGTAGCGTTTGAAGACAGAGTAAAGTGTTCCACCAAAATGGCGTTATCGGTAATGGCAATGGCGCGTGTTTGAGTATCGGCACCCACATAACTTAACTCTAGGGTGTACTCGCCATTGGGCAGTGAAGGCAAGTTGTATCGACCATCGCGGTTAGTACTGGTTTGTACATTCAATTCTTTAACTGTAACTAACGCACCTTCTATACCGTAGCTGCCACTTTTATCGGACAACTTACCGCTAACACTGCCATCGGCAAACGCCGTTTGGCTTAATAACGTTACAGCACCTATGGCTGCTGCGTGTGTGGTGGTTGCATTAAGTTTTTGTAAGGAAGCTTGTAAAAAGCTAGCCAAAGGCGTTTTTTTAGCGCGCATCTGTAGACCCTATTCGGTGAGCGATTAAATGATTTGCGCAGACCTTAGTGGGTATATGTGGCAGTTTTGTTAACACTGCGGCGCACAATAACGCCATTTAGCGTTTATTAAACGCCTTTGAGCTTTGCAGACTGGGGCAGAGAAGTTCGCAATTCTAATGCTGCAACGGTGTTTTAACGCGAGGTAGTTGCAACCGCGCTTTATCGTTGGCTTTATTGAGCTAAAAAGACCTGCTGTTATTTTTCTGTCATTTATTGCTGTCACAATCTCTTCATAAGTTTGCAACAAAGGCTCTTGCCATAGGTTAATTATGCTTCGCACCCAAATGCATTATCACAAGCACTGGCTTATTGCGGGTACCACTTGGATCTACCTGCAAATACTTACATTGGCAATGCTTGCCCCCCTTAAACCCTTCGCGCAGTTCGAATGGCTAGATATAGTAGGCGAGGGCGCAGCTGCGGCCGTGATTTTATTTTGGTCAGTTTTAGTATTGGCCAGCCGCCCAAAGGGTAGGGTAACCAACTTATTAGTTGCGGGGTTACTGGCTGTATTTTCAGCAATGCTACAGGACTTTCTCGATGAGATTTTTAATATGCATGCTATGCCGTTTTGGCAAAGCTTAATCGAATCGGCCTGCTTACCCTTAGGTATGACACTGCTCACAGTGGGGATTTTTTACTGGCGCCAAGAGCAAATAGTAGTAAACCAACAACTGCGCAAGCGCGAAAAACTGTTCCGCCACCACCAATGGGTGGATGCTATTACCTCGTTAGCATCTATTACCTATTTAAAGGAATATTTACACAATGCCTTGCAGCACACCCATCAACGCAACGTACCCGTCACTCTTTTACTATTAGATTTAAACGAGTTTAATCAAGTAAACAAACGCTACGGTAATAGCGAAGGCGATCGCGCTTTATATGCTGTATCTGAATTGCTTATGTTGAACTTGCGTGACGACGATTTAATTTGCCGTTACGCGGGCGATAGGTTCGCCATACTGCTTGCGAATACACGTGAACACGAAGCAGAGATTATTGCTATTGAGTTAGTGAATGCCATATTACACTTTGCCCACCGCACAAAGGGCGGCGAACGGGTGTATTTAAATGCAACAGCCGGTATTGCCTATGCGCGCGATACTAATTTAGAAAAACTTATAGACCGCGCTAAGCACGCGCTGCGCATAGCAAAAGATGCCAATGCCACAACCTATGTTGCCCTTTAGCATAGCTATTACTATATGGCGGTACTGTAATGTTAAATGCAGCTAATACGGTTAATAGCAAGATGGCTTATACACAGGCGGCCTATTCGCAGGCGCTAAGCTCTAGCGCTCAAACGCACTACCTGTTACCCAGCGATAAAACCATCGTCGCGCATTGGCAGCCAGCCATATTGTTAAATTTAATGTGCAATAGTTTGGCTAATGAAGAAGCTATTGCGCTTTCTAATAAGCTTTTAAAGGGCACGCGCCTTTTTTATAGTGATTTTAGTAAAACAAACCTGTTTATTAGCCCGGAGCAGTTTCAACGTTTTATTGTAAATTGCAATGCTACCCCCAACCAATCCGATTTGGCATTTAGGTTTGGCCAACGTTTATTGCCCGGTCATTACGGTGATTTTTCCCACGGCTTAAACCAAGTAAACAGCGTATTCGCTGCCGCAGAATTAATTCAAAAGTGCGCACATGTTTTCTCCCCATTGCTTACACCTAAGGTTAATGTGTATGCAACAGAATTAACAATTAGCTTTTATTCAAGCTATGGCTGCGGCAATAGCCACAGGTTTGTGTGCGAAGCATTTATTTTTGCAATTAAAAACTGGCTAGAGCAACAACTGGGCAGGCACTTGCCTTGGCAATTTGAGTTTAACTACACCGCACCAGAAGCCATAGAAAATTACGAAGTGTACCTAGGGGATAACCTTAAGTTTAACCGACCCGTTACCGCTATTCGCTTACCCATTGAATATGCCCATAGCAGCTGGCAAGTAAGCGAGAATTTTACTTTACCCTGCGCAGCCACCCCAGTTAGCTTGCTAAATTTAGTGCGCCAATTACTAAGAAACAACATACAAGCCAACCCGAGTTTAGAGTGGCTTGCACAACAGTTAGACATTAGCCCCGCCACATTAAAACGACGCCTTAAAGCCTGCAATACGCAGTTTCGCGATTTACTGAGCGAAATTCGATTAGAAGTAGCGGTAGAACTTTATCAGCAACAACATTTTAGCAGCGATGCCATTTGCCAATACTTGGGCTTTTACGACGAATCTAATTTGCGCCGATTTTTTAAGCGCACCACCGGCCAAACACATACCCAGTATTTGGCCTTAACCTAGCTGTAATTAAAACCGGTTGTAATTAAGCCACTTAGCTAATTATGTTTCTATCCCAGATTACTCAGCCCTAGCCCCCACCCTTAATCATGCGCGTTAATGTGGTGTCTCTATCCACAAAGTGATGTTTTAACGCACCTGCTGTATGTACACACACAATACCCATAAATGCGTAGGTGATTACCCAATGGCTGGTTTGCGCTCGCGTTTCCCATATAGTGCTGTAAGCTTGCACTTGTTGCTCTGGCCCCGCTAGATTTGTTGGCACTATATCTAAGCCTAATAAATATACACCGTGGCCGCTTAAACCCGAGTAAGCAATTCCCGATAGGGGAACCAGTAATACCAATACAAGCAACGCCCAATGGGTGAGTGTCGCTAGTCTTTGTTGCCACGGTTTATATTGGTTTGCATGCGCCGGCCAGCCCTGTTTTAAGCGATAAGCTGCGCGTATAACCATAAGCATTAACAGCACGACACCAGCTTGTTTATGTAGGGAATATATCGCGTAATCTTGATTACTCACCATGTAATAACCGGCGGCCCAAATACATAAAAATGCTAGTGCAATTAACCAGTGTAAGCTGCGACTAAAAACAGTGTAGGTAAGGGGAGAAGTAGATTTCATAGCGACCTCGCGATGTGATAAGTAGGTAACTATCACACCGCGTTAGCGGTCGATTTTCTAAGGGTTTGGGGCGAATTGTCTAAATATGGGATAAAGAGTGGGTTGTGCTTACTAGCAATCGGCTGTATTTATAACGCTTTGTTTAAATTGCGTGCGATAGCTTTTAGCCAAAGGCACAAGCCGGCCACACTCCAGTTCTAGCTCGCCTTTACCTGTGGCAAAAGAATGCAGTTGCTTTACGTAGTTAATATTTACAACCGCAGAGCGATGGCAGCGCACAAATTGGGCTTGGGGCAGTTGCTCTAAAAGGTGCTTAAGGGTTGCGCGTAAAATATAACTACTATTAGCCGTATGGATATCTACATAGTTACCGGCAGCTTGCACCGCGGTTATATCTTGTACATGTATAAACGCCTCTGCGCTGCCAGTGCTTACCAATAAGCGCGACGCGTTATTCTTAGGTGAATCTGGTTCTGTTGTGGGGTTTTTATTCGCGTAGTAAACCTGCTCGCCTTTAAGCAGTACATACCAGCCCAAACTAATCACCAACAAAACCTGTAAATATTTAGGGGAATAACTAACCAATGTGGCCAGCACATCACTTCTACCGCTATAAAGGTTAACGGCCACTTTATATAACAAGGCCACAATTAACGCCGCGCCTAAAATATGCAGCTTAGCCTTTAACGGCTTTTCGTAATGTTCTGTTTTACTAAGCAGGCTTACAAGGGTAGGGGTAATTAACATCCAAAAGCCCCATTCGCGCAGGGTCCACAGTATGGAGCTAACTACATTAACGCCGGAATCCATAATAACCATTTGATGGATAACACAAAACACTACTAGCCACGCCATATAGCCCAGCCAAAAAATAAGCGCTAAGCGACCTTCAAACCCGTACCAATTTATTATTTTTCGCATAAACGACCCGTTACGGTTGGTATGTAGTAGCCCGTAGTCTAAAAAAATATCGGAAGCTTTTAAACAGTCTTAACCGGACTTAGGTGCCTATTAGCTTAGAAGGTTCCCAGAATGCAGCCATTATTTAATCAGATACGCTGCATGTATTTGTACGCTTGGCTGGCCAACACCTATTTAGAGGGTTTTAAAGTGCTGCATACACTCTAGCTGAGACAGTGCCGACCCCGCAATTGCTTGCATTTTAGTACAGCTTGGCGCCACTGCGTTTGCTTGATAAATAGCCTCGGGAAACATACCCATTCCAGCCAATAAGCAATACCAAGATACAACGGGGTAGTATTTTTGAATATTTTGACGCTGAATCTCCGCAGATAAATCGGCGCCGCTAATCCAGCATTTGAATATTTGTTGCAAAGAGGGGGATAACTTATCTAAGTGAGCGCGATTGTCGCACCAGTATTTAGTGTGAGTAAGTGAATTGGTTTTGTAGTGGGCCACAATGTAATCTTTAATACCATCAAATTGATTATTAATAACTCTGTTATAGTCGTCTCGTTTAGTGTTATCAATATTGGATTCTATTGAGTAATAGTCTACTAGCTTAGCCGCACTGAATTGTACAAGCGCAAGGGCTGTGGCTTCTAACGGCTCTATAAAGCCTTGCGATAAACCTATTGCTACACAGTTTTTTATCCAATGCTTGTCTCTGCGCCCAACGCGCATTGTTAGGTGCTTGGCCTCCACTGCTGAATCCATTAGGCCTAACTTTGTACGTAATTCTTGCTCCGCTTGTTCGGCGCTACAATATTGACTGCTATATACATAGCCATTGCCCACTCTGTTTTGCAGGGGTATCTGCCAGGCCCAACCGTTTTCCATTGCGGTAGCCACAGTCTCGCTACTAATTAAGGTTTCATTTTCGCAATGCAAACTTGGTATTGCCACTGCAGCATCGTTGTAAAGGTGGTCGGCGTAACTTATAAATTTGGCGCCAAGTGTTTTCTCTATTAATTTAGCAGAAAAGCCTGTGCAATCTATATACAGGTCGGCACTATGGCTTTCTCCATTACTCAAATGAATTTTGGCTATACCCTGTTCGCCTTGCGTAACCCCTTGCACAGCAGCAACCGTATGTATTACACCAAGATTTGTGGCCTGTTGCTGAAGAAATTCGGCGAGCTTAGCTGCATCGAAATGGTAGCCGTAGTTTACCTCGCTTTTCAATTTACCTAGGTTATCTATTACATATGGCGATTTTTTTTCTGCGGCTAATTTTGCCGCTAAAAAATAATTTTCAGATTGTGTAGCGTTTGCGTAACCCGCTCGACGGGAAGCAATGTGGTTAAAATACTCGGGTAAATACGTGTAATCTAATGCCGAGGGAAATGGATGAAAGTAGCTTTTAAAATCTGGTTTATTTGTCCAACCATTAAAACGTATTCCATTTTTATATGTGGCATTACATTTGTTCATCCACTCACTTTCTTGTATTTCTAGAAAGTCAAAAAAGCCTTTGAGGGCCGGTGTTGAACCTTCACCTACACCAATGGTTGGAATAGTGGGGGACTCGATTACCGTAATATTTACATTCTGGTGGGCCCAGCTCTTGGCTAGTATATTTGCAGTAATCCAACCCGCCGTGCCGCCACCAACAATAGTAATATTACGCATAATTATTTAATCTTCTTATTATTTGGCATTTGTAGGTATTTGCTTATTTATTTTTTTATCTGTATTTTTTTATCGACAGAGATTAACTATATAAAGTAACTAAATAAACTAACTACCTAAGGTAACCACATACTCTCACTATATTGTATTCGAGTAAAAACAATAGAATTTAAAACAGAAAAAGGGGAATTGCTTCCCCTATTATTTGCCAACTATATTTTAATTGTGCTCTTACTATTTAGCTTAGAATCTAGCTCGCACACCTAGGTTGTAACGTGCTTCAAACACGTTCTGGTTTACCACTACATCCTGCCACTGCATATAGGTTTCTTCGTATTCTTCGGTAATATTGGTTCCCTGTAGGAATACGGTTATACCATCGGTAATATCGTAACTTACCGATGCATCAACATACGTGGTTGGTGCAGACCACCAAGCTGCTGGGTGGCCATCGTTCCACGCGCGACCAATATAACGTTCGCTGCGATAGTTCATTGCAACACGCGCTTGCCACCCATCCATTTCGTACCACAATATTGCATTAAACTGGTGCTCGGAGTTATCTCCCATTGGCATGGTTGCGCCGTAGAAGTCTTTATCGCCACCTTCACCATCTGCCCATGTGTAGTTTAACGTGGTACCTAAACCGCTAAATGCACCAGGCAAAAAATCGAACGCCTGTTGATAGCCAAGCTCTATACCTTGCACAACGCCACCGTCGGTATTGTCGCGAATGGTTAATCCTATCTCGCCATCTTCATCGCGAATTACGCCATCGGAATCTGGCACTGCGGCTGTAGTCGTACCTGTTGTGGTTATAGAAGTGGCAACATCTAAGCGATATAAACCAATACTTGCCATACTCGATTCAGCAAAATACCACTCGAAGGTTGCGTCGTAGTTTTCTGCACGCCATGGCTCCATATAGGGGTTGCCATCTTGCGAGGCGCTTACAGCTTGGAATACGCCAAGGTCGGCGTTGTTGTTAACGGTGTAAACTAAACCCAAGCCTAAATCATTGGCATCTAATTGAGTCATAGTTTTGGTGTAAGCCAAACGCAATTTTGTATTTTCGCTAGTATCAAAGCCGATATTAAAACGCGGTAGAAAGTCGGTAAAACTACGCTCTACGGTAGAGTCACCTAAATCCTGTGGCGGTGTTCCGCTTAAAGTAGGGTACTCAACGCCATCAACCTCAACGATAGGTTCCACACCCGGTACATTGGTCGTTACATCCAAAAACGTGCGAATGTACTGCACACCAAAGTTCGCTTGATAAGGTACACCAAACTCGCCTTCAAAATTGGCCTGTGCATAAAGGGTATGCGTTTTGTCGTCTAGCTCGTAGCTTCTACCTGGGTCTTTAATAGCAACATTGCCAGGGTAGAGCGTATTGTGAAAGCCAAGTGCGTCGTCCATGGCTTTAGGGTCAATAAAGTAAAAGCTGCGACCGTCACTAGGTGCTGGGCCAAAATCGCTTACTTCGGTAATCCACCCCATTGCATCTAGCTCTGTAAACGGAATTGTGCGAGCAATGGTGTCACCAAACACACCTGCACCTGGGTCACCATTTACCGGTAAACCAGAATCCTTCCATTTTGAATACACTGTAATTTGCTCGTCATCCATGCCGCGACGAGTAAAAGGCGCAACGTAATCGTACTGGTAGCGAGTGACTTCTCGCTTGCCGTAACGATAGCCAAACTCGAGTGAGTTGTTATCGTTTAGATCTAAAATGCCGTCAAAGCGCAACACATCTAATTTTGATTCTTCATCGCGATTTTGATGAGAGAACGATGACACCAAGCCGTATTTTTCGATGCTATCGCCAAAACCTTCTGGGTAAGTAAACGAAGGGTGCGTACCAGACATATCCCCACGTATGACAATGCGATCTGGGCCTTCACCATTAGGGTTAACGGTTTCTGTTACGTTATCTACACGCGTTTGCAGGCCGTGCTGTTCACCGGTAGTAATAAACGCATCGGCAAAATTACCTGTGTGTTTATTTTCTGCCGAGCCATGAATATATCGCACACTTGCTCGGAAGCTGTCGGTAAAATCGATATTTGTTTGCAGGTTAATATTGGTAGATTCTCTTTTATCTACAAAACTTTCTGCTTTCGCTGTTACGCGCAATGCATGCAGATCGAATACAGACGCAGTATAAAAATCTTTATCTGTGTTGCCGTCTGCACTCGGGCCACGATTAACGGGGTTTTGTGGGTATACCCAATCATATTGCGCCCAAGCGTTATCTGCTACTAAGCCATTGGTGTGCTCGTATTGATCCATAGATGTATAGAAAACATCGCCCAATACTTCTACTTTGTCGTTCACACGATATTGCACAGTTGCTGAAATACCTGTTCTATCTCGCTCAGATGTGCGATTAGTTACACCATAATCAATTGTGCCGAATATCGCGTCGTTAGTGTCTCCATCGCCGGTTACATCTGTGGGTGTAGACCAGCCCGGCCAGTTACCATCTTCTTGGTAGCCGCGGAACCACCAATCGTTATACATACCGTAGCGGAAGTTTGCGAGGGTAGCACTAGAAGTAGATACACTTAATAACGCACCAAAATCATCTGAATGATAACCGGCAAAACCAGAAAGTTTGGTGCCGTTATCATCAGTGTAAGAACCATCGGAAAGCTCACCGGCACCTACAAAAGTCCAACCTTCTGCAAGATCTAATGGTCGCTGCGTACGAAGATCGATTGTGCCTGCAACACCGCCAGATAAAGTAGAAGCCTCTGACGATTTAATAACATCCACACGCGATAAAAGCTCTGCGGGAATATCTGTAAAGTTTGGCTGCAAAGTTGTAATAGAACCGGCACTTAAAAATTGCTCGCCGTTAAGTAAGGTATTAACCTGCGGCATACCGCGAACGTTTACAGTGGAGCCTTCACCAGCACTGCGACGAATTTGTATACCTGTTACACGCTGGAGCGAGTCCGCAATGGTGGCATCGGGTAATTTACCAATATCTTCCGCGCTAATAGCATCCACAACAGACCCAGCATCGCGCTTAACATCAATGGCTCTGGTTAATGCGCCACGAATACCGGTAACAATTACTTCTTCGTAATTCTCTTCTTGGGCAATAGTGCTAGATGTAATACCACTAAATGCCACAGCAGAAATGCATATAGGCAACAATCTGCGTTTAAAGGTTATTGATCGAGACATAATTCCTTTCCCCCTAATTATTAGATTTTTACTTTCTGTACTCTCAACACCGCTAAGCGCTTGTGCTTTTGCGGCTTTCTGCAACACGTGCTGCAAAACCTTTTGAATAAAAGAACCGTACCCAAAGCTGTATTTGCACCTCATACACCCGGAGAAAACCAATCAACCCACAAATACAGGGGGAGGTTGGGTACGGCTATAAAACTGAATGGGTAACACCTAAAAAACATCTCTTGCCGAGGAAAAACATGTTACCGGTTACATTGTTGTTTAAAAATAATGCGCTTGTTAACGTTCTACTCGGCTTTATTTCATTTTTATATAGGTTACTAGCCAGCGAACATTTGGTCGCGCAGGGTTTATGTTAGTCTCAATATAACTAACAATTCAAGTAACCGATTACATTATATTTAATAAAAAGCCGTGTTATTTCATTAACTCATTGAAATATAAGTACTTTATACATTATATTTTTATGTAACCGACGCGCAAATCATCCATAAAAATTAAACAATGTTTTATATATGGTATTAAATAAGATTTCAATTAGACTTTTGTAATATTGCGCGCCATCTAGAGCAGCTAATTGATTTACACCTATTTAAGAAACTAACTACACTAAAGAGAGTATTGATTAAAAAACAATCTAGGCACCATGGCGATGCGAAACACTTTAGTTCTTATTATTTTACTCATAGCGCCTCTAGTCGTTCAGGCAGAAAGACAAATACATACCACTGTCTTTCACACCCCCTCTGCTGAAGTGGAATCGGACGCTAGGCGCATTTATACCGTTGAACTGCTGCGCCTTGCCCTAGATAAAACCGTAGAAGATTATGGCCCTTACGAGTTGCGTCTCGTTTCAGGGTTATCTGTACGCCGCATGCAGCAGGTGGCGCAGCTAAACAAATACGAGAATTTCTTTTTTAAGGTGAGCTATACCGATCAAGTAGCCGAACAATTTACTTACGCGCCATTTCCTATCGAATTCGGCATAGTGGGCTATAGGGTATGTTTTGTTGCGCCAAGCTTTTTACAAGAGAGCAACCAGGTAATCACTCTGCAGCAATTGCAGCAACACACAGTAGGGCAGGGCTTAGGCTGGTTAGACTTAGATATTTTACAAGCTAACGAAGTGCCCACGGTTACGGTGTCGCAATACTTAAGCTTGTTTCCAATGGTAAACAAAAACCGGTTTGATTTTTTATGCCGGGGCATTAACGAAATTAAATTAGAAATGGAGCAGTTTGCGCAAAGCGAGCCGTTAACCTTAAACACCAGTTTTATTATTCGCTACCCACTACCAAGGTTTTTCTTTACCAACAATAGCAACCCTATGGCTACAGCACGCATTAATAAAGGGTTACATCGCGCCTATACTGACGGCAGCGCGCAGGCATTAATGCTTAGTTTCTATAAAGAAAATATTGAATTTGTGGACGTAAAAAAACGTGCGATTATCCCAATGACTAACCCATTAATAGAAAACATTGATAAGAGTTACGAGCAATATGTGTGGGGGATTGAGGATTTAGTTTTTGATAAATAGACAAGCATCAAATTCAGAAAATTAGTTTTTTCGTTTCTTTGCAGAATAAAGCGCAACTAACGCAAATATAAACAACCAAAAGGTAGTCGGTTCATCTACGGAGTAACCCTCTGTTCGCACTAGGGCAATGCCCATATTGGTATGAGCATGTGAAGAACTCACAACATCGGCGCTTATCATTGCTAAACCAAACGATGGGGTGCCCTTATTTACAAAATCATCCACAACACGCGCATCGTTATATTTGCCATCACCATCTGCATCATCACCAAAGTAGGCTGCAGACATTTCGAAAGGGTCGTCGCCAGGATTGATACCTGGGTTGGTGACAGTTATTCCAAACATAGCGAAAAATATTCGGTCTAGTTCGTCGGCGCCTTCATCGTCCGTTTTTTCTGTCCAACCATAAGAACCCGTGTTTTCGTCGGTATCAAAGCTCATACCAAAATTAAAGGTGTTAAATAAATTGGCCATGTCTACATTATTGGCAAGACGCCAGCCATCTGAGCCAAAAGTAGAGAGCGCCTGATCTATAGATTGACCATCTGTCACATCCCAGCGCAACCACTCTAAACCACCGCCAACAACAACATTGCCTGTATCGTCATAGCTATAACCTGCGTGCTCTATAAGAGCGCTATTAGCTATAGGAGATAAAATAAATAGAAAAAATACGCTGATAATTTTTTTCATTTTTAATTTTGGCCGTTGAAAAAAAACAATTTATTTAAAGGTGTTTTTAGTGCTCGTATTTTAAATGCGCCAATATGCCATCTAGCTCATCTAGATTATTGTATTTTAAAACCAACCTACCTTTACCCTTGGCGGAGTGCTGCACTATTACCGGCACACCTACATGCTCGGCAAGTTTTTCTTCTAGCTTTTGAATATCTGGGTCAATTTTGGTTTTGGTTTCTGATTTTTCTTGTTCAGCTTCTTGCTGTAAGCGGCGAACTAATGCTTCTGCTTGGCGAACCGATAGGCCTTTTGCCACAATTTCTCGCGCGGCAGTGCGTTGCTGGCCTTCGTTTAAGCTAAGCAAGCTGCGGGCGTGGCCCATTTCTAAATCGCCGTGCTCAAGTAGGGTGCGTACATCTTCGGTTAAGTTAATTAAACGCAGCAGGTTAGTGACTGCAGTGCGCGATTTACCTACCGCGTCGGCCACTTCTTGGTGGGTTAGCTCAAACTCGTCTTGTAAACGCTTTAACGCAAATGCCTCTTCCATGGGGTTGAGGTCTTCGCGTTGAATGTTTTCGATAAGCGCCATCGCTATGGCGGTTTCATCGGGTACTTCGCGAATAACAGCGGGAATGGTATCTAACCCAGCTAACTGAGTGGCGCGCCAGCGGCGTTCACCGGCAATAATTTCGTATTTGTTGTCGCCAATAGGGCGCACAACAATAGGTTGCATTACACCCTGCGATTTTATCGATTCGGCAAGCTCTTCTAATGCTTCTTGATGCATATCGCGACGCGGCTGGTATTTACCGCGCTGCAAAAACTCGATGGGTAGATTTTTTAGTATGCCATCCACATTGGTGGTTACATCTGCGGCTGCGCTGGTGGCGGCTTTAATTGCCTCGGCGGGGGTAGCAGCTGCGCCGCTGCTTAATAGCGCGTCGAGCCCTCGGCCCAATCCCTTTCTTTTTGCCATGGGGGGTGTTACCTCAAATATTGTGTAATGCCCTAGCTTGCGGTTGCTAGCTCAGGGGTAGGGGTGGGGGTATCGTTGCGGCGAATAATTTCACCGGCCAATGCGATATACGCCATGGCCCCTTTAGATGTTTTATCGTACGCCAACACTGGCTTGCCAAAACTTGGCGCTTCGGCCAAGCGCACATTGCGCGGTACGCAGGTACGGTATACGCGGTCGCCAAAGTGATGAGAAAGCTCTGCAGATACATCGCCCGTTAGGCTGTTGCGCGGGTCGTACATGGTGCGCAATACCCCTTCAATGCGCAAATTGGGGTTGAGCGCATTTTGAATGGTATTAATGGTATTCACCAACGCCGATACCCCTTCCAGTGCATAGTATTCACACTGCATAGGAATAATCACGCCATCGCACGCGGCAAGCGCGTTTACGGTAAGCATGTTAAGTGAGGGGGGGCAGTCGATAAGAATGTAGTCAAAACTGTTGCGAATAGAGCTTAATGCCGTTTTAAGGCGGTATTCTTTGTTGTCGAGCGTTAGCATTTCTACTTCGGCTGCGGTTAGGTCGCCGTTGGCTGGCAATACCATGTAGTGGCCGTCGGGGGATTTTTGCAGTGCGTTTTCGCAGCGGGTAAGCCCAACAAGCACATCGTAAATAGTGAATTCTTGCGAGTTTTTATCTACGCCGCTGCCCATGGTGGCGTTACCTTGCGGGTCTAAATCTATTAACAGAACACGTTTTTTGGTGGCCGCTAGCGATGCAGCAAGGTTTACACAGGTGGTTGTTTTACCCACGCCGCCTTTCTGGTTTGCAATTGCGTATACGTTGCCCACAACTTTGCCTTTAGGTGTTAGTTATTAAGATTTAGGCTGAAACTGGTTAAATAACACACACAAACGTGCTTTAGCCCCATTGGAACCGCCTATTATGCCTTCGAGTTTGACTCTTGAGCCAGTGCTAATTCGATTAAACAGCGTTCACCTTCCAAATTGGGTACGTGCAACGCGTGCGAAGCTTTGACGATATATTTTTTTGGCAATTCGCTCAACTCACTATTTGGCATAACGCCTTTCATAGCCCAAAAGCGACCGTCGTCGTGAATAAGGTGATTACACCAGGTAAGCATATAGGTAATAGACGCAAAAGCGCGGCTAATCACACCGTCAAATTGGGGTTGGGGTTGAAAGGTTTCTACACGGCGATTTTGGGTGTCTACATTGCTTAACCCCAGTGCTTGCTTCACTTGAAACAAAAACCGCACCTTTTTGCCGGCCGAATCTAGCAGGGTAAAGTGGCGCTGCGGGAAGCAAATAGCCATGGGGATACCGGGTAAACCGCCACCAGTGCCCACATCGATAAATCGCTCGCCGGTTAAGTGCGGGGCAATGCTTAGGCTGTCTAGCAGGTGTTTGGTGAACATACCTTCGGCATCGCGTATTGCCGAGAGGTTGTAGGCTTTGTTCCACTTTTCAAACAATTCGAGGTAATCGAGCAGTTGGTTTACCTGCTGTTCGCTTAATGTTAACTCGATAGATGCGGCGTATTCCTGCAGGCGGCGTGCAAAGGGGCCGCGCTGTTGTGCTATAGATTCCCCCACCAATACAACCCTTATGCCAGCGCAGCTTTGTTTTTAAGCAAGCCGCGTTTTTTAAGGTAAATAAGAATTAGTGATACAGCGGCAGGGGTAACACCCGGTATACGCGATGCGCGCGACAATGTTTCTGGACGCGCCTCGGACAATTTTTGCTTAAGCTCGTTAGAGAGGCCTTCCACGCTCATGTAGTCGAATTCCACCGGGATTACGGTGTTTTCGTGCTGACGCATACGCTCAATATCGTCGGTTTGGCGATTGATGTAGCCGGCATACTTGGTATTAATTTCTACCTGCTCAGCCACTTGCGGGTCGCTTACCGCTTCGCCTTTAAGGCTGCCTAGGTCGTCGTAGGTAAGCTCTGGACGCTTGAGCAAATCTAGAAGTGAGTACTCACGTGCTAGCTCGGCAGGCATTTTTGCGGCTAGGGCATTCGCCTCGGCGCTATTGGGTTGAATCCACGTGGTGCGCATACGCTGGGTTTCCAACTCGATGGCTTCGCGTTTTTTGCAGAACGCTTGCCAGCGGGCATCATCTACCAAGCCTAATTCGCGGCCTTTTTCGGTTAAGCGCATATCGGCGTTATCTTCGCGCAGCAATAGGCGGTATTCGGCGCGGCTGGTAAACATGCGGTAGGGCTCGCGGGTGCCCATAGAAATAAGATCGTCTGCCAGTACACCTATGTAGGCTTCGTCGCGACGCGGGCACCAGGCTTCTTTGCCCTGGGCTTTAAGCGCCGCATTTAAGCCAGCCAACAAACCTTGGGCGCCAGCTTCTTCGTAGCCGGTGGTGCCGTTAATTTGGCCAGCAAAGAACAAACCTTCGATGTGCTTTGTTTCAAAGCTGTACTTCAGATCGCGTGGGTCGAAAAAATCGTACTCAATAGCATAGCCTGGACGGGTGATATGGGCGTTTTCAAAGCCCTTTATCGAGCGCACAAAGGCCATTTGCACATCAAACGGCAAACTGGTGGATATACCGTTAGGGTAGAGCTCGTGGGTTTTAAGGCCTTCTGGCTCAATAAATATTTGGTGGCTGTCTTTATCGGCAAAGCGGTTCACTTTGTCTTCGATAGAGGGGCAGTAACGCGGGCCAACCCCTTCAATAACGCCGGTAAACATGGGCGAGCGATCGAAACCGCTGCGAATAAAATCGTGGGTTTGAGCGTTGGTGTGGGTTATCCAGCAACAGGTTTGCTCGGGGTGATCTGCCAGCGAGCCCATATAGCTCATCACTGGGGTTTTTTCTTCGCCCCACTGCTTTTCTAGCCCGTCAAAATTCACACTGCGCGCGTCAATACGCGGTGGGGTGCCGGTTTTTAACCTGTCTACGCGCAGCGGTAGTTCGCGCAAACGGCTTGCTAGTGCGATGGAGGGCGGGTCGCCTGCACGGCCACCTGAGTGGTTCTCCATACCTATGTGAATTTTACCGCCCAAAAAGGTACCGGCTGTAAGCACAACGGTGGGCGCTTTGAAGGTGACACCCATTTGGGTGGTAACGCCGGTAACGCGCTCGCCTTCAACCACTAAGTCGTCGGCAGCCTGTTGGAATATATCGAGATTGGGCTGGTTTTCTAATATTTCGCGTACAGCCGCTTTGTAAAGTGCGCGGTCTGCTTGAGCGCGGGTTGCGCGCACGGCAGGGCCTTTGCGGCTGTTGAGAATGCGGAATTGGATGCCGCCTTTGTCGGTTGCCAGCGCCATGGCGCCGCCAAGGGCATCAATTTCTTTTACCAAATGGCTTTTGCCAATGCCGCCTATGGCGGGGTTACAGCTCATTTGCCCCAGAGTTTCTATGTTGTGGGTGAGCAGAAGGGTTTTACATCCCATACGCGCTGCAGCTAGGCAGGCTTCGGTGCCAGCGTGGCCGCCGCCAATAACGATCACATCGTACTGAGTGGGGTAAATCATCTAGTCAAAATCCAACAAGCATTAGGCCGAAAACATCGGCTTGGGTAAGAGGGCGGCCATTATAGGGATACTTGCCCAAAAAAAGAACAGTTTTCTTTGGAGTTGCTGGGTTAGCTAGGTGGGATTATGCGGTTTGAAAATTAAATTTTTGGTTTTTTGAATTTTAAGAAATTTATATATAAAGAAAATATATAAAAAAGAATATATGAATGTATATGTATATATAAGGATTATTCTTAATGTAATTATATAGGCGAGCTGTTTCTGTGGAAAACTATAAAAAACGTATATAAAACAAAAACATACAGCTTTGATAGCTTTGGGTTAACCCCTTAACTAACGGGGGTGAAAGGGTACTTAAGCCTGTGGTCAAAAGTAGCGGTTATACACACTGGTTATAACTTGTTCAATTTTAGAAATTTTAATCCATAAACAGTTTTCAGCTTACCCAAGTTCTATACCGGATTTATCCACACCCCCTTGGTTGACTCCCCTGTTTTTTGAACAACTACGCGGGTTAAATGTGAATAACTTGTACGCTAATGTGATTAACCTGTGTGTATCAAGTGCGAAAGGGGCATGTAAAGTGTGCGCAGAAATTATCGCTCAATAAGCAAGCAACCAAAAACACGCAGCAACAAGCAGCAAAAAATAATTAGAAATAATTTCAAAAACCCCAAAAAATTTTTTCTAAAACAGCCTTAATACCCAAATTCCACCCAAAAAAAATGCCGCAGAGCAAAAAAACTCAACGGCATTTCTATTAATCACGTACTTAAACAGCGGCCACCAACCCAAAAGCCCCTGTAACCTGTCTACTGAAAGCTGTCCCCTATCACTACTTACCTATACAAAAACTACTAAAAATCTTGCCTAGCAAGTCATCGGGCGTAAAGGCACCGGTAATCTCGCTTAGGTGGTTCTGTGCTGCACGTAGGTCTTCAGCTAATAGTTCGCCCGCAGTGTGCAATTGCAATTGCTCACGGCCGGTTAGCAGGTAGTTTTGGGCTTGCTCGATGGCGTGGATATGACGGCGGCGGGCGCTAAACCCGCCTTCGGTGGTGGACTGAAACCCCATTACGCTTTTCAGGTGGGCTTTTAGGGTATCTAGGCCAGCTCCGGTTTTTGCAGATAGTGGCAGTGTTTGATAGGGGGCGTCACTGGTGTGATTGGTTGTACTAAAGCCGGATTCATCTATTTTGTTATAGATAACGGTAAGCTTTTTGGCGTAAGCGGCATTGCTGGTAAATTCGGGCCAGTGGACGTTTACATCCAGCTGGCTGTTATCGGTAGTGTCTATTAATAGCAGTATGCGATCGGCGCTTTCTATTTCGCCCCAGGCGCGTTCTATACCTATTTGTTCTACGTGGTCTGGGCTGTCGCGCAGGCCCGCGGTGTCGATAATATGCAAAGGCATACCATCTATATGTATATGTTCGCGCAACACATCGCGGGTGGTGCCTGCAATGTTGGTAACAATGGCGATATCTTTTTCGGCTAGCGCGTTAAGTAGGCTAGATTTACCAGCATTCGGCCGGCCGGCAATTACTACCTTCATACCATCGCGCAGCAGGGCGCCTTGTTGCGCTTGGGCTAAAACTGCGTCGGTTTGATCAATCACATCGTTGAGCTTGCCCTCTACAATGCCATCGCTTAAAAAGTCTATTTCTTCTTCGGGGAAGTCGATTGCGCTTTCTACATACATGCGCAAATGGATCAGTTGCTCCACCAGCTCATGTATTTTGTTAGAAAACTCACCTTTTAAAGAATTTAATGCCTGTTTGGCGGCTTGCTGCGAGCTGGCTTCTATTAAGTCGGCTATGGCTTCTGCTTGGGCTAAATCGAGTTTGTCGTTTAAAAACGCGCGTTCAGAGAATTCGCCTGGTCGCGCTAATCGTGCGCCAGCTTGCACCACGGCATCCAACAGCATATCCAAAATTACCGGGCCGCCGTGGCCTTGTAGCTCAAGTACGTCTTCGCCGGTAAAAGAATGCGGGTTAGGAAAATACAGCGCTATACCTTGGTCGAGTATATCGCCGTTAGCGTTACAAAAGTCGCCGTAGTGGGCGTAGCGTGGTTTTGGGGTAATGCCGAGGATATGTTGCGCAATGGGGAGGGCTTTGGGGCCGGAGACTCTAATAATGCCTACACCGCCACGACCAGGGGCCGTGGCGATGGCGGCAATTGTCTCATTAGTTTGAGTTGTCATTAACCAGCTTTTTCAATATTACGAGTAATAACATACTGCTGGCTTATAGATAGGGTGTTGTTAACTACCCAGTACAAAACCAAACCGGCAGGGAAGAACATAAATAAGAAGGTAAAGCCAATAGGCATCATCTGCATTACTTTTGCTTGCATTGGGTCGGGTGGAGTTGGGTTCAGCTTTTGCTGAATATACATGGTTACACCCATCAACAACGGTAAGATAAACAGTGGGTCTTTAACGCTTAAGTCTTGTATCCATAAAAAGAATGGTTGGTGGCGTAATTCCACGCTTTCCATAATCATCCAGTAAAGCGATATAAATACCGGCATTTGTAAAAGAATAGGTAAGCAACCGCCAAAGGGGTTCACTTTTTCTTTCTTATACAGCTTCATTAGCTCGCCAGACATTTTTTGTTTGTCTTCGCCGTAACGCTCTTTTAGCTCGGCCATCATTGGTTGCAGTTTTCTCATCTTGGCCATAGAGCGGTAACTCATGGCAGATGGGTAGAAAAATACCGCTTTAATTAAAACCGTTAGCAAAATAATGGCTACACCCCAGTTGCCTACTAAACCGTGAATAAAATCCAAGGCGAAGAACAACGGCTTAGCGATAAACCACAAAAAGCTGTAGTCGATGGTTAAATCTAAGTGCGGGCTTATTTCTTCTAAGCGGCGAATATTTTTAGGGCCAGCGTAGAAACCTGCTTTTACAGTACCAACAGAGTGAGGGGCAACGGTGGTGGTTTCGCTAATAAAGCGCAAAACGTAATTGCCTTTAGACGATTTAGAAAGCTCGTAGCTGTTGGTTGCGTCTTTTGGTGGAATCCAAGCACTAATAAAGTAGTGTTGAATTAAAGATACCCAGCCGCCTTTTTGTTCAACTTTAAACGGGCCGTCATCCATATCGTCGAAGCTAACTTTTTCGTAGTTAACTTCTGGTGTTGTTATAGCTGCACCTAGGTAAGGGCGCATGCCCATATACCCGTAGCTTGGCTCAGAGCCGTCGCGAATAATTTGGCCGTATAGTTTTGCAGCCCAAGGAGTATCGGCGCGGTTGGTAATAATGTATTCAACATCAATCAAGTAAGAGCTTTTGGTAAAGGTAAAGCGCTTGGTAATTTGTGCGTTTTCTTGGTCTAAGGTGAGATCCACTACAACTTGGTCATCGCTATTTAAGCTGTAATTGGTTTTTGCAACACTGTATTTAGCGCGACCTTTTTTAGCACCATCTGGGCCATTACCGCCAGCTAAGCCAGAGCGAGCTACATAGGTGTGGGCGCTGTTTTGCGTCATCAACACAAACGGTTGGTTATCGTCGGCTTTATCTGCCAAGTGCTTTAGCAGTACTACCTGTAAAACATCACCACCGTTGGTGTCTATTTGTACTTCAAGCACATCGGTTTTAACGGTAACCAGTTTAGGCTGGTAAACCGCTTTTGGTGCGGCTACTGGCTCTGCGCTTACGCTCACTTCCGGTACGTCGCTTTCCTCGGTTGCACTAGAGGCAACTGCGTCATCGGAAGGGACTGCCTCATAGGCCGGGGTAGTTACTGCGGCGGGTTGGTTTGCAATAGTTGGTACTTGTTGACGTTCGCTAAATTCATTCCAACGAATAAATAGAACGTAGGTAATAACAAGGATGGCCGCTATAAGCGAGTTTCTTAGCCAATTCATGGTTAGGAGTTACCGTAAGTAAATGTAAATTAGGTTATTTTTTAGGAACGGGATCATACCCGCCAGCGTGCCAAGGGTGGCATTTGCTCAGTCTTGATAGGGCGAGCATTGTACCTTTAAACGGCCCGTGTTCAATCAGCGCTTGTTCGGCATAGCTGGAACAGGTGGGTTCGAATCGACAGCGCGGGCCCAACAATGGGCTAATGGCGTAGCGGTACACTTTAATTAGGGCAAGCAGGGGAAGGTTTAACCAGTTTTTTCTGGTTGGGTCGCTGTTAGCTTTTCGGCTTTTTTTACAACACGCTTCCATAGGCCATCAAACATTCGCCGCAATTCAACTTTACTGAGGCTGTCTGCGCCCCGTCGGGCCAGCACTATAGCATCTATTGGTGGAAGTTTGTGCTGTTTCAAACGGAAAGATTCGCGTGCAATTCGTTTGAATTGGTTGCGCTTATTGGCGTGTTTTATATTCTTTTTAGCGACGACTAACCCCAAGCGAGCTTTGCCTGTGGTGGATAGTTTACAAAGAATGAGGATTTCTGAATTAGATGCCCGAATAGGCGCGTCATTAAAGACGGGAGTGAAGTCACTGGAGTTTAGAAGCCGTTGATCTTTTCCGAAGGAAAAACAGCGCTCTTTAGGGGAAGCGCTCAACACTCCAGCAACCTACTTATATATAGAAAGATTATGCGCTTAAACGAGCACGACCTTTAGCACGACGACGCGAAAGAACTTTACGGCCGTTAGCAGTAGCCATACGAGCACGGAAGCCGTGAGTGCGCTTGCGCTTTAAAACACTAGGTTGGAATGTACGTTTCATGTCATTTACCTTTACTTCGGGAGACGGAGACGAACACCGTCTCTCTCTAAAATTTGTTTGCTTACTGGCTTGTCTATATAAGCTATAGGCCAAGAAAGACGCGGGATTCTATAGAACTTACTGTACAAAATCAAATCTCATTTGCTGTTATATGCATGTTTTTAAAGGTTTTGTATAAAAGTGAGTATTTTACTGGTTGGTTGCTAGCCAATTTTTATGTCTTTTAACCACTTATCACTGCATTAGCACATATTACGTACAAGATATGTACAGACTTATCCACAGATTTGTTCGTTTTACAATAAAATGAATAAATGTGAATTATTTTTGA